>JAUYKV010000008.1 GCA_030699825.1 Pseudomonas sp. | reverse complement strand
CTGTCGAGGACAGTCATTCCTCTACGACGTACATCACTGCACGCCTTTAGCAACCTACCCGGTTCCAGCGCGGGCCACGCCAATGGAACCCTATTTGGTCTTGCTCCGAGTGGGGTTTGCCTAGCCACGAACTGTTACCAGCCGTGCGGTGCGCTCTTACCGCACCTTTTCACCCTTACCGGCGCCGAAGCGCTTAGGCGGTTATTTTCTGTGGCACTTTCCGTAGGCTCACGCCTCCCAGGCGTTACCTGGCACTCCGCCCTATGGAGCCCGGACTTTCCTCCCCCGCATTTCGCAGAACGAAACACGGCAGCGACTGTCCGATCGACTCTCCGCCGCCAAGGTTACCGACACGCGCCCGATAGAACAAGGCTCAAGCATCTTTCTGCCGTTCCAGCGCCGCCTGATAGAGCAAGTTCTTGCGCACCCCAGTGATTTCCGCTGCCAACGCTGCCGCCCGCTTGAGTGGCATTTCCTTGAGCAACAGCTCGAGCACACGCAGCGCCTCGGCACTCACAGCCGCCTCGCCTTCCGGCGCCTGCCAGCCAGCGATCAGCACCACGCACTCGCCGCGCTGCTGATTGCTGTCAGCCGCCACCCAAGCGCGCAACTCGGCCAATGGCAGGCCCTTGAGCGTCTCGAAGGTCTTGCTGATTTCCCGCGCGAGCAGTGCCGGGCGCTCATCGCCGAACACCGCCTGCATGTCCTCCAGGCACTCGAGAATGCGGTGCGGCGCCTCATAGAAGATCAGCGTGCGCGGCTCTTCCTTTACCTGCTCCAGACGCGTACGACGGCCGGCGCTCTTGGCCGGCAGAAACCCTTCGAAAATAAACCGGTCGGACGGCAAGCCCGCCGCCGACAGCGCCGCAATCAGCGCACAAGCCCCCGGCACCGGCACCACCGCGACGCCGGCGGCCCGCGCCTGGCGCACCAGGTGATAACCCGGGTCGGAAATCAACGGCGTACCGGCGTCGGAAATCAACGCTACATCGTCGCCGGCCAGCAGGCGCGCGAGAAAGCGCCCACCCTGATCGCGCTCGTTGTGCTCGTGACAGGCGGCCAGCGGCGTGGCGATACCGAAATGCTGCATCAGGCGCACGGAGTGGCGGGTGTCCTCGGCGGCGATCAAGGCCACAGCGCCGAGCACCTGGAGCGCCCGCGCACTGATGTCGTCCAGGTTGCCGATTGGCGTGGCGACCACATAAAGGGTGCCAGGAGTGGAGTTCGATGCAGCAGGAGTGGTCACAGCACCAGCCTCTTCAATCGCAAAAGCGCGCATTGTAGCCCGTTTCACGCCATCGACATCGCGCCAGGGCCAGGCCTTGGGTACAATTCGCCGTTCATTTGATCAAGTACCAGGAACGCCTACATGATCGCCTGCCTGCGCCCACTCCTCGTTCTCTGCCTTGCCGGCCTGCTTGGCGCCTGCGCCAGCTCGCCCTCATCCACCCTGGGAGAACTGCCGCGCACCCCTCAGGCCAGCATCGAGCAACTGCTGCAGCAGGCCGCCGAGAGCAAGCCCGAGCCAGCCGCGCTGCTGCGCCTGGCTGCCGCCGACCTGGCTTACCAGCAAAAAAATATCGCCCGCGCCGACAGCATCCTCGAACAGCTGCAACTCGGCAGCCTCAAGCCTGCCCAGCAGATCTACGCCAGCACCCTGGCCGCCGAGCTGGCATTGGCGCGGGAAAAGCCCAAAGCCGCCCTGAAAGCGCTCGACCACCCAAGCCTGCAACGCCTGGGCGAGCTGCCGGTCGAACAGCAAGTGCGCACCCAGCTGGCTCGCGCCAACGCCCTGCAGGCCGACGGACAGATCCTTGCCGCCGCCCGCGAACGCGTTTACATCGCTCCACTGCTCAGCGGCGCAGCCGCCAAACGCAACCACGAGAGCATCTGGAGCCTGGTCTCCAGCCTGCCCAGCGAGCAACTGCAAGCCAGCGACGGCGCCGACCTGGCCGGCTGGCTGGGTCTGGCTCGGGCCACCAAGACCCCAGGCACCCTGCAACAGCAGCAAGCAGCCATCGATGACTGGCTGGCGCAACACCCCCAGCATCCGGCCGCCCTGCAGTTGCCGCCAGCGCTGAGCAAACTGCAACAACTGTCCAGCCAACCCTTGCAGGAAATAGCCCTGCTGCTACCGCAAGAAGGCCCGCTTGCAGGGGTCGCGCGCGCCCTGCGTGACGGCTTCCTCTCGGCCCACTATCAGGCCCAGCAGGCCGGGCAGAACCCGCCGAACATCCAGTTCTATGACAGCTCGCGCCTGGACTCGCTGGATGAGTTCTACCGCCAGGCCCAGGCTGCCGGCGTGCAACTGGTTATCGGCCCGCTGGAAAAACCACTGGTCAAGCAACTCGGTGATCGCGAGCAATTGCCGATCACCACCCTGGCCCTGAACTACAGCGACCCCGACCAGGAAGGCCCGCCACAGCTGTTCCAGTTCGGCCTCGCCGCCGAAGACGAAGCGCGCGAAGCGGCACGCCGCGCCTGGGCCGACGGCATGCGCCGGGCAGCCGCCCTGGTGCCACGTGGAGAATGGGGCGACCGGGTGCTCGATGCCTTCCGCCAGAGCTGGCAAGCCCAGGGCGGCACCCTGATCGCCGCCGAACATGTCGACCAGCCGGTTGAGCTGGCCCGGCAAATCGCCGAACTGTTCCAATTGCGCGAAAGCGAGGCACGCACCAAGCGCCTGCAGAACACCCTGGGTGCTGCGGTGGCCGCACAGCCGGCACGACGCCAGGACATCGATTTCATCTTCCTGGCGGCCACCCCGCAGCAAGCACAGCAGATCAAACCGATCCTGGCCTTCCAGTACGCGGGCGATGTGCCCGTCTACGCCACTTCGCACCTGTTCACCGGCAATCACAGCGATGCACAGCACCAAGACCTGAATGGCATTCGTTTTTGCGAAACACCCTGGCTGCTGAACGTCAACGACCCGATCCGCCAGCAAGTCGAAAGTCAGTGGCCACAAGCCGGCGGCAGTCTCGGCCGGCTTTATGCCATGGGCGCCGACGCCTACCTCCTGGCGCCGCGCCTGGGCCAGCTCAAGGCCCTGCCGGAGACCCGGATCGACGGCCTGTCCGGCAGCCTCAGCCTCAACCCGGCACAGCGCATCGAGCGCCAACTGCCCTGGGCCGAGTTTCGCGGCGGTCGCGTCGAACGCCTGCCAGACAGCCTCAATTGATCGACCACAGCAGCACGCAAAGCAGCGGCAAGGCGGCCGAAGAGTTGGCCCGCCTGCATCTGCAGCAACAGGGTCTGAAGCTCCTGGCGCAGAACTGGAGCTGCCGCTGCGGCGAGCTTGATCTGGTCATGCTCGATGGCGATACAGTAGTATTCGTCGAAGTCCGCTACCGCCGGCATTCCGCCTGGGGCGGTGCCGTAGAGAGCGTCGACGCACGCAAGCGCGAAAAGCTCACGAAAGCCGCCATGTACTTTTTGCAGAGGGAATCGCGTTGGGCCAAACAGCCCTGCCGGTTCGACGTGATTGCCATAACCGCCGAAGGCAACTCGACGCCCCGACTGAACTGGATCCAAAACGCCTTTGACACCTGAACCGGCGCCACACTGAAGGTTAAATCTCCGATGGAAATGCAAGACCGTATCCGCCAACTGTTCCTGGCCAGCATTGAAACCAAGCAGCAGGCCCTGGAAGTACTGGTTCCCTTCATCGAACAGGGCAGCCTGGCCATGGCTCAGGCACTGCTCAGCGAGGGCAAGATACTCACCTGTGGCAACGGCGGCTCGGCAGGCGATGCCCAGCACTTTTCCTCGGAACTGCTCAACCGCTTCGAACGCGAGCGTCCGAGCCTGCCGGCCATTGCCCTGACCACCGACAGCTCGACCATCACCTCGATCGCCAACGACTACAGCTACAACGAAATTTTCTCCAAGCAGATCCGCGCCCTCGGCCAGCCGGGCGACGTGCTGCTGGCCATCTCCACCAGCGGCAACTCGGCCAACGTGATCCAGGCCATCCAGGCCGCCCACGACCGTGAAATGACCGTGGTGGCCCTCACCGGTCGCGACGGCGGCGGCATGGCCTCGCTGCTGCTGCCCGAAGACGTGGAAATTCGCGTACCGTCGAAGGTCACCGCACGCATCCAGGAAGTCCACCTGTTGGTGATCCACTGCCTGTGCGACCTGATTGATTGCCAACTGTTTGGGAGTGAAGAATGACCCGTTCGCCACTGATCCTTGCCGGCCTGCTGTGCAGCCTGATTCTTGCCGGTTGCGGCAGCCGCAGTATCGGCAATAAAATCGATGACCAGTTCATCGCCCCGCAAGTGCGCACCAATATCACCCGCGCTCATATCGACCTGACCGATCCGACCTCGCACATTGTGATCACCAGTTACAACGGTGTGGTGCTGCTGGCCGGCCAGACGCCGCGCAGCGAACTGAAAAGCGCCGCCGAACAAGCGGCGCGCAAGGTTCAGAACGTCACCAAGGTGCACAACGAACTGCAGGTACTGCAGCCGACTTCCCTGCTCGTGCGCAGCAACGACTCACTGCTGACCACCAAGATCAAGGCCCAGATGGTCGCCGACGCGACTGTACCGGGCTCGCGGATCAAGGTAATCACCGAGAACGGCATCGTCTACCTGATGGGCCTGGTCTCGCGCCAGGAAGCCAACCGGGCGACCAGCCTGGTGCAGGGCACCTCCGGCGTGCAGAAGATCGTCAAGCTGTTCCAATATACCGATTAGGGACAGCAGCAAGCTGCAAGAAAAATCACGCAAAAAACAGGGCGCCCATGGCGCCCTGTTTTTACCTGAAGCTTATGGCTTGCAGCTCGAAGCCGGGAGTCACTTGACCACCTTCAGACTGGGGCGCCCACTGGGACGCGGCGGCTCACCGTCTGGCGGCCCCTGATCATCCGGGCCGTCACCCTCCTCGTCATCCGGTATCGGCGGCTCCAGGTCGAAGACCATGCCCTGGCCATTCTCCCGCGCATAAATCGCCAGTATGGCCGCAGTCGGGACATACAGGCTGTATGGCGTCCCGCCGAAGCGGCCCTCGAAGCTCACCGCATCGTTATCCATATGCAGATGACGCACCGCGCTGGGCGAGACGTTCAGCACGATCTGCCCATCACTGGCGAAGCCTGGCGGCACCTGCACACCGGCGAACTCGACATTGACCAACAAATGCGGAGTGTAGTCGTTGTCGACGATCCACTCGTAAAGTGCACGAACCAGGTAAGGACGACTGGAGTTCATCAAAGCCTCCTCAGCTTCAGCGCATATCGCGCTCAACGGGGGAAAGACTGACCTGAAAGGCCTCACGGGCAAACTGACGGTCCATGTAATCGAGCAACGGCTTGGCCGGCTTGGCCAGCTCGATGCCCAGCACCGGCAGGCGCCAGAGCAGCGGCAGCAAGCAGCAATCCACCAGGCTCAACTCGTCGCTGAGAAAGTACGGCTTGTCGGCGAACAGCGGCGAAACGCCGGTAAGGCTCTCACGCAACTCCTTGCGGGCCTGCACGCGAGCCGGCTCCTTGCTGCGCGAGTCGAGGATCAGGTCGACCTGAGCACACCAATCGCGCTGAATACGGTGAATCAGCAGGCGGCTATTGGCCCGCGCCACTGGATAAACCGGTAACAACGGCGGATGCGGATAGCGTTCATCCAGGTATTCCATCACAACAGTCGACTCGTACAACGCCAAATCACGGTCGACCAGGGTCGGCAGGCTGGCATAGGGGTTAACCTCCAGCAACCTTGCCGGATAGCGGCCCTTTTCGACACTGATGATCTCGGCGCTGACACCCTTCTCGGCGAGCACGATGCGTACGCGGTGGGAATAGTGGTCGGCGGGGTCGGAGTAGCAGGCCAACCGGTTGGTCACGCCCATGGCGGTCCTCCTCGCTTATTTAGGTTAT
Source organism: Pseudomonas sp. (assembly GCA_030699825.1). Classification (GTDB taxonomy): domain Bacteria; phylum Pseudomonadota; class Gammaproteobacteria; order Pseudomonadales; family Pseudomonadaceae; genus Aquipseudomonas. The sequence goes on along the minus strand of JAUYKV010000008.1, from coordinate 3,336 downwards.
TGGAAGCAGAAAAAACTGCGCGCCCAAAGGGGCGCGCAGGACAACATTGAAGCGACAAATGATTAATGCACGTCCTTCCAGTACTCGCGCTTGAGCAGGTAGGCGAAGACGAAGAAGAAGGCCAGATACAGCAGCACGTAGGTGCCGATACGCTGACTCTCCAGCTTCACCGGATTAGCCGAGTAAGCCAGGAAGGTCACCAGGTTCTTGACCTTGGTGTCGAACTCCTCCTCACTCAGGGCACCACTCTTCGGCTCGATGGCCAACTGATCGCAGGCCTCATGAGTGATGGGCGTGCCGGTCAACGGATCGAACTGCTTCTTGCCTTCCTCGACCACCTGGACCTGCTTGCATCCGATCACCTGCTTGCCCTGCAAGGCCACCAGCACGTTGGGCATGCCAACGTTCGGGAACACCTTGTTGTTGGCCCCCAGCGGACGGCTCGGGTCATCGTAGAAGGTACGCAGGTAGGTATACAGCCAGTCGGTGCCGCGTACGCGGGCAACCAGGGTCAGGTCCGGAGGCGCTGCCCCGAACCATGCCTTGGCATCCTCGGGCTGCATGCCGATCTTCATATGCTCGCCAATCTTGGCGTCGTTGAAGATCAGGTTCTCCAGCATCAGCTCATGCGGGATACCCAGGTCATCGGCCACCCGCTCATAGCGCTGGAACTTGGCGCTATGACAGCCCATGCAATAGTTGGCGAAGGTACGCGCACCATCCTGCATGCCGGCCTTGTCGGTCAGATCGATCTCGACCTTGTCCAACGGATACTCAAGACCGCCAGCGGCAAACGCCAGGCCCGGCAGAAGCGCGATAATCAGTGCTGCAAAATGCTTTTTCATCAGCCAGTCACCCTTTCCGGAACCGGTTTGGTCTTCTCCATCCTGGTATAGAACGGCATCAGGATGAAGTACGCGAAGTACAGGAAGGTACACACCTGCGACAGCAGGGTGCGGCCCGGGGTCGGCGACAGCACGCCCAGCACGCCCAGAATCACGAAGGACACGCAGAACACCAGCAGCCAGATCTTGCTCAGCCAGCCCTTGTAACGCATCGACTTGACCGGACTACGATCCAGCCACGGCAGCACGAACAGCACGGCAATCGCGCCACCCATGGCAATGACGCCCATCAGCTTGTCCGGGATCGCCCGCAAGATCGCGTAGAACGGCGTGAAGGACCACACCGGGGCGATGTGCGCAGGCGTCTTGAACGGGTTGGCGACTTCGAAGTTGGGCTTCTCGAGGAAGTAGCCGCCCATTTCCGGGAAGAAGAACACCACGAAGCAGAAGATAAACAGGAATACCACTACGCCGACGATGTCTTTCACCGTGTAGTACGGATGGAAAGGAATGCCATCCAGGGGTATGCCGTTCGCATCCTTCTTCTTCTTGATCTCAACGCCATCGGGGTTGTTCGAGCCGACCTCGTGCAGCGCCAGGATATGCAGCACCACCAGACCGAGAATCACAATCGGCAGCGCCACCACATGCAGGGCGAAGAAGCGGTTCAGGGTGATCCCGGAGATCAGGTAGTCACCACGAATCCACTGGGTCAGGTCGGCGCCGATTACCGGAATGGCACCGAACAGCGAGATGATCACCTGGGCACCCCAATAGGACATCTGCCCCCACGGCAGCAGGTAACCCATGAAGGCCTCGGCCATCAGCATCAGGTAGATCAGCATGCCGAAGATCCACACCAGCTCGCGCGGCTTCTGGTAGGAGCCGTAGAGCATGCCGCGGAACATGTGCAGGTAGACCACGACGAAGAACGCCGAGGCACCGGTGGAGTGCAGGTAGCGCAGGATCCAGCCGTACTCGACGTCGCGCATGATGTACTCGACCGAAGCGAATGCCTCTTCGGCCGACGGGTTGTAGCTCATGGTCAGCCAAACGCCGGTAACGATCTGGCTGACCAGCACCAGCAGCGCCAGGGAGCCGAAGAAGTAGAAGAAGTTGAAGTTCTTCGGCGCGTAATACTTGCTCAGATGGTCTTCCCACATTTTGGTCGCCGGGAAGCGCGCATCCACCCATTCCATGAACTTGCTCATTAGGCTTGCTCCTGATCCACACCGATGATGATCACGTCATCTGATTCGTACGTGTGCGGCGGCACCGGCAGATTCAGGGGCGCCGGCTGTGCCTTGTAAACACGCCCGGCCAGGTCATAGCGAGAACCGTGGCACGCGCAGAAATACCCCCCCACCCACTCTTCCCCCAGATCCGCCGGCGCCACTTCCGGACGGAAGGATGGCGAGCAGCCGAGGTGAGTGCACAGACCTACCAGCAGCAACAGCTCCGGCTTGATCGAACGGGTTTTCGCATCGACATAGCTCGGTTGCTCGGAGGCCTGGGAATCGGAATCAGCCAGTTTCGGCTCGAGTTTCGCCAGGTTGCCGAGAATCTCCTCGGTACGGCGCACGATAAACACCGGTTGCCCCCGCCACTCGGCAACCATTTGCTGGCCGGGCTCGATCTTGCCAACGTTCACCTTCACAGGTGCACCGGCAGCTTTAGCCTTAGCGCTCGGGAACCATGACCCCACGAACGGGACCGCGGCACCCACCGCTCCAGCAGCGCCCACCACAGAGGTGGCCGCCACCAAGAAGCGACGCCGGCCTGCATTCACGCCGTCATTGCTCATTCAGTCGTCTCCCATCAGCTTAATGACCTGTTGTCAGGCCTATACTAGGTAAAAATCGAGTCGCGCAAAAAATCCGCCAAATGGTAAAGAAATGCCGCTTTTCTGACAAGGCAATTACCTTACAGGAAACAGCCCAACCCCGTGCAGGGCACGGCACACAAGGCCGCGGCACGATGTCGCAGAGCAATCAGTAGTGCAAAAAAAACGCCCAGCTCCAAAAGGAAACCGGGCGCTTTTGAACGCAAGTAGCGAATTAACGCTTGGAGTACTGCGGACGCTTACGCGCTTTACGCAGACCAACCTTCTTGCGCTCGACTTCACGAGCATCGCGAGTCACGAAGCCAGCCTTGCGCAGAGCAGGACGCAGCGATTCGTCGTAATCCATCAGCGCACGAGTGATGCCGTGGCGGATTGCGCCAGCCTGGCCACTCACGCCGCCACCGAGAACGGTGACGTAGATATCGAACTTCTCGGTCATTTCAACCAGTTCCAGCGGCTGACGAACTACCATGCGGGCAGTTTCGCGACCGAAGAAACCGTCGAGAGTACGATTGTTGATGGAGATCTTGCCAGTACCGGCACGCATGAAAACGCGAGCGGTTGCAGTCTTGCGACGGCCAGTGCCGTAATTTTGAGTCGCCGACATAATGAACTATTCCGTTAAATCTTCAGTTCTTGGGGCTGCTG
>JAUYKV010000003.1 GCA_030699825.1 Pseudomonas sp. | reverse complement strand
CGGCGCATTCTACACAGCTTTCGCTGCTTTGCAACCCCTCTTTTTAAGCTAACTTCTTGTTTTGCAAGAGGTTTTCCGAGAGGTCTGCGCCGGAAGAGGTGCGCATTATAGGCCCAGCAGAAACTGCGTCAAGGCTTTATTCGGCTTTTATGAGTATTAACCCTTCAGTGCCTTGCAAAGCCCCTATCTACAGACCGCAACAACTGTACTCCATGACCAGAAGACCAGGCAGTAGACGCATGGCGCAGATACGACAAAGCCGTTGATGCAAACCATCAACGGCTTCGTGACAACAACATGCTTAATAACTACTCGGCAGATTTACGACGCCGCAATTGCACTAAGTATTGCACCGGCCCGGACGCTGCATAAGCCAGGAAGATGATCAGCAGAATCCGCGGCGGATCACTGAACACCACGGCGAAGACCAAGACCACCGCCAAGATCGCCACAAACGGTACTCGCCCCTTCAAATCCAGATCCTTGAAGCTGTGGTACTTGATATTGCTGACCATCAGCATGCCGGCGGTCGCCACCAATATGGCGACTACAAAGGCCATGTTCGAGCCCTTGATACCAAAGTCACTGAAGGCCCACACAGTACCCGCAACCACGCCAGCCGCAGCCGGACTTGCCAAACCAATGAAATAGCGCTTGTCGGCACTGCCTATCTGCGTATTGAAGCGAGCCAGGCGCAAGGCCGCACCAGCAACATAGATGAAGGCGACCATCCAGCCGACCTTGCCCATACTGCCTAGCGCCCACTCGAAGGCCAACAACGCCGGCGCTACGCCGAAGGCAACCATGTCAGACAACGAGTCATACTCGGCGCCGAACGCACTCTGGGTATTGGTCAGTCGCGCCACTCGACCATCGAGACTGTCCAGCACCATGGCCACGAACACCGCAGCGGCGGCCACATAGAAATTGCCGTTCATTGCATTGATGATGGCGTAGAACCCTGCGAACAGGTTGGCGGTAGTAAACAAATTGGGTAGAAGATAGATGCCGCGGTGACGGACCTTGCGCCCCTCGGCATCCTGCCCCTCCTCGATATGCTCATCGATAGGCAGCAAGCTTTCGGCGTCTGGGGCCGACTGGGGCTCTTCTGGACGTTCGCTCATGAACAACACCTTGCAACTGAATTTGGAGAATTTCGACAGACGTTACCAATCAGGGTTCGCCGCCAGCTTTGACTCAATGATCAGGCTTTATACCAGAAGCCTTGCCTCAGAATGAAAAAACGCGGCCTTAGCCGCGTTTTTTCTCACATGGACAGACCTTAGTTCTTGGTCTTGTCGACGATCTGGTTGGCAGTGATCCACGGCATCATGGAGCGCAGTTTCTCACCGACCACTTCGATACCATGGGCCGCATTGTTGCGACGATAGGCAGTCATCGACGGGTAGTTGGCCGCACCTTCCTGGATGAACATCTTGGCATATTCGCCGTCTTGAATGCGCTTCAGGGCGTTACGCATGGCTTGACGGGACTCGGCGTTGATCACTTCAGGACCGGTCACGTACTCGCCGTACTCGGCGTTGTTGGAGATCGAGTAGTTCATGTTGGCGATACCGCCTTCGTACATGAGATCCACGATCAACTTCAGTTCGTGCAGACACTCGAAGTAGGCCATTTCCGGTGCATAGCCCGCTTCCACCAGAGTCTCGAAGCCAGCCTTGACCAACTCGACGCAACCACCACAGAGAACGGCCTGTTCGCCGAACAGATCGGTTTCGGTCTCGTCCTTGAAGGTGGTTTCGATGATGCCGGTACGACCGCCGCCGACGCCCGAGGCGTAGGACAGGGCAACATTCTTGGCATTGCCGGACGCATCCTGATAGATCGCGATCAGATCAGGGATGCCGCCGCCTTTGACGAACTCGGAACGCACGGTGTGACCCGGCGCCTTGGGCGCGATCATGATCACGTCGAGGTCGGCACGCGGCACAACCTGGTTGTAATGGATCGCGAAGCCATGGGAGAAGGCCAGGGTGGCGCCTTGCTTGATGTTCGGCTCGATTTCGTTCTTGTACAGCTGGGACTGGAACTCGTCCGGAGTGAGGATCATCACCAGATCAGCAGCGGCTACTGCAGAAGCAACGTCGGTCACTTTCAGGCCATGAGCTTCAGCCTTGGCGACAGTGGCAGAACCCTTGCGCAGGCCGACAGTGACGTCAACGCCGGAATCTTTCAGGTTGCACGCCTGGGCATGGCCCTGGGAACCGTAACCGATGATGGCGACTTTCTTGCCCTGGATGATCGAGAGGTCGCAGTCTTTGTCGTAATACACTTTCATGGAAAAATTCCCCTATTTACCTGGCCTCGAAGGCCGTTCGCCAAAGGTTTAGATGCTGAGTACTTTGTCGCCACGGGCAATCCCGGTGACGCCACTGCGTACGGTTTCCAGGATCGCGGCTGCGCCTATTGCCTGGATAAAGCTGTCCAGCTTGTCGCTCGTTCCGGCCAGCTGAATGGTGTAAACGCTGGCATTCACGTCGACGATCTGTCCGCGGAAGATGTCGGTGGTGCGCTTGACCTCGGCGCGCTGGGCGCCGGTGGCCTTGACCTTGACCAGCATCAGCTCGCGCTCGATGTGCGCGCTCTCCGACAGGTCGACCAACTTGACCACTTCGATCAGCTTGTTGAGGTTCTTGGTGATCTGCTCGATCACCTCATCGTGGCCGGCGGTGGTCAACGTCAGACGCGACAAGGTCGGGTCTTCGGTCGGCGCCACTGTCAGGCTTTCGATGTTGTAGTTGCGTTGCGAGAACAGACCGACCACACGGGACAATGCGCCTGGCTCGTTTTCCAGCAGCAGGGAGATAATGTGTCGCATGATTAGGTACGCTCCGTCTTGCTCAGCCACATATCGCGCATCGCACCGTCTTTGATCTGCATCGGATAGACGTGCTCACTGGTATCGACCTGGATGTCGAGGAACACCAGGCGATCCTTCATGGCGAACGCCTCCTCCATCTTCGGTTTCAAGTCTTTCAGATCGGTGATGCGCATGCCGACATGGCCGTAGGCTTCTGCCAGCTTGACGAAGTCAGGCAGCGACTCCATGTAGGAATGCGAATGGCGACTGCCATAGTTCATGTCCTGCCACTGACGCACCATGCCCAGGGCGCCATTGTTCAGGTTGACGATCTTCACCGGCAGATCGTACTGCAGGCAGGTCGACAGCTCCTGGATGTTCATCTGGATGCTGCCTTCACCGGTCACGCAGGCTACGTCGTCGTCCGGGAAGCTCAGCTTGACGCCCATGGCTGCCGGAAAACCGAAGCCCATGGTGCCCAGGCCACCGGAATTGATCCAGCGGTTGGGTTTGTTGAAGCGGTAGTACTGCGCCGCGAACATCTGGTGCTGCCCCACGTCCGAGGTGACGAAAGCTTCGCCACGGGTGATTTCCGACAGGGTTTCGATCACCGTCTGCGGCTTGATGATGCTGCCGTCCCCTTTGTCGTAGGGGAACATGCCACGGCTGCCGCGCCACTCCTCGATTTGCTTCCACCAACTGGAAAGCGCCTCTTTGCTCGGGGTTTCGCCGATTTCCTTGAGAATCGCCACCATCTCGGTCAGTACGCTCTCCACCGGACCGACAATCGGGATATCCGCCTTGATGGTCTTGGAGATCGAAGCCGGGTCGATGTCGATGTGGATGATCTTGGCGTTCGGGCAGAACTTGCCTGCGCCATTGATTACCCGATCATCGAAACGCGCACCGACCGCGAAGATCACATCCGCATGATGCATCGCCAGGTTGGCGGTGTAGCTGCCGTGCATGCCGAGCATGCCGAGGAATTGACGATCGCTGCCTGGATAGCAGCCCAAGCCCATCAGGGTATTGGTCACCGGCAGGTTGAGCATTTGCGCCAGCTCGGTCAGCGGTGATGTGGCGCCGCCCATGATCACACCACCACCCGCATAGACAATCGGTCGCTTGGCGCTCAGAAGCAGTTCCGCCGCCTTGCGGATCTGCCCGGAATGACCACGCAGTGCCGGGCTGTAGGAGCGCAGCTTGACCTTCTTCGGGTAGACGTATTCGAATTTTTCCGCCGGATTGGTCATGTCCTTCGGAATATCCACGACCACCGGGCCGGGACGACCGGATTGCGCCAGATAGAAGGCCTTCTTCATGACTTCCGGGATTTCCGAGGCATGCTTGATCATGAAGCTGTGCTTCACGATCGGCCGGGAAATACCGATCATGTCGGTTTCCTGGAAGGCATCGGTACCGACCATGTTGCTCGGCACCTGACCGGACAACACCACCATCGGGATCGAATCCATGTAGGCCGTGGCGATGCCAGTAATGGCATTGGTCGCACCAGGCCCCGAGGTCACCAGTACCACACCGGCTTTACCGGTGGCACGGGCATAACCGTCGGCCATGTGGGTCGCCGCCTGTTCATGACGAACCAGGATGTGATTGACTTCCGGCTCCTTGAACAAAGCGTCATAGATATGCAGCAAGGCACCGCCAGGGTAGCCATAGATGTTCTTAACGCCTTCGTCACGCAAGAAGCGGACGACCATTTCAGCGCCGGATAAAAGCTCCACGTTGTTCACCTCTAAAACGCCAGAAAACCGCCCACAGCTGGACGGCCTAAGATAGGTTTACTGCCAAGCAGAGCATGAGCGACGGTGGTCGCCGACTACGTCAGCTACTACTGAGCAAGTATTGGGAATACCCCAAAATGTTGCGGGGTCTTCCCACCCAGCGCGAGGTAACGCGTTGCGGGTGAAACAGGTCGGCGCGGGTACGCGCCTCATGTCTGCTGAGCTAAAGCCTGCTTGCGGCGGACTCCACTACAGCGAACGTTGAATTGTTCTGATTAGACGAGGGCAAGTCAAGTAATCCGTAAGGGATTCTGCAATCAGGGAAGTATTTTCGCTTATCTACCGAACTGGGCCAGCGTCCTTTGGCTAGTGCCTATCCAGCAGAGGGCAAATAGTCGAGCAGTCGCCCGCGTGCTGTGACACAGCGCAGGATGACGATTCAGCCGTTTTGGTTATAGTAGCCACCAGGTATCGCCGCTCTTAAAAAGGAAACAGCATGCGCCGTATGATCCTCACCAGCAGCTTGCTGCTCGCCCTGAGCGCAAGCGCCATGGCCAGCCAGGTATACAAATGGGTCGACGCACAAGGGGTCACTCACTTTGGCGCGCAGCCGCCGCAAGGCCAGCAAGCCACCACCATCAATACCGCAGCACCGCCACCAAAGGCTGCCGCGCCGGCAGCGGCACCGACTGTCGAGAGCATTGCCGACCCGGAGCAAGCCGCTATCGATGAAAAAGTGAAGCAGCAAATCGCGACCCAGGAAGCAGAACGCAGGAAATACTGCCAAACCGTGCGTACCAATCTGGCCCAGCTGGAAAACAACCCGCGCGTGCGTGTGGAAGTCGACGGCGAAGTACGCCGCCTGAACGAGGAGGAGCGTCAGCAGCGCATCAGCGAAGCCAAGCAGGCGATTGGCGAGAACTGCAAGTAATCAGCCCCGCGCGGGCAAAGCGTTGAACCGGATGCGGCCTCAGGCCGCACCACAAATCAGTTGATCGAACTCGCCCAGCAACCTGATCAGCGCCCGTGCCTGTTCGCTGCGCGCACCATAGACCTGCTCAGCCATTGGCTGAATACCGCACGCCTCGGGCAGCGCGGCACCGCTCTCGAGCAGGTCTTTCATGCGTGGCAGAAAAATCCACTGCAACCATTGCTCGAAGGACAGCGTATCGACGCAAAAAGGTTGCTGACTGGCCAGCGCCTGATCGCTCGGTGCCTGCTCGTCCCACCAGCCTTGCAGGCGCAACTCACGCTCGATCAGCAACAGCTGTTGTGCAATTGCCGGCACACGAGCGTCCATCAGAGACTGACCTTGGCCCGCTCACGCGCCTGCGCCGCACCAGCCGAATCGCCCTGACGCTCACGTGCCTGGGCAATCAGGTTCCATAAGCTGGCCTGCAACGCCGGACGACCACTGGCATAGCTCAGACCGCGACGAGCGAACTGTTCGGCCTGCGCCGCGTCACCTTGGGCCAAGCGCACTTCCGCCAGACGATAGAGCACTTGCGGCTCGCGCGGGGCAATGCGCTGGGCACGCTCCAGGCTGGACGCGGCACCATTCAGGTCACCGCTACCTTGCTGTTGCTGGGCCGTGGTGAGCAATGCCAGCACGGGACCGTCCAACTGCTCGTCGGCGGCCAAACCGCCGGAACTCGGTATGCCGCTCGGCGTCGAAGGCGGCGGCACGCTGGAACTGCCCCCGCCCGCAGGCTCGCTGATGACGGGGGCTGTGCTGAAAGGCTCGCTATCCGCTGCACCGCCAATCGGCGAGCCTGGCGCCGGAAACGCCTGAATCGGCGCCGAACTACCGCCGGCCCCGGGCACCATTACCACCACACCGGAATCCTCCGGCTCGCTCTGCGGCGGCTGGACGCTCGAACGACCGTCACCAGCTGAATCGGCTTGCTGCTGGCCATAGACCGACGAACTGGAATCGACAACGGGGATGGAGCCGCGCGGCACACTGGCACAACCGCCCAGCACTACCGAGGCGGTTAAAGCAGGAATCAACCACTTGATCACTTCATACCCTCTTCACTTAATCCAACCAACCACGAACCCAATCCATCACCGAATCGACCGGTGCCTGAATACCACAGGCCTGACCGGGGACAGGCTCACTGCCGCGAATATACGGCATCTGCACGGCATTCGGGCAGCTCGGGTCAGAGCCCTGGCCGTTAGCGGCATTCACCCAGGCCTGGACAACGTTATCCGGCAGCGGCATATCCAGCGGCAGCGGATCAGCCTTGACCATGAAATCCGTCCAGACCTGCAGGGCGCCGCTTGCGCCAGTCAACGGCGTAGGGCCATTGTCGTCGCGGCCGAGCCAGACCACCGCCAGCAGATCCTGACTGAAACCGGCGAACCAGCTGTCCCGTGAATCATTACTGGTGCCGGTCTTGCCGGCCACAGCCAGGGAGCTGGGCAGGCGGCTGTAAACCGAACGCCCGGTGCCCTCGCGCATGGTGCGCTGCATGGCATTTTGCAGCAGGTAGATCGCCCCGGCATCGAAACGCTGCTGAATCTGGTAGGGGTAGCGTTTGAGCGGCTCACCCTCGGCAGTCAACACGCTACGAATACCGCGCAAGGGTGTATTGAAACCGCCGTTGGCCATGGTCTGATACATATCCGCCACCTCCATCGGAGTCAGCGCGCCAGCCCCCAGCAACATCGACGGGTAAGCCGGCCATTTACGCGTAACGCCCAGACGCTCAAGAGTTTTGAGTACATTTGGCACACCCAGTTCCAGCCCCAGCTTGGCACTGGACAGGTTGTAGGAATTGGCCAGCCCCTGGTACAGGTAAACGGTGCCATGGGCCTTGCGATCATAGTTTTGCGGGCTCCAGACCTGGCCATCCTGCCCCTTGATCGAGAAGGGCTGATCCTCCAGCAAACTGGTCAAGGTGTACTGACTCGGACGCTCCAGGGCGGCCAGGTAGATCGCCGGTTTGATCAGGGAGCCGATCGGCCTGACGGCATCCAGGGCGCGGTTGAAGCCGGCATAACCTGGCTGGCGACTACCTATAAGCACCTGTACTTCGCCGGTTTCCGGGTTGGTCACGACCATTCCGGCCTCAACCTGATCCACCCCCTTGCGGCCGGACAGGCGTTTCAGCGTGTCGGCCAGGGCACTTTCAGCCTTGAGCTGGAGAATCGGATCGAAGCTGGTGAAGATGCGCAGGCCTTCTTCGGTCAAATCCTCTTCGCGGTAATCCTCACGCAACTGGCGCTTGACCAGATCGAGGAACGCCGGGAACGAGCTATCGGCCATGCTGCCGCGCTGGGTCACACCGAGCGGCTTCTGCTTGGCCGCCGTGGCCTCCTCGAGCGTGACCACGCCCTGCTCGACCAGCACATCGAGGATCAGATTACGCCGTGCCAGGGCGCGTTCGGGATTGCGCCGCGGGTTGTAATAGGTGGGGCCCTTGACCATACCGACCAGCAAAGCCACCTGTTCGAGTTTCAACTCGGACAGCGGCTGACTGAAGAAGTACTGGCTGGCCAGCCCGAAACCATGCACCGCGCGCCGGCCGTCCTGACCCAGGAACACCTCGTTGAGGTAGGCCTCGAGAATATCCTGCTTGTCGTAATGCAGTTCGAGCAGCACCGCCATCATGGCCTCGGTGGCCTTGCGGATCAGGCTGCGCTCGTTGGTCAGGTAGAAATTCTTCACCAGCTGCTGGGTCAGAGTGCTGCCCCCCTGGACAACCTGCCCGGCCGTGGCGTTGACCCAGACGGCGCGGGCGATCGACTTGGGCGACACGCCGAAATGATTGAAGAACTCGCGGTCCTCGATCGCCACCAGGGTTTCCACCAGATAGGGCGGCACCTGTTCCAGCTTGATCAGCAAGCGGTCTTCCTGGTGCGCCGGGTACAAACCGCCAATCAGCATCGGTTCCAGCCGAGCCACGGCCAGACTGCTGCCATTGGCCTGACTCAGGCCGGCGACGTAATCGCCGGAAAAGCGCACACGCACACGCTGTGACGGCTCACGACTTTCATAGAACTGAAAGCCGCGCGTGTGCAGCTCGAGGTTATTGCCGGCTACCGACACGGCGCCCGGGCCATCGGCCGCACTCTCCCGGCGATAACCGAGGGCATCCAGCTCCTGGAGAAAATCACTCTTGGTCAGTTTCTGCCCGACGAACAGCTCCAAAGGCCGGGCATAGACCTTGGCGGGCACGGTCCAGCGCTTGCCGGAGAACTTCTCCTGCACCACTGCATCGAGGTAAACCGCAAAGGCGGCGAACACCACCAAACCGACCAGGCCGAGCTTGATAGCCCAGCCCAACCAGGGGCGCATGCCCCGCGAGCGGCGCTTTGAACGAGAACGAGGAGATCGGGTACGAGTCATGGCGCGACATTATACGCACTTTGCCCAGGACAAGCAGGCGCAGCCCGGCGGTTTGCACAGCGGCTCTCAGCGGCCATAATGCCGCTCTCTTATTTGTTTGAAAGCCAAGGATCGCCCGTGAGCCAAGCCCTGATTGCCGCCCTGCAGAACCCGGCCCTATATCCCCATCCGGTAGAGGCTTTCCAGGTCATCGAGACGCATATCTCCTGGGTAGTGTTGACCGGCCCCTATGCCTACAAGATCAAGAAGCCGGTGAATTTCGGCTTCCTAGATTTCTCCGAACTGAACGCTCGCCAACACTTCTGCCAGGAAGAGTTGCGCCTCAACCAGCGCCTCACTCAAGGCCTGTACCTGGAAGTATTGCCAATCGGCGGTAGCGCCGAAGCACCGCAACTGGGCGGCGAGGGTCCGGTCATCGAGTACGCCCTGAAAATGCGTCAGTTCCCTCAGGATCAGTTGCTCGCCGAAGTGCAGGCGCGCGGCGAGTTGAGCGAAGCGCATATCGACGCCCTGGCCGAGCAAATTGCCCAGTTCCACCTCGATGCGCCGCGGGTACCCCAGGCCCATGAACTGGGCTCAGAGCAAGCGGTCATGGCGCCGGTCAGGCAGAATTTCGAGCAGATCCGCGCGATGCTCTCGGACAAGGCCGACCTGCAGCAACTCGATGCCCTGCAAGCCTGGGCTGAAAGCAGTTTCGAACGGCTCGAGCCACTACTGGCCCGGCGCAAGGCCGAAGGCTTCATCCGCGAATGCCATGGCGATATTCATCTGGGCAACGTCACCCAGCTCGACGGTCGGGTCGTGCTGTTCGACTGCATCGAATTCAACGAACCCTTCCGCCTGATCGACATCGCCTCGGACGCCGCCTTCCTCGCCATGGACCTGGAAGACCGTGGCCTCAAGCCCTTCTCCCGCCGTTTTGTCAGCGCCTGGCTGGAACGCACCGGCGACTACGCCGCACTGGAATTGCTGAACTTCTACAAGGCCTACCGCGCCATGGTGCGCGGCAAAGTCAGCCTGTTCCGCCTCGGTCAGGAAGCAGATGCGGTTCAGCGCGCCGTGATCCTGCGCCAATACCGCCGCTATGCCGTGCTGGCCGAGAGCTACAGCGCTATCCCGTCGCGCTTGCTGGCCATCACCCACGGGGTTTCCGCCGTCGGCAAGAGCCACGTCGCCATGCGCCTGGTCGAAGCCCTGGGGGCCATTCGCCTGCGTTCGGATGTCGAGCGCAAACGTCTGTTCGGCGAACAGAACAGCACCGACAATGACCAATTGAGTGCCGGCATCTACAACCAGGATGCCAGCGCGGCCACTTACCAACGCCTGCATCAACTGGCCGACGCCGCGCTGCATGCCGGTTTCCCGGTGGTGATCGATGCCACCTACCTCAAACAGGCGCAGCGTCAGGCAGCCTGCCAGATTGCCGAAGACACCGGTGTTCCCTTCCTGATTCTCGACTGCCACGCCCCCGACGCCGTGATCGCCAGCTGGCTGGCACTGCGCCAGGACAGGGCACAGGACCCCTCCGACGCGACCATGGAGGTGATCAAGGCCCAGCAAGCCAGCCGCGAAGCACTCTCCCAGGACGAGCTGGTCATCAGTACGCGGGTCGACACCCATGAGAGTGCCAGCCTGGACAGCCTGATCGCGCGCATTCGTCAGCACCTGCCAGGCCTCTAAGCGTACAGCCGCGACAAGCAAAGCGCGCCGCGGCTTCTATACTGGCGGGAAACCCACAACGGAAGTCCCGCCCATGAGTCAGCCCTGCCAGCTTGATAGCCCGCTCTACCACCTGCTGCACAATGAAGACATTGCCGGCTTCAACGCCCATAGGCCCAAGGACGGAGAAGTAGACCTGTGCAATGGCGACTTTCGCGGTCTCGACTTGCGCGCTATCGACGCCAGGCACATCAATTTCAGCGGCGCCTATTTTCGCGGCACGGATCTACGCGGGCTCGATCTGCGCGAGGCACTGCTTGAAGGTGCCAGCCTGGCCCATGCGCAGATTTCCGGCGCTTACTTCCCCGCAGACCTGAGCGCCGACGAGATACTCATGTCGGTTAATTTTGGCACGCGCCTGCGCTACCGCACGCGCTAGTCATGAGCGAGATCGCCCGGCTGTTCGGCGCCCGTGCCGGTGCCTACGCCAGTTTCCGCCCACAGTACCCGGCGGCCCTGTTCGACTGGCTGGCCAGCCACTGCGCCGAACGACAACGCGCCCTGGACATCGCCTGCGGTAATGGCCAGGCCAGCCTGCCCTTGCGCCAGCACTTCACCCAGGTACTGGCCTGCGATGCCAGCATCGAGCAACTGCGTGCCGCCGAAACGTCAGCCGGCATCAACCTGTTCGCGGCCAACGCCGAAGCACAACCCCTGGCCAGCGCCAGCCTCGACCTGATCGTGGTCGCCCAGGCCCTGCACTGGTTCGCCACCCCGGCTTTCTTCGCCGAAGTCACCCGGCTGCTCAAGCCCGGTGGCCTTTTCAGCGCCTGGTGTTACGGCCTGATGCGCATAAACAGCCCCTTGGATGAACTGATCGACACCTTCTACCGGGACACGCTGGAGGGCTATTGGCCGCCCGGACGCGCCAGTGTCGACGCCGGCTACCGTGATATCCAGATGCCCTTCCCGCGTCTCGAATCCCCAGCGTTTGCCATCGAGGCACACTGGAATTTCACCCAGCTTACCGGCTATCTGCGCACCTGGTCGGCCGTACAGCACTGGGAGCGCCAACAGGGCCGCGACCCGGTCAGCGAACTGGAGCCTGTACTACTCGAAGCCTGGGGCGATAGCAAAAAGCCACGTCTTGTGCGCTGGCCACTACACTTGTTGGTAGGCAGCGCGCACTGAGTGTTTGTTCGACTATTCGCAGACAGCGCAAGGAGGCTGGATGAATGACGAGTTGCAACACTTGAAGAACCTGGGCAAGACCTCGGCCCAATGGCTACATGCCGTCGGCATTCACAGCGCCAACGACCTGCGCAGATTGGGGGCGGTCGATGCCTACCGCGCCGTACGGGCGCGCGGTTTTCGCGCCTCCAAGGTCTTGCTCTACGCGATCGAGGGCGCCTTGCTCGATGTGCACTGGAGCGAGTTGCCGCCCGCCCACAAAGCCGAATTAAACGGTCAACTCGAAGCGTGCCCGTCGCACAACAAGAGCTAGCTCACAACCTCTTCACGCCAGGATTTACCTGACACCTGGCAGCGCCTATTGTCTCAGGGGTGTTCGTGCGCTTCAGCCAGACCAGCCAGTTCAAGGAATTACGCTCATGTATCTACTCGGGGAGCAACCGGCTTACGCCGACCAGCTGATCAACCGACTGCAAAGCATCCCCACCCAGTTACTGGAAGGCCTGGCACCCTGCGGTGCCTCCCTGCAAGTGGAGCGCGCCGAGGATCTGGCGCAACAGCTGCCGGAGAACCAGCTGTTCATCATCGAGAATGGCTTGCTGCATGCCCTGGTCGACGGACGCCCGTTGTTCTATCTACAGGAAGGCGACCTGGTCGGCCTGCGCCAGGGCATCGATCTGCCCAGCTGCCGCTACAGCAGCGAAGAGCCGCTCAGCCTGACCCCCTATTCACGCAGCGAAGTGTTCAAGCACATTTATGTCAGCGAACTGCGCCAGGAACTGTTCATCCAGTACCTGATCGGCCACACCGCCCTGCTCTCCGATGCCCTGGCGCGCCTCAAACAACCGGAAATCCGCCCCGCGACCGGCTTTCAGCACTTCGCCGCCGGCGAGGAGTTGATTCATCAGGGCGACGCCGCCGATCATGTGTTCATCATCATCGAGGGCCATGCCACCGCCTATGTCGACGGGCACAAGGTCGGTGACGTGCAGAAAGACGAGATCTTCGGCGCCATGGCCGTGTTCACCCGCGAGAAGCGCAGCGCCACCGTACTGGCCAGCGAACCTTGCACGGTGATGGTGATCCCCAAGGAGCAGTTCCTCAGCCTGATGCAGAGCAACCCGCGGATTGCCCACAGCCTGATAGAAAGCATGGCGCGGCGGATCGACCTGCTGAACAAGGAAGTGACCCAGCTGCGCCTGCCTGCCACCGCCTGACTGCAACTCACGCTCTGCACTCGCAAACCCGGCCATGCGCCGGGTTTGCTGTTTTTTATCCTGAGCCTGGCGACACACTGGGATTATTTTGACGAAAATGATTGACCTGCAAATGATAATCGCTATTATTAGCAACAGCCGGTCGCGAGATCGGCGGGTAAGCTCAAGAGACCTTCAGTCGGCCTCTTCAGATTATCTCCTCATCAGGCTAATCACGGTTTTGACCCGGCTCTTGCCGGGTCTTTTTTTGCCCGGCAGAAAGTGCTCGCTCTCCCTATACAGCGCCTTTGCAGAACCCCGATCAGGGCATATTGAAGCCGACTCGGTGACGAGCTGAAACCACCTGTTGCTCAATATTCGATCTTGGCATAGAGCGTCTTGCGCGACGCCTCGCGCGCCTGCTTGAGGGTGTGGATGCCACGCTCGGCGAGCAAGGGGATCAGCTTGAGGAACACCTCCCCCGTGACCATGGCATCGCCCAACGCGGTATGCCGGCCAACCACCTGCACACCGAGGCGCGCAGCGATCTGCTCCAGACGATGTTCGTCGGCGGCATGCCCCGGATGCACCAGGGAGGACAGCAGCAGGGTATCGAGTACGGGCTGGATAAAGCGGATACCGGTCTGCGCCTCCTTCAGTTGCAGGAAGCGCATGTCGAAGGCGGCGTTGTGCGCTACCAGCACCGTATCTTCGGTAAAGCGCTGAAACAACGGCAGCACCTCGCCGATGCTCGGCTGCCCCGCCAGCATCTGTGCCGAGAGGCCATGTATCAGCTGTGATTCGCGCGGGATCGCTCGGTGCGGGTCGATCAGTTGCTCGAAGCATTCCTGCATCAGCAGACGGCCGTTGACGATACGCGCCGCACCGATCGAGATGATTTCGTCGCCCTCCGAAGGCGCCAGCCCAGTGGTTTCGGTGTCGAACACGGTGTAGGTCAAATCGCGCAACGGCAGTTCGTCGAGCTCCGGAGTCTGCCCCGGCTGGCTGAACAGGTCGAAGTCGTAATACACCGGTCGCCCCTGAACCCTGGCCGGCAGCGGCGCCTGTGTTTCCGGCTGGCTCACCGGCAACTGCAGGTACAGGCGATTGTCACCGGTGAGCGCATCGGCCTGGCACCAGAGTTCGCCACCGTGCCGCTCCAGCACCTCCTTGAGCGTGGACGCGGCGGCATCCTCTTCGGCCACCGGGCTGCACGAGCGCTGCTCCCACTCATGCAACTGCTGAGGGTCGAGCGCCGCCCCGCTCCAGCGCAGGGCCAGACGCACGAAGCGGCCTTCGACGGCCAGCTCGAACGTCACCTCGCGAATGCCCAGCGTGGCAGCCATGGCGCCCATCAACTGCGTCAACGCCTGCACAAGGGAATAGCTGTCCAGACTCAACCAGAGCGATTCGTCGCCGCCCGGGTAGCGGGCGGTCAGCCCAAGCGTCGCGGCAAAATTACGCTGCAGGGCGAGCAGCAGGTCGGTCGCCAGCATGTCTTCCAGCGGCCACTGCGGGCGCAGCAGATCGGCATGCTGACTCAGCGTCTGCTCGAGGTGCCGGGAAAGCCGCTGCGCCTCGTCGCTGATCACCTTGCCGAAGCGCTGGCGACGCTCGGCATCCATCTGCGGGTATTGCTCCATGGTTTCCGCGGCCGCGCGAATGTTGCCCAAGGCTGCCCGGGTGCCCTCGGTCAGTTGTTGCAACAGCGCATCGCGGCGGCTGTTGAGCTCGACCGAGCGGGTGATGTCATCGAGGATCAGGACGAAACCGATCAGCTCGCCATGCTGATCCAGCACCGGCGCCATCTGTGCCCGCAGCAGATGGGCGCCACGGGCCGTGACGAAATGCGCCACCGGGCTGGGATTGTCCTGTTGCAGACGCTGTCTGACCCGCTCCAGGGCATGCACGATCAGGCGCTGGTCGAGAATGCCGAAGATCGAGCGACCCAAGCCGACCGGCGCACCGGCCGGACCAGCGGCGTCCGGCTCGAGCAACAGGCTGGCGCTGCTGTTGTAGAGCAGGATGCGCCCCTCGCGATTGCACACCAGCACGCTTTGCTCGAGTTCCGACATCAGCGCGGCCAGACGATTTTTCTCCTGTTCGAGACGGGCATTGGCCTCCTCGACGCGCACCGCCACCTCGCGCTGCAGTGCGCAATGCGCCTCGGCGAAGGCATTCAGGGCAGCGCCCAGCCGACGCATGTCGCGGCTGCCGGTGAGGGCCACGCGGTGCGCGGGGTTGACCCGGTGGATGATGCCGATCTCCTCGCTCAGGCGGATCACCACCTCCGGGTAGGCCGCCAGCCACAGACGCAGGAGCACCCCAAACGGGATCAGCAGCAGCCCGGAGAGCACCACCAACAGCGCGCCACGCCCGGCCATCAGCGAGAGCACGGCGGCGCGCTCCTGGCTGTTCAGGTCAGCCCACAACAGCCCGCCGGCGAGCGCCAGCAAACTGCCGAGCAGCAGGCTGAGGATGGCCAGCCAGAAGGCGAAACGCAGACGTGGACTCATTGGCTATTCGACCGCCAGCTGCGCGCCGATCTGCGCCAGCAGTTCCTGGGTCGAGAACGGCTTGGTGATGTAGGCGTTGGCCCCCAGCGCCAGGCCCTTGCTGATCTCGACCTCGCGGCCCTTGGCCGTCAGCATGACGACGCGCATGTGCTGCCAATCCGGGTTCTCGCGGATCTTCTGGCACACATCGAAACCGCTCAGGCGCGGCAGCATCACATCGAGCAGCACCAGGTCGGGCGGCTGGCGCTGGATGGCCTCCAGGGCCTCCTGACCGTCGTGCGCCACCAGCACCTGATAGCCGGCCTGTTCAAGCAAAAACTCCAGTGAGATGACGATATTCGGTTCGTCGTCGGCGATTAATACGGTTTTGCTCATACTCCATACTCCGTCTCGCGGCCTGTGTCTGACGCCGCCGCATTCGCCTGCCCCAGGGGCAGGGTAAAGGAAAAGGTCGCCCCCTGTCCGCGCGCACTCTGCACCCACAGGCGGCCGCCGAAGTGCTCGATGATCTGCCGGCTGATCGGCAACCCCAGGCCGGTGCCTTGCGGCTTCTCGGTGAGGTTGTCGCCGGCCTGGCGAAACTTCTCGAAGATGGTCTGCTGATCGACCGGA
Source organism: Pseudomonas sp. (assembly GCA_030699825.1). Lineage (GTDB taxonomy): Bacteria > Pseudomonadota > Gammaproteobacteria > Pseudomonadales > Pseudomonadaceae > Aquipseudomonas. The sequence continues at coordinate 25,731 of JAUYKV010000003.1, read as the reverse complement.
TCGATACCAGCGCCGTTGTCGCGCACGTCAACCTGCAACGCCTGCGGCAGCACCTGCACGGCGATGTCGATGCGCCCCGCCTCGCGGTTGCAGAACTTCACCGCATTGGAGATAAGGTTGAGCAGCACCTGCAGCAGACGGTCGCGGTCGGCCAGCACCGGCGGTATCTGCGCCGGCAGTTCGAGGTGCAATTCCACGCCCTGCTCCTGCAGCAGCTGGCTGGTGGTGGCCTGGGCATCCTCGATCACCTCCTTCAGATCGAGCGCGCTGGTGTGCCATTCGGCACGCCCCGACTCGAGCTTGGCCAGATCCAGCACCTGATTGATCATCCGCGTCAGGCGCTCGCTCTCCTTGACGATGATGGCGACGAAACGCGCGCGCTGCGCCGGGTCCAGCTCGGGGTTGTCATTGAGAATCTCGGAGAAGGCGCGGATCGAGGTCAGCGGCGTACGCAGTTCGTGGGTCACGGTGGAGATGAAGTCGTCCTTCAGCCGGTCGAGTTCCTGCAGCCGCGCATTGGCCGCGCGCAGTTCGCCGGTGGCCGCTTCCAGCTCGTGCGACTGCTGTTCCAGGCGGCGGCTGTAGGCGATCACCTGGGAGGCTTCGTCGAGAATGCCGAGCACCTCGTCCATGCCCAGCGGCTCCTCCTGCACCACCGAGGCCAGCATCACCCGCGCCGAGGCGGTGCCAATCGCGCCCGCCAGTTGCTGCTCGGCGAAGTGCACCAGATCGGCATCCGGCACCAGTTCGGCAGTCGACCCCAGGCCGCGCTGCGCAGCGTAGCCGGCGAAGGCCTCGCTGGCCCGCGCCGGACCGAGGAAGCGGCCGACCAGGGCGATCACCTCGCTCATCGAGGCGCTGCCGCGCCACAGGCTGGAGCCGCGCCCGGCGACCTTGAAGGCATCGACGAACAGCAGCGCCTGGGCATGTTCGCGGCTGCTCTGCCGACCGAACAGCGACACCCCGACATAGGCACCGAAGTTAGCCAACATACTCCAGAACAGCGAATGGCCGATCTCGTCCAGCCCCGCCAGGCCGAACAGCGCCAGCGGCTTGAGCCAGGCGATGGCGAACGGCCCCTGCTCGATGAAACTCAGCGGCAACCAGCCGGACTTGGCAAACGCCGGCAACAGCAGGGTGTACAGCCACAACAGAAAGCCCAGCGACAAACCACTCAGGGCGCCGGCACGGGTGCCCTGCTTCCAGTACATGCCGCCGAGCATCGCCGGGGCGAACTGCGCCACCGCCGCGAACGACACCAGGCCGATCGAGACCAGCGCGTAGGCCTCGCCCGCCGCGCGGTAATAGACATAGCCGAGCAGCATCAACAACAGGATGGCGCCGCGGCGAATGCCCAGCAGCAGCCCCGAGAGATCCGTCCGTTGCGCCAGGCCGAGGGCCTTCCAGCGCAGCAGCAGCGGCATCGCCAGGTCGTTGCAGATCATCGTCGAGAGCGCGATGGTCTCGACGATGACCATGCCGGTGGCGGCCGACAGCCCGCCGACGAACACCAGCAATGCCAACCACTCCTGGCGCAGGGCCATGGGCAGGGTGAGGACAAAGGTATCGGCATCCACCGTGCCGTCCGGGAAATGCATCAAGCCGGCGAAGGTGATCGGCAGGACGAAGATATTGATCGCCAGCATGTACAGCGGAAACAGCCAGATGGCCTTGGCCACATGATTTTCGTTGACGTTCTCGACCACGCTGATCTGGAACTGGCGCGGCAGAAACAGGATCGACAGCATCGACAGAAAGATCAGCGAAACCCAGGAGCCATAAGTTCCGGCCGGGCCGCCGAGGGTCAGCAGCTGGTCGACATCGGGCAAGCGAGCGGCCTGTTCGAACACGTCGGCGAAGCCATGGTAAAGGCCGAAGGTGACATACAGGCCAACCGCCAGAAAAGCCAGCAGCTTGACCAGCGACTCGAAGGCGATGGCCGCGACCATGCCTTCGTGGCGCTCGGTCGCATCGAGGTGGCGGGTGCCGAACAGGATGGTGAAGATCGCCAACAGCAGCGCCACATAGAGCGCGGTGTCCTGCAGGGGGCCGAGCGCCTCGCCCTGGTTGGGCATCTGAATCGTCGGGTACTGCCAGAGGATTAGAAAGCTGCTGGACACCGCCTTGAGCTGCAGGGCGATATAGGGAATCACACCAACCACCGCAATCAGCGTGACCAGGCCACCGAGCAGCGCACTCTTGCCGTAGCGCGCGGCGATGAAGTCGGCGATCGAGGTGATGCGATTGGCCTTGCTGATGCGGATCATCTTGCGCAGCACCAGCCAGAACAGCGCCGCCATCAGGGTCGGCCCGAGGTAGATCGGCAAAAAACCGACGCCGCTGGCCGCCGCCCGGCCAACGCTGCCATAGAAGGTCCAGGAGGTGGCGTACACCGCCAGCGACAGCGCATAGATATACGGATTGGCGATGATCGAGCGGCCGGCATCGGCACGCTTGTCGCCCCAGTAGGCAATGGCGAAGAGAATGCCCAGGTAGGCACAGGAGGTCAGCAGGATCAGGCCACCGAGCGGCATGGTCAGCGCCTCCTCATCGGTTCGAGCACTCGACGACCAGGATCATCGCCACAATCAGCAGCGCCCAGGCGCCGAACAGATAGGCAAATAGCAGCGGAATACCGAACACTTCGCCGCCGCCATCGAAGAGAGCCAACAAGGGATAGCTGAACAGCAGGCAGCCCAGTATGAACACTGCCACCAGCCGCTGTGCCCTAAGTGTGCGATTGGCCATAGCCCTTATCTCCTGGAGCTAAGTGTGGCCGATTATTCGCCCGGCGCACTGCGCGACCATGGTAGGGGGCGCCTATAGGCCCACGCCCGTTGCGCGGAAGGTTGACCCAGCGGATGAGCCAGCATTTCAGGAGCCTGCCAGGTCATGCACAAGGCTGGTCTCCGTTAGTCCCCGCTCACTGCTGCAGGGTGGGCCTGGCGGCGATCCGCTTTAGCCCTCCGCCGCTAAATAAGCAGTCTTGGTGGGCTGAAGCCCACCCTACGCGTGCGCGCACCAGCGGCATAGCCCGTGGAAAAACCAGCTGCTAGCCGGCGAAATCGGCGCAGTAGTCGCGCTCCGGCAACGCCGGGGTGTACCAGACGAAATCGGCGGCTGCAGCGCTGACCGGTTGACCAACGTCGGCCAGGATCAGCACCAGACTGGCGGCCTTATCACCCAGGTCCGCCAGGTGCAGCGGCACGCCCAGGTCGCGCCGCACATGAAAGGTGCCGGCGAACAGCAGGCTTGGTTGTGGCGCCGCCAGCAGCACCGTGGCCATGCGCCGGTCACGCTGCTGCTGCACGGCGAGCATGGCCGGCAGTTTGCTCTTCGGCAGCTTGCCGCAGTGCGCGGTCAAAATCTGCTCCAGCAAGGGCTCCTGCACCGCTGCTGCCGTGGACAGTGCACCGCTCAACACCGGGCGTTTGCGATAGATCCGCCGCATTTGCGTTTGATCCAGATTGGCGGCCAGCAGCGGGTAAGGCTGGGCAAGCGCGTGTTGCACAATCGGCCCATACAGCGTCCAGTCCCAGCCTTTCTGCCAAACCAATGCCGCCGGCAGATCGGCGACCGACTGCCCGTCGGCTACACGTGTGCGCACTGCATCGACCGGGCCCTGCTGATCGGGCGTGAGCATTTCCAGCAACAGGCTGCCCTGCGCGCGTTGCGCCTCCAGCGCCTGCAGCAACCAAAGCTGCAGGGCGTGATGATCGGGATTGTCATGCGCCTCGCCAACCAGCACGCGGGGGGCAGGAGCCAACTGCTCGATCAGTTGCTGCGGACTCAGGCGCTGCCCCGTGCGCAGGTCGACGATCTGCCCCAGGTCGGCGTGCTCACGCCCCTCGGGGCTTTGCCAGTCAGGCAGCGGCGGCAGGGAGGCCTGGCAACCGGACAGAACAATGGCGACGAAGGCCAGCAGCGTGCGCATAAGGAAATCCTTGGTGTTTTAGGGGGCAGGCAGATTTGCTTGGAGTCTAGACAAAAAGTAGCAGCGAAGACACGTCAGCCCCACCGAGTATGCAGACCTGGCAGCGATCAGTGGATCCCCCGTTACGGATGGTGCAACACCAGCACCTCCAGGCCGAAGGCTGCCTGCAGCGGCCCGGCAACCGCGCCACCACCGGGGACAAGCAGGGCGCCAGCAACCGATCCTGGGCAATAAACGCTGAGCACGACGCGGGACAAGGCGCATAAGGGGGATCGGCTGCGCCACAGGCCGCCAGTCAATCCGGCGTTGCGGGACACTCCAACCACCGGCTTTTCTGCTCAGGCGGGCGCGTGGCGCTTGGCAAGCCGGTGCAGTCCGGGATAATGGCGGCCTACTTTGGAGATGCCGATGATGCGTTTATGCGCCCCGAATGAGCTGGCCGAAGGTCAGAGCCGGGGCTTCGTGATTGATGGCGAAAAACTGTTCGCCGTGCGCAAGGATGGCCAGGTATTCGCCTACCGCAACCGCTGCCCGCACAAGGGCATCAACCTGGAATGGCTGCCGGACCAGTTTCTCGACCACAGCGCCAGCCTGATCCAGTGCGCCACCCACGGCGCACTGTTTCTCATCGACTCGGGCGAGTGCGTGGCCGGCCCCTGCGCCGGGCAGTCGTTGCACGCGCTGACCTGCAAGGAGAACCACGAAGGGATCTGGATCGAGGCGTAACCCTTATGCTGATGCGCGCCATCTTGTGGGAGGGGCTTCAGCCGCGATAGAACAAGCGTCGCGGCTGAAGCCCCTCCCACAAAAGCCCCATCCGCTACAACAGCTTGTCGACACCTGCGAACCATGCGGCAACCCGGGTGCAAGCGGGAAGACAGCCAACGGTCGATAACCCGGCGCCCCCCCCGTCTTTACAACTGCACCTCGAGCCTACGCACCAGGCGCACCTCCTGCGGGCTGATATCCGCGCCATAGGCCAGCACCTCGACGCCGGCGCTCACTGCCTCGCGCAAAGCCGCGGCGTAGGCCGGATCGATCTCCCCGGCCGGGCGGACCGCATCGATCTCCGTCAGATTGACGCAATACAACTGCACTGCCCGTATCCCTTCGCGCGCCAGCGTCGCCAGTTCACGCAAGTGCTTGGCGCCACGCTCGGTGCGCGCATCGGGGAAGGCCGCGACCCGGCTGTCGGCATAGCCCAGGGTCACGCTCTTGACCTCGACAAAGGCGGCGCCGCTCGGGTGATCCAGGCGAAAATCGATGCGGCTGCGCTCCTGGCCATAGGGCACTTCACGCTTCAGCGCGGTGAAACCGGCCAGCTCGGCGATCAGACCACCACGCAGCGCCTCTTCGACCAGGCCGTTGGCGCGTGCGGTATTGATCACCGCCAGGCGACCCTGCGGGGTTTCGCCGATCTCCCAGGTGCCCGGCAGCTTGCGCTTGGGATCATTGCTGCGACTGAACCAGACCCGCGCGCCTTCGCTCATGCAGTTGAGCATCGAGCCGGTGTTGGGGCAATGAATGGTCAGCAGCTCGCCGCTGGTGCTTTCGATATCGGCCAGGAAGCGTTTGTAGCGGCGCAGCAGCCGGCCCTGCTCCAGCGCAGGCTCAAAGCGCATCGGGGCGCCAGGTTTTCAGGCCACGGGCAATCCGCTCGACCGCCTGCTGCAGACGCGGTAGATCCTGGGTATAGGAGAACCGCACATGCTGGCTGGCCAGGTGACGACCGAAATCCAGACCCGGGGTAAAGGCCACATGCTCGGTTTCCAGGAAGTGTTGACAGAAGGCGAAGGCATCGCCGCCGAAGGCGCTGATATCGGCATACAGATAGAAGGCGCCTTCGGGTTCAACGGCAATTTTGAAGCCCAGCTCGCGCAACGCCGGTAGCAGGAAGTCGCGCCGACGGGCGAATTCATGCCGGCGCTGCTCGAAAATCTCCAGGGTCGGCGCCTCGAAACAGGCCAGCGCGGCATGCTGGGCCATGCTCGGCGCGCTGATATAGAGGTTCTGCGCCAGCTTTTCCAGATCAGCCACCGCCGCCTGCGGCGCCACCAGCCAGCCGAGACGCCAGCCGGTCATGCCGAAATACTTGGAGAAGCTGTTGAGCACGAAGGCATCGTCGTCCACTTCCAGCACGCTGCTGGCGTCCACGCCATAGGTCAGCCCGTGATAGATCTCATCGACCACCAGATGACCACCGCGCTCTTTCAGCGCCTGGGACAGCCCGCCCAGCTCCTCGCGGGACAACAGCGTACCGGTCGGGTTGGCGGGCGAGGCGACCAGCGCGCCGACGCTGTCCTTGTCCCAATGCCGGGCGACCAGATCCGCCGTCAGTTGATAACGCACCTCCGGCCCCACCGGCACCAGCTGCGCGGCGCCTTCGACCAGACGCAGGAAATGCCGGTTGCACGGGTAGCCCGGATCGGCCAGCAACCAGTGCTTGCCCGGGTCGACCAACAGACTGGTGGCCAATAACAGCGCGCCGGAGCCGCCCGGAGTAATCAAAATCCGCTCAGGGTCTATGCTCAAGCGATAACGCTGTGCGTAGAACCCGGCAATCGCTTCACGCAGCGCCGGTATTCCTCGCGCAGCGGTATAGCGGGTATGCCCGGCTGCCAAGGCGGCCTGGCCGGCGGCGACGATAGGCGCGGCAGTGGTGAAGTCCGGCTCGCCGATCTCCAGATGGATGACATCGACACCGGCAGCCTGCAACTGGTTGGCGCGAGCCAGCAGGGCCATGACATGAAAGGGTTCGATGGCGCGGCTGCGCGCACTGTAGGACGTGGCCATGGACCTGCCTTGATAGAGATTGAGGCGCGGATTCTACCCAAGCCTCGAGCGAAACGGCAGCAACCTCGACAACCGGGAGTGGCGCGGCTTGAGTTGTTCTGGTAAGTTCGCCCGCTTGCAGCCGCAGGGCCGGGTTTTTCCCGGCAATGGACACCATCCTGCGCAGTGGACTAGAGAGAGTGAGAGGCGGTCATCCATGCCTACAAAAGCGAAAGCAAAAAGCAGTCAACTGATTCGTGGCTTCGAACCCTATAAAGAAACCAAGGGCGAGGAGTACATGGGTGAACCGATGCGCGCCCACTTCACCGGCATCCTCAACAAGTGGAAGCTGGAACTGATGCAGGAGGTCGATCGGACCGTGCATCACATGCAGGACGACGCTGCCAACTTCCCTGACCCGGCGGATCGCGCCAGCCAGGAAGAAGAGTTCAGCCTGGAACTGCGTGCTCGCGATCGTGAGCGCAAGTTGATCAAGAAGATCGACGAAACGCTGCAACTGATCGACGACAACGATTACGGCTGGTGCGATTCCTGCGGCGTCGAGATCGGCATCCGCCGTCTGGAAGCCCGCCCCACCGCCACCTTGTGCATCGATTGCAAGACCCTGGCGGAAATCAAGGAAAAACAGATCGGTTCCTGATCTGATCCACGGGGCGCTGCGGCGCCCCGAGTTGTTTCTGGGCCGCCTCCTGTGGCGATCCGCGTCTGCGCTTGTTCTCACCTCCGTGCATAAGCCTCTATAGTCGCCCGTATGAACGCTCCCGCTTATATCGGCCGCTTCGCCCCCACCCCCAGTGGTTACCTGCACTTCGGCTCATTGGTCGCGGCGCTGGCGTCCTACCTCGACGCACGCGCGGCGGGTGGTCGCTGGCTGCTGCGCATGGAAGACCTCGACCCGCCGCGTGAAGTCCCCGGCGCCCAGGACGCTATCCTCAGCACCCTGGCAAGCTACGGCCTTGAATGGGACGGCCAACTGCTGCGCCAGAGCGACCGCCACGGCGAGTACGCCGCCCTGGTCGAGCGCTTGCTGCAGCAAGGCCTGGCCTATGCCTGCACCTGCTCACGCAAACAACTGGAAGGCTGCCACGGCATCTACCCCGGCACCTGCCGCGACGCCGGGCATGCGCCACAGAACGCCGCTATCCGCCTGCGCGTGCCGAACCTGAGCTACGCCTTTATCGACCGGGTGCAGGGCGAGTACCGCCAGCACCTGGGCCGCGAGGTCGGCGACTTCGTCATTCGTCGGCGCGACGGCCTCTACGCCTACCAACTGGCGGTGGTGCTCGACGATGCCTGGCAGGGCGTCACCGACGTGGTGCGCGGCGCCGACCTGCTCGACTCCACCCCGCGCCAGCTGTACCTGCAGAAACTGCTCGGCCTGGCGCAACCGCGCTACCTGCACGTGCCGCTGATCATCCAGCCGGACGGGCACAAACTGGGCAAGTCCTACCGCTCGCCACCGCTGCCGAGCGACCAAGCCGCACCGCTGCTGGTCCGCGCCTTGCGCGCCCTGGGGCAAGCACTGCCCGGCGAACTGGAGCACGCCCGCCCGCCCGAACTGCTGGCCTGGGCAGTCAGCCACTGGGACGCCAGCCGCATCCCGCGCAGCCTCACCCTGGCCGAGACGCAACTGCGCTGACGCCACAACACTCGTCCGCGCCGTCCCACAAAAAAATCGTGGCCGATGCGGATCACCAGGCACTGCTGCCGACCAACGCGGGAAGGGCTTTAGCCGCGAAAAAACCTCGCCTCCCCCGCAAAAGCGGATCGCCGACCGCCCCCTCCCACGGGCTGTGGGCGCCTCCGAATGCTTCGACAACGGCCAGGAACACCCTGCCCCTCGATCCCCGCGGATTGCATCCGGGCTACTTTTCGCTGCGCCGATACGGCGCAATTGCCTTATCCTTGCGCCCACTATTCAGCCGCCTCACAGGAGAGCACCGATGAAAGCCCAGCTCGAAGAATTGATTGGCAAGATAAGCTCGGGCTGCATGCTGGCCGAAGACGTCACGCGCATCGCCGACGAGGCGGCCCAGGCCTATGCCGATCCGCAGGCCTTCCTCGCCGCCAACCCGGATATCAACTACGACGACAGCTTTCCCATCCCGCTCGGCGAGTGGGTGGTGGTCGGCAGCCTGCCGGATACCGTGCTGTTCCAGGCCGACAGCTACGAGCAACTGTTCCAGCAGATCGTCGACTCCTTCGGCCAGCAGGTCAGCTTCGTGCTCAAGCCCAAGCAGCTTGCCAAGACCGAAGCGCTCAAGGCGCTCAACCGCATCCAGGTACAACTCGGCAGCCTGTCGCCGGAAACCGGCGGCTATGTCCTGGTCGACTTCAGCGAAGCGCTGGATGACGACCTGCAAGCCGTGCTGGTCTACCGCAACGACCTCGCGCGGGTGCTGGAACTGGCGGTGGAAATCGGCATCTACGCCGCACCGGCCTACGAAGCGCTGAAAGCCGCCCAGGCCGACCTGTAGATTGGGCCGGGCCGCGTAGGTCGGGCCGCGCAGGTCGAGCTCCGCGCCGCCCAAGACCACCCGCCTTGAACGCCAGGCCCTCGGGATGAACCTGGAGACAATGCCGACCGATCTGCCGCACGCCTGCGCCGGCGTCAGCAAGTGCGAAAGCCAGGGCTTCATGCCTCGCTGGACTGGCCACGCGCGACACCTGGCAGCAACCGCTCAGCCAGCCGGACTGCATCCGCGAGGGTAAATGGGTGGAGGCTTCATCCAGCCACCACCCCGGGAACCTCCCCGGGGGATGGATAGAGCGCGCGAGCGGCGCTTAGAGGACTTCCAGCAGCTCGACGTCGAACACCAGCACGCTGTGCGGCGGGATGCTGCCGACGCCCTGTTCGCCGTAGGCCAGTTCGCTCGGTACATAGAGGCGCCACTTGCTGCCGCAGTTCATCAACTGCAGGGCCTCGGTCCAGCCGGCGATGACGCCGCCCACCGGGAACTCGGCCGGCTGGCCGCGCTCGTAGGAGCTGTCGAAGACGCTGCCGTCGATCAGCGTGCCGTGGTAGTGGGTACGCACGGTATCTTCACGGGAAGGTTTGACGCCTTCGCCGGCAGTCAGCACTTCGTATTGCAGGCCGGATGCCAGTACGCTGATGCCGTCGCGCTTGGCGTTTTCGGCGAGGAAGGCCAGGCCGGCCCCTGCCGCTGCTTCGGCCTTGGCCTGAGCGTCGGCCTGCATGACGTCACGGATCACCTTGAAGCTGGCCGTCATAGCGGCCTCGCTGACGCGACTCGGTTGACCGAGGAAGGCATCGGCCAAACCGGCGATGATGGCCTCCAGACTCACACCCGGTGGCGGATTGTCGCTCAGCTGGCCGCCAAGTTGACGACCGATGCCGTAGCTGACACGGGTTTCGTCAGTTGAAAGATTGAGTTCGGACATGCAAAGGCTCCGCTGAGCTGAAAAAAGGGCGACCAGCCTAGCACAGCGGCGCCGGCATGCCACAGGCTTCCCGCCCGAACGAGCGTGGGGGTAAACCGTGATGGTTCGAAGGCGCAAGACTTCCGGCGGATTTCATCGGGCTACGATAACTGCCTGGCGCGGCGGCCCGCCCTACCCAATCAGCCAACCGGCCCGCGACGAAGATTGCAGGTGGCAGAACCGGGAGGCGGTGAAAATATCGAGCACCTCTCCAGCTGTTCGCGGCAAGGCGCGCTATGTCAGCAGCGGGCACCTGGAGGCGATAGCAGTAAGCGGGAGTTGTTTCACAGCCTCTCAGTCCACCTGGTATTTGGTCAGCTTATCCAGATAGCCCATGGCGAAAGCCGAGCCGACGAACGTCAGGTGAATGATCACGTACCACTTGAGGTGTTCGACCTCATAGTTCTTGGCATCCATGAACACCTTGAGCAGATGAATCGAGGAAATCGCCACTATCGAGGCCGCCACCTTCATTTTCAGCGAGCCGGAGTCCATCTTGCCCAGCCAGCTGAGCTTTTCGGTGCCCTCGTTGATGTTCAACTGGGACACGAAGTTCTCATAGCCCGAGAGCATCACCATCACCAGCAAGCCGCCGACCAGGGCCATGTCGATCAACGACAGCAGACGCAGGATCAGGTCCGCTTCGCTCAGGGCGAAGATGTCCGGCAGGATGTGGTAGACCTCTTGAAAGAACTTGATCGACAGCGCCAGCACCGCCAACGACAGCCCGAAGTAAATGGGCGCCAGCAACCAGCGCGAGGCGTACATCGTGTTCTCGATAAAGCGTTCCATGGGGTCTCGCAAGTGGCCAATAAAGCTGCCAGCGAGTATACCCAGCGTGCCTCTGCAGACAAAGGCGCAGACAAACAAAGACACAAGGACGCAAGCAAGGGCTGCGACATTGCGCTTATCCCCAATAACTGTGGATAACCCTGTGGGCAGGCTCGGGATTAACGTCGCTACGCCAGCTACCACCTGCCTCGCTAGCGGCTGCGCAAAAGACCATCAGATCGAGCTCAGCTATCCGGCTGGAGCTGGAAACAGTCCTGGCGGCCATGACGGTCACCATTCAAACGGCGCAACTCGGCCTGGATGTGCAAGCGCCAGATCGGCAGCTCGAGGCATTCGTCGTAGCCCTGGGCAAGCAGGCTCTCGGCGATCCCGGCGAGCACCCCTTCGGCCACAACAGGCCCGCAGAACGGGCCTTGCGCCTTGATGGCAGAGGGTTGGGCACCGGACAGGCCGGCGGCACAGATCAATGTCCAGAGCCCCCGATCGCCGGCCAGTGGCAATACCACGCACTCGATACGGGTAATCAGACCCAGGCATTGACGGATGAGACAGAGGCTGCGCGGCATGGCGGCGACCCTCATGTGATCAGGCTTTCAGCCTACACCTGCACAGACCGCACAGGAAAGCCGTCTGTCAGCTCGGACAGCTGTGGATAACTGTGTGGATGAAATCCTCCGGCGCTGGTCTGCAGGCCCGCGCCGAAGCCTCACCCAAGCCGCCGACTGCATCCGCCAGCGGCCTGGCAGCAGGTATGAAAATATCGAGCGTAACGCCGTAGCGGGCGGTTTTGGCAATCATATGCACTTGCGCAGGCAACTGTGGAAGGGGCTTCAGCCGCGATGCTTTCAGCACCTTCAAGGTCAATCGCGGCTAAAGCCCCTTCCACAAAGCGGGCCTATATCCACCGCTAAAACGCAGCGCCGCTGGGGTTTTTTCACAAGTTCTCGGGCGCCGGCTTCTTCGCTCGTGATTTTTTCTCCCTGGGCAACGCCACCGGCTCATCGGCCTTCACCTCCTTGTCATCCTCGGCCATGCCGATTTCGGCGATCTCGCGCAAGCGCTCGACCACCCGTGCATTGACGCTGCCGGCCGGAAACTGCCCCTCGGCGTTTGGCGTACCGGCATCCTCGCCGACCAGCAGGCTCAACGCCTCGTCGACCTGGCGCACCGCATAGACATGGAACTTCCCGGCTCGCACCGCCTGCAGCACGCGCTCGTCGAGCATCAGGGTAGCGATGTTGGAGTGCGGGATGATCGCGCCCTGCTCGCCGGTCAGGCCACGCGCCTCGCACAGGCGGAAGAAGCCTTCGATCTTCTCGTTGGCGCCGCCGACCGCCTGCACCTCGCCGAACTGGTTGATCGAGCCGGTGATGGCGAAGCACTGCTTGAGCGGCGTGCGCGACAAGGCCGAGATCAGCGTGCAGACCTCACCCAGCGAGGCGCTGTCGCCGTCGACATAGCCATAGGATTGCTCCAGGGCGATGCTCGCGGAAATCTCCAGGGGAAATTCCTGGGCATAGCGGCTGCCGAGGTAGCCGGTGAGGATCATCACGCCCTTGGAGTGGATCGGCTGACCGAGGTTGACCTCGCGCTCGATGTCGACGATACCCGAGCCGCCGGGATAGACGGTGGCGGAAATCCGCGCCGGCACGCCGAAAGCCGAGTCGCCGACTTCCAGCACGGTCAAGCCGTTGCACTTGCCCACCGCGGCGCCGGCGGTGTCGATCAGGATGACCCCCGCCAGCATGTCATCGATGATCCGCGCCGACACGCGGCCGGTGCGGGTCGCCTTGGCTTTCAGGGCGCGCTCGATATGGCCGACATCGGTCAGGGTTTCATTGGCCAGCTGACGGATGAAGTCGGCCTCGCTGACCAGTTGAAACAGGTCGCCAATGCGCGCCGACAGGCGCCCCTGATGCTCGGCCAGGCGCGCACTGAAGGTCGCCAGGCGCGCCACCGCGGCGGCGGTCAGCGGCGCCATGCCTTCCTCCATGGTGCGGGTTTTCATCAACTGGGCGAACTGTTCCAGGCTCTCGTCGGCCAGGGGAATGTCCTCGTCGAAGTCGACCAGCACGCGGAACATTTCCTGGAAGTCCGGATCATGATCCTGCAACGCGTAATACAGCTGGCGCGCGCCAATGATAATGACCTTGACCTGCAAGGGAATGACCTGCGGATTGAGGGTCACGGTGGCGATGCGGCCGAGGTCGCCGAGCGGCGACTCCATCTTCAGCTGGCGCGAATGCAGCGCGCGCTTGAGCGCATCCCAGACGAACGGCTCGCCGAGCATCTTCTCCGCTTCGAGAATCAGAAAGCCGCCGTTGGCCCGGTGCAGGGCGCCGGGGCGCAGTTGCCGGTAGCTGGTGTAGAGCGCGCCCTGGTCGGCGTTGTACTCGATGCGGCCGAACAGGTTGTCGTAGGTCGGGTGCGGCTCGAACACCACGGGCGCACCGCCATGTGCATGATGACCAACCACCAGGCTCGGGCAGTACTGCTCCTCGAGCAGCTTGCGGGTCTGGGCGTCGATGCGCTCCACTTCGACCAACTGATCGACCACGGTCTTTAGCAGGTTGACCTGCATCGCCTGCAAGTAGGCGCCGACACCGGCGTTTTCCGCGTACTTCTCCGACAACGGCGCCAGCAACGGCTGCAGCGCCACGGTGATGGTTTCTTCGTTGAGCTGGCGCAGCTGGTTGCTCGACTCGCGCTTCCACTGCGGCAGGCTGGCCAATTCTTCGTTGAGCCGCTCTTCCAGGGTGGAGATATCGGCGTGAAAGCGCTCACGCTCGGCTTCCGGCAACTGGGCGAACTCGGCCTCGTCCAGCGCCTTGCCCTCGAGCATCGGGGTGAAGGCGATGTTGCTGCTGTCGCGGTACAGCGCCACGTTCTTTTCCAGGGACAGCTTCTCGATCACATCCAGCGCCTGGTCGTAGCGCTTGTTGAAGGCGCGATCGATGGCGCTCTTCTTCTGCTGATAGGACGGGTGCTCGAATACCGCCGGGAAGGTCGCCAGCAGGTTGTCGATCAGCAGGTTGATGTCGGCGATGAACGCCCCAGCACTCCCCGCCGGCAACTCCAGCGCACGCGGTTCGCGCGGCTCGTCGAAATGATTGACGTAGACGTGATCCGCCGGGGTCGCCAGGCGCTTGGCTTCAGCCTTGAGGTAGCGTTTGACGAACGAGAAACGCCCGGTACCGGGCTCGCCCATGACAAATACGTTGTAACCGGGACGCGGCATCGCCACGCCGAACTGCAGGGCTTCGACCGCGCGCTCCTGGCCCAGCACACCGCGAAAAGGCTCCAGGTCATCGGTGCTGGTGAAGTTGAACTGCTCGGGGGCGAACGGACGGGTAAGTGCTTCAGGTGCCAGCCGCAAATGGGCTGCAACGGAGTCTGGCATTGGTAATCCTTGAACGAGGTGGGGGCTGCTGCCATTTCATCGCGACCGCGCTGAAACGGCAACAGACCTAGGGAAATCATGGCCGCATCGACGGCCATCCACAAGCCGTATGGTTGACCCCTGGCCCGCAAAAAATCTCAGAGAAGACCCAGGCGTTTGCCCAAACGATTCAGGTTGGCACGATCGATACCCAGATCCCGGGCGACTTCCGCCCACTTGTTCTGGTTACGGGCCAGTGAGTCGTTGATCAGGAGCTTCTGGTACTCGCTCAATAACGTCTTCATGCTGGCCCCGGGCCGATCCGGAGGAATTGCCGGTGGCGCTGCGTCCGCCAACGGATCGAGCGCTTGTTCATCGAGATCCAGGTTATGCGGCTCGAGGGTGACGATGCGGGGGCGTTCCTTGTGCCCGGCCATGGCCTTGAGTACGGCGCGGCCAATCAGGTGCTCGAGCTCACGCACGTTGCCCGGCCAACTGTAAGCGAGCAGGGCGCTCTGCGTGTTGGCGCCGAGGCGCAGGCTGCGCAGGCCGAGCCGGGCGCGATTCTCTTCGAGGAAGTAACCGGCCAGCAGCAGAATGTCGCGGCCGCGATCGCGCAACGGTGGTACCTGCAGCGGATAGACGCTGAGACGGTGATAGAGATCCGCGCGAAAGCGCCCGCTGCGTACTTCTTCGGCCAGGTCGCGGTTGGTCGCCGCGATGATGCGCACATCGACGTGATGTTCACGATCCGAGCCGACCCGTTGCAGCTGGCCACTCTGCAGGACCCGCAGCAGCTTGGCCTGAATCGGCAGCGCCAGTTCGCCAATTTCGTCGAGAAAAATCGACCCTCCATCGGCCAGTTCGAACTTGCCGCTGCGTTCACCGACGGCGCCGGAAAAAGCACCCTTGACATGGCCGAACAGCTCGCTTTCGACCAGGGTATCGGGCAGCGCCGCGCAGTTCAGGCTGATCAGGGGCTTCTGTGCGCGCGGCGAACTCAGGTGAATGGCTTCGGCAACCAACTCCTTGCCCACTCCGGTTTCCCCGGTGATCAGCACGGTCAGCGCACTGTTGCCGACCAGTTGAACTTCTTCCTGTAATTGTTTGTGGCGGGCGCTCTGGCCAACCAGTTCGCGCGGGCGACGACCGTCGGCGGCGCGCTTGTAGACGGCCGCCAGTTGCCGCTGCTCCTCGGCATTGCGCGCCAGCAGGCTGATGCGCTCGCTGGCCATCACGGTGGCGGCGGCCAGACTGACGAAGGCGGCCAGGTTATCCAGGTCGACGCTGCCGAAACTGGCCGGATCAAGGGCATCTAGGGTCAGCAACCCCCAGGGCTTGTCCTGCAGATACAGCGGACAACCGAGACAGTCGTGGATAGCCAAGTGGCCCTGGTGGCCATCGACCAGGCCGTCATAGGGGTCGGGCAAGTCACAGTCGATGGCGAAACGCGTCGGCCCGCGCCGCTCGAGGAGCATGCGCAGGCGCGGGTGATGCTCAACCTTGAAACGACGACCCAGAGTGTCCGGGCTCAAGCCCTCGACCGACAATGGAATGAGGGTGTCGCCTTCCAGCTTGAGCAGGGCCACGGCATCGCATGGCATCAGTTGACGCAGCGCACGCAACAGACGTCGGTAGCGTTCGTCATCGGGCAGATCACGCGACAGATCGGCGACCAGGGGAACCAGGGCAAGCAACAACGGGTTGGTCATAACGACTCCATCTTGGTCATAGTGACTAGGGGGAACTCTGGTCACTATGACTCAACAAAAATATATGTACTTGATTTATTTGAAGAATTTTTATGGCACGGAAAATGACTATATCTATGTGTCGATAACCTATCACGCAAGGTAAAAATCATGAAACGACTCTCCGCACTGACTCTCGGCCTGCTGCTCAGCGCTCAATCGGCTTTTGCCGTCGAAGTACTCGCCGAACAACCCGACCATACCGCCGGCAAGGTGTTCGGCGGTCTGGGCGGGGTTATTCTCGGCGGTGCCGCTGGCGGCCCGATCGGCGCACTGGCCGGTGCTGCCCTGGGCGCCTGGAGCGGCTCGGGCGCGCAGAGCGTGCTGGGACTCAGCGACACGGCCTATCTGGTCAAGACCGATGACGGCACGCAACGCGTCGTGCGCTCGCCTAACGCACGCTTCAAGGCAGGCGAACTGGTGAGCATCCGCGGCAACCGGATCGCCCGGCCCGAACATTGATCGATCCGGCGACCGAGTGAGGCGCCGGCTACCGCCCCACGCCCCGCGACCACTCGCGTAGGCACCCATCTACCTGCCTTGCGACCCGTGCAACATCAGGGTTCGTGATGCGCTCCTGTTTTTTTGGTGGCAAAGACCCGCTCCGCCATGGTCCGCTCCTCCATGGCCTGCTCCGCTAGGGTCTACTCCGGTTCCCGTGCATGCACGGTTTTCACCAACACCCACACCTGACCGTGTGGGTTTTTTTTAGGCGATGTACCCATTGGTTGTTGCAATGGCTAATGAGCAAAACACAGCGCCTGCAGGGGACGGGGCTTTATTGCAGATCGGCACAACGCAGGCAGTACTCGGTGGCCGGCAACACCTGCAAACGCGCCGGCTCGATCGATTCGCCACAGCGCAGGCAGTCGCCATAGGTGCCTTCGTCCAACCGCAGCTTGGCCATACCCACCTGGCGCAAACCTTTCTCGGCCTCGTCCAGCAGGGCTTCGAGCACCTCATCGTTCTGTCGCTGCAGGGCCTGTTCGGCAAAATCCGGCGAGTGGCTGCGGGCCAAATCCTGGCGAATCGCGTTGGCCCGCGCACT
Organism: Pseudomonas sp.; assembly: GCA_030699825.1. Lineage (GTDB taxonomy): Bacteria > Pseudomonadota > Gammaproteobacteria > Pseudomonadales > Pseudomonadaceae > Aquipseudomonas. Next base: position 8,593 of record JAUYKV010000003.1, on the reverse strand, counting down.
GTACTCGGCGAGCAGGGCATCGAGTGCCACTTGGGGATCGAAAGCAGGCATAGGAAAGCTCCAGAGGAAAACTTACTCATTCCAGTGTGGACGTTCCTGGCCAGCTTGCACTGACATCAATCACCGCTTGCACGAGTAACCTGTCGACACTGGCGTGGCTCGACGCTGGCGGTTTGTCGCTCGCCGCAGGCAGTGCACCGTGGTGCCATAGATACTGGCTGGTTTGCCATGACACGCATCACAACGGGCAACCGGAATAAACCGCAAGACGCCCTGCCATCCGGGGATGCCCCCGGACCACTACAAGGTTTATCCAGGCTACGAGACTGTGGGTCACGGAACGCCGCCCGCCCCCTCGCACAAAAGCAACAGACAGCGCATGCCCCTGCAGGAGGGCCGCGCCCGTTCTCGAAAATGCTCCCGGCATTTTTCCTACCTCCCCCATCCATGGGGTCGCCTACGGGCTCGCGGCATTTCCCACGTCCCCGTGGGTCACGTGACCCGCGGCGATGGCGGACAGAGTCCGCTCGACAAGCCAAAGCATCGCGCCGGGTCGGGTCTGCCCTCCAAGAGCCGCCAACACCGCGTGGCAACCATCGAACAAAAAACGGAGCCCGAGGGCTCCGTTGCATGTCATCAGCGTGGCACTGGCTACGCCAGTTTCTTGTGGCGCACCCGGTGCGGCTGGGAGGCGGCGTCACCGAGGCGTTTCTTGCGGTCGGCCTCGTACTCGGTGTAGTTGCCCTCGAAGAACTCGATGTGCGAGTCGTCCTCGTACGCCAGGATGTGGGTGGCTACACGGTCGAGGAACCAGCGATCGTGGGAGATGACGATGGCCGCGCCGGGGAAGTCGAGCAGAGCTTCCTCCAGCGAACGCAGGGTTTCCACGTCGAGGTCGTTGGATGGTTCGTCGAGCAGCAGGACGTTGGCGCCTTCCTTGAGGGTCAGGGCCAGGTGCAGGCGGCCGCGCTCACCGCCAGAGAGGTCCTTGACGAACTTCTGCTGGTCGCCGCCCTTGAAGTTGAAACGGCCGACGTAGGTGCGCGAGGGGATCTCGTAGTTGCCGATGCGGATCTGGTCGGACCCATCGGAAATCATCTGGAACACCGACTTGCTGCCGTCGAGGTCGTCGCGACTTTGGTCGACGCAGGCAAGCTGCACGGTCTCGCCGATCTCGATGCTGCCCGAGTCCGGCTGTTCCTTGCCCATGAGCATGCGGAACAGGGTCGACTTGCCGGCGCCGTTGCCGCCGATCACCCCGACTATGGCGCCCTTGGGCATGCTGAACGACAGGTTGTCGATCAGCGCCCGGTCGCCGTAAGCCTTGCTGACGTTGACGAAGTCGATGACCTTGTCACCCAGGCGCGGGCCGGCCGGGATGTAGATCTCGTTGGTTTCGCTGCGCTTCTGGAATTCCTGCGACTGCAGTTCCTCGAAACGCTGCAAACGCGCCTTGGATTTCGACTGGCGAGCCTTGGCGCCTTTGCGCACCCACTCCAGCTCTTCCTTCATGGCCTTTTCATGGGCCGACTGCTGCTTGGACTCCTGAGCCAGACGATTGGACTTGGCTTCCAGCCAGCCGGAGTAGTTGCCCTCGTAGGGGATGCCGGCGCCGCGGTCGAGTTCGAGAATCCAGCCGGCGACGTTATCCAGGAAGTAACGGTCGTGGGTGATCGCCACCACGGTCCCCGGGAAGTCGTGGAGGAAATGCTCCAGCCAGGCCACCGAATCGGCGTCCAGGTGGTTGGTCGGCTCGTCGAGCAGGAGCATGTCCGGCGCCGACAGCAGCAGGCGGCACAGTGCGACGCGGCGCTTCTCGCCACCGGAGAGCACGGCGACCTTGGCATCCCAGGCCGGCAGGCGCAGCGCATCGGCGGCGACTTCCAGCTGGCGCTCGAGGTTGTGGCCGTCGCTGGCCTGGAGGATGGCTTCGAGCTTGGCCTGCTCGGCGGCCAGTTTGTCGAAATCGGCATCCGGCTCGGCATAGGCGGCGTAGACCTGATCGAGACGCGCCTGGGCGTCCTTGATCACACTGACGGCCTCTTCGACCACTTCGCGCACGGTCTTGTTCGGATCGAGCTGCGGCTCCTGCGGCAGGTAACCGACATTCAAATCGGGCATCGGCCGGGCCTCGCCGTCGAACTCGCTGTCGACACCGGCCATGATTTTCAACAGGGTGGATTTACCCGAACCGTTGAGGCCGAGCACGCCAATCTTGGCGCCGGGGAAAAACGACAGGGAAATATTCTTGAGAATTTCCCGCTTCGGCGGCACTACTTTGCTCAGCCGATGCATGGTGTAGACGTAAGAGCCTGTTTTGCCTGCTTTGTCACTTTTGGACATGATTGTACTCGCCTTTAATCCTGTGTTTTCAGTGCTTTATGGTAGCGACAAGCGCTTGAATTCTGGAAAGCAAAACGTTAGGTTTTGCGTTGACCTTAACTTGTTCCTGACTATACTTAGAAAAGTTATTTTTTATGAGGGAGCAATATGGGTTTCCAGGTCATAGAGCAGGTGGTGAATGGTGCTCGTAGAAAGCTGCTGGTGCAAGACTACATCCCGGTTTACTACCCCAACCTCTACATGACCATGGAGCACTCGGGCAGAGCACTGGAAACAACAAAGAAGTACCTTGAGCATCTGGTTGTGCTTGAGCAGTTTCTAGCTTTTTCCTCTATTGATCTGATTTCTCGCATCGAACAGCGCCCTGCCAGCCAATACCTGACAGACAGTGAGCTTTCCAGATTTGTGTCGGACGCGGGGTTTAGCAAGGAAACCTTGGCAATGAAGTATGCGGGGATGCGTTTGCTTCCGACTGCCTACATCTCCGTTGGCAAAGTCCATGCGCGGCAGCGAATCGAGGCGGTACGCGACTACCTGTCCTTCCTCTATGACAAGTTGGGTGATCACTCAACACGATATGAGGCGGTTGACGATGTGAAGAAGCGCATCAACCGCAAGATCAAAGCGGCCAGCCCTGCGTGGAAAAAAACGCGAACGGACGAAATGAAGGGGCTTACGAGTCAGGAGCGAACTCGCTTGCTGGAAATAATGCATCCGGATAGCGCCGAGAACCCCTTTTCAGATGAAGCCATCAGGCTGCGTAACTACATCATTTTGCTGTTGGGTCTCGACATGGGGCTGCGACGCTCCGAGATGCTGCTGATCAAGACCAGCGATATTCACTGGCACAGTCGTCAACTAGCGGTGGTCAATCTGGAGGATGAGAGCCTCGATCCACGAACGATGGCCCCGCAATTCAAAACCCACGAGCGCATGCTGGTGATGACTGACGACCTGTATGACGCAATCACTGAGTACGAATCGAAATATCGCAACAGAAAGCCCCGTAGTGGCGCATCGCAAGCGAGAAGCCATCCGTTTTTGCTGGTGGCGCACAAGCGAAATGAGGGCGGACCTCTGACCATCAAAGCAGTGGATGGCGTTCTGCCCAGGGTCCGAGAAATAGCACCGGAACTGGCTCATGTGCACCCGCATATTCTGAGGCATGACGCGGTCTACACGATGCTGGAAAGCATGCGTGAGGAACTGGCAGCGCTCACGCCAGAGGATCGCACCACGCAAGTTCAAAAGACCCTGACATACATGTTCGGCTGGAGTCCCGAATCGGACATGCCCGGCCGCTACGGCGCGAAGTTCTGGAAGGAAGAGGCAGACAAAGCGATACAGAAACGGGCCGAGCGATTTAAGGCCAACCGTCCGAAGGCCGGCACGACACAAGGAGGTTCAGAGTGAACATCTCCGTCGAAGCACTTCAGGCACCCACGAAGGAAAGCCTCGATGCATGGCTGAACACGCCTCGCCTGGCCAAGTGCGGGGAAGTTTTCACACCGACTCACCCCATGTGGAAACCGGATAAATCGGCTAATCAATCAGTCAACTGGGAAGCGGCTATTGCCTGCGTCTCGCCGGATTGGCAGCCCTGGTTGCACGCCGCCCTGGCGTACCGAATGGCCGATCTGGCAGCGTGCACGGTTGCTAACGCCGCCAGTGGGTTGTCGCGGGCTGCTCAGGCCGGGCTTGACCCTCTCAACGAGGATCACCTGATCGCTCTGCGGGAGCGCTTTAACAGTGGTGAGTTTAGTGTCATTGCCGCTTTCATGGCGTTTTGGCACGACTGCGAATCCCTCGAACAGCGCCCGTCGCAACCCTTGATCGATGCCTACCAGGCACTGCCCAGGAATAAGCGTTCCAGCAACGATGTGATCCTCAGCCTGGACCCCGAAAAAGGCCCGTTCATACAGGTGGAGCAAGACGCGCTGCACCAATGGATACATGAGCAGTTTTGTCACGGGCACTTAGATTTCGAGCAGTACCTTTACCTGCGCATGTTGATGATTTACGGGCAGCGTGGCGCTCAGCTGCGAATGATGATTTTTGGTGATTTCACGAAGAGCGATCAGGGCTGCAAGGTCAGGTTTCATTGGGCAAAGCAAAAAGCCGACGAGGCGGGTTGGCGAGCAAAGTCCGAAACATTCAGTCTGGATGAGGACCTCTACAACACCGTGCAGGCCTACAAGGCAATGGTTCTGGCGCAACTCTGGCAAACGTATCCAGACGGTGCCGACTGGAATGCAGCCATTGAGAATGTGCCCCTCTTTCGTCGGAAGCTGGATGATGAAGCAGGATGTCGGGAGCGGATAACTCCCCCTGTTTTGCTCGATAGCCCCCTTCAAAAAGACCTCGAAGACGCGCCGCAGCCGACCTTTCATGTCGGATCAGGCACGATCAGGAGTTGGCTTAGGTGCATCGAGCGGATGGAGGGCTTTCCGATTTCGCCTCGCACCCATAAGCCCCTGAAAGTGACACGGGGGCACCGGTTCAGGCACACCCTCGGCACGGACCTTTCCAATGCGGGACTGGATGAGTGGACGATGGCCCGCGCATTGATGCAAAACGATACTCGGGCAGTGCGAAAGTACCGCGCAGTGTCGCCGGAGTTGCTGGCGTTGATCGACGCGAAGATGAGCGACCATCTGGCCTTGGTTGTGAATGCGTTCAGCGGGATCATCGTCACGGACCGCACCTCAGCGATAAACGGGGATCGAGCGGATCGACTAATCGATGATGTGGCAGTTTGCGGTGCCACTGCCGCCTGCCATCTCGATGCGCCGTACACCTGTTATGCATGCGGAAAATTTCAACCTCTTCTGCACGCCAATCATCGCGCGGTCCTTGAGCGATTGGAACGTCGTCGGGCGCAAACCATTGCCACGGATAAAACGACCGGTGTGCTCTGGGATCGGGCCATTCTGGCTTGCCGCAAGGTGATTCTGGATTGTGAGGCCATGCTCCGATCGGGGAGGAAAGGCGAATGACCGAGAACATTGTCGATTTTAAGCCCAGGAGCCAACTGGCTGCGGAGGCTCAGCTCGCGGCGTTTATCGAATGGGCAAAACAGACCCTGCCCAAAGGCATTCCCAATCGAGTGCACGCGAGTATTCGCTGGGAAGACGGCAGTTGGCACACGCATGGCTTCGAAGGCTGTAGCTTCACGGCGTTCGGATCGACCAAAGTTGCCCCAAAGGCGATGCAGGCACCTTTCACGGAGTTTGCCAAAGCCATACTGGTGTACCGAAAGGTTTTCTCGCAGCAAAAGTCGCCAAAGGACTCGCTGATGGCCCTGAAGGGGCTGGAAGCCGCCCTGTTCGAGCTGACCGGTACGCGGGATGTGACTCGGGTGTCCGCCGCTGTATGTAATACAGCGTGCGAGCACATGAACCGTCAGTGGACAAAATATAACACCGCATACTGTTGCAGTAAGTCATTAGAGACCCTCATCACCCTGATGCGGGCCAAAAAACTGCTCAAGTCGGATTTCCGGTGGACCTCTCCGCTGACGAGCAGGCCGCGTGGCACGCTCAAGCAGCAAAAAGCGGATCGGGAACAGAAGCTGCCCAACCCTGACGCGATCAGAGCCCTCGGGGAAGTGTTCACTAACGAATTGACCAGCCCCCTCGATATTGTTGTGACATCCGCCTGTGCGCTGTTGCTTAGTGCACCGAGTCGCGTGGGTGAATTGGCGGATGTTGAATTGGATTGCCAGGTATTCAAAGAGGATACCCAGGGCAATCGGCGCATGTTCCTGCGCTGGTACGCGGAAAAGATAAACCAGGTGACGCTGAAGCCCGTCGTTAAGCCTGAGATGGAGCCGGTCGTCGAGCGGGTCATCACGTTACTGAAACCGATCACCGATGAGGCGCGGGCTTACGCCGCCTGGCTGGAAGACCATCCCGATGAGTTTCCGCCCCATGAAGGACTGCCACCCAAGGGACCTGATGAACCGCTCACGTACGCCGAAGCCTGTGCCGCGCTGAAACTCACCGTTCATGAGGGCTACAGCCCGCGAAACATATTCAATGCCAAGTTCCTGAAATGCCTTGAGAAGAAAAAGGGGCTCACCCCCGCCGCCCGAGTCCTCTTGGCCGAGATCCGTGACGGATGGGATTCCGGCGCAGGGAAGCGCATATATGTTAAGAACAAGCAAGGAATCCAGGGTTTTGAGTTTGACGACCGGTGTGTGATCACGCTGCGCAAGCTCAATGTGCTGTTGCGGGAGAAGTATCTTCCAAAGGATTTTCCATACACCACGCCGTACACGGAGGGCAAAGCTCGGGTGAAGTACCGTGATGCGTTGTTCACCGTGCGCACGGGAGCAATGGCTGAAGGCTCAGGTAAGGCTGCTGTGGCACGCGGGTTTGGCGTGGAGGTCGCGGCGAACACTAGCCGAATGAATACGCAATTAGGCGGCACGAACGACCCGAGCAGGAAAAGCCTGTTCGAGCGCTATGGCTACCCCGGTGTCAAGGTCAACACGCATGCGTTTCGGCACGAATTGAACACGCGGATGCACCAGGCCGGTCTGTCGCAGCTCCTGATTGATGCTTTCTCCGGACGCACGACGATGGGATCGGTCTACAACCATGAAACCATCGAGGAACGCACCCAAGGGGTTGCGGCTTACCACCCCAAAACGAAGCACCGCACCGCTGCTCAGCGTCTGGACAAGGTCAAAACCAATCAGCCGCTGAGCCTGGTTGATGTGAGGGAACTGTGCGAGGGTGAGCAGGACCGCATTATCCATCAAACCCATCTCGGCGTTTGTGTGCACCCCTTCGAATCCGAGCCCTGCCCGAAAATGGGCGCCTGTTTGGACTGCGGGCGGCTCGGTTGCGTCAAAGGGGATGACGTGAAGCTGGACAACCTCAGGGAAGAACGCGACGACCTTAAACGCCGCCTCGACAAAGCCCTAGATGCGCAGTCTCGGGGTGTGTTTGGGGCATCGGAGTCGGCCAAAAAACTGAGTGAGAAGCTCTTTAAGTGCGAGGTGCTCATCCAAACGCTGGAAAACCCCGAACTCGAAAACGGTGCCATTGTGTGGAACACCGATAACGGTTGGACGCTGACCAAGAACGCCGCCGCAATGTCGGGGCTGATTGAAGTCAAATTCATTGAAGAGAACCAGGCGCAAGAGGCGTTGCCATCGCTGGATGACGTCTTGGCTTTGCTGAATGAGATCGAGGGTTAACGATGGGGCATTTAACGCCAAAGGATGAGAAACGCATCATTAAGCTGATTGAGGAATGGTCAGAGCCGAAGCTGACCTGGCCTTTGCTCGTTGAGGCCTGCAAAGAAAAACTGGGTATCAGTCGTGCTCGCCAGTCCCTGATGAATCTACCTGCCGTGGATTTAGCGATGAAGAATTGCAAGGCGGCATTGAAGGCTCAGAAGCTGAAGCCGGGCTGGATTAGCGATATTCAGGCAGCCAACGAGCACATTGAGAAACTGACAGCGACCAATCAGAAGCTGTTAGCTGCTGTTCGAGATATGCATAGCCGGTTTTTGATCTGGCAAGCCAATGCGGATATGCACGGGCTAACGCAATCGATGTTGGAGCGGCCGGTTTCACAGCTTCAAAAGAAGACCTGATCCGGTGTTCAGAAACTTAAACCTGGAAAAGACTCATGGCAGCCACGTCCTGAAATTCGAGCACTCGGACCATGCTCCGCGCTACGTTCTGTAAGGGGACGAGTTGATGATCCGGGGCGTCGTGCCCCATACGCGGCGAGAGTTAATGTCTCCTTCCTACACAACAGATTGGTCAGAGTTGCTAGTTGTAAAAGCGCAGTGAAAGTTGAGCGGCCAGGCACACTTCAGAGGGCCTCGGATTGAAGCCGAGTTGAGCAGTAGAACACCTCTGGACTGGCAGGAAACGGCCGATTCTGTTGAAAACAGTCAGTAGTGGCTTTCACGGCAGAAAAGTACGCGCCTGAGCTTGAAATCCAGAATCAACCCAGAGGTATTCGGACTCAGACTTTACGTAGCAGCGCATAAAAAAGACGCCTTCACCGATCAGTATTCCGGCAGCTTGAAAAACCCGACGTTTTCAACAGAACCGGCCGATTTCTGCCTGTTGTGGTGGGCCGGAGTCGGCCCAGACCGTGTAAAAACGCAACGAGTGATGGCAATCAACTGCCGGGGATTTTCTCAGTGTCCGGGAGGCCGTCGGAGGCCCTATCAGGCGCAATCGGTGATTCTGGTTGTTATATGGGTGCTTTCGGCATCGGCGCGC
>JAUYKV010000069.1 GCA_030699825.1 Pseudomonas sp. | reverse complement strand
TCGAGGGTGCCGAATATGCCTACGCGCCGCATGCCGGCGTGGTGAGTTTTCTGCAAGCGGTGGGTGCGCGGGTCAAGGCCGGCGATCCGCTGTTCGAGGTGATCGATCCCCTGAGCGATCGCCATAGCACCGTCTGCGCCTCGGTCGATGGTGTGCTCTACGTTCGTGAACGGATGCGCTTTGCCCAGCCCGGTCTATGGTTGGCCAAGGTTGCTGGTCGTACCCCTATTCGCCAGGGTCGCTTGCTCAGCGACTGATGCATGAGAGTGGAAACCATGTACAAACTCGAAGTTCAGGATCTGCACAAGCGCTATGGCAGCCACGAAGTGCTCAAGGGCGTGTCCCTGGCGGCCAAGGCGGGCGACGTGATCAGCATTATCGGCTCCAGCGGCTCGGGCAAGAGTACCTTCCTGCGCTGCATCAACCTGCTCGAACAGCCCCATGGCGGCAAGATTCTGCTTAACGGCGAAGAGCTGAAGTTGGTGGCCAACAAGGAAGGCGCGCTCAAGGCCGCCGACCCCAAGCAGTTGCAGCGCATGCGCTCGCGCCTGGCCATGGTGTTCCAGCATTTCAACCTGTGGTCGCACATGAGCGCCCTGGAGAACGTCATGGAAGCGCCGGTGCATGTGCTCGGTATCGCCAAGGCCGAAGCCCGGGAAAAAGCCGAGCATTACCTGAACAAAGTCGGCGTGGCCCATCGCAAGGACGCCTACCCGGCGCACATGTCCGGCGGCGAGCAGCAGCGCGTGGCGATTGCTCGGGCCCTGGCCATGGAACCGGAAGTGATGCTGTTCGACGAACCGACTTCGGCTCTCGACCCCGAACTGGTCGGCGAGGTGCTCAAGGTCATGCAGGATCTGGCTCAGGAAGGCCGCACCATGGTGGTGGTCACCCACGAAATGGGCTTCGCCCGCGAGGTCTCCAATCAGTTGGTGTTCCTCCACAAGGGGGTAGTCGAGGAGCGTGGCGACCCGCGCGAAGTGTTGCTCAACCCACAATCGGAACGCCTCCAGCAGTTTCTCTCTGGTAGCCTTAAATAAGGCTATGCATCGGTTAGCCGATCGCAGGAACGGCGGGGACGTCTAGTCCCATGGCCGCTACATTGGCGGCCAGATTGCTATTGTGGGCATGGCCCGCTCCTGCGACAGTCGAAATTCTTATCCGTGTGACATGTCCTTAAATGCCTGCCAGAGCTTAAACTGCCCCTATGACTGCCCATCGAATCGGCTTCCTGCTTTGGCCCAACTGCAAACCCCTGACCTTGGCGTTGGCCGAGGAGGCCTTGCGTGTTGCCCAGCGTGTCCACCCCGACGTGGTCTACGAACTGTCGTTCATGCAGGCCGAGCCCTCGGTCGAAGGCGCCTGGCGTCTGCCGGGAGAACCCTGGACGGGCAAGCTGGACGGTGTGCACAAGCTCTTCCTGCTCGCCGACGAGCCTCCCGCGCCCATGCCCCTGACCTTGTCCTGCGCGCTCAAGCAGCTGGTGCGCAGCGGTTGCGTGATCGGCGCGATATCCGCCGGGGTCTATCCGCTGGCCCAGCTGGGCCTGCTCGACGGTTACCGCGCCGCCGTGCACTGGCGTTGGCAGGACGATTTCAGCGAACGCTTCCCCAAGGTCATCGCCACCAGCCATTTGTTCGACTGGGACCGTGATCGCCTCAGCGCCTGTGGCGGCCTGGCCGTGCTCGACCTGTTGCTGGCCCTGCTGGCCCGTGATCATGGTGCCGAGCTGTCCGGCGCGGTGTCGGAAGAACTGGTGGTCGAGCGTATTCGCGAGGGCAGCGAGCGCCAGCGCATTCCGCTGCAGAACCGTCTGGGTTCCAGCCATCCCAAGCTGACCCAGGCGGTGCTGTTGATGGAGGCGAATATCGAAGAACCGCTGACCACCGACGAAATCGCCCAGCACGTCTGCGTCTCGCGGCGCCAGCTGGAGCGTATCTTCAAGCAGTATTTGAATCGGGTGCCCAGCCAGTACTACCTGGAACTGCGCCTGAACAAGGCGCGCCAGCTGCTGATGCAGACCAGCAAGTCGATCATCCAGATCGGCCTGTCCTGCGGCTTCTCCTCCGGCCCGCACTTCTCCAGCGCCTACCGCAACTTCTTCGGCGCCACTCCGCGCGAAGACCGCAATCAGCGGCGCAGCAACAGCCCCTTCGAGCTGACCTCGGCGCCGGTCGAGCGCGGCTAGACCATTACCCTCGACAGCGACGCCTGACTCGCCCCGGTCATGGCGCCGAGGTGAGCCGAATGAGCGATCCGGCCGGCGGTCAGCCGGCTTCGCCGTGATAGCAATTTGCTGCTTCTTTTGTTGTCAAACTCAGCAGATCACTGCGAAGGAGTCCCTTCCATGAAGTTCCGCTTGCTACTCCTGTTCGTCCTGCTGCTGGCGCTCAGCGCCTGTACCGTATATTCAGGGGGGTACGGCGGTTATCGGCCACCCTACGATCCACCTCCGTATGGCCAGTGGCGCTGGGACCCGGGTCTGAGTGTCTACGTGAGCCTCGGCCACACCGATCTCTACTTCAGTGATCGCTACTACTACCGCTGGTACGACGGCGGCTGGCACTGGTCCAGCCGCTACGACGGCCCCTGGCAAGTGCGTGACTATCGCCAAGTTCCGCCCGGCCTGTACAAGAAATACCCCGCTCCCAGAGGCGCTCCGGGGTATGGAAATAGCCGCGGCGATAGCTACCAGGGTCAGGGCGGGGCGCGTGGACAGGGCAACATCCAGCAGCCAGGCAAGGGCTCGATCAGGCCTGCCCCGCAAGGCCAGCCCAGGAACCAGGGCGGCGACAACCGGGGTGGCCAGTGGCAGCAGCAAAACCAGGGTCAGGGCGTGGAGCGAGGACAGGGCGATAGCCGCTACCAGGGCCAGGGCGGGGAGCGCGGACAGGGCAACAGCCAGCAGCAAGGCAAGGGCTCGATCAGGCCTGTCCCGCAAGGTCAGCCCAGGAGCCAGGGCGGCGACAACCAGGCTGGCCAGTGGCAGCAGCAAAACCAGGGTCAGGGCAAAGGCCAGGGTCAAGCGCCGTATTGATCCGAACGCGGGAGCTAGCCTGGACGCTGATCCGGGCTACGCTTCCTGAATGTCAGCCTCGGTGCAGGCCGCCAACTGGTGCGGTGCCACTTGCAGGTTCTTCCGTCTCCGCGCCTCCCCGCGCGCTACTAATGGCGCGAGATCCCTGGCCAGGCAGCCCTGCCAGTGTGCGTCCCCGCGCGCCGGGTCAAGCCTGCTCATGCGACCGCGCGGGATACAGCGGACTGCCGCAGCGGTTGCAGAAGGCTGCGGCGCTGTCATGGCGATCTTTGTGGCAGTGCGGACAATCGTGTTCGAGTTGGCCGTCGGCGCGCATCGCCGTGGCCAGTTCTGCGGTGAATATACCGGTGGGCACAGCGATGATCGAGTAGCCAGTGATCATCACCAGAGTCGCCATGGCTTGGCCGAGCGCGGTTTTCGGGGTGATGTCGCCGAAGCCGACGGTGGTCAGGGTCACCACGGCCCAGTAGATGCTGATCGGGATACTGGTGAAGCCGTTCGCCGGACCTTCGATCACATACATCAGGGTGCCAAACACCGTGACCAGGGTGGCGATGCCGACGAAGAACACGATGATCTTCTGCCGGCTGCCACGCAGCGCGGTAACCAGGAAGTTGGCTTGATGCAGATAGGGGCTGAGCTTGAGTACGCGGAACACCCGCAGCATGCGGATCGCCCGGATCATCAGCAGGTACTGGGCGTCGACGAACAGCAGGGCGAGGATCGCCGGCAGCACCGCCAGCAGGTCGACCAGGCCGAAGAAGCTGAAGGCATAGCGCAGCGGCTTGGGCGAGCAGTACAGGCGCGTGACGTACTCGATGGCGAACAGGACGGTGAAGCCCCATTCCAGACCGAGCAGTTGTGCGCCGTACTGGCGGTTAATGCTGTCGATGCTGTCGAACATCACCACCACCAGGCTGGCCAGAATGGCCAGCAGCAGGTAACGGTCGAAGCGTTGCCCGGCCGGGGTGTCGGTGTGGAAGATGATGATGTACAGGCGCTGGCGCCAGTCGGGTGAGTGATTCATGGTGGATTTTGCGTTCCCTTTCGGCGCGGCTGACAACGACTCTGTGCCTCAGCCTAGGGAGTTCCAGTGCTGCAATGCAAGCGTCAGAGGTTGTGAAAATATCGAGCGCCGTAGCGAGAGCGTCTCCTGGTATTCGCGGCGAGGCGCGCTACGCGAAAAATGAGGGAGTTTAGTGAGCTAAATGACCCGGTTTTTCGCGTAGCGCAACGCCAGCAGCGCGCGCCTGCTGGCCTGGACCAGCCAGCAGGCGAGAATGAAGGGCATCGTCAGTGGCGCCAGGCCGAGAGCGGTAAACCCCTGCTGCAGGAGCAGGGCGAGGACGATGCCGAGCAACGGCGCCCAGGGCTGGCGATGCACCTGACTCAAGGCGATGGCCGCCAGTGTGGCGTTGTAGCCATATAAGCCGGCGAGGGCGCTGTGTTGTGCCCAACCTTGGTACAGCGCCAGGCTCAAGCCAACGGCCGAACCGAGCAGAGCCCAGAGCGCGGCGCGGCGGTCGGCCAGTAGCAAACCGAGCCACAGGCACAGCCCGGCCAGGGGCTGGTCGATGAAGATCACCTGGCCCAGGCCGCGCAGCAGTGCCAGCAGGCCGGTGAACCAATCAAGGCTGTAGGTCGCCGTGGCGGGGTCGCTGTGCAACTGCAGTTGCAGCGCTCCTGCCAGCCACAACAACAGCCAGCTCAAGACGACAAAGGGCAAGGTGAAGGCCGGCAGCCACTGGCGCTCGCGCATGCGGCGCATCCAGGGCGCGAGCACCAGGCTGGACAGGCCGGCAACGAGGATGATCAGCAGCGGTAACAGCGGCCACCAGTTGAACTGCACACTGACCAGCAGCCCGAGAAGGATGCCGTTGTAGCCGTATAGCCCGGCGTCGATGTCGGCTTGCGGGTAACCGCGGCGCTGCGCCGTGAGCAGGCTGCTGCAACCGCCGAGCAAGGCGCCACCCAGCAGCTGCGGCGTGCCGATCAGGATCGCCAGCAACACCAGCAGACCGCAGCCGGCGTGGCTGAGCAGGAAAATCTGGCTGAAGCCGTTGAGCAGGGCGCGCAAGCTGCGTAGCGCTTGGGTGGGCAGTGGCGACATAGAGGCTCGCTGTGAATAAAAAACAGGCGCCGGGGAGGGCGCCTATCGGTCCAATCGCCGGTGGATGACGCTTCACCCATCCACCAACTGCGATGGCGGATGAAAAAGGCGCCATCCATCCTACACAACTCCCGTAGCCCGAATAAGCGCCAGCGCAATCCGGTAGACCGCTCCCCGGATTGCGCCAAGGCTTATCCAGGCTACGAATCTGCGACCTCGGGTGGGTTAGCGGCGCAAGCCTCAGGCTGGCGGCCACCTGCAGAAACAGAGCGCCGCGTAACCCACCGGATAGCGGCCGGGTATCCAGCCGTCATGGCGGGTTACGGCGCAACGTACAGCCGGGGCAGCCAGAAAACCTGCGCCCTGCGCCTAACCCGCCCAGCGAAAAGCCACGCTTCCCCGGCGTCTATACGGCGATGGCTCACTGCAGGGTTTCGATCCTCAGGCTATTGGTGCTGCCCGGCTGGCCGAAGGGTTCGCCGGCGGTGATCACCAGGGTGTCGCCGCGCCTGGCCATGCCTTGCGCCTGGGCGATTTCCAGGGCGGTGCTGGTGACTTCCTCGACCTTGTGCAGGCGCTGGTTGACCACCGAATAGATGCCCCAGGCCACCGTCAGGCGCCGTGCGGTATCCAGGTTCGGGGTCAGGCTGAGGATCGGCGCCATCGGTCGTTCGCGCGAGGCGCGCAGGCTGGAGGCGCCGGATTCGCTGTAATTGACCAGCGCGGCCACCGGCAAAATCGAGCTGATCCTGCGGATCGCGCAGCTGATCGCATCCGATGCCGTGGCTTCGGCCTGCGGCCGGCCGACGTCGAGCTGGGCCTGGAAGTCCGGGCCGTTTTCCACCTGGCGGATGATCTTGCTCATCATCTGCACCGCTTCCAGCGGGTAGTCACCCGAGGCGGTTTCCGCCGAGAGCATCAGCGCATCGCTGCCTTCGGCCACGGCATTGGCCACGTCGGTGACTTCGGCGCGGGTCGGTGCCGGCGAGAAGCGCATGGATTCGAGCATCTGGGTGGCCACCACAACCGGTTTGCCGAGCTGGCGGCAGGTGCGGATGATGTCCTTCTGGATGCGCGGCACGTTTTCCGCCGGTACTTCCACGCCCAGATCGCCACGGGCGACCATGATCGCGTCACACAGGCGGGCGATTTCTTCCAGGTGAGTCACCGCCGAGGGCTTCTCGATCTTGGCCATCAGCAAGGCGCGCTCGCCGATCAACTGGCGGGCTTCGATAATGTCCTGCGGGCGCTGGACGAACGATAGCGCGACCCAGTCCACCCCCAGTTCCAGGCCGAAGGCCAGATCGCGACGATCCTTCTCGGTCAGCGGGCTCAATTGCAGCAACGCTTCGGGCACATTGACGCCCTTGCGATCCGACAGCTCGCCGCCGGCGATCACTTCGGTGATCACCGCGTCCTGTTCCTTGGCGGTCACCTTCAGGCGCAGGCGACCGTCGTCGAGCAGCAGGCTCATGCCCGGCTGCAGTGCCTCGATGATTTCCGGGTGGGGCAGGTTGACCCGGCGTACGTCGCCCGGGGTGCTGTCCAGATCCAGACGCAGGGTCTGGCCGCGTTGCAGATTGACCTTGCCTGCGGCAAAACGGCCAACGCGCAGCTTTGGCCCTTGCAGGTCCATGAGGATGCCGATTGGCGTGTCCAGCTGGCGCTCCACTTCGCGCACCCAGGCGTAGCGCTGGGCGTGGTCGGCGTGTTCGCCGTGGCTGAAGTTGAGGCGGAACAGATTGACCCCGGCCTCGACCAGGTGACGGATATCGTCTATGCCTTCAACCGCCGGGCCGAGGGTGGCGAGGATTTTGACTTTCTTGTCAGGACTCATGGGGCAGGGCTCTCGAGAATCAGAATGGCGCGGAAATCGTTGACGTTGGTACGGGTCGGCCCGGTGACGATCAGCGCGTCGAGGGCGGCGAAATAGCCATAGCCGTTGTTGTCGTGCAGTTCGTCGCTGGCACTCAGGCCCAACTGGGCGGCGCGGGCATAGCTGTCCGGGGTCATCAGCGCGCCGGCGTTGTCTTCCGAGCCGTCGATGCCGTCGGTATCACCAGCCAGGGCATAGACCCCGGGCAGACCCTTGAGGCTATCGGTCAGGCTCAGGAGGAATTCGGCGTTGCGCCCGCCACGCCCATGGCCGCGCACCGTCACGGTGGTCTCGCCGCCGGAGAGGATCACGCAGGGCGGCTTGATCGGCTGGCCATGCAGCAGCACCTGTTTGGCGATGCCGGCATGCACCTTGGCCACCTCGCGCGATTCGCCCTCCAGGTCGCCGAGGATCAGCACGCCGAGACCGGCTTCGCGCACCTTGGCGGCGGCGGCATCGAGGGACTGCTGGGGGCGGGCGATTAGCTGGAAGTGGCTGCGCGTCAGGCAGGGGTCGCCAGGCTTGACCGTTTCCGAGGCCGGACTCTGCAGCCAGGCGCTGACCTTGCTCGGGATCTCGATGGCGTAGCGGTTGAGGATCGCCAGGGCTTCGGCCGAGGTGGTCGGGTCGGCCACGGTCGGGCCGGAGGCGATCACCGTAGCCTCGTCGCCCGGTACGTCGGAAATCGCGTAGGTGTAGACGCTGGCCGGCCAGCAGGCCTTGGCCAGGCGGCCGCCCTTGATCGCCGAGAGGTGCTTGCGCACGCAGTTCATCTCGCCGATGGTGGCGCCGGATTTGAGCAGTGCCTTGTTGATCGCCTGTTTGTCCTTGAGGCTGATGCCGTCGGCCGGCAGGACCAGCAGGGAAGAGCCGCCGCCGGAGAGCAGGAAGATCACCCGGTCGCTTTCCGTCAGGTTGCTGACCAGCTCCAGCACGCGGCGGGCGACCCGTTCGCCGGCGTCGTCCGGTACCGGGTGGGCGGCCTCGACCACCTCGATTTTCCTGCAGTCGGCGCCGTGCTCGTAGCGGGTCACCACCAGGCCGGAGACTTCGCCCTGCCATTCGCGCTCGATCACCTCGGCCATGGCCGCGGCGGCCTTGCCGGCGCCGATGACGATGACCCGGCCACTGCGGTCGGCGGGCAGGTAGTCGGCCAGCACCTGGCGTGGGTGGGCGGCGTCAATGGCGCTGGCAAACAGCTCGCGCAGCAGAGACGTTGGATTGAAAGACGGATCGATGGACATGGCGATCTCTCTGGTTAGGGCTGGATCAACTCGATTCTAGTGCGCAGCGTCCGCTCGGCAGGCGCTGCGCACTAGAATCGACCATCCCGGCAGGCGGGCCGTGACACCTTCTGCCGGGCGGTCGAAAAGTTTCCCGTAGGTTGGGTTGAGCCTGCGATACCCAACAACCGGTTCGAAGAGCCGGCCAACGCATTCCGTTGTGGGGAGCGCCGAGCGCTCCATGTTGGGTATCGCTTCGCTCAGGCTGCGCGCCCCGCGCCAACCTACGGACGGTCACTCCTTGCGGATCGAAAAGTTGGCCATGTGCTCCAACCCCTTGATCAGCGCAGAGTGGTCCCAGTTGCTGCCGCCGATGGCCGCACAGGTGCTGAACACCTGCTGGGCGTTGGCGGTGTTGGGCAGATTGAGGCCCAGCTCGCGGGCGCCGGCCAGGGCCAGGTTGAGGTCCTTCTGGTGCAGGCTGATGCGGAAGCCCGGATCGAAGGTGCCCTTGATCATGCGCTCGCCGTGCACTTCGAGGATCTTCGAACCGGCGAAGCCGCCCATCAGCGCCTCGCGTACCTTGGCCGGGTCGGCACCGTTTCTGGCGGCGAACAGCAGGGCTTCGGCCACCGCCTGGATGTTCAGGGCGACGATGATCTGGTTGGCCACCTTGGCGGTCTGGCCGTCACCGTTGCCACCGACCCGGGTGATGTTCTTGCCCATGGCCTGGAACAGCGGCAGGGCGCGCTCGAAGGTTTGCTCGCAACCACCGACCATGATGCTCAGGGTCGCGGCCTTGGCGCCGACTTCACCGCCGGATACCGGTGCGTCGAGATACTGCGCGCCAGTGGCCTTGATCTTCTCGGCGAAGACCTTGGTCGCGGTGGGGGAGATCGAGCTCATGTCGATCACCACCTTGCCGGCGCCAACGCCTGCGGCCACGCCGTCCTGGCGGAACAGCACGTCCTCGACCTGCGGGGTGTCCGGGACCATGACGATGATGAATTCGGCTTCCTGCGCCACTTCGCGCGGGTTGGCCAGGGCGATGGCGCCGGCGGCGATCAGGTCGGCCGGGGCCGGGTCGTGATGCTCGGAGAGCAGCAGGGTGTGGCCGGCGTTCTGCAGGTTCTGCGCCATGGGCTTGCCCATGATGCCGGTGCCGATAAATCCGATTTTAGCCATGAGAATATGCCTCTTTATATATTTGTCAGTCTCAATGCTCGGGTCGACGCAGACCTTGTGGGAGCGGGCTTGCCCGCGAATGCAATGGTGGTTTCACTGCCGCTTTCGCGGGCAAGCGGAATGCCGCCCAGCCGCTCCTACAGGTTCGGTGTCAGGTCCAGAGTCAGTGATCAGATCGCGTTATGGGTTTTCATCCAGCCCAGGCCGGCAGCGGTGGCGGTGGCCGGCTTGTATTCACAGCCGATCCAGCCCTGGTAGCCGATGCGGTCCAGGTGCTCGAACAGGAAGCGGTAGTTGATCTCTCCGGTGCCCGGCTCGTGACGGCCCGGGTTGTCGGCCAGTTGCACGTGATTGATCAGCGCCAGGTTGCTTTCCAGGGTGCGGGCCAGATCGCCTTCCATGATTTGCATGTGGTAGATGTCGTACTGCAGGAACAGGTTGCTGCTGCCGACCTTGTCGCGAATATCCAGGGCCTGGCGGGTGTTGCTCAGGTAGAAGCCGGGGATGTCGCGGGTGTTGATCATTTCCATGACCAGCTTGATCCCGGCCTGTTCCAGCTTGTCGGCGGCGAACTTCAGGTTGTCGACGAAAGTCTGCTCGACGGTTGCGCAGTCATGATCCTGCGGACGGATGCCGGCCAGGCAGTTGATCTGCGTATTACCCAGGACCCTGGCGTAGGCGATGGCGGTGTCGACGCCGGCACGGAATTCCTCGACCCGATCAGGGTGGCAGGCGATGCCACGTTCGCCCTTGCCCCAGTCGCCGGCCGGCAGGTTGAACAGCACCTGGGTCAGGCCGTTGGCGTCCAGGCGCGCCTTGATCGCCTCGGCCGGGAAATCGTAGGGAAACAGGTATTCGACGCCGCTGAAGCCGGCGTCGGCGGCAGCGGCGAAGCGCTCCAGAAAGTCCACTTCGGTGAACAGCATGGACAGGTTGGCGGCAAAACGGGGCATGTGGTGCTCCTTGTTCGAGTAGCCCGGATGGCATCCGGGCTACGGGTTAACGGGAAAATCAGTCCAGCGGCATGATGCTGCTGGGGGCATCTTCGCGAGTGGAGGCCAGTGCCTCGAACTCGTTGATCGCGTCGATCTCGGTGCCCATGGCGATGTTGGTCACCCGCTCGAGGATGATCTCGATCACCACCGGTACCTGGTACTGCGCCATCCAGGCTTCGGCCTGCTCGATGGCCGGGCGCAATTCGGCCTGGCTGCGCACGCGAATCGCCTTGCAACCGAGGCCCTCGACCACGGCGATGTGATCGACCCCATAACCCGCGACTTCCTCCGAGTTGATGTTGTCGAAGGCCAGCTGCACGCAGTAGTCCATGTCGAAACCGCGCTGGCTCTGGCGGATCAGGCCGAGGTAGGCGTTGTTCACCAGGATGTGCAGGTAGGGCAGCTTGAACTGCGCACCCACGGCCAGTTCCTCGATCATGAACTGGAAGTCGTAGTCGCCGGACAACGCCACGATCTTGCGCTGCGGGTCAGCCACGCGCACACCCAGGGCTGCCGGGATGGTCCAGCCCAGCGGGCCGGCCTGACCGCAGTTGATCCAGTGACGCGGCTTGTACACATGGAGGAACTGCGCGCCGGCGATCTGCGACAGACCGATGGTGCTGACGTAGCAGGCATCCTTGCCGAACGCGTTGTTCATGCATTGGTAGACGCGCTGCGGCTTCATCGGCACGTCCTCGAAGTTGGTCTTGCGCAGCATCGTGCTCTTGCGCTCCTGGCAGTCGGCGGCCCAATGGCTGCGGTCTTTCAGGCGGCCGGCGGCCTTCCACTCGCTGGCCACCTGGACGAACAGGGCCAGGGCTGCGCCGGCATCGGAAACGATGCCGAAGTCCGGCGAGAACACCCGACCGATCTGGGTTGGCTCGATATCGACGTGAACGAAGGTGCGGTCTTTTGTATACACTTCGACCGACCCGGTGTGCCGATTGGCCCAGCGGTTACCCACGCCGAGGACGAAGTCCGAGGCCAGCATGGTGGCGTTGCCGTAGCGGTGGCTGGTCTGCAAGCCGACCATGCCGGCCATCAACGGGTGATCGTCGGGGATGCAGCCCCAGCCCATCAGGGTCGGGATCACCGGTACGCCGACCAGTTCGGCGAATTGCAGCAGCAGCGCTTCGGCGCCGGCGTTGTAGATGCCGCCCCCGGCGACGATCAACGGCCGCTCGGCCGCGTTGAGCATGTCCAGGGCCTTCTCGATCTGCGCCCGGCTGGCCGCCGGCTTGTACGGCTGCAGCGGCTGGTAGGTGTCGACGTCGAACTCGATCTCGCCCATCTGCACGTCGAACGGCAGGTCGATCAATACCGGCCCCGGACGGCCCGAACGCATTACGTGGAAGGCCTGCTGGAACACCCGCGGCACCAGTGCCGGCTCGCGTACGGTAACCGCCCACTTGGTCACCGGCTTGGCGATCGACTCGATGTCCACCGCCTGGAAATCTTCCTTGTACAAACGCGCACGCGGCGCCTGACCGGTGATGCAGAGGATCGGAATGGAGTCGGCAGAGGCCGAGTACAGCCCGGTGATCATGTCGGTTCCGGCCGGGCCGGAGGTGCCGATGCACACGCCGATATTGCCGGCCTTGGCGCGGGTATAACCTTCGGCCATGTGCGAGGCGCCCTCGACGTGACGGGCGAGGATATGACGAATACTGCCGTCCGCTTTCAGGGCGGAATACATCGGGTTGATGGCTGCACCCGGTATACCGAAGACGACGTCGATACCTTCCTTGCGCATTACCGCCACTGCTGCATCGATTGCTCTCATACGCGCCATGAACAAATCCTCCAGGCTTTAGTCGATATTTTTTCTACATGCCTAAAGCATGAAGGCAGCGGGTTAATCGGGTAAATTGCAGGATTCAGCATTTCTGTCGGTATCAGGAGTATCGAATGGACCGTTACACCGCTTTGCACAGTTTCGTTCTGGTGGCCGATCACGGCAGCTTCGCCGCCGCCGCCCTGGTCGAAGGGGTGACCCCGGTGGTGATGGGCCGGCGCCTCGACATGCTCGAGCGCCACCTGGGGGTCAAGCTGATGCACCGCTCGACCCGCGGCCTGTCGCTGACCGATCTGGGCGAGCAATACCTGGAGCGGGCCCGCGGTTTGCTGCGCGATTTCGCCGAGGCCGACGCCAGCATCACCCACGGCAGCCATTCGGTGAGCGGGCACCTGGTGGTGTCGGCGCCAGCGGCGTTCGGCCGTCGGCATATCGCGCCGCATGCGCCGGCGTTCCAGGCGCGTTACCCGGAGCTGAACCTGTCGTTCAACCTGACCGACAGCGTGGTCGACCTGGTGCGCCAGGGCTACGACATGGGTATTCGCATCGGCGAGGTGACCGACCCCAACTACGTGGCGGTCAAGCTGTTCCCCAATCGGCGGGTGGTCTGCGGTTCGCCGGACTACTTCCTGCGCCATCCCGCACCCCAGGCCCTCGAGGATCTGGCCCAGCACAACTGCCTGGCGTTCAACCTGCAAGGTGGCCAGCAGCGCGGCTGGACCTTCCTGCGCGATGGCAAACAGGTGGCGGTCAAGGTATCCGGCAATCTCGATTGCAATGACGGCGAACTCCTCTACGACTGGGTCAAACAGGGCCTGGGCATCGGCTGGCGCTCGACCTGGGAGATCCAGGCCGAGCTCAAGCGCGGGCAACTGGTAACAGTGCTCGACCAGTTCGCCGTGCCGGCCTACGACATCCAGGCGGTGTATCCGCAGCAGCGCTATTTGCCGGCCAAGGTGCGTTTTTTCATCGACTACCTGAAAGCGATCTACAACACCCCAGGGTATTGGGAAGGATAAGGCCTGGCGATTTTGTATACAAATAATTGTTTTAATGTACCAAAAAGATTATTTTTTATGTACGGTATATTCGTTGGGTTTGTCCCGCATGCCCGCATCGGGCGCTGACGTCGTGGGTGCAGGCCCTGTTTCCATCCATTTTCCGAGGAGGGCTCCCGATATGAGCGCTTTGAACCTGCACACCGCGACCACCATCAGCAACCACGCCCTGGCGCTTGGCCGGGAGCTGTCCGCGGCGCCCTTGACCGTGGCGGTGCTGGATGCCGGCGGCCACCTGATCAGCCTGCAGCGTGAAGACGGCGCCAGCCTGCTGCGCCCGCAGATCGCCATCGCCAAGGCCTGGGGCGCGGTGGCGCTGGGCAAGGGTTCGCGTGCCATCGCGGCCGATGCGCAGCAACGGCCGGCTTTCATCGGCGCGCTGAACAACCTGGCCGACGGTAAGCTGGTACCCGCCGCGGGCGGCGTGCTGATTCGTGACCAGCAGGGCGCGGTGATCGGCGCCATCGGTATCACCGGCGATACCTCGGATGTCGACGAGCAATGCGCAATCGGCGCGGTGCTGGCGGCGGGGCTCAAGGCCGACGCGGGACAGGCGTAGGACGCAGAAGGTTGGGTTTCGCTACGCGTAGGGCGGACGCGATTGGCCGCTGTGGGGGACGTCGACCGTCCCACTATCCATTCGCGGACAAGTCCCCTCCCACAAGAGCACCACGGCCCTGTAGGAGGGGCCTTGGCCGCGAACCGTCGAGCATCCATCGCTGTTTGGTGGGTTAGGCACCGCCCGGCTTTATCGGCCGTTTGCGAGCGGGCGCTCTGCGCCGCCAACCCAACCGGCGCACAGGATCAGGCGCGGGTAACTTGCTCGGAGGCGGCGCTCTGGCTTTCGTCGATCTCGCAGCCCTTGATCACCAGGCGGATGATGGTCTGGGCGGCGGCTTCGTAGTCGGCGTCGTCCAGGCTGGCCTTGCCGGTGACGGTGGCGATCTGCCAGTCGAAGTCGGCATAGGTCTGGGTCGCGGCCCAGATGCTGAACATCAGGTGATGCGGGTCGATCTTGGTCATCAGGCCCTGGCCGATCCAGCGCTGGATGCAGGCGATGTTGTGCTGGGCCTGGGCGTTGAGCTGTTCGGCCTGGTCGGCGGACAGATGCGGCGCGCCGTGCATGATCTCGCTGGCGAATACCTTGGAGGCGGAGGGCAGCTCGCGGGAGATGCGGATCTTCGAGCGAATATAGGCCGTCAGCACGTCAGCCGGCGTGCCGGGCTGATTGAACGGCGCCGAGGCCTCCAGCAGCGGTTCGATAATGCTTTCCAGCACCTCGCGGTAGAGGTTCTCTTTCGACTTGAAGTAGTAATAGACGTTGGGCTTGGGCACGCCGGCCTTGGCGGCAATATCGCTGGTCTTGCTGGCGGCAAAGCCCTTGTCGGCGAATTCTTCACTGGCTGCGCGCAAAATCAGCTCTCTGTTGCGCTCGCGAATACTGGTCATAAGCCCCTGTGCTTGCATGTGCCGCCCGGCGCTGGGCGGCGGTCGGGCATGGTAGCACCGGCCCTGTGCGTGGCTCAAGCCGGCGTGGGCTGGGCGTTTGGCTAACGTAACTGACCTGGTGGTCAGTTTGTTGTGCGCAAAAAAATAGCTTTTCTGTGTCTATCTGGGCGCTGCATTTCATCACAAAAATGCCTCGACTCCCTGAGTAGAGGAGACTCGCTGTGTCTCACGCGCAATTGCTCGATCCTTTGGCAGCAAAGACATGACTCGGCAGGCTTCGGCGCCCGGTGCACATGAGGCCTGAAATGAACGATTCCGACTTGTAAGCACAGATAGATGAGGCCAAGGCCTACCAGGCACTCTTGGTCCCGGCATTGTTTCAGGAGTGGGGCCCTGGGTCGGCGCCGCCTACCCGGCAGCGGTCAAGTCCGCTTAGAAGTGGTACTCGACCAGTGTCGGCAAGGCGATCTGGTCGAGACCATCGGTGGAACCATGTGTGGGCTTGATGTCGTCCGGGGTGCATCCGTTCAGCGCGTGGCCCCGTGTCGACGCATACAGCCAGTGAGTCAGCTCAGGTGCGGAAGCGCTGGCAGGCCGGCCAGTGGTGCATCAGCAGGTAATAGCTCAGGCCGGCCGGGGCCAGGCTGGCGTACCAGGATACGGAGGAGAGGCTTAGCGCGACCATGGCCCCGAGCAGCGAGGCGAAGATGGCGGCGTAGTTCACCCCGCGATAGGGGCCTTGCGGGTCATACAGCTTGCCGACATCCAGCCTGCGCCGGCGGATGATGAAGTAGTCCACCACCATCACCGCGAAGATCGGACCGAGGAACGCCGAGTAGGTCTGCACGAACACCTGCAGGCCGGCCGACGACTCTGCCTTGACCAGTTCCCAGGGGAAGGTGCCGAACGCCAGCAGGCCGACGATGATGGTCGAGGTGCGGAACGGCAGCTTGAACACGTCCATCAGGATGTAGGTCGGCGGCACCACGTTGTTCAGCACGTTGGTGGTCACCTGGGCGAAGGCGATGAACAGCAGCGTCACCACCAGCAGGGGCGTGTTGTCGACCGCGCTGGAGAACACCTGGATAGGGTCGCTGACCCCGGTGGCGCCGGATACCATCAGGCCGATCAGCCCCATGAACAGGGTGCAGGGCAGGATCGACATGGCGTAGAGGGTGGTCAACAGGCCCGGGCCGGTGCCTTTCTTGAGTTCGCGGGAATAGTCGCTGACGTTGAGCATCATGGTGCTATAGATGCCGAGGAACAGCAGGGTCGCCCCCCAGAACGGCAAGCCCCAGGTGCCCTCGATGTTCACCAGCTTGGTCATGATCTCGTCACCGTAACGGTTGATCACGCTGTAGAACATGTACACCAGCGACACCAGGATGAAGCCGCTGCCGACGTTTTCCAGCCACTTGATACCCTGGAAGCCGAACATCGACAAGCCGATCTGCAGGAACTGGAACACGATGAAGTAGAGCACCAGGTTGTCGAAGCCGAACAGGGTGGCGGATACGGCATTGATCGCCGCCGCGCCGATCCAGCTCTGGAAACCGTACCAGACGATGGCCGGGACCGCCCGCACCAGACCGGGGAAGCGGGTGCCGGTGAAGCCGAAGGCGCTACGCGCCTGGACCATGAAGGGAATGCCGTACTTGTAGCCGGCGGCGCCGTTGAGGGCCAGGGCGATGCCGATGACGAAACAGCCGATGCTGATCGCCAGCGCAGTCTGCAGCAGGTTGAGGGTGCCGACTATGCTGGACCCCATGGCGAAGGTGCCGATCGAGACACAGCCGCCGAACCAGGCCAGCAGGTAGGAAACCCGCCCCATGATGCGTTGTTGCTGTGGCGCCAACGACTCTTCGCCGGCCGATTTGCCGGCTGTTGGTTCTGTGTAGTCGATTGCCTGGGAGGCAAGATTTTCAGTCTGCATGGTATGAACCTCGGTGATGGGGCCCGCTGCGGTCCCCCTCTGTTTTTGTTGTGTGGTTAGCCGAATCCATTGCGTTTGCACGTCACACCGTCGTTAGCGGGGCGCCTCGGCGTGCGAGAGGTACTCGAACTGGCCGCTGAAGGCTTTCGCCCGTGGGAAGTCCAGGTCGCCGTACTTGCTGGTGCCCAGGCCCAGGCCGACCAGGGCCTCGGCCAGCTTCACTGCAGCGGTGACCCCTTCGATGATCGGCAGTCCGACCGCATCGCCAATCTGCGCGGTCAGGTCGGCCATGCCGCCACAACCCAGGACGATGGCGCCGATATTGTCTTCGGCCTTGGCCCGCAGGCATTCGGCGATGATCCGCTCCAGTGCCTGGTCGCCGCCGTCCTCGAGGTCGAGCACCGGAATCTCCGCCGCCCGTACCCGTCGGCAGTGATGGGCGAAGCCATAGGTCTGCAGCAGATGCTCGGCGATGATTCCGGTGCGGCCGAGGGTGGTCACGATCGAGAAACGGGTGCTGATCAGGCTGGCCATGTGAAAAGCCGCTTCGGCGATACCGATCACCGGGGCGCGCGTCAGCTCGCGGGCGGCCAGCAGGCCGGGATCGCCGAAGCAGGCCAAGATGTAGGCGTCGGTTTGCTCGAGCTCGCCGGCGCGCACTTCTTCGATAACTCCCACCGCACTGATCGCCTCGTCGAAATGGCTCTCGATCGAGGCCGGGCCGCTGCGTGGATTGCTGGCGAGGATGCGAGTTCCGGGACTGGCAACCCGGCAGGCTGCCTCGCCGATCTTGGCCGTCATGCTGGCGGTGGTATTGGGGTTGATGACGCGAATTTTCATGCTGCCCTCTTCTTGGTAGGTGATTGCGCTTAAAGTTGTACACAAAAATACAAATATTAGAAATATATAATTTAAATATTTGTCTACAAAACTAACTTGGATTGTGATAATAAATTGACCTTATGGTCAGCTTGCTGATTGTAATAGAGGGAATTCATTTATTTATCAGGCGGTTGTGAAGCACCTGGGTTGTTATGAATTTGTTTGGATAATGGCCGTTTCGGCGGCACCCTCGAGCACGGCTTCGCTAGGCGACCGGATCGGCTGCTGTCAGTGGGGGAGGCCGATGTCGGGCACGTCTGGTGGCGCTCGTCGGGGAAAAACGGCATCGACCTTGCGGCGGGGGTAGGCGAGGGCGTTCGCGCCACGCCAGGGCAAGCCGTCCCCGCGGGGAACGGCCTGGTTGTCTCATGTGATAGCGCGCCGGGGTTGCCGCGACGCGCCGTCCGGCAGGTTTTAGCTGCGTGAGCCGAACGCAGCCGAGGCGCCTTTGGTGGCACAGTGCTTGCGCATCAGCAGATAGTGGAACAGCGCGCCGAGCATGGCGCCAAA
The DNA here is from genome assembly GCA_030699825.1 of Pseudomonas sp. Lineage (GTDB taxonomy): Bacteria > Pseudomonadota > Gammaproteobacteria > Pseudomonadales > Pseudomonadaceae > Aquipseudomonas. Next base: position 102,854 of record JAUYKV010000069.1, on the reverse strand, counting down.
CAGCCAGGAGTAGCCGGACAGGTCGTTGAGGCCCGGCGTCCACACCGAGGCGACCGAGAACACCGAGGCCACGCCGAAGGCGATCATGGCGTTACGGTTCCAGCCGCCATTGTAGTAGTAGGTCGAGCCGGCTTCGGCGCTGAACAGGTCCTGCAGGTTGAGATGCTGCCTGCGCACCAGGTAGTAGTCGGCGACGAGAATGCCGTACAGCGGTGCGAGCACCGCGCCCAGGGTGTCGACGAAGGCGGCGATACCGACGTTGCTGATAAAGGACACCCAGAATGCGCCAATGAAGAAGGCGATGGCTGCGGTGATGAAACCGCCGGTGCGCGCGCTGATGTGGGCGGGCGCCAGGTTGGCGATGTCGTAGGCTGGCGGGATGAAGTTGGCGACCAGGTTGATCCCGACCGTGGCGGCGAAAAAGGTCAGCGCGGCGATGATGGTCAGGGTCAGGTTGTCGACCCGGGCGACGATGTCGGTCGGGTTGGTCAGGGTCTCGCCGAATACCACTACGGTGCCGGCGGTAATCACCAGGGCGATCAGTGAGAAGATCGCCAGGCTCACCGGCAGGCCGATAAAGTTGCCGATGGTCATCTGTTTTTCGCTTTTGACGAAGCGGGCGAAGTCGCCGTAGTTGATCACCACCGCGGCGAAGTAGGCGACCATGGTGCCGACCACCGCGATAAAAGCGGCGACCGGACCGGCGGCATATTCGCCGGTACCGCGGAAGATCTCGCCCAGCTCACCGAGCAGGCTGGGACCGGCCTTGTACCAGATCATCAGCATCAGCGCGATCATCACCAGGTAGACCAGCGGGCCGGCCCAGTTGAGGAACTTGGTGATCCAGTCGATACCGCGGATGAACAGGGCGACCTGAAATACGCAGACAATCACATAGGAGAGCCAGCCGATAGTTGTCATGCCCAGAAATGTCGCACTCGAGCCGCTGCCGAGCAGCGAGTTGAGCAGCAGGGCCACGGCGGTGGAGGCGAAATAGGTTTGCACGCCATACCAGAAGATCGCCACGATGCCGCGCACCACGGCCGGGAAGTTGGCCCCGCGCACGCCCATGCTGGCACGGGCCATGACCGGGAAAGGAATGCCGTATTTGACGCTGGGTCTGCCGGTCAACTGCACCAGGCCCATGACGATGACGCCGGCCAGGATGATTCCGGCGAGCACCGCCCAGCCGTTCAAGCCATAGGAAATGAACAGGGTGGCGGCGAGGGTGTAGCCGAACAGGCTCTGGATGTCGTTGGACCAGACATTGAATATCTCGAACCATCCCCATTTGCGTTTTCCGGGAGGTAAGGGCGCCAGGTCCTCGTTGTACAGCGAGGTGTCGATTTGCTTGATGCGGAAGTCATCGGTGGACATGGGCGGCTCCTGGTATTTTGTTGTTGGCGCCAATATGACGCGCATCTGAGGAGAGGTTGTGTGCACGTTCAGTTCCACATCTTGCGTTCGCTGCCCTTGGGGTGACCGGGATTGGGTGGCCAACGCTGAGCGAATGAGAGTGGAGTTATGATTGTTGTACACATAAAAATTTATTTTGAAAATTGTTTTTTACTAAATTGTCCACAAAAAGCTATTTTTATGTGTACTTATAATTGACTTGTTGGTCAGGTTGTGCTGGGTTGTATGTGCTTAAGTTATTGTGGCTGCTGGATTTTCAGATTTATGTGAACGTGCTGAGGCGTCAGTCGTCGAGTCCACTGTTTTGCTGCCTGTTGGGAGTATTTTTGTACACAAAAAAAAGGGGATCACGCTCAGCGTGATCCCCTCAACTTTCCCGCTGCCGCCTACCTGGCAGCGTTCCAGTGGGTTGCCATCAGAAGTGGTACTTGACCAGGGCCTGCACCGCCGTCTGGTCGAAACCGTCGGTGGAACCATCGATGGGCTTGATCCCGTATTTGTTGTGCCACATGTTCACTTCAGTGCCGACATACAGCTTGCGCTCCTTACCGAATAACGCTTTGCCTGCGTCCCATTTGACCTGGATCGAGGAGCCGAGCGAGGTCTGGGTGCCGGCTGTGTCAGACGGTGAGCGCCAGTCGAGGTAGCCGTCGACCACGAAGTCCTGCTCGCCGACGGCGAAGGGGTAGGCGCCGGCCACGGTCAATTGGGTGGCGTAGCCGTTGTTGTCCTGGTCGGCGAAGAACACCTGGTTGTTGAGCTTGACCCGGTACAGGTTGGTCTTGAGGTAGGCGAAGCCTGGCACGTCCCAGTCGAAGCCCAGGCCGTACAGGTAGTTCTCGGTAGCGGGACCGCCTTCGCCTTTTTCATAGGTGAAGGCGGCCTTGACGTCCTTCAGCGGGCCGGCGGAAAGATCCTGGCCGGTCAGCCAGCTGAGGCTGACGCGCGGCGAGAACTCCATATAGTAGAAGCTGTTTTTGTCGTCTTGCTCGAAGCTACCGTTGGCGAAGCTGCCGCGGGACTGGACGTTATCGGCGCGGACGTAGTCGAGGAAATAGAACAGATCGCCCCAGGCCCAGCCGCTGGCGTGCTCGAAGGTGAAGGTGGTCTGCGAACGCTGCTCTTCGCCATTGAAGTTGAGGCGCTGGAAGTTGTCGCCGTAGAGGTAGGTCAGGCTGTTGTCTTGCCAGTGCAGCAGGTCGCCGGCAGTGGCCTGCTGGCCGGCGAACAGGCCTGCAGTAAGCGCAATGCAGTGAGGCAGATGCTTCAGTTTCATCGGGTTTTCCTTGTTTTTAGAGGGTGCAAGGGTTCTCGTCCCTGCGGCGGACCGCAGGGATTCATAGCGGATGGGGTGGTCTCAGCTGGCGCGGCTGGCGGGGTTCAGGTCGTTCAGTGGCGCGGCCTGCTCATCGGCGGAGTGCGGGTTCTGCAGCACGCTGTGCATGTGCGCCTCGGGGTCGTAGTCATCCTCTTCCACTTCATGGGCCTCGTCCGGCAGGAAGACGTTCAGCAGGATGGCACTGAAGGCGCCGATGGTGATGGGCGAGCCGAAGATGTTCTTCAGCACGTCCGGCATCTGCGAGAGCACCTCAGGTACTCCGGCTACACCCAGGCCCAGGCCCAGGGAGATGGCCACGATCAGCACGTTGCGCCGATGCAGGCCGGCCTCGCTGAGGATCTTGATGCCGGCTACGGCGACGGTGCCAAACATGATCAGGGTGGCACCGCCCAGTACCGGTTTGGGCATCAGTTGCAGCACGGCGCCCACCGCCGGGAACAGGCCGAGCAGGACCAGGATGCCGGCGATGTAGAAGGCCACGTGGCGGCTGGCTACGCCGGTGAGCTGGATCACGCCGTTGTTCTGGCTGAAGGTGGTCATCGGCAGGCTGTTGAACATGGCCGCGACCGCTGAGTTGCAGCCGTCGGCCAGCACCCCGGACTTGATCCGGCGCATGTACAGCGGGCCGGATACCGGTTGCCTGGAGATGATCGAGTTGGCGGTCAGGTCGCCGGCGGTCTCCAGCGGAGTGATCAGGAAGATCACGGCAATCGGCACGAAGGCGATGAAGTCGAAGCTGAAACCGTATTTGAACGGCTGCGGTACGCTGATCAGCGGAACCTCGGCCATGCTGGCGAAGTTCACCTGGCCCGTGAGCCAGGCTACGGTGAAGCCCAGGGTCAGGCCGATGATCACCGCCGACAGGCGCAACACCTGCGAGGACACGCGGTTGAGGATGACGATGGTGCTCAGTACCAGGCCGCCGAGGGCCAGGTGATGCAGGGCGCCGAGATCCGGCGCGCCATAGCCGCCGGCCAGGTCGGTCATGCCCACCTTGATCAGCGATAGGCCCATCAGGCAGATGATGGTGCCGGTCACTACCGGGGTGATCACCTTGCGCAGCTTGTTGATGAACTGGCTGAAGGCGATCTCGACGAAGGCGGCGCAGAAGCAGATGCCGAACAGGGTGGAGAGGATCTCTTCCTCGCTACCGCCACGGCCTTTGACGATGAATCCGGCGCTGAGAATCACGCTGAGGAAGCCGAAGCTGGTGCCCTGCAGGCACAGCAGGCCGGAGCCGATTGGACCGATGCGCTTGGCCTGGACGAAGGTGCCGAGACCGGAGACGAACAGCGCCATGCTCACCAGATAGGGCACGTGGGCACCCAGGCCAAGCACGCTGCCGATGATCAGCGTCGGCGTGATGATGCCGACGAAGGCGGCCAGCACGTGTTGCAGGGCGGCGAAGATGGCGGGAGTGAACGCCGGGGTATCGTCAAGCTGGTAGATAAGGTCATTGCTACCCGCAGACGGAGCTGGGGCGTGCTTGGTGCTAGTCGTGGTCATTGTCAGAGCCTGCCAGTTGTTTTTATGCGGTCATGGGCTTGCACGAGGCTTCACGGCGCCTCTATCTGATCACCGTTAAAAGCTGTCTGGTCGGTCAGAATGGGCCGACTATAGCAACTTGTTCACATGCTTTAAAACAATTTATTTTGTGATTGTGCACAATATTTGTTGTTGCGCGCGGCAGGCGTCATGGCTGGCAGTGTCTTGCCGCTGCAAATGGCGTATTGCTGACGACCTGCGGGTTGTGTCGTTGTCGCGATTTCGCGCAGGCCATGGAAGGGCGATCCAGCCGGCGCGTAGGGCTGTCTCGGCGCGAAGCGACAGCCGCCGGATCTGCTTTAGTGGTCGAGTTTCCGGACATCAATATAGGTGTTTTATCGAGCGATCGGCCGAGCCGAAAATCCATTCGTGGACAAGTCCCCTCCCACAAGATCACCACGGCCCTGTAGGAGGGGCCTTGGCCGCGAACCGTCGTGTGCCGCGCCGATGATCCATGGCGCACTGCCTGCGGCGAGTGACCCCTACGGGCCGCGGATTGCTCGCGATCGGATGGCGGCTGTCGCCTCTCAGGTGCGTGCTTGCAGGCCGCGGGCGACGTGTTCGGCCAGGCCGCTGCCGGCCTCGCTCATGGTCAGGTAGGTGCGGTCGGCACCGGCCTCCTGGATGCGCTGGGCGATGTCTTCGTACATCGCGTGGGCGACGATCAGGCCCTTGAAGCCGCGTTCGCGCAGCTTGTGGGTGGAGATGATCTTGGCTTCCTGGTCGTTCATGGCCAGGATCACCGCCTCGACCGCCGGCATCTCCAGGCTCTGCCAGAACATCTGGTCTTCGGCGTCGGCGAATTGCACGCGGCGTCCGGCCTTGCTGCTCAGTTCGATCACCACCGGGTCGGAGTCCAGGCTCAACAGCCTGAAGCCCTTGTCCTTGAGGTGATCGTAGGCGGCGCGGCCGGTGCGGCCCATGCCGATGATCAGGATCTGCGCATCGCCCAGGGAAATCGGCTGTTCGTCGGGGTGACGGATGTCGCGCTCCAGCGGGATCAAGCGCTTGGCCAGACGCTCGTAGAGCGGGTGGACGAAGCGGTTCAGTTGTGCGGAGATGACGAACGACAGGGCCACGCTGATAGCCAGCGGGATGAGCCACTGCGGCAGCACCACGCTAGCCACGATCAGGCCGAACTCGCTGTAGTTGGTCAGGCTGACGCTGCTGAGAAAGGCGCTGCGCGCGCGCAGGCGGAACATCAGGAACAGGCCGAAGAACAGCAGGCCCTTGAGTGGCAACAGCAACGACATCACCAGGGCGAACGTCAGGGCGTCGGCATCCGGCAGGCCGCCGATACCGATCTGCAGGAAAAAGCCGACCAGGAACACCTCCTTGATGCTCCACAGCGAGTTGGACAGTTCGACGGCGCGCTTGTGCTTGGCCAGCAGGGCGCCGAAGGCCAGGGCGCCGAGTTCCGAGCTCAGGCCCAGCGATTCGAAGCCATAGCCGCCGACGACCAGGGCCAGCAGCAAGCCGAGTAGCACCATCAGTTCTTCGTGGCCGCTGGCATCCAGCAGGCGGAACAGCAGCGGCCGCAGCAAGGGCAGGGCGAATACCAGCAGCGCCCAGGGCGAAGGGGCATCGCCGTTGGCCAGGCTCATCACCAGCAGGGCGATCAGGTCCTGGATGATCAGCACACCGATCGCCACCCGGCCGTGGAAAGCGCGCAGTTCGCGCTTGCCCTCCAGCACCTTGGCCGCCAGCACGGTACTGGAAAAGGACAGGGCGATGGCCAGCAGTAGTCCCTCCTGCCAGGGCAGATCGAGGATCAGCAGGATCGCCGGCAGGAAGATCAGGCTGGATATGGCAAAGTGCAGCAGACCGCCGCCAATCACTTCGCGCCTGACCAGGTTGCTCAGCTTGAGCTTGAGGCCGACGGTAAACAGCAGCAGGAGCACGCCGAGGTGGGCGATATGTTCCAGCGCGGCACTGTCGCGCGAGTCTATTGCGAGGTGCTCGCCGAAGGCGGCGAGGGCGAAGCCGGCGGCCAGGTAGCCGACCAGTGGCGGTAAGCCTACGCCGCGCACGGCCAGGCCCATGATGAAGGCGAAAGCGATCCAGGTGGCTTCGATCATGGGCTGTCCTTATCGGCCGGAGGCAAAAAAAGCTGCGCATTGTAACGGGCCGAAGGCACAGGTTGTCTAGCAGCGACGCGTTCACGCCATGACAGCATGCCGTTCGCAGGCGGCACTGATGTAGTGCGCAATGCCGGCAAGCTGCGCGGCGCCAAGCCAGGATGCTCGCCGTGCAGCTGCGATCCCGGATTGCGCCGGGGCTTATTCGGGCTACAAGCAAGACGCTGCCGCGGTTGCTGGCTGCATGCGTGGGGTGGGGCCAGACGAAACAATGCCGCTCACTCTGCTCAAGTGAACGGCATTGCTTGCGATGGCCGGCGGTGCAGGGTCTAGTCGAGCGGCGCGCCCTGGGCGATCCAGGTGCCGATCAGGTCGCGTTCCTCCTGGGTCATCTGGGTGATGTTGCCCAGCGGCATGATCTGCGAGGCGACGGTCTGGGCATGGATCTTCGCTGCCTGTCCCTTGATCTGCTGCGGGGTGTCGAGCATGAAGCCGAGCGGCGCGGCGCTGAACATCGGGCTGCTCGGCTGGGCCGAGTGACACACGCTGCAGCGTTGCTGGATCACCTTGTTGACCTCGGTAAATTTCGCGCCTGCTGCGCCTGGGGCCGCTTCAGATATTTCTTCCATTTTGGCGACGGTGACAGCGGGTTGGCTTTCGCTGACGGCAACCGGCGCGGCTTCGGGCGTCGAGCGCACGGGGGCGGTGACATAGGCCAGGCAGATCATGCCCAGGGCCGCGACCGGCAGGGTCCAGACGTATTTGCTGCTGTCGTGGCGGGTGTTGAAGTAGTGTCGCACCAACACCGCCAGCACCGCGATACCGGCCAGGATCAGCCAGTTGTATTGGCTGCCGTAGGTGCTCGGGAAGTGGTTGCTGATCATGATGAACAGCACCGGCAGGGTGAAGTAGTTGTTGTGCCGCGAGCGCAACAGGCCCTTGGCCGGCAGGGTCGGGTCGGGTGTGGTGCCATCCTCAATGGCCTTAACCAGCGCGCGCTGGGCCGGCATGATGGTGAAGAACACGTTGCCGGCCATGATGGTGCCGATAATCGCGCCGACATGGATATAGGCGGCGCGGCCGCTGAAGATCAGGTTGAAACCGAAGGCTGCGGCGATCAACAGCACGAACAGCACCGCACCGAGCAGGGCCGGGCGTTTGCCCAGAACCGAATCACAAAGGAAGTGGTAGGCCACATAGCCCGCAATCATCGAGCCGAAGCCGATGGCAATGGCCAGTGCTGGGTCCAGGTCGACGCCAGGTTTGACCAGATACAGGCTCGGGTTGAGGTAGTAGACCACCAGCATCAGGGCGATGCCCGACAACCAGGTGAAATAGGCCTCCCATTTGAACCAGTGCAGGTTGTCCGGCATCTGCGGCGGGGCCAGTTTGTACTTCTCCAGGTGGTAGATGCCGCCACCGTGGATCGCCCACAAATCGCCTGCCAGGCCGTCGCGCGGGTTGCTGCGGTTGAGGTTGTTTTCCAGCCAGACGAAATAGAAGGATGCGCCGATCCAGGCGATGCCGGTGATCATATGGATCCAGCGGATGCCCAGGTTCAGCCACTCAGTCAAATGTGCTTCCACAATCAGTACCTCTTTCCCGATGCCGGCAGGCCGGCGTCAGGCTTCTCTTATTGGTGGGGGTCGATGAGCAGTTGCTCTGCCTCGCTAAAGAAATGCTCATCGCAGTTGTTGCCGGAACCACTGCGATCAACCACCAGGAAGTCATCCCGCTTTTCGATCGTCAGCACCGGGTGGTGCCAGACGCCGCGATGGTAATTAATGCCCTGCCTGCCGTTGCTGCGGAAGGCGCGGACCAACTCCGATTCAGGTGCATCGCCAAGTGGCGCGACCAGGATCAGAAAGGGGTTGCCGAGCAGTGGCATAAACGCCTGGCTGCCCAGCGGATGGCGCTCCAGCATGCACACGGTCAACGGCATCTGCAGCGCTTCGGCACTGAAGATGCTGATGATCGCCGTATCCTCTGGCTGCGCGGTCTCGACCGTTGCCAGTTTGTGATAGCGGCGAGTGGAGCCGTTATTGATCATAAAGAACTCGCTGCCCTCGGTTTCGATAACGTCGCCGAAGGGGGCGAAGGCTTCTTTGCTTAACGGCTCGATGATCAGTTTGCGCATGGTGGTCTACTGTTCTTTGAGTTCGGTTGCTTGTGAGTTTGTGTGGGAGGGGCTTCAGCCGCGAGATCTTGAAATCAAAAGCATCGCGGCTAAAGCGGAATGCCGCCCAGCCCCTCCTACAAGAGCAGAATGGCGTCTACTTGGCGACTTTGCCGAACAAACGCAGCCGGCTGATACCGCCATCCGGGAACACATTGACCCGCACATGGGTGATCGGCCCGAGCGGGTTGATCTGCTCGGCGAACTCGTGCTCGGCGTGCATTTGCAGCTTCTGGCTCGGCAGCAGTTCGCGCCAGAACAGGCTCTGGGTTTCTATCTGGCTGTCGGTGCCGCCTTTGACGAAGGCGCCCTGGATCGAACAGCTGTCCGGGTAGTTGCCCTTGAAGTGCAGGGTGTCGACGACGATGCGCTCGATCTCGCCCGGATGGCCGAGGGCGACAATTACCCAGTCGTTGCCCGGGGTACGGCGGCGTGCGGTTTCCCAGCCGTCGCCCATGTTGATGCCACGGCCGGGGTTGAGGATGTTGCTCATGCGGCCGAAGTGTTCGTCGGAGCAGGCCAGGGCGCGACCGCCATTCAGCGCGGCGGCCAGGTCGATCTGCTGGTTGTCGCCGACAGTGCTCCAGTCGCGGAACGGAATGCCGTAGACGCGCAGACGGGCGACGCCGCCGTCCGGGTAGATATTGAAGCGCAGGTGGGTGAAGGCCTGTCTGTTGCTGATCTCGTGGTAGTGGTGATTGTTGCCCTGCAACTCGACGGCGCCGAGCACTTCGGTCCACTCGGTGGCGTCAGTCGGGTCGCCCTCGGCGACAAAGCAGCCTTCAAGGGAAGCCGACGGCGGGAAGTTGCCGGTAAAGAAGCTGGTGTCGATGTCCACACCCTTGATCGAGCCCGCCACGCCCAGGCGGATCACCGCGCTGTCGTAACCTTCGAAGCGCTTACGGCGCGACTCCCAGCCATCCATCCACTTGCCGTTGTCGTCGAATACGCCTTCCTTCCATACCGCCGGGGTCGGCTGGAACAGGCGGTTGACGTCGGCGAACCAGTCGTCGGTAACCGAGATGGCTTTGGTGCCGAGGCGGGCGTCGGCCAGATTGAGGTATTTCTCGAAGGGTACGGCGTAAGCTTTCATATCGTGTCTGCCTTAACAGTGAGGGCGTTACAGGGCTTGCAAACGGAACAGCGCGATCTTGTTGATCTCGGCCAGGGCGGTCTGGAACTCCTGCTCGGCGGAGTGATGGATGCGTGTTTCGAAGGCCGCGAGAATCTGCTGACGGTTGCTGCCTTTCACCGCCTTGATAAAAGGAAAGCCGAACTTGGCCTTGTAGGCGTCGTTGAGTTCGGTAAAGCGGGCGAACTCTTCGGCGCTGCATTCGCTGATACCGGCGCCGGCCTGCTCCGAGGTGCTGGAGGCGGTCAGTTCGCCACGAATGGCGGCTTTGCCGGCCAAATCCGGGTGGGCGTTGATCAGTGCCAACTGAGCCTCATGGCTGGCGCTAAGCAGAATATCGGCCATGCGCTGGTGCAGGCCGTCGACCTCGTCGATGCTCTGATCGAGGCCAAGCTCGAAGGCCTTCTCCGCTACCCAAGGCGAGTGCTCGTAGATATCGGCGAAGACTTTGACGAAATCCTCACGGCTCAGGCGCGATGGGCTCAGGGTCTGAAAACGGCTCATTTGCTGTTCTCGTGCTGCTGATTCAAGGAGAAGGGATGAGTGGCGTGCCAGTGGCGGGCGATATCGACGCGGCGGGCGCACCAGACCTTGTCGTGGCCTTTGACGTACTCGATAAAACGCGCCAGCGCGGCGATGCGCGCCGGGCGGCCGAGCAGGCGGCAGTGCATGCCGATCGACAGCATCTTTGGCGCGCCGGCCGCGCCTTCGGCGTAGAGCACATCGAAGGCGTCCTTCAGGTACTGGTAGAAGTCGTCGCCGGTGTTGAAACCCTGCACCTGGGTGAAGCGCATGTCATTGGTGTCCAGGGTGTAAGGGATCACCAGATGCGGCTTGGCCACGGTGCTGGCGGAGTCCCAGTAGGGCAGGTCGTCGTCGTAGGTGTCCGAGTCGTAGAGGAAGCCGCCTTCCTCCATCACCAGGCGCCGGGTGTTCGGCCCGGTGCGGCCGGTGTACCAGCCCAGCGGGCGCTCGCCGGTGATGTCGGTGAGGATGCGGATGGCTTCGAGCATGTGCTCGCGTTCTTCGGCTTCGCTCATATTCTGGTAGTCGATCCAGCGGTAGCCGTGGCTGCAGATCTCATGGCCGGCGGCGGCCATGGCCTTGATCGCATCGGGGTGGCGCTGGGCGGCCATGGCCACGGCGAATACCGTCAAGGGAATCGCGTGCTTGTCGAACAGTTTGAGCAGGCGCCAGACCCCGGCGCGGCTGCCGTACTCGTAGAGGGATTCCATGCTCATATTGCGCGCGCCTTGCAGCGGCTGGGCGGAGACCATCTCGGAGAGAAAGGCCTCGGACTCCGGGTCGCCGTGCAGCACGTTGCGCTCGCCGCCTTCCTCGTAGTTGAGCACGAACGACAGGGCGATACGGGCATCGCCCGGCCAGTGCGGATGCGGCGGGTTGTTGGCGTAACCGATCAGGTCGCGTGGGTAGTCAGCGCTCACTGCAGTCTTCCTTCTTGGCATGTTGCGGTCACTGCGTAGCCCGTGACGAGGGACGCGACCGTGATGAAGTGATTGTATACAAAATGAATTGTACTTTGTAAATAAAAAATCAGGCTTATTGCTAAATCAATTTTCGCCATCGAATCTGTGCCGGTGCTCGGGCGGTGCGCCAAGCGCATGTCTTGAGCCACGGGGTTTGCCGTCATGGTTGAGAGGGTGTGAAAAAACTCTCGCCTACTGCGACCGCTTCAAACATCGGTAGTCCGTTCGGAACGTAGGGCGGCCGGGGTGCCGTCCGTTCGGAGCGCAGCGACAACCCGCCAGTTTTATGCCGCGCCGCTGAACCATGGTGCACTGCCTGCGGCGAGTGACACCCTACGGATCGCCAAAAACGCTGGCTGAGGCGTTGCGCTCGGTATTTTCACAACATCTGGGTGCGGGATGGTGGTCTTGGTCGGATTTATTGTAAATATCATTGTGTACAATAAATTTAAGAAGTGTCTTGAATCGTTCGGCAGCATGCTATGCTCCGCTCAACTCGAGGCCGCTGGAGCCTGAGTCATCTGCCGAATTCACTAACAGTAGAGGAGGTGCGGTGTCTGCGTGGCTAGTGGCCGGCGTGGATGCCTGATCGCTATGGGACGATTGACCACACATGTTCTGGATGCCGCGCACGGCTGCCCCGGCAGCGCCATCACTGTCGAGTTGTATCGGGTCGAAGGCGCGCAGTTGCAGTTGCTCAGCCGCGTTGTGACCAACCATGACGGTCGTTGCGATGCGCCCATTCTGCAGGGCGACGATTACCGCAGCGGTGTCTACCAGTTGCAATTCCATGCGGGCGACTATTACCGGGCCCGCGGCGTGCAGTTGCCCGATCCGGCATTTCTCGATGTGGTGGTGCTGCGCTTCGGCATCGATGCCGGCCAGGATCACTACCATGTTCCCCTGCTGATTTCCCCGTACAGCTACTCCACCTATCGCGGTAGTTGATTGCTCAGGCGGGGCTTGGCAGGGTGATCCGGCAGGCCAGTTGGGCGGAACCTGAAGACAGGTACTCTAGCAGGCTGTTGAAAAACTACCTGCGTTGGCAATACTGCGTTAAAACCAGGCTCTGCAAGCCGCTTGCGGCTAACGCGCTTCAGCGCGGCCCGTAGGGCGAGCGAAGCGAGTAATGCTCATTTACAACACGTAAACTCCGCTTCCTCGCCTGTTTTTGCCTTGTCTTGCCTGCCTCGCCTACGTTTTTCAACGGCCTGCTAGTGCCTGCCTTCATTGTTTCTGTGCAGTGAATGGCGCCATCAAGTCTTGAATCGATTAACCAGTTCATTGAGCTGAGTGGAGAGGCTGGACAGTTGCTGCGAGTCACTGCGCGCCGACTCTGCCAGGCCTGCGACCAGCTGCGCATCTCCATGGATCATGCTGATGTGACGGTTGATGTCTTCGGCGACCTGGTGCTGTTCTTCGGCGGCAGTGGCGATTTGCGCATTCATATCGCGTATTACATCGACCGACTCGCGGATCAAACCGAAGCTTGAACGGGCGTCGGTAATGCTGGTAACCGTGCTCTGCGATACTTCCAGGCTGGCATGCATTTGCTTGCCCATCTCCCGGGTGCGCTGGGCCAGACTGCTCAGCAGCCCGTCAATTTCAGCGGTGGAATCCGCGGTGCGCTTGGCCAGTGCGCGAACCTCGTCAGCCACAACGGCGAATCCCCGACCCTGTTCGCCGGCACGTGCCGCTTCAATCGCAGCATTCAGGGCAAGCAGGTTGGTTTGTTCGGCGATCGAGCGAATGGTGCCGAGAATCGACTGGATATTGTTATTGTCCTGCTCGAGCTGCTGCATCGCCGCGGCGGACAGAGATATCTCGCGACTCAATTTCTCGACATTACTGACTGCGGTATCAATTTGCAGTTGTCCATCGTGTGCCTGTTTTTGCCCATTGTCAGCCGACTCAGCCGCCTGGGAGCAGGAGCGCGCGACTTCGTTGGCGGTGGCGACCATTTCGTGAAAGGCGGTTGAGACCATGTCAACCGACTCGCGCTGGCGCCCGGCTGCTTCGGTCATGTCGCCGGAGACCTTGGAGGACGTGCTCGAGGTCTGCTGGATATGCTTGGCGGCCTGGCCGATGCTGAGGATCAGCTGGCGAATAGCGGTGAGGAATTGGTTGAACCAGTTGGCCAGCTGCGCGGTTTCGTCCTGGCCGCGTACGCTGAGCGCCTGGGTCAGGTCGCCTTCGCCTTGGGCGATGCTTTCCAGGCCGGAGGCCACGGCGCGAATCGGCCTGACGATCAGTCCGGCAAAGCTGGCGCCGACCAAGGCGAATACGGCGGCGAGCACGATTGCCAAGCCCAGGATGAACCAGGTCAGGCGGGTGACACTGGCCATCGCCTCCTGCTCGCTGATCAGCCCGACAAAGCGCCAGCCCAGTTGTTCGGAGGGCCAGACGTTGGCCATATAGCGCTGGCCGTTGAGTTCGACCTCGACCAGGCCTTTTTGCGCTTCGGCCAGGGTGCTGTAGCCGCCGTTCAGGTCGCTGATCTTCTTGAAGTTGTTGTCGGGATTTTTCGGGTCGACCAGGATGGTGCCGTTGTCCTCCATCAGCATCAGGTAGCCGCTGTCGCCCAGTTTGATCTGCTTGACGATGTCAGTCAGTTGCTTGAGCGAGACGTCGATGCTGATCACCCCACCTTGGCTGCCGAGGGCATTGGCCGTGCTGCGCGCGCTGGCCAGCAGCACGGCGTCGTCGGGCGCCCAGTAATAGGCGTCGGTGCGCACGGTCTTGCCCGGATTGTTCAGGGCTTTCTGGTACCAGGGGCGCGTGCGCGGGTCGTAGTTGCTCATCTTGGGATCTTCCGGCCACATGACGAAGCCACCTTGGCTGGTGCCCAGGGACACATAGGCATAGGCCGGGTGGCTGGCACCCAGACCGGCCAGCAGTGGGAGGATCTGCTTGTCCTGCTCGCCGGTGGGAATGCTGGCGGCGTCGGCGCTGATGTATTGCTTCAGGCTGCCGTCGGATTGCGCGACCAGCGGATGCCTGGCCAGGTACTCGACATTATGGTTGATGGCGTCGAAAAACAGTTGCATGGCATTTTCGACCTGGCGGATCTCGCGGGCGCTGGTGTCGACGAACTCGGTTCTGGCATCGCTGCGCAGGTTGTAGATGATCAGGCCCGCGACCAGCATGACGGGGACGCAGGCGATGATTGCGAAGGCCCAGGTCAGTTTTTGTTTTATGTTCATCAGGGAGCCTTGGGCACGATGCTGTGCGGGAGATTTTGGGATTCTTATAGTATCGGTCGCCTAGCGACGAACTTTACCCAGCGCGTTCGCCAGTTGTCTATTTACGCCAACTGGCGCTGTGCGAACCATTAGAGGGGCCGTTTTGCGCTGCGATTCACTCACTTGCCGGGTCTTTAGGGGCTTGCAGAGGTGCGCTTGCTAAGCCAGCAGCGCATTGATTCTGGTGACGGTTCTGCAGTAGCGGAGTGGCGTGATACATGTGACGGCGGGGAGTTTTGCCGCTCCGCTTCGGCATCGATGCCGGCCAGGAGCACTACCACGTTCCCCTGCTGATTTCCCCCTACAGCTACTCCATCTATCGCGACAGCTGATCGCGAATGCTTGTGATCCTCTGACTCATCATTAGAGTCCCTGGTCCGCATAGATCGCGGGCTTTTTTTGGGTTATGTACCCGTTATCTGTTGAACCAGGGCACAACCTCGTAGGAGGGGCTTTAGCCGCGAAACATTGCCAGTGTTTCGAATATTTTCGCGGATGAAACGCAACGTCGCCCGGCCGCTCCCACAAAAACGTTATCTCTCATGCAACAGATAAGGGGTACATAGCCTTTTTTTGCGGTCCGGACGGCGTTCCGATCGCAGCGCAGCGACAGCCCGCCAGCTTTGTGCCGCGCCGGTTAATCATGGTGCACTGCCTGCGGTGAGTGACACCCTACAGGTCTGGCCGTCATGCGTGCAGGGACAAGTCCTGCTGCCTTAACGCGTGGCCATCCAGATCAGCAAGCCGGCCTGGAACATGCAAAACGCCACCAGGCAGGCGATGGTGAAGCGCAGGCTGCCGTCTTCGCGGCGGAACAGTTCGAGGCGTGAGTCCAGCTTGCGCAGCTTGACGTCCTGCTCGCGCAGGTTCTGGTCGGCCTGTTGCAACATGGCTGCGGCATCCAGCAGGTCGACGACCTGGACCTTGTCGTTGTGCCAATCGCTGTGCAGCACGCTGACCCGGGCGGCGCTGTAGCGGGCTTTGAGTTGCAGGGGGTCGAGGTATTCGATGTCGAAGCCCTGGGCTTGCAGGCAGTGATCGCGGCGCAGGCGGGCATCTTCGCTCAGGGCATCCTTGGCCGGCAGGGCCGCGCCTTCTACCAGGTAATGGGCGCAGTGTTGCTGGGCCCAGGCGATGCCCTGGGCCAGCAGGAAGCGTCCCAGGCCGCGATTGGCCGGCTCTACCAGCAAGCCCTTTTCCGGGCCGAGGCGCATCTCCTTGCTGCGGTGGTCGATCCAGACCTCCAGCAGGTTCAGCTCCTTGCGCATGCGTACGCCGGGCAGCTGCAGAGTCAGGCGTAGCAGGCTCTGGCCCTTGGCGTGCCGCTCCACCCGGCCCAGTTGCACAAAGCGCAAGGGCCGCGCGCCGGTGTGGCGGTCGACCGGCAGGGGCGCCAGACGCAACAGGCGAAAGTGCTCGGGTGCGAGATCCGCCCAGGGATGGGCTTTCTCGACCGCAGCTTGTGCTTGGGCAGTGGCGCCAGGCGCAGAGTGTGGGATGTGGGCGTCGGTCATAAAGGCAGTCCTGTGCGCGATACCAGGGCAAGGCGTGGCGCTGGCCCAGCCTTTATCGGCCGATTTGCGCGGCGCTGGAGGCCGGCGCTTTGCCAGTTGTCTCGATGAAACCGGCGACCTGCTCGGTCAGCAGCCGCGCCAGGGGCAGGCGCGGATTGTCGTAGGAGGCCAGTTGCGCCTCGAGGTCCAGCGGGACGATGCGCAGGACGTGGTTCATGCCCGCGATTATCGCCAGTTGCGCATCCGGTTTGGCGGCTTGCAAGGCCTCGGCATCGGCCACTCCGACCTGGATGTCGTGGCTGCCCTGGACGATCAGCGCCGGGATCTGCAGGCGGGCGAAGGCCGCGCTGGGATCCTGGCGGAACAGTGAAATCAGGTAGGGCTGCACGCTGGGGCGAAACAGCACGCGCAGCTCATCGGGCACCGCATCGGTCGGCTGGCCGGCCAGCAGCGCGTCGAGCAGCCGATGGCTGTGCGCGAGCAAGTTCGGCGGCAGGCGATAGTGCAGCTGTTCGCGCAGCACCTGGTCGATGGGGCGCGAACTGCCGGCGATCGAGATCAGCGCATCGGCACCGGCTGCCGGGGCCGCCAGGCTGGCGATCAGGGCGCCTTCGCTGTGGCCGATCAGGATCAGCCGACTGAAATCCGTATCGGCCTTGAGCAGCTGGCCCCAGGCGGCAGCGTCGGCGACATACTGCTCGACAGTCAAGTCGCGTTCGTCCGGGGTGGCCGCGCGGCTGGCGGCGATCCCGCGTTTGTCGTAACGCACACTGGCGATGCCGTGCTTGGCCAGCGCCTGGGCCAGGCGCTTGAGGCTGTCATTGTGCCCGCCGGCGGGGTTGTTGCCATCGCGGTCGGTCGGTCCGGAGCCGGCAATCAGCAGCGCGACAGGCAGCGGCTGGTCGCTTTGCGGGCGCAATAAGGTGCCATGCAGGCTGCCCTGTTCGGTTGCCAGGCTGATCGGTCGTTGCATGATGGTATGGGGCGCGGCCTGGGCCAGGCCGGCAAGCAGGGTCAGGGTCAACAGCAGAACTCGCGGCATGATGGGCACTGTGGCAGGGGACGTGAATTGGACGTCAACATCGACCTAAGGTTGCTAGAGGCTGTCCGAGAATAGCAATCGGCTGCACATTGTAGGTTGGGCCGGGCCGCGTAGGCTGAAGAACGAAGCCCAACAAAGTCAGCATATTGGGCTTCGCGGAGCTCAGCCCAACCTATAAAAACCACATTCTCGGACAGCCTCCTAGGGTGAACTGGGCTTTCGCCGCGGGTATACTCGCGACCTTTATTGAGTAAGGGGCTGGCGCGCGCAAGCGTTGCGCCGGGCCCGCTGCTGATTCCCGCGGAGTATCCTGCAAATGTCCGGCAATACCTACGGCAAGTTGTTCACCGTCACCAGCGCTGGCGAAAGCCATGGTCCGGCGCTGGTCGCCATCGTCGATGGTTGCCCTCCGGGCCTGGAGCTTTCCCTGGAGGATATGCAACGCGACCTCGACCGGCGCAAGCCGGGCACCAGCCGTCACACCACCCAGCGTCAGGAAGACGATGTGGTGGAAATCCTCGCCGGGGTGTTCGAGGGCAAGACCACCGGCTGCGCCATCGGCCTGCTGATCCGCAATACCGATCAGAAGTCCAAGGATTACTCGGCGATCAAGGATGTCTTTCGCCCGGCCCATGCCGATTACACCTACCACCACAAGTACGGCATCCGTGACTACCGTGGCGGTGGCCGCAGCTCGGCTCGCGAGACCGCCATGCGCGTCGCGGCCGGCGCCATTGCCAAGAAGTACCTGGCGACCCAGGGCATCGTGGTGCGCGGCTACATGAGCCAGCTCGGTCCGATCGAGATTCCGTTCAAGAGCTGGGACAGCGTCGAACAGAACGCCTTTTTCAGCGCCGACCCGGACAAGGTGGTGGAGCTTGAGGCCTACATGGACCAGCTGCGCCGCGACCAGGATTCGGTCGGGGCGAAGATCACCGTGGTTGCCGAAGGGGTGATGCCGGGCCTGGGCGAGCCGATCTTCGACCGTCTGGACGCCGAACTTGCCCATGCGCTGATGAGCATCAACGCGGTCAAGGGCGTGGAGATCGGCGCCGGTTTCGCCAGCGTTACCCAGCGCGGCACCGAGCATCGCGACGAGCTGACTCCCGAGGGCTTCGTGTCGAACAACGCCGGCGGTATTCTTGGCGGCATCTCCAGCGGCCAGCCGATCGTCGCCCATCTGGCGCTCAAGCCGACCTCCAGTATCACCACGCCGGGACGTTCGATCGACGTCGATGGCAACCCGGTGGAGGTGATCACCAAGGGTCGCCACGACCCCTGCGTCGGCATCCGTGCCACGCCGATCGCCGAGGCGATGATGGCCATCGTGCTGATGGATCACCTGCTGCGCCACCGCGCGCAGAATGCCGATGTGCGGGTGACCACACCGGTGTTGCCACAGCTGTGACAGCCAGGGTAGGTTGGGTATCGCTATGCTCAACCCAGGCTACGGCAAAGCCATGACTTCCGCGTTGCCTTACTGGCGTCTGTCCGGTTTCTATTTCTTCTATTTCTCGCTACTCGGCGCCACGGCGCCGTTTTTGGCGTTGTACTTCGATCACCTGGGCTTTTCCGCCGCGCGCATCGGCGAACTGGTCGCCATTCCCATGTTGATGCGCTGCATCGCGCCCAATATCTGGGGCTGGCTGGGCGATCACAGCGGCCAGCGCCTGGCGATCGTGCGCTTTGGCGCGATCTGCACGCTGCTGTGTTTCGCCGGCATCTTCATCAGCCAGAGCTATGCCTGGCTGGCGCTGATCATGGGGCTGCACGCGTTCTTCTGGCATGCGGTGCTGCCGCAGTTCGAGGTCATCACCTTCGCACATCTGCAGGAGCAGGCGGCGCGCTACAGCAAGATTCGCCTGTGGGGCAGCATCGGCTTCATCGTCGCTGTGGTCGGCCTGGGCAAGCTGTTCGAGCTGCTCAGCCTGGATGCCTATCCCTGGGCGCTGATCCTGATCATGGGCGGCATCGTGCTGAGCAGTTGGTGGGTGCCCAACGCTCAGCCGCGCATGCGCCCCAATGTGGTGGGCGAGGGCGGCTTTATCCGCCAGTTGCGCCGCCCCGGCATCCTGGCGTTTTTCCTCAGTGTCGGGCTGATGCAGCTGAGCAACGGCCCGTACTACACCTTTCTGACCCTGCACCTGGAGGCTCTCGGCTATTCGCGCGGCCTGATCGGCCAGCTCTGGGCCCTCGGGGTGCTGGCCGAGATCGTGCTGTTCATGGTCATGGCCCAACTGCTGGCGCGTTTTTCGCTGCGTAGCGTGCTGTTGGCCAGCTTTCTGATCACCGCCGTGCGCTGGTTGCTGCTCGGCAACCTGGCCGATCATTTGCTGGTACTGTTGCTCGCCCAGTTGATGCACGCCGCGACTTTTGGCAGTTTTCACGCGGCGGCCATCCACTTCGTCCAGCGCAGTTTCGCCGACCGTCAGCAGGGCCAGGGGCAGGCGTTGTATGCCGCGCTGACCGGGGTTGGCGGCGCCCTGGGCGCGCTCTATTCCGGCTACAGCTGGAACAGTCTCGGTCCGGCCTGGACGTTCGCCATTGCCAGCCTGGTCGCCCTGATCGCGGCCATTACTGCCACGCGCATTCACGAACCGCGGCCATGAGCCGGCCATACTTCACGTCATCGGGTTTTGGCTGCAGCTGTGCCTTGACTCCGTCTACGGATAACCAACGGGAATTCTGAATATGAGCAGCCTGAGCGTCTACCACGAGTCTTCTGCCGATCTGCCGAACAAGGTGCTGACCCATCTGGAAGATATCGCCAGCACCCTGGCTGCCGTCGGTGTGCATTTCGCGCGCTGGCAGTCGCTGACGCCGCTGGCTCCTGGCTGCAGCCAGGAACAGCTACTCGCCGCCTACCGGCCGCAGATCGAGCAACTGATGAGTGAGCGCGGTTATGTCGCGGTCGATGTGCTCAGCGTGAGCGATGACCAGCCGGACAAGGCCGAGCTGCGCGCCAGGTTTCTCGACGAGCACCGGCATGCCGAGGACGAGGTGCGGTTCTTCGTGGTGGGCAGCGGCCTGTTCAGCCTGCATATCGACGATTATGTCTATGCCGTGTTGTGCGAGAAGGGTGACCTGATCTCGGTGCCGGCCGGCACGCGGCACTGGTTCGATATGGGCGAGCATCCGCACTTCGTGATGATCCGTCTGTTCAGCAATACCGATGGCTGGGTCGGCGAGTTCACCGGCGATGCTATCGCCAGCCGTTTTCCGCGGCTGGATGATTGATACGCAATTTGTTCGGGAGCACTGCTGCGCAACAATCGCTTGCGGAACTCCGGCCATCGATGTCTATCCTAGATGGGCAACCCTTCGCACAGGAGTGTCCCCATGGGTTCTACAATGAATGGCCTTGTCGGCCTGATTATCTTGGTTCTGAGTATCTGGGCCATCATCAATATCGTCAAAAGCAACACCGAGGTCGGCAAGAAAGTCCTCTGGGTGCTGTTGATCCTGTTCCTGCCGGTGATCGGTCTGATCATCTGGGCGCTGTTGGGGCCGCGTGGCAACGTGCGTTTCTAAAGTGCTTGGCTAGGTGTTGCTGGCCTGTCTGAGCCTGCCTGGTTCCGCCTATGCCGGCGATAACCAGGCGTGGGACGCCCTGCGTGAGGGCCGCGCTGTCTTCGACGCCGCGCTGTCGCGCAGCAAACTGGGGCACTCAAGGATCAAGACCGGATGGGTCGGGCCGCGTGGGTTAGGCGTCTGCAAATTGACCTGCTATCAGCAGAACAAAGGCGCCGTAACCCATCATCGATATTCGCCATGCCTGCAGGTACAGGCCTAAACCGCTCGATGGGTATCGCTGCGCTCAACCCATCCTACGGGCGAGTTGCGCCGGCATTTGCAGTACGGATGGGTTGTCACCTGCGCGGCCCGACCCACCCCGTGATCCGACATTTCAGGATTGACACGACACTAGCAGCGTGGCCCTGGAGGGCCAGCCCGCCTCAAAGTGCCAGCGTTGCCTGCTCCGGTACCTGCGCCCCTTCCAGCTGCAACAGCAGCGCCTTGCGCGCCAGGCCACCGGCATAACCGGTCAGGCTGCCGTCGCGGCCGATCACCCGGTGGCAGGGGATGATCACCGCGATAGGGTTGGCGCCATTGGCCGCGCCGACCGCACGCACCGCCTTGGGCCGGGCGATCTGCGCGGCCAGGGCGCTGTAACAGCTGGTCTGGCCGAAGGGAATGCGCTGTAACGCTTGCCACACTTCCTGCTGAAAGGCCGTGCCGTGCGGCGCCAGGCGCAGCTCGAAGTGCCGGCGGCGGCCGGCGAAGTAGTCGTCGAGTTGCCGGCACACCTCATCCAGTTCACCAGCAGCGGCTCGCCAGTGCTCACCGATCTGCCAGGGTTTGTCGTCGATCTCCATCAGCAGTTGCTGCAGGCCGGTTTCGTCGCCGGCCAGCAGCAGGCGGCCGATGGGGCTGTGGTGGTAGCGGTAGAACATGCTTATTCACCTCTGCGAATAGTTGTGCCACAGGTGGGCGGCGGCGTAGGCGCGCCACGGTCGCCAGGCTTCGGCGCGGGCCTTGAGTTGCCTGGCGTCGATGCTGTCGGCGCCCCACAGTGGCGCCTTGAGCAGGCCCAGGTCGCTGGCGGGAAAGGCATCGACTGCGCCGAAGGCGCGCAGGGCAATGTATTCGGCGGTCCAGGGGCCGATGCCGGGCAGGGCGCAAAGCCGTTCGATCAGGGCTTCGCTGCCGTGGCGCAGATCCAGGTGCAAGGCGCCGCTGGCGACCAGCCCGGCGAAGTGCTGCAGCGTCTGTACGCGTTTACCCGGCATGCCGATGCCCTCCAGGTCGGCGCTGGCGATTGCCGCGGCGCTGGGGAACAGGCGGTCGACACCTGCGCCGTCGGCCTCCGGTAGAGGCTCGCCCAGACGCATGACCAGGCGCCCGCTGATGGTTACCGCGGCTTTTACCGTGACCTGCTGACCGACGATGGCCCGCACCGCCTGCTC
This sequence comes from Pseudomonas sp., assembly GCA_030699825.1. GTDB lineage: Bacteria > Pseudomonadota > Gammaproteobacteria > Pseudomonadales > Pseudomonadaceae > Aquipseudomonas. The sequence continues at coordinate 80,916 of JAUYKV010000069.1, read as the reverse complement.
GAACGGGTCGAAGGCCGTCGGCAGGCGCAGGCCCGGATTGCGGGCGACCAGCGTGGCCAGGTAGGGATCCTGGGCGAAATGCCTGGCGATGCGCTGCGGTTCGGCATCCAGGTCGAACATGCGCCGCACCCGCTGCTGCAATTCGGCCAGACAGGGGATGGCCGAGGTGCTGTAGCTCAGGGCCAGGGAGTTCTGTCCGGGCTGCGGGCTTACCCTGAACCAACCGCTGACGTTGGCCAGCCGGAAGCTGCGGCAATAGTGTTCGCGGCCCAGCCGTTCGACCCCCGTCAGGGCGCGCAGGGCGAAGTGATCGTGAAACTGCTGCCACTCCCAGGGGGCGTGGTAGGGCAACAGCAGCGTTGCTTGCGCGGCGTTATTCATGCCCGGACGATAACCCCGGGCCGCGTACTTGTCTGCGCCAAACTGACTTTCAAAAGGCGCCGTACCCGTAGTCGAGTCCGTAGCGGGGCATGCCCGCCGCTTGGCTTTTGTGCGCGGTCGTTTTGCCGGCAACCGACAATTTCTCTCGATAACACTGCGATTGGCGGCGTTGTGGCGCTAGACTTGCTGCGCCTCGCCCTTGTAGTGAGCGGCGCAGCCCCCATCTTTTGATTTCTTCTTTTTTTACAGGTGCGTGCATTTTTTATGAGTACTGCTCTGTCCATCCGGCAGTTGAGCAAAACCTACGGCAATGGCTTCCAGGCTCTGCATGGCATCGATCTGGATGTCGCCGAAGGGGATTTTTTCGCCTTGCTCGGCCCCAATGGCGCCGGCAAATCCACCACCATTGGCATTCTCTCGACCCTGGTGACCAAGACCAGCGGCACGGTCAACGTGTTCGGCCATGACCTGGACAAGCAGCCGGCGGCGCTCAAGCGTTGCCTGGGCGTGGTGCCCCAGGAGTTCAACTTCAACCAGTTCGAGAAGGTCTTCGACATAGTCGTGACCCAGGCCGGTTATTACGGGATTCCCGCGCGCATCGCCAAGGAGCGTGCCGAGCAGTACCTCAAGCAGCTGGGGCTGTGGGACAAGCGCAATGTGCCCTCGCGCGAGCTGTCCGGCGGCATGAAGCGGCGCTTGATGATCGCCCGCGCCCTGGTTCATCAGCCGCGTCTGCTGATCCTCGATGAGCCGACCGCCGGGGTCGACATCGAGTTGCGCCGCTCGATGTGGAGCTTTCTCACCGAGCTCAACCAGCAGGGCATCACCATCATCCTCACCACCCACTACCTGGAGGAGGCCGAGCAGTTGTGCCGCAACATCGGCATCATCGATCACGGCCGCATCGTCGAGAACACCAGCATGAAGGCGCTGCTGAAGACGCTGCACGTAGAGACCTTCCTGCTCGACCTGAAGGAGTCGCTGCTGGTGCCGCCGCAGCTGATCGGCTATCCGGCGCACCTGCTCGACCATCACACCCTGGAAGTGCAAATCGACAAGAACCAGGGCATTACCGAGCTGTTCCGCCAGTTGGCGCTGCAGAACATCGAGGTGCTCAGCCTGCGCAACAAGACCAATCGCCTGGAAGAGCTGTTCATCTCTCTGGTCGAGAAGAACCTGGCGAAGGAGGCGTTATGAGCACGGCTTATGTGAATTCCGAGTTCGCTGCCAACATGGTGGCGTTGCGCACCATCGTCTACCGCGAGATCCGCCGCTTCACCCGTATCTGGCCGCAGACCCTGCTGCCGCCGGCGATCACCATGGTTCTGTACTTCGTCATCTTCGGCAACCTGATCGGCCGGCAGATCGGCGACATGGGCGGCTTCAGCTACATGGAATACATAGTGCCGGGGCTGATCATGATGTCGGTGATCACCAACTCCTACGGCAACGTGGTATCGAGCTTCTTCGGCAGCAAGTTCCAGCGCTCGATCGAGGAGCTGATGGTCTCGCCGGTGTCGCCGCACATCATCCTCATCGGCTACGTAACCGGCGGCGTGCTGCGCGGCCTGGCGGTGGGTTTTATCGTCACTCTGCTGTCGCTGTTCTTCACCCACCTGCAGGTGCATCACCTCGGCGTGACCGTGCTGGTGGTGTTGCTGACCGCGACCATCTTCTCCCTGGGCGGCTTCATCAATGCGGTGTTCGCGCGCAACTTCGACGACATCTCGATCATCCCGACCTTCGTCCTGACCCCGTTGACTTACCTGGGCGGGGTGTTCTACTCGATCAGCCTGCTGCCGCCGTTCTGGCAGACCCTGTCGCTGATCAACCCGGTGCTGCATATGGTCAATGCCTTTCGCTACGGCATCCTTGGGGTGTCGGATATTCGCATAGGGGTCGCCATCGGCTTCATGTTGATCGCCACCGCCGTGTTGTATGGCGTGTGCATCCGCTTGCTGGTCAGCGGGCGCGGTATGCGGCAGTAGTGACAGCCTGTTAAAAAAGGCTCTGTACCCGTTATGTGTTGCATGCAGCAATGCCCTGTAGGAGCCAGCTTGCTGGCGATGCTGTTGCATGGCTTGCTGGCCCGGATCGCCAGCAAGCTGGCTCCTACAGACGCGTCTGCCTTTTTACTGGTCATCTCTCCTGAGGTGCTGTCAGCGCAAGTTTTGCAACATGCAACTGGTACATAGCCTAAAAAATATCGGGAAACATCTCGAACGGCTGAGGCGCGCGGCGAGGCCGTTAGACTCAGCCGCTATGGAATTACTGGGGGTTGTCCATGTCTGCCCGTCCGCGCGCTCTATTCGTGGCATCGCTGTTGCTGCTCTCGGCCGTTTGGCCAGTGGCTCATGCGGCCGAAGGTCCCCTGGTCGAAGTGGTGCAGGTGGAGAAGGCCTTGGTGCGCGACAAACTGATTACCTTTGGCTCGCTGCGCTCCGATGAGTCGGTGATGATCCGTCCGGAAATCGAAGGACGTCTGGCCTCCTTGCATTTCCGCGAAGGCCAGGCCGTCGCGGCCGGAACCTTGTTGCTCAGTCTGGACGATGCGATTGCCCGTGCCGAGCGGGCCCAGGCGCAGGCCAATCTGAATCTGGCGGAAAAAAATCATCAGCGCGCGCAGATGCTGTTCAAGCGCGGCGCCAGCAATGCCCAGGCGCTGGATGAAGCCAGCGCCCAGCAGCAAGCCGCCCGCGCCAGCCTGGCGTTGGCTCAGGCGCGCCTGGACAAGGCCCGGATCCATGCACCCCACGACGGGGTCCTGGGCCTGCGCCATGTCAGCCCGGGCGACTACTTGGAGGCGGGCCAGGATATCGTCAACCTGGAGGTGCTCGATCCGCTCAAGGTCGACTTCCGCATTCCACAGAAGGCGATCAGCCAGATTCGCCTGCAGCAGAGCATCGAGATCAGCCTCGACGCCTATCCGGGCGAGCGCTTCAGCGGCGAGATCTACGCCATCAACCCGCGCCTGGATGAAGCCGGGCGCAGCCAGGCGATTCGCGCCCATATCGACAATACCGATGGGCGCCTGAACCCCGGGCAGTTCGTCAAGGTGTCGGTGATTCTCGCCGAACGGCCCGAGGCCCTGGTGATCCCCGAGGAGGCGGTGATGCCGGTCGGCGAGCGCCTGCTGGTCAACCTGGTGGTGGACGGCAAGGTCGAGCTGCGCGAGGTCAAACTGGGCAAGCGTAGCGCCGGCAGGGTGGAGGTGCGCGAAGGCCTGGTCGGTGATGAAACCCTGATCAGCGCCGGTTGGCAGAAGGTGCGTGCGGGCATGGCGGTGCGCACCAAGGTGGTGGAGCCCCGCCCGACGGAGAGCGGCCAATGACGCTGTCGGACATCTGCATCCGCCGGCCGGTGTTCGCCACCGTGCTGTCGCTGATCGTGGTGCTGCTCGGTCTGATGGCCTATCAGCGCCTGAGTGTGCGCGAGTACCCGAACATCGATGTGCCGATCGTCACGGTCAACGTCGGCTATCCAGGGGCCAGTCCGGAAATCATGGAGTCCCAGGTCGCCCAGCCGATCGAGGATGTGCTCTCGGGCATCGAGGGGCTGGATTTCGTCAGTTCCATCAGTCGTTCGGAAAACACCCAGATCACGGCCCAGTTCAAGCTGGGCGCCAACAGCGACGAAGCGGCCAACGACGTGCGCGACCGGCTCGGCCGGGTGCGTGGGCTGCTGCCGGACGAGATCGCCGAGCCGATCGTGCAGAAGATCGAGGCCGATGCCCAGCCGGTGATCTGGCTGGCGTCCTACAGCGAGCGCTACAACGCCATGGAGATCACCGATGTGCTGGAACGGGTGATCAAGGACCGCCTGCAGACCATCCCCGGCGTCGCCGAGGTACAGATCCGCGGCGGCCGCACCCTGGCCATGCGCATCTGGCTCGACCCGGAAAAACTCGCCGCGCACAACCTCACGGCGCAGGACGTCGAAGACGCCCTGCGCCGACAGAACGTCGAGATCCCCGCCGGGCGCATCGAGTCGCAAGAGCGCGAATTCACCGTGCTCTCGGAAACCGACCTGAATACCCCGCAGCAATTCAATCAGCTGATTCTCGATGACTCGCAAGGCTATCTGCTGCGCCTGGCCGATGTCGGCTATGCCGAAATCGGCGCGCAGAGCGAGCGCAGCATCGTGCGTTACAAGGGCCGCCCGGCGGTGTCCATGGGGGTGATCAAGCAGGCCACGGCCAACCCGCTGGATATCTCCGACGGCCTGGCTGCAGCCTTGCCGGAGGTGCGTACCCTGCTGCCGGAGGGTATGCACCTGGTGGTGGCACACGACAGCTCGCTGTTCATTCGCGAGTCGATCGACAACGTCTTCATCACCATCTGGGAAGCGGTGGCGCTGGTCATCCTGATCATCTTCATCTTCCTGCGTTCGCTGCGCGCCACCCTGATTCCGCTGGTGACCATCCCGGTGTCGCTGATCGGCGCCTTCGCCCTGATGAGCCTGATGGGCTTCACCATCAATACCCTGACCCTGCTGGCCATGGTGCTGGCGATCGGTCTGGTGGTGGACGACGCCATCGTCATGCTGGAGAACATCCACCGGCATATCGAAGAGGGCATGGCCCCGGTGCAGGCGGCGCTCAAGGGCAGCCGCGAGATCGCCTTCGCGGTGATCGCCATGACCCTGACCCTGGCCGCAGTGTTCGCCCCCATTGGTTTCATGCAGGGCAGCACCGGCAAGCTGTTCACCGAGTTCGCCTGGACCCTGGCTGGCGCCGTGCTGGTCTCGGGTTTCGTTGCCCTGACCCTGACTCCGATGATGTGTGCGGTGCTGCTCAAGCCGCATCGGGCCGGCGAGCGGCACAACCGCCTGTACAACCTGATCGAGGATTTTCTCAGCGCCCTGACCCATGGCTACAAGCGCTTGCTGACTCGCGCCCTGGCCGCCTGGTGGCTGGTGCTGGGGGTGCTGGTGCTGGCCCTGCTGGCCTGCCTGCTGCTGTTCGCCGGCTTGAAGTCGGAACTGGCGCCCACCGAAGACACCAGCACCATCATCGGCGTGTTCAACGGCCCGGACGGCGCCACCATCGGCTACACCGGGCGTTATGCGCGGGAAATCGAGGCGGCCTACGAGAGCATCCCGGAGACCAATCGCTACATGGTGATCGCCGGTTTCCCCACCGTGGCCCAGGGTATTTCCTTCATGAAGCTGGAAGACTGGGGTGATCGCTCGCGCAGCCAGTTCGAGATCCGCAACGAGTTGCTGCCCAAGTTCCAGGAAATCGCCGGGGTGCGGGCCTTTCCGGTCAACCGGCCGCCGCTGGGGCAGAGCGCGCGCAATCAGCCGGTCAACTTCGTGATCCGCTCCTCGATGGAATTTGCCGAGTTGCAGGACTACGTCGATGAGCTGTTGGACGGCCTGCGTGACTATCCCGGTCTGGAAAGCCTGGACAGCGACCTCAAGTTGAACGCGCCGCAGCTCAAGGTGACGATCAACCGTGAACAGGCGGTGGCGGTCGGCAGCGACGTGGCGACCATCGGCCGCAGCCTGGAAAGCCTGTTCGGCAGCCGCCAGGTGACCCGCTTCAAGCAGAACGGTGAGCAGTACGACGTGATGGTGCAGTTGCAGGACGTCGACCGCAGCAACCCGCAGGATCTCGACCGCGTCTATGTGCGCGGCCGCGACGGCGGCATGGTGCAGCTGTCCAATCTGATCGAGGTGCGCGAGACCGTGGCCCCGCGCGAGCTCAACCACTTCAACCAGCTGCGAGCAGTGACCGTGAGCGCCAACGTCGGTGCCGGCTACACCCTGGGCGAAGCCCTGGACTACCTGGAAAGCGCCGCGCGCACGGTATTCCCGCCGGAAACCCAGTACGACTTCACCGGTACCTCGCGTGACTTCAAGGAGTCCGGCGCCGGTATCGCGCTGATCTTCGCCCTGGCCCTGGGCTTTATCTTCCTGGTGCTAGCGGCGCAGTTCGAGAGTTTCAGCGATCCGCTGATCATCCTGTTCAGCGTGCCGTTGTCGATGGCCGGCGCCCTGCTGGCGCTGACCCTGTTCGGCGGCACCCTGAATATCTACTCGCAGATCGGCCTGGTGACCCTGATCGGCCTGATCACCAAGCACGGCATTCTGATCGTCGAATTCGCCAACGTGCTGCTGCGTCAGGGCCATGAACTGCGCGGCGCGGTGATAGATGCATCGGTGCAGCGTCTGCGTCCGATCCTGATGACCACCGGGGCCATGGTCCTGGGTTCCTTGCCCTTGGCGATCGCCAGCGGCGCTGGCGCCGAAAGCCGCCAGCAGATCGGCCTGGTGATCGTCGGCGGCCTGCTGGTCGGTACCTTCTTCACCCTGTTTGTCATTCCAACGCTGTATATGCTGCTGCGCCGCTGGCGGCCGATCAAACAGCAAGAAGAGCAATTGCTAGCGGGGTAGCGAACGAAGGTAGCCCGAATAAGCGCCAGCGCAATCCGGGGCCATCGCGGTCCCGGATTGCGCCAGGGCTTATCCGGGCTACGGGTTTTGCAAGGTGAGATGGCGGCGGCAGTGCCTGTGGGAGGGGTCGGGCGGCGTTCCGCTTTAGCCGCGACAGTGCAAGCATCGCGGCTGAAGCCCCTCCCACAAAAGCCAGACCCCTGTACGTCCGGCGAGCTTAGCTGACCTTGAGCACCAGCTTGCCGAAGTTCTCGCCGCTGAACAGCTTGAGCAGGGTTTCCGGGAAGGTGGTCAGGTCGCTGACGATGTCTTCTTTGGACTTCAGCTTGCCGCTAGCCATCCAGCCCGCCATTTCCTGGGCTGCCTCGGCGAAGCGCGGAGCGTAGGTCATCACCACCATGCCTTCCATGCGCGCGCTGTTGACCAGCAGGTTCAGGTAGTTGGCCGGGCCCTTGACCGCTTCCTTGTTGTTGTACTGGCTGATGGCACCGCAGATCACCACCCGTGCCTTGAAGGCCAGGCGGGTGAGCACGGCATCGAGAATGTCGCCGCCGACGTTGTCGAAATACACGTCCACGCCTTTCGGGCACTCGCGTTTCAGCGCGGCGTGCAGGTCTTCATTCTTGTAGTCGATGGCGCCGTCGAAGCCCAGTTCGTCGACCAGGAACTTGCACTTGTCGGCGCCACCGGCGATACCGACCACGCGGCAGCCCTTGAGTTTGGCGATCTGCCCGGCGATGCTGCCGACCGCGCCAGCGGCGCCGGAGATCACCACGGTTTCGCCGGCCTTGGGCGCGCCGACATCGAGCAGGGCGAAGTAGGCAGTCATGCCGGTCATGCCCAGGGCCGAGAGGTACAGCGGCAAGGGGGCGCGCTTGGCGTCGACCTTGTAGAAGCCCCTGGGTTCGCCGAGGAAGTAATCCTGCACGCCGAGGGCGCCGTTGACATGGTCGCCGACGGCGAAATCGGGGTGCTGCGAGGCGACCACTTCACCGACGCCGAGGGCGCGCATCACTTCGCCGATGCCGACCGGCGGGATATAGGACCTGGCATCGTTCATCCAGCCGCGCATGGCCGGGTCGAGGGACAGGTAGAGGTTCTTGACCAGGATCTGTCCGGGGCCGGGCTCGCCGAGCGGGGTTTCCACATAGCTGAAGGTGTCGCGGCTGGGCAGGCCGACGGGGCGTTGGGCGAGGAGGAATTGGCGGTTGAGGCTGGCAGTCATGGTCGGTACTCATTGAACGGAAAGACTGGTGATAGCCCCTGCTGGGCCGATGGGCAAGGTTTGCCCTGGAGCCGAATGGCTGGCGATCCATTCGGGTGATGGCGCGGTGGTGGGTTAATCATTATTTTGCATGAAGCCATAACCGCTGTTCTGATAGTGCTGCCATCCTGCTTATCGGCCTGACTAGACTGCAGGCTGATTTACACTCCTTGTGAGGACACCCAGATGAGTTTGAGCTTTTCCGGCCAGGTTGCCCTGGTCACCGGCGGCGCTGCCGGTATCGGCCGGGCGACGGCCCTGGCTTTCGCCAACGAAGGCCTCAAGGTAGTGGTTTCCGATGTCGACGTGGCCGGCGGCGAGGGCACCGTCGAGCTGATCCGTGCAGCCGGCGGTCAAGCCATCTTCGTGCGTTGCGACGTGACCCGCGATGCCGAGGTCAAGGCGTTGATGGATGCCACGGTCGCCGCCTACGGCCGGCTGGACTACGCCTTCAACAATGCCGGCATCGAGATCGAGAAGGGCAAGCTGGCCGATGGCAGCGAGGCCGAGTTCGACGCTCTCATGGGCGTCAACGTCAAGGGCGTGTGGCTGTGCATGAAGTACCAGATTCCGTTGCTGCTGGCCCAGGGCGGCGGCGCCATCGTCAATACCTCCTCGGTCGCCGGCCTCGGCGCGGCGCCGAAGATGAGCATCTACAGCGCCTCCAAGCACGCGGTGATCGGCCTGACCAAGTCGGCAGCGGTGGAGTACGCGAAGAAGAAAATCCGTGTCAACGCGGTGTGCCCGGCGGTGATCGACACCGACATGTTCCGCCGCGCCCACGAGGCCGACCCGAAGAAGGCCGAGTTCGCCGCCGCCATGCACCCGGTCGGGCGCATCGGCAAGGTCGAGGAAATCGCCAGCGCGGTGCTCTACCTGTGCTGCGACGGCGCCGCCTTCACCACCGGCCAGGCTCTGGCGGTGGATGGTGGGGCCACGGCGATCTGATCGCGCTTCGCTGGCTGCAATGACAAAGGCGCCCATCCGGGCGCCTTTGTCATTGGGAGAGCATCCTGCGGTCTGTGGGAGGGGCTTTAGCCGCGATTTTTTCGAAGCACCGCCAAAGCTTCGCGGCTAAAGCCCCTCCCACAGATGGGTTGGCTCCCCTCAATCCTTGCCGGCATTGAGAATCGCCAGGGTCAGCAGTCCCGCCACTATCCCCCAGAACGCCGAACCGACCGAGAACAACGTCATGCCCGAGGCGGTGACCAGGAAGGTGATCAGCGCCGCCTCGCGTTCTTTGGGTTCGCTCATGGCCTGGGTCAGGCCGCCGATGATCGAGGCGAACAGCGCCAGGGCGGCGATCGACAGGATCAGCGCCGTGGGCAGGGCGGTGAACAGCGCCGCCAGGGTGGCGCCGAAGATCCCGGCGATGCCATAGAACGCCCCGCACCAGACCGCTGCGGTGTAGCGTTTGGCCGGGTCTTCATGGGCTTCGGGGCCGGCGCAGATCGCCGCGCTGATGGCAGCCATATGGATGCCGTGGCTGCCAAACGGTGCCAGCAGAATCGAGGTCAGTCCGGTGGTCGTCAGCAGCGGGCTGGCCGGCACGTCATAGCCGTTGGCGCGCAGCACGGCCATGCCCGGCAGGTTCTGCGAGGCCATGGCGACGATAAACAGCGGAATGCCGATGCTGATCGACGCGGCCCAGGAAAAACTCGGCGTGGTCCATTCCGGTACGGCCAGCTGCAGTTCGAAGTGTTCGAAATTCAGCAGGCCGAAGAACCCGGCCAGCACGCTGCCAACAATCAGCGCCGCCAGTACCGCGTAACGGGGCAACAGGCGCTTGCCGAACAGATAGGCCAGCAGCATGGCCACCACTAGCACCGGCTGCTGCTCGGCGGCCACGCAGATTTCCAGGCCGATCTTGAATAGCACCCCGGCCAGCAGGGCGGCGGCGATGGAGGCGGGAATACGCCGCATTAAACGGTCGAAGGTGCCGGTCAGGCCGATCAGCACGATCAGCCCCGAGGCAAGGATATAGGCGCCGATCGCCTCGCCATAGGGCACCCCCGGCAGACTGGTGATCAGCAAGGCGGCGCCCGGGGTCGACCAGGCGATCATCACCGGCGCGCGGTAACGCAGCGACAGGCCGATGCAGGTCACTGCCATGCCGAGCGACAGCGCCCAGATCCACGAGGAAATCTGCCCACTGGTCAGTCCTGCCGCCTGGCCGGCCTGGAACATCAGCACCAGCGAACTGGTGTAGCCGGTGAGCATGGCGATGAACCCGGCGACCACCGCCGAAGTGGAACTATCGGCCAGCGGGCGAAGACGGGGTTGGGTCAGTTCCTGCATCAGAGTACTCCCTGTACGTCGGCGAAGATGGGGTAGAGCGAGGCGACCAGAAGTAGCGCCATGCCGATATTGAAACCGCGCAGCACCCGCGGATTGCTCAACCAGTTGCGCAGCAGGCTGCCGGCCATGGTCCAGAGGCCGACGCTGGGGCAGTTGACCAGGGCAAACAGGGCGGCGATCAGCAGCACATTGACCACGAAATTGTCCTGCGGCGTATAGGTGGTGATCGCGCCTATGGCCATCACCCAGGCCTTGGGGTTGACCCATTGAAAGGCCGCGGCCTGGAGAAAGCTGAATGGCTTGCCGCTGGCCTGGGCTTGGTTGTCCGGCGCGCCTGAGTTGGCGATCTTCCAGGCCAGGTAGAGCAGATAGGCCGCGCCCAGATAACGTAGCACGCTGTAGAGCATCGGCACCTGCTCGAACACCTGGCCGAGGCCCAAACCCACCGCCATCACCAGCACCATAAAACCCAGGCTGATACCGAACATGTGCGGCAGGCTGCGACGCAGGCCGAAGTTCACCCCGCTGGCGAGCAGCATCATGTTGTTCGGCCCCGGCGTCACCGAGGTGACGAAGGCAAAGGCAATAAAGGCGATCAGCAATTCAGCGGTCATGGTGGCGGCACTCGGTGACAGTGCTTGCCAGCCTAAGGGCTGCTACTGGCAACGTCGCGGTACAGCGGGGCAGGCAATGACTGGTACAGTTTGCAAGTGTTCGCTTGAGCTGACGGTACAGTTGCCCTGGATGGCTGGCGTCAACCTCCGGTGGTTGTGAAGATATCGAACGCCGTCGCGAGACGATTCGCGGACAAGTCCCCTCCCACAAGATCACCACAGCCCTGTAGGAGATCCCCCGTCGTCCAGACGCCGCGCTGTCGCGCAGCAAACTGGAGGCAATCGCGTCTGCCGGCTTGAGGGCACTTGTGGGAGGGGCTTTAGCCGCGAAGCTGCGCTGTGCCGCGCCAATGAACCACGGTGCACTGCCTGCGGCGGGTACACGGAACCGGGATAGCTCGAGGTAATGGGTCGGGGCTATAAAACGTGGCGAGGCGGTCGCAGGAGGCGGGCATTTTTTCACGGCCTCTCAGTCGATCCGGCCTGATGGCCCTTGCCCAAGGCCTGATTGACCTCGAGCCAGCCGTTGACGGCCTCTTCACCGACTTCGCCGAATACCCGTTGCAACAGTTTTGCCTGTTCGCGGCGCAGCGCCAGTTCGAGCTTGGCTCCCTCGGCGGTGAAAGCGAGCAGGCGCTTACGTTTGTCGTCCTCGGCGGTCAGGCTCTGTACCAGGTGCATTTCCAGCAACTGGCGCAGCGGCGTATTCAGTGCCTGCTTGCTCACCCCCAGGTAGGCCAGCAATTCCTTCATGCTCAGGCCCGGGTATTTGGCGATAAAGAACAGAATGCGATGGTGCACCCGCGACAGGCCGCGACGGGCGAGCATTTCGTCGGCCTTGGCGGTGAACGCCTGGTAGCCGAAGAAGAAGGCTTCCATGGCGGTCTGCTGGGTGGTGACGTTTTTCAGGTCAAGCATTAAGGTCAAGCCTATTGACGTATTGGGGCAGGGCATCGTAATTTCGGTCAAACTGTTTATAGGTCAATCTATTTGACCTATAAACAGTTTGACCTATTTTTCTTCGCCTCTGCTACCGGTGTCTCCATGGCCTTCTCCGAACGCGTTGCCCGCCTGAAAAGCTCCCTGATCCGTGAAATCCTCGCCGCGGCGCAGCGCCCTGAGGTGATGTCCTTCGCCGGTGGCCTGCCGGCCGAGCCGATGCTGCCCAGGGTCGAATGGGCGGATATGCCGACCAGCATGGGCCAGTACGGCATGAGCGAAGGCGAACCGCAATTGCGCGAGGCCATCGCCGATGAAGCCCGCGCCCTTGGCGTACCCTGCGAGGCCAGCCAGGTGCTGATCGTCAGCGGTTCGCAGCAGACCCTGGACCTGGCCAGCAAGCTGTTTATCGATCCAGGCACCGAAGTACTGCTCGAGGCGCCGACCTACCTGGCTGCGCTGCAAGCCTTCCAGCTGTTCGGCGCCGATTGCATCGGCGTGCCGCAAGAGGCCGACGGCCCGCAGATCGACGCGCTGCGTCAGCGTCTGGAAAATCACAAACCGGCGTTCGCCTACCTGATCCCGACCTTCCAGAATCCCTCGGCGGTGCGCTACAGCGAGGCCAAGCGCGACGCGGTGGCGGCCTTGCTCGACGAGTTCGGCGTGACCCTGATCGAGGACGAACCCTACCGCGACCTGGTATTCGACGAAGGCAGCGCCACGCCGATCGTCAGCCGTCTGCGCAAGGCCAGCTGGATCTACACCGGCACGGTGTCGAAAACCCTGCTGCCCGGCCTGCGTGTCGGTTACCTGATTGCCAGCCCGGATCTGTTCCCCTATCTGCTGCGCCTCAAGCAGTCGGCCGACCTGCACACCAACCGCATCGGTCAGTGGCAGGCCCTGCAATGGCTGGGTACCCGCCACTACCGCGAGCATCTGGCCGAGTTGCGCGACTTCTACCGCATCCGCCGCGACGCCATGCAGGCGGTGTTGCAGGAGCACTTCAGCGACCTGGCCGATTGGCAGATTCCCCAGGGCGGACTGTTTTTCTGGCTTACCCTCAAGCAGCCGCTGGATACCCGCACATTGCTGGCGCCGGCGTTGGCGCAGAACGTCGCCTTCATGCCGGGTGAGCCATTCTTTATCGACCCCGATCAACACCCGGGGCATTTGCGGCTTAACTTCAGCCACGTCGCACCGGAGCGTCTGGGCGAAGGCCTCAAGCGCCTGGCCGAGGTGATCCGTCAGGCGCAGGCCGCCGAGGCAGCTTGAACCAGGTGTAGGAGCCAGCTTGCTGGCGATGCTTTTTGTCACCCCGCATCGTCGGATTGCCGAACCACAGCAAGGACTAGGCGTCCCCCTGGCTCCTACAACAAAGAACCGGTGGATAGAACAGGATTTCAGGAGGCACCATGTACAAGGTCTACGGCGACACCCGTTCGGGCAACTGTTACAAGGTCAAGTTGATGCTCAGTCTGCTGGGTATTGCCCATGAGTGGGTACCAGTGGACATCCTCAAGGGCGAGACCCAGAGCGAGGCCTTCCTGGCCAAGAACCCCAACGGCAAGATCCCGGTGCTGGAGCTGGCAGACGGCACCTGCCTGTGGGAGTCCAACGCCATCCTCAACTTCCTCGCCGACGGCACCGAGTTTCTGCCCCGCGAACCGCGCCTGCGCACTCAGGTGCTGCAGTGGCAGTTCTTCGAGCAATACAGCCACGAGCCCTACATCGCCGTGGCGCGCTTTATCCAGCTCTACCAGGGCTTGCCCGAGGCGCGGCGCAAGGAGTACGAGGAGTGCCATATCCGCGGCCACAAGGCGCTCAAGGTCATGGAACGGCAACTGCAGCGCACCTCATACCTGGTCGGCGAGCAGTATTCGATCGCCGATATCGCCCTGTACGCCTACACCCATGTGGCGGACGAGGGCGGCTTTGATCTCGGCCCCTATCCGTCAATTCGCGCCTGGCTCGATCGGGTTGCCAGTCATCCCAGGCATGTAAGCATGCTGGGGTAACCAGGCGTCCCGCTCTGCCCGATGCACGCGGCATGTCTCGCCGGACTGCTACAGTTCCAGGCAGGTCGAGCAGTCGTCTGCTTTGACACAATGCCAGCCGCCTTGGCGGCAGCCGTCTGGAGTGAAGCCGCCCATGATCGAAACACCCAGTCGCAAAATCCAGTTGGCGCTGATCGTGGCCATGCTCCTGCTGATCTGGCTGTGGGCCGCGATCAACCCCCTGAGCCGCGAGGACTGGTTGCTGGAGAACCTGCTGGTGTTTTTTTTCGCGGGCCTGTTACTGGCGACCTATAGACGCTTTGCCTTTTCCCTGACAGCCTATTGGCTGTTCGCCCTGTTCATGGGCATGCACCTGTACGGTTCCCATTACACCTACGCGGAAACGCCCCTGGGCTTCTGGTTTCAGGAGGCCCTTGCGCTGGACCGCAACCACTACGACCGGCTGGTGCATTTCTCCTTTGGCTTGCTGCTGGTCTATCCGCTGCGCGAGTTACTGCAGCGTTCGGCTGGGCTCAGCGGCAGGTGGCTGGCGATCCTCAGCCTCGCGCTGGTGATGGCCATGAGCGCGTTCTACGAACAGGTGGAAATGCTCGCGGCCGTGCTGGTCAGCCCGGAACTGGGCTCGGCCTTCCTTGGCACCCAGGGCGACGAATGGGATGCCCAGAAAGATTCCGGGCTGGCCATGCTGGGCGCCTTGAGCCTGTTGCTGCTGCTCGCGCTGGGCAAATCCCATGAGCCGGCCAGCCGCCGTTGAAGCTGTCAGCGGTTTAGCCGGTGCTGCATGCGGACTGCCGCAGCATCCGTCTGGTCACCTTGCCGGCCCGTTCGGCAATGGATCTGCAGCCAGGCCAACGCACGTGCAGAGCTAGTGCCAAGCGCTACTGCAGAGCGTGGGCACTGAGCAATTATGGACAAACCGCCGATTCGGTGGATAATCCCCAGGTCTCGACTTCCCTGCCGGCCCTATCGAACCCTATGCGCAAATCGCTGCGAATTGCCTTGATCTGGATGCTTATGCTCGCCCTCCCGGCGCAGAGCATGGCGGCGATCGGCATGCAGTTATGTGCAGTGGTCAATCAGGCCGGGGCGGTCAGCCAGGATGACCGACAGGTGGCTGCGCATCATTCAGGGGCTGTGGCCATGGCTCACCACGGCGCTGTTGCCTCCGACCCTGGCGCCGCTGACACCACGCAACCGAGCGACAACCGTATGTGCAGCCTGTGTGCCTTCTGTGTCGGTGCGGT
The DNA here is from genome assembly GCA_030699825.1 of Pseudomonas sp. Taxonomy (GTDB): domain Bacteria; phylum Pseudomonadota; class Gammaproteobacteria; order Pseudomonadales; family Pseudomonadaceae; genus Aquipseudomonas. The sequence continues at coordinate 65,765 of JAUYKV010000069.1, read as the reverse complement.
CGCGTTGAACGACGTGGTTGTCGGTAATCCACCGCTGCCAACAGTCGAGCAGTCCCTGGTACGCCCGCAGCGCTTGCCCGGCCTGGTTGCCGACACCCCCGAACGTCCCCCACGTTTGCTTCTCGCCTAAGCCAAACCGCGCCTGCAGCCCGTGCAATAACGGCTGAGCGGCGCATTTAGCTCATTTCGCGGTCTTCGCCTGTCATGTGCGGGCGTGTCCGTTCTCTGCGAGAACATCTGATTATGCGTTTTCTATTTGCCGTTCGGCCGAGGCTTGTCTGCCTGGCCTTGCTGGCTGTGCCCGCGGGCGTCTGGGCCGAGTCGGCCGATCCGCTGGATGCCGAGGCCGCCACGCCGGCCCTGGACTATCAATCACCGCTGAACGCTTATCAGCGGTTGGCCGACGAACCGCCGCAGGACTGGCGCGAGGCCAATGACCTGGTCGGTCGTATCGGCGGCTGGCGCACTTATGCGCAGGAACCCTGGGAGCAGCCGGCCGCTGCGGATGCACCGAGCGCGCCCAGCCCATCCAGCCCGCATGGCGATCACTGAGGATGCGCGTATGAACGGATGTATACGGGTGCTTCAGCTGGGGCTGTGCGCCGGGTTATTGCTGCTGGCCGGCTGCGCCAGTTTTTCCCGGGATGGCGGTTTTGCCGTGGTCGAACAGGCCGCCGAGCAGCAGCTGGACAAGCAACTGAGCTGGAACAAGACCAGCGAAGAACGGGCGGTGGTGGCCAAACGGGTCGCCGAGTTGCTGGCCCAGCCGCTGTCGGCGGACGCTGCGGTGCAGGTCGTGCTGCTCAATAATCCGGGGTTGCAGGCAAGTTTCGACCAGTTGGGCATCAGCGAGGCCGAGCGGGTTCAGGCCGGACGCATCCCCAATCCGGGTTTCTCCTTCGGACGGATGGAGAAGGGCAGCGAGGTCGAATACGAGCGCGGCCTGCACGTCAATCTGGCGCGGCTGATCGCCATGCCGATGACCTCCGGCATGGAGGCCAAGCGCTTCGAGCAGGTGCAGCGGCAGACCAGCCTGGCGGTGTTCGATCTGGCCAGCCAGACGCGCAAGGCCTGGTACCGCGCGGTGGCGGCCGAGGAGAGCCTGGGCTTCATGCGCCAGGTGATGGATTCGGCTGAAATCGGCGCCGAGCTGGCCCGGCGCCTGGCGGCGGTGGGCAACTACAGCAAGCTGCAGCAGGCCCAGGAGCAGAGCTTCTATGCCGAGACCGGCTTGGCCCTGATCCGCGCCGAGCAGGCGCGGGTGCAGAGCCGCGAGCAGTTGACCCGGCTGCTGGGCCTGTGGGGCGAGCAGATCGCCTACCGCCTGCCCGAGCGTCTGCCCGAGTTGCCGGCCGAGGTCGAACAACTGCCGGACGTCGAGCGCCAGGCCATGGCCCAGCGCCTGGATATCCAGGCCATGCGCCTGGACGCCGAGCGTCTGGCGCGCAACCTGGGGCTGAGCAAGACCACACGTTTCATCAACGTGCTCGAGGTGGGGGCGGTCAGCAACAAGTCCAATGAGGAGCCGACCCAGCGCGGCTATGAGATCAGCGTCGAGTTGCCGTTGTTCGACTGGAGCGGCGCGCGGGTGGCCAAGGCCGAGGCGCAATACCGGCAGATGCTCAACCGTGCGGCCGAAACCGCGATCAATGCCCGCTCGCAGGTGCGCGAGGCCTATCTGGGCTATCGCTCGGGCTACGACATCGCCCGCCATTACCGCGACGAGGTGTTGCCGCTGCGGCAGCGCATCGCCGAGGAGAACATCCTGCGCTACAACGGCATGTTCATCGGCACCTTCGAGCTGCTGGCCGATGCGCGCAAACAGATTCTCGCGGTCGACGGTTACCTGCAGGCCCAGCGCGACTTCTGGATCGCCAAGGCCGACCTGGACATGTCCATGCTCGGCGCAGCGAACCTCTCCACTAGCGCGGGCGCCGCCATGAGCGCCGCCGCCGATGAGCCCGCCGGGCACTGATCAAGGATTACTGAAAATGGTTTCTCGACGTGATTTTTTCCTCGGCGCCAGCGCAATCACCGCGGCGGTCGCCACCTCGGCGGTCAGCCGGGTGTCCCTGGCCGGGCTGCCGGAAGCAGTGCTGCAGGACAGTGCCGATACCATGCCGCCGCTGCAGCCGCAGAATGGCCGGCCCTACAACCCGGTGGTCACCCTCAACGGCTGGACCCTGCCGTGGCGCATGAACAACGGCGTCAAGGAGTTCCACCTGGTCGCCGAACCGGTGGTGCGCGAGCTGGCACCGGGCTACAAGGCCCACCTGTGGGGCTACAACGGCCAGTCGCCGGGGCCGACCATCGAGGTGGTGGAGGGCGACCGGGTGCGCATCTTCGTCACCAACAAGCTGCCCGAGCACACCAGCATCCACTGGCACGGCCAACGCCTGCCCAATGGTATGGACGGCGTCGCCGGGCTGACCCAACCGGCCATTCCGATGGGCAAGACCTTCGTCTACGAATTCGTCGCGCGGCGCCCCGGCACTTTCATGTACCACCCGCATGCCGACGAGATGACCCAGATGGCCATGGGCATGATGGGCTTCTGGGTCACCCATCCCAAGGACAGTCATCCATTGATCAGCGAGGTGGACCGCGATTACTGCTTCCTGCTCAACGCCTACGACATCGAGCCCGGGGCGGCCACGCCGAAGATCATGACCATGCTCGACTTCAACCTGTGGACCTTCAACAGCCGCATCTTCCCCGGCATCGACCCGCTGGTGGTGCGCAAGAACGACAAGGTGCGCATCCGCGTCGGCAACCTGACCATGACCAACCACCCGATTCACCTGCACGGCCATGAATTCGAAGTCACCGGCACCGACGGCGGGCCGACGGCCAAGGGTTCGCGCTGGCCGGAGGTGACTACCGATGTGGCGGTGGGGCAGATGCGCCAGGTCGAGTTTCTTGCCGACGAGGAGGGCGACTGGGCCTTCCACTGCCACAAGAGCCACCACACCATGAACGCCATGGGCCACGACGTGCCGACCCTGGTCGGCGTCGATCATCGCGACATGACGCGCAAGATCGCCAAGCTGATCCCCGATTACATGGTCATGGGCGAACGCGGCATGGCCGACATGGCGGAAATGCAGATGCCGTTGCCGGACAACACCGCGCCGATGATGACCGGCGACGGCCCCTTCGGCTCGGTGGAGATGGGCGGCATGTTCACCATGCTCAAGGTGCGCAAGGAGCAGCCGCCTGGCGACTACCGCGATCCGGGCTGGTTCAAGCACCCGGCCGGTAGCGTCGCCCATGAATGGCGCGGCGAGTTGGCCACGCCGACTCGCTCGGGTGAAGCCGGCGGCCAATCCATGCCGTTGCAACAGCCGCCGCGCGAGACGGTCGAAGTAAAGGTGCGTAAACCCAGCGGCCATGCCGGGCATTGATTTGCAGAAATCCGTAGGAGCCAGCTTGCTGCGGTCCGGCGTCCCGGCGATCTTGGCTGGTCAAAAGCATCGCCAGCAAGCTGGCTCCTACAAAAAAACAGTCGCTGTTTTCATTGAAATCGAGGAGATACAAATGGATCGACAGATAAAACCTGCCGCCCTGGCGTTGGGCTTGTGCGCCCTGTTCGCCGGCAGTTCGGTGCTGGCTCATGGCGACATGGCCGCGGACGCGCATGGCGCTGATGCGCAAGTGGTCAAGGAGCAAAAGGACTGGGGCATCGCCGGCGACCGCGATCAGGTCGACCGCACCATCGAGATTCGCATGACCGACAAGATGCGCTTCACCCCGGACAAGCTGCAGGTAAAGGTCGGCGAGACCATTCGCTTCGTCCATCACAACGAGGGCCAGATGCTGCATGAGTTCGTGCTCGGCACCAAGCCCGAGCTGGACAAGCATGCCGCGCTGATGGCCAAGTTTCCCGGCATGGAGCATGACGAGCCCTATATGGCCCACGTCGCGCCGAGCAAAAACGGCGAGATCATCTGGACCTTCAACCAGGCCGGCGAATTCGACTTCGCCTGCCTGATTGTCGGTCATTACCAGGCCGGCATGGTCGGCGAGATCAGCGTAGTGGGCGAGGCGGATTCCATGCCGATTGTGGCGAGAGAACCGTCCGCCAGCCCGACAGATTCTTCGACCCGCGCAGTGCGGGCCGAACCACACGAAGGAGATACCCTATGAAAAACCTGCTTATCGCCACCTTGCTCGGCAGCGCCTTGGCCTTCCCCGTATATGCCGCCCAGCCCGCCGCGGCTGACACCAGCGCTGAGGTCGCCGCCCCCCTGAGCCAGGGCGAAGTGCGCAAGATCGACCTGGCCGGGCAAAAGATCACCCTGCGCCACGGACCGCTCAAGAGCGTCGGCATGCCGCCGATGACCATGGCCTTCGGCGTGTCCGATGCGGCTCTGCTGGAAGGTATCAGTGTCGGCGACAAGGTGCGCTTTCAGGTCGAACAGCAAGGCAGCCGCTATGTTGTGACCGAACTGCAGGCGGCCGAGTAACGGCGACGGGAGCCAGCTTGCTGGCTCCTGCAAGCCTGTCCGAGAATGCGGGCGAACAGCCCGCCATTAGCGGCTGTGCCGGCGTACTGTTTCGCGAGTACGCCCTAGTGTGCAGGGCATGATCTTGTCGGGCTGCACTCCTCTGGTGGCCTGTTAATCTACGCCTGAATCTGTGCCCGTTCAGGAGTAACCCATGAATATCGTCAATGCCCGCCTGCGCGGCCGCAGCGGCCTGTTTCGCATCGAGTTGGCGCAGACGCGTATCGCCGGCATAGTCGCGCAGGCGCAGGAGTTGCTCGCCACGGCAGACGAACTGGATGCCGCCGGCAACCTGGTGGTGCCTCCCTTCGTCGAGCCGCATATCCACCTGGATGCGGCCCTCACCGCCGGCGAACCGAGCTGGAACCTCAGTGGCACCCTGTTCGAGGGCATCGAACGCTGGGCCGAGCGCAAGGCGCTGATCACCCACGAAGACAGCAAGGCCCGTGCGCGCAAGGCCATCGACATGCTGGTCGAGCACGGTATCCAGCATGTGCGCAGCCATGTCGATGTCACCGATCCGAGCCTGGGCGCGCTCAAGGCGCTGCTCGAGGTGCGCGAGGAAACCCGCCACCTGATCGACCTGCAGATCGTCGCCTTTCCCCAGGAAGGCATCGAGTCCTACGCCAATGGCCGCGCGTTGATGGAACAGGCGGTGGCGCTGGGCGTCGATGTGGTTGGCGGCATTCCGCATTTTGAGAACACCCGCGAGCAGGGCGTCAGCTCGATCAGGTTCCTCATGGACCTGGCCGAGCGCAGCGGCTGTCTGGTGGATGTGCATTGCGACGAGACCGACGACCCGCACTCGCGCTTTCTCGAAGTGCTCGCCGAAGAAGCGCGCGTACGCGGCATGGGCGCGCGGGTCACGGCCAGCCACACCACCGCCATGGGCTCCTACGACAACGCCTACTGCTCCAAGCTGTTCCGCCTGCTCAAACAGGCGCAGATCAACTTCGTCTCCTGTCCGACCGAGAGCATCCACCTGCAGGGCCGCTTCGATACCTTCCCCAAGCGCCGCGGGCTGACCCGTGTGGCCGAGCTCGACCGCGCCGGGCTGAATGTCTGCTTCGGCCAGGACTCCATCGTCGACCCCTGGTATCCGCTGGGCAACGGCAACATCCTGCGCATCCTCGAGGCCGGGCTGCATATCTGCCACATGCTCGGTTTCGAGGATCTGCAGCGCTCGCTCGACCTGGTCACCGACAACAGCGCGAAAACCCTCAACCTGGGCGAGGGCTATGGCCTCGCAGTGGGGCGCCCGGCCAACCTGCTGATCCTCTCCGCCGCCAGCGACTACGAGATGCTGCGCAGCCAGGGCCACGCCCTGGTCTCGATCCGCGCCGGCCAGGTGCTGATGCGCCGCATACCGGCACAGGTGGTGCGCGCCGGCGAGCCCGGGGCAGGGCAATAACCGGCATGGCTGGAGATTGCCGCGCCTGAGCATCAGCTCCCGGATTGCGCCGAGGCTTATTCGGGCTACGTCGTTGCAAAAAAGACCGGACCTGAGCAGGCAACGAGGTCGCGGCCCGAGCATTGATCCGTAGGATGGCGTTGAGCGAAGCGATACCCATCACAGCGATCTGCGGTAAATAAACAACCTCGGCGGCTGGGCAACCGGTCGATGGGTATCGCTGCGCTCAAACCTACGCGGCCCGCCAAATCCTGCAAGAGCTCCGTAGCGGGCGCGTCTCAGGCAGGCGCGAAGCGCTCGTTGAGATAGGCGATGATCGCCTTGGACTCATACAGCCAGGTGCTCTGGCCGTTGTCCTCGATGCGCAGGCACGGCACCTTGATCTTGCCGCCTTGCTCCAGCAGGGCCTGGCGATGCTGCTCGTCGTTCTTGGCGTCGCGCAGGGTGACCGGCACGTTGAGCTTGTGCAGGGTGCGGCGGGTCTTCACGCAGAACGGGCAGGCATGAAACTGGTACAGCGCCAGGCCGCTGGCAGCTTGTGCGACCGCGGCCTGCGCCTCGGGCGCACGCTTGAGCTTGCGCGGGCGGGTGATGAAGTCGAGAAACACGATCAACTGGCCGAGACCGATTCTGAGTGCCTTGATAAGCATTGTGTGACAACCCTGGGTAGAAAATGGCAGGCGCAAAGCTTACCCGAGTTTGCCGGCGCCGGCCTGTGCGTTGGTCGCATGGCAGGAGCTATTGCGCCAACCAGGGCTGTAGGCATAATTGCGCGCATGCCCCGCATGGCCGAGCCACGTTACCCATGCGCACCCATGACCTAGAGTGCTCAATGAAACCCGAAGACCTGCAGCTGCTGGTGACCCGCGAAATGCCGTTCGGCAAATACAAGGGCCGCTTGATCGCCGACCTGCCGGGCCGCTACCTCAACTGGTTTGCCCGCGAAGGCTTCCCGGCGGGCGAGATCGGCCGCCTGCTGGAGTTGATGCAGGAAATCGATCATAACGGTCTGTCGTCCTTGCTCGACCCATTGCGCAGCAAACCTCGTGGCTAGGAGCCATGATTGGACACCTTCCGGCGCACTCGACTACCTTGAGGGTTCATCCTCCAATGGCGAGGCTCGATCATGGCCTTGAAGCACGCCGCATCGGGAGAAGTGGTCAATCTGCTGTCTGCCACATTGCTGTCTGGCGCAGAGTCACCTGATTTCATCTCCCAGGCAATTGTCAGCGCCCCTCGCATCGAAGTCATGCGACTGGTGTTGCAGGCCGGTAAAGTCATTCCCGGGCACGCCGTGGCCGGCCCGCTCACCCTGCATTGTCTGCAGGGCTGCGTTGCGGTGCAGGCCCAGGGCACATGGCATGAAATGCGTGACAACGATCTGATGTACCTGGCCGAAGAGGCCGAGCATGTCCTGCAGGCCAAGACCGACTCGATCATGCTGGTCACACTCTTTCGCCCGTCTCATGCCTCCTTCAGTACCTGAATATCCGCGCCGAGCTTCCGTTCAGTTGCCGTTGTGCGGGCACTCCCGGGTTCAGCCGGCAGGCTCATGAGCCAGCATTCATTGATTCGCGTCCGCTCGAAAGGCTTTGCCGTGCATCGTTTACCGTGCACCGCGCGGTGCACGGCAAGCCTGGCTACGTGTTGCGCAATAGTAGATCGAGGTTGCTGACACATGTACTACGGGGAAAAATTCAACGCCTGGACCCACCTGGTGGGTGCAGTGCTGGCGTGCGTTGGCGCGCTCTGGCTACTGGTGCTGGCGAGCCTGGATGGCGAGCCGATGAAGATCGTCAGTGTCGCCATCTACGGCGCCACCTTGCTGCTGCTCTACAGCGTCTCGACGATCTATCACAGCGTGCAGGGGCGGGCGAAGGTGATCATGCGCAAGATCGATCACCTGTCGATCTACCTGCTGATTGCCGGCAGTTACACGCCGTTCTGCCTGGTGACCTTGCGCGGCCCCTGGGGCTGGTCGCTGTTTGCGGTGGTCTGGGTGCTGGCGCTGATCGGCATGCTGCAGGAGATCAAGCCGCGCTCCGAGGCCCGGGTGTTGTCGCTGGTCATCTATGCGCTGATGGGCTGGATCGTCCTGGTGGCGGTCAAACCGCTACTCGCCAGCCTGGGCACTGCGGGCTTCGCCTGGTTGGCGGCGGGCGGAATGTTCTACACGGTAGGGATCATTTTTTTCGTCTACGACACCCGCTTCCGTCATTGGCACGGCATCTGGCACCTGTTCGTCATGGTCGGCAGCCTGCTGCATTTCGTCGCGATCCTGTTCTACGTCCTCTGATTCGACGCGAGCACCGGGAGTGCTCGCGTATACCCGAGTCCGACGAAAACGCCGTCCAGGGTTGTCAAACCTTGGTAGCGGGTTTGTCGAAGAGTGCCACGCCTTGATCCAGGCATTGATCAACCAGCCATTTGCCGTGTGCGATGGATGCACGCTGGGCACTTTCCAGTTCGGCGAGAAAGGCCTGCTCGAGGGGCAGCGGCAGCCGTCGGGTGGTGCGGCCGTCCGGGGTGGTGATATGACAGCCGCCGGCCCAGGGCGTGGGGATGCCGGGATGCTCCACGACATCGGCGATGATGATGTGGTCGCGGTGGGTGCATTGCATCGTAGTCATGAGATCAACCTCTGTGTGTGAAGGCCTCTGGCAGGCCTGTACAGCCGAAATTGAATCGGTCTAATAGCGCTAATGAACGGCATCAATATTCGGGCTGAATATCGGCGCTGCGTGTTCCTCGCTGCTTTTTCCTGCTTTCGATGGTATAGCACATGCCGAACCCCTCGACTCGCCGCCACGAACGCCTGGAAACGCCGCTGCGGCACTCGATTTTCTCACGATCGCTGAGGCCGGCGGCTTTCCGCAGTAGGGCAGCGTTAAGTTCGACAGGCTGTTAAACTGCCGGCCTTTTCGCCAGTCACCGTATCCTCGCCATGGCCGCCAAAGTCGAACCCTTCTGGAAACGCAAAACCCTCGAGCAACTCGATCAGGACGAGTGGGAGTCGCTGTGCGATGGCTGTGGCCTGTGCTGCCTGCAAAAACTCGAGGATGACGACGACGGCAGCGTCTATTACACGCGCATCGCCTGCAAGCTGCTTGACTTGAAGAGCTGCCGCTGCAGCGACTACAGCAATCGTCGAGCGTCCGTGCCCGATTGCATCCAGCTCACCCCGGCCCAGGCCGACCAGTTCCAGTGGCTGCCGCCGACTTGCGCCTATCGCCTGGTCAGCGAGGGCAAGGACCTGCTGTTGTGGCATCACCTGGTCTGCGGCGATCCGGACCAGGTGCACCAGCAGCGTATTTCCCAGTCCGGGCGCATGCTCAGCGAAAACAGCGTGGGCGAGGACGATTGGGAAGAGCACCTGATTTTCCGCGCCGGCTGAAGCCTTGTGCCGCCTAGCACAACGCCGCTAGAGCGCTCTTATCAAAAAACCTGTATGTCATTGATTTTATGGGTTGTTGCGTTTATGTAGGAGCGGCTTCAGCCGCGAATTCTTCGCGGCACAGCAAAGCTTCGCGGCTGAAGCCGCTCCTACGACAACGGGAAGCCTCCAGTTTTCTGCGCGACAGCGCGGTGTCTGCGACGGCGGGCTCCTGCATTTGGCCTCCTCATAACCTGAACATGGCCCTTAAAAAGCCATAACGGTCGGCTTATATTGAATTGCATAGTCTATATACAGTCTATGCAATGCACCGCCCTGTCCCACAAAGGAACTGTCCCTTATGTCGATTCGCCGCAACCTGTTGCCCGCCCTGTTGTTGAGTCTGTGCGCCACGCCCCTGTGGGCGGCGCAGAAGGTCGACCTGGATTACCACGTGCGTTTTCTGCCGGAGAGCGATCAGGCCGAAGTCAGCCTGACCCTGGAGGACGGCGAGCGAGTCCGCAGCCTGTCGTTCAATCTGGGCGACGAGGGCTATTACAGCGACTTCAGCGGCGACGGTGAGTGGACCCAGGAAAGCCCCGAGCGCGGAGTCTGGGAGCCAGGCAAAGGCGTGGCGAAGCTGAGCTACCGCGTGCGGATCAGCCGGCCGCGTGCGAATGACGGTTTCGATGCCCGCATGACCGAGGACTGGGCCTTGCTGCGCGGCGACGACCTGGTGCCCAGCGCCAAACTGCGTCAACAGGACAAGACCGAGCTGGTCGCGCGCCTGCAATTCCAGTTGCCCAAGGGCTGGCGCGGCGTCGAGACCGGCTGGCCGCGGATCGGCAAGCACAGGTTCCGCATCGACAACCCGCAGCGCAAGTTCGATCGCCCGACCGGCTGGATCGTCGCCGGCAAGATAGGCACACGCCGCGCCAGGCTCGGCGAGACCGACGTGACCGTCGCCGCGCCGATCGGCGAGGGCATGCGCCGCATGGATATTCTCACCCTGTTGACCTTCGTCTGGCCGGAAGCCCAGGCGGTGTTCCCGCGCGACCCGGGCAAGTTGCTGATCGTCGGTGCCGGCGATCCGATGTGGCGCGGCGGCCTGTCGGCGGCCAATTCCTACTACATGCACGCCGACCGCCCGCTGATCAGCGAAAACGGCACCAGTTCGCTGGTGCACGAACTGGTACACGTGTTCGGCCGCATCCAGTCGCGCGATCGCAGCGACTGGATCACCGAAGGGCTGGCCGAGTACTACGCCATCGAACTGGTGCGCCGCGCGGGGGGGCTGAGCGAAGAGCGCTACCAGAAGGTTCGCGAGCAACAAGTGGAGTGGAGTAAGCCGGTGAAGAGCCTGCGCAGCGCTAATGCCAGCGGTGCGGTGACCGCTCGCGCAGTCCTGTTGCTGCAGGAGCTGGATCGGGAAATCCGCCAGCAGACCAAGGGCAGTACCGAGCCTCGTTCGCTGGACGATGTCACCCGTGGCCTGATGCGCCTGGACAAGGTCAGCACCCAGGACTTCATCGAGATCAGCGAGAACGTGATGGGCGGCGCTTCCAAGGTGCTCGACAGCAAGCTGCTGAAGAAGTAATGCCTGCGCCGGCTGGGCCCGGTCGTCTAGAACTTGGGCCCCGACTTGGTGTTATTGCCCTTGGCCATGCGGTCGTAGAGCACCACATTGACCGTGGCCGCCAGGTTCATGCAGCCCTGGGTGGGGATGTAGATCACATCCTCGCACCAGGCGCGGATCTCCTTGTTCAGCGAGCCGTCTTCCGGGCCGAAGATGTAGATCGCCCGATCCGGGTGGGTGTACTGCGGCAGCGGCCGCGCGCCCTCGACCAATTCCACCGCAACCGGCGTGCAGCCCAGCGGGATGATCTTCTGCAGATCGTCGATGCCGATCAGTGGAATATCCATATAGATGCGCTTGGTGTCGGTGACGAAGTCGCGGGCACGTTCATAACGGGTGCCGGTGTAGAACACCGAGGCCGCGCCATAGCAACCGGCGGCGCGCATCACCGCACCGACGTTCTCCGGGGATTTGGGGTTGAATAAACCAATGCAGCTGTATCGTTTGTTCGCCACGAAGCAGGGCCTTTACGCAAAGGGCGGCAGTATAAGGCCTGAAGACATTGCTGCCAGGGCAATCGGATGAAGCTGCATGCTGGGGCTGATGGGATTACGGCATTGATTGGCCGAACGCCGATGGGTATCGCTGCGCTCATCCTACGCGGCCCGACGGATCGCCGCCCGCACCATCCTACAAAAGCCCCGATCGGCGTTGCTTGAGCAGTGATCCCGTTCGTCGCGCAGCGACAGCCCGGCGGATCTGCTTTAGTGGTCGCGTTTTTCCGGACAACCAAGATAAGTGTTTTGTCGCCCGATCGGCCGAGCCAATATCCATTCGCGAACAAGGCTAGATTCGATAGGATGTATTTGCTTTGGCCCCCTAAGCGCCTGCATCCGAGCTAAGCGATGGCGGCAAAGCGCTCGATATGGGGCTGCTCGCGATGCCTCGCTTGCCACAGGTCATAATCGGCTTGTACGCCCAGCCAGGAATGCCGGCCAGTCGGCAATGTTGCTGTCGTTGCTGATCTACGGTTATGCCTCGGGAGCGTATCCAAGCCGCAAGATCGAGCGAGCCAGCTATGTCTCCCTGGCGTTCCGGTTTATCGCCTGCGACCAGCACCCGGATCACGACACCCTGGCCAGCTTCCGCCGTCGCCACGGAGCTGCGGCCATCCCCGGCTGGGCGTGCCTACCCGGCCGAACACGAAGGCCATCGGCCGGCAGTGATTTAATTGCTTAGGGCATTGCCCCCTTTTATCGCACGATGCCTTGGCGATGGTTGTGCGTGTGAGCGTCGGATCGGCAGGTCAACTACCTGCAAAACGTCGTTACCCTGCCCGGTGCGCCCATAAAAAAGCCGATCCCTGAAGGATCGGCTTAGTTAGCCTTGAAGGGCTATTACTTGCGGCTGGCTTTTTCCAGCATACGTAGAGCGCGCTCATTGGCTTCGTCAGCAGTTTGCTGAGCCTTCAGAGCGGCTGCCATTGCGTCATCAGCCTTGCGATAGGCTTCATCGGCGCGGGCTTGAGCGCGAGCAGCGGCGTCTTCGGTAGCGGTCAGACGTGCTTCAGTTTCTTTGGACATGCTGCTGCAACCGGTAGCCAGAACTGCGGCCAAAGCCAGAGCAGAGAATTTCAGAACGTTGTTCATCGTGTTCCCCTTGAGTGGAATTTTCCGTAAAAGCAATTTCCAAATAGTAGGAAATTAGCCGGCGTACATACTACCTATAACTTTTAGTAAGTAAATGTAGGCGGTGCAAGCGCGACATGTTTTTTTTATCTGGGTCAAGCCGCAAGGGCGCGGTGGCAAGTTGTGAGGGCTTTGTATGAAAAACATGGCGGCCGCGTTGTTTCTACTGTGTCGCGGAGTTTACTGTTATAAAACGCCTCGCATTCACAGCTACCGGGACCCGGCGATGAAGTGTCATAAGCACGACAGCCTGCTCACGGCCTGAGCCTCCCATTGTTTTGGCACGCCCCTCAGTGATCGGGTTCTGCGGTATCTGCGTTGCGGATACACGTTGGGCAGGGTTTGATGCTTGGACTCCGCGGGGCTTCACAAGGCCGCTTGCCGGGCTTGGTGAACGGGGGCTGGCCTGGGCTGAGAGGGCAGGACATGCGCTGTGGTTTTTGAAGATGGGCTGACAAATACAAGAATAATGGAGGGTTGCACATGCTCGGGAATGCGGGGTTGTTGGCGGGTTTGGCCTTACTGATGTTCATGGCACTGCGTGGGGTGAATATATTCATTGCGGCCTTGTTTTGCGCCTTGGTGGTGGCGCTGAGCAATGGCTTGGAAGCCCCAAAGGCACTACTCGAGTATTTCCCTTTCGGCCCCTTGGGCGCCTTCACCTTTGCCGGCAAGTTCTTCGTGTTGTTTCTTTGCGGTGCCATATTTGGCAAGGTCATGGCCGCAAGCCAGGCGGCCAGCAGCATCGCTCAGGCGATAACGCGCAGCCTCGGCATTAGCCGGACTCTGTGGGTCACCATGCTGGTTTGTGCATTGCTGACATATGGTGGGGTGGTGGTGTTCGTGGTGATCTTTACCATGTATCCGCTGGGCATCAGCTTGATGCGTGAGGCCAACCTGCCCAAGCGTCTATTCTGCGCTGCCACCGCCTTGGGCGCCGGTACCTTCACCATGACTGCGATGCCGGGCACACCCTCGATTCACAATGTCATCGCCGCCAGCGCCTTGGGTACCGACCTGTTTGCCGGTGCCTGGATCGGTGTGGCCGCGAGCGTGTTGATGATGGCGCTGGGCATGGCTTATGTTCAGCGTGAATGGCGCCTGGCGCGCGAGCGCGGCGAGGGGTTCGAGGCCAATGCGCAGGATTTGCGCATGGAGCAATTGGCCAGCGCGCCGGGCGCCGGGCCACATTGGAGCTTGGCTCTGGTGCCTATCCTGATGGTGCTGGGCATTATCATGCTACCGCGCCTGCTGTTGTTGAGTGGTGCAGTCGATCCCGGGCTGGGCGTGCTGGGGCCGTTGCTGGAATTCAGTCAACAGCAACCCATTCTCTGGCCGAGCCTGGCTCTGGTGCTCGCCACTGCGGTTGCGGTCATGCTGTTCGCGGGCTTGCGGCGCAATACGCTGGCGTTGCTCGGACAGGGCGCCGACGATGCGATCATGCCGCTGCTGAACACCGCTGCGGTGATTGGTTTTGGTGGCGTGGTCATCCAGACGCCTGGCTTTGGCCAGTTTGCCCAGTGGATTCTGGCGGTTGACTTGCCGCCGCTGTTGTCGGTATTCGCCTCGGTCAGTGTGGTTTCCGGAATCGTCGGCTCCTCCTCCGGTGGCTTGCAGATATTCATGCAGAGCCTGGCGCCAAAATACCTGGAAATGGGCGTCGAACCCGAAGTTCTTCACCGAATAGCCGCTATTGCCTCGGGTGGGTTTGACTCGCTGCCGCACTGTGGAGCAGTGATTGCCATGCTGATGATCATGGGCTTGACCCACAAGCAGGCTTACAAAGACATTTTCATCGTGACGGTGATGGTTCCGGTAATTGCGGTGCTGTGCTGCATCGCTTTCTTGAGTGTGTTCTAGGCAAGGCAAGCCGGGCTGACAGTGCCGGTCAATGCTTACCATTGCGACTGCGCGTGCGATGATGGCGCAATGCCGAGGTCGCTTCGACGGGAAAATATCGCTAAGGTACGCTATGGTTGGCAGGTTACTTTCAGAGGAGTTGTAATGAGCGAGGCGTTGTCCATTCACCATGACCTCAAGGGTCACCAGTTCGAGACCACAGTGGATGGTGATCGTGCGTACCTGGCCTATATGGATCTGGGGAAGCAGACCTTGGATATTTACCGTACCTTCGTGCCGAATTCGTTGCGTGGTCGTGGCATTGCCGCCGCCTTGACCGAGCATGCCTTGCAGTACGCGGAACACATGGAATACACGGTGATCCCCTCTTGTTCCTACGTCGAGCGATATATGGAGCGTCGTCAGCGCCATAGTGTCAAAGGCTGACACAGAGGTTTATATAAAAAAGCCGGGCATCGCCCGGCTTTTTTATGCGTGTGGCGTTTAACTGCGGTGACGCTTGGGCAGCACATCCTTGAGTTTGGCGTGCATGCCGCGCAGGGTTTTTTCGGTGCTGTCCCAGTCGATGCAGGCATCGGTGACGGACACGCCGTATTTCAGCTGATTGAGGTCTTTCGGTATCGACTGGTTGCCCCAGCCCAGGTGGCTCTCGACCATCAGGCCAACGATCGACTGGTTGCCTTCGAGGATCTGGTTGGCAACGTTGTCCATGACCAGGGGTTGCAGCGCCGGATCCTTGTTCGAGTTGGCATGGCTGCAGTCGACCATGATGTTCGGGCGAATACCGGCCTTGGTCAGTTCCTGCTCGCAAACAGCAACGCTGACCGAGTCGTAGTTGGGCTTGCCATTGCCGCCGCGCAGCACCACATGACCGTAGGCATTGCCCTTGGTGGTGACGATGGACACGCCACCTTCCTGATTGATGCCGAGGAAGCGATGCGGGCTGGAAACCGATTGCAACGCGTTGATCGCTACGGTCAGGCCGCCGTCGGTGCCGTTCTTGAAGCCAACCGCCGAGGACAAGCCAGAGGCCATTTCGCGGTGGGTTTGCGATTCGGTGGTGCGTGCGCCGATGGCCGACCAGCTGATCAGATCCTGCAAATATTGCGGTGAGATCGGATCGAGTGCCTCGGTAGCGGTTGGCAGGCCCATTGCCGCCAGGTCGAGCAGCAACTGGCGGCCGATATGCAGGCCGTCCTGAATCTTGAACGAGTCGTCCAGGTAGGGGTCGTTGATCAACCCTTTCCAGCCCACCGTGGTGCGCGGCTTTTCAAAGTACACGCGCATCACCAGGTACAGGCTGTCCGACACTTCTGCCGCGAGTGCCTTGAGGCGTTCGGCGTATTCGTGGGCGGCTTTGATATCGTGAATCGAGCAGGGGCCGACTACCACGAACAAGCGATGGTCTTTACCATCGAGGATGTCGCGAATCACCTGGCGGCCAGTGGCGACAGTGTGCAGTGCGGCATCGGTCAGCGGAATTTCGCGCTTTAGCTGATCGGGTGTGATCAGGGTTTCGTTGGAGGCAACGTTAAGGTCATTGATCGGTAGGTCAGCCATCGTGCTTTTCATCAGGTCAGGGTCGTCAGGTCACGGGTGCCGGCCGCCAGCGATCCCCGTGTGGCGGTGCACAGCATTTATGGGCACAGCGGGGTTGCAGAACCTTAGCGCGTTACGGGCGGGCTAGACAATGGGTCTAAGGTCGTTAAATGGAGCGGAACAGCGATTACAGACTTGCATTGGAGAACTCGGCGGCGTGATTGGCGATCCATTCCACGGCGATGCTGTCTATCGCCAGATGCTCGCCCAGCTCCAGTTCGCGTTGCTTGCGGTAATGTTCGATCTGGCAGACCTGTTCGACCATGCGTGCGCGAAATAACGTGTCTTCGTCGATAAAGGCGATGCCGACCAGGTAATCGTCGGGCTGTTTGCGGCACCAGGCCACCACTCCGGGGTAGCGCGCCTGTTCACCAAGCAGGGGGATACGCAACTCTATCGCGGTGCCGCGGCGAAAACCGCATTTGGAATTGCACGCCACTCCGCCGAGACTGATATTGTTCAGCCGTTGTTTGGGGATACAGTCTTGCTTGCGGAGTACCAGCTCCACTGGCATATCGCTGGGGTGACGCAGGAAATGTCGCATGACTACAGGCTCCCTATGCCATTAATTCGACATCATTGTGAATAGTATAGTGACTGAATTGCAGCTGACCGACTTTGATGTGGCTCGCTGGTAAGAAAACGCCCGCCCAGGCCGTTGTCTCCAACCTGCATCAAGCTGTCTCGCATGGCAGCCGATTTTTACAGACACCGAGGTGAGTATGAGCAAGGGAATGGGCGACAAGCTGGTGTTGGCGATTTCCTCGCGGGCGCTGTTCGACCTGCGCGAGAGTCATCGCGTGTATGAGGGGGAGGGGGTCGAGGCCTATCGTCGCTATCAGATCGAGCATGAGGACGAAATCCTCATGCCCGGTGACGCCTTCCCCCTGGTCGAGAAGCTGCTGGGGTTGAACAGCGCATTGGATCAGGCGCGGGTCGAAGTGATTCTGGTGTCGCGCAACAGCGCCGATACCGGCTTGCGTGCGTTCAACTCGATTCAGCACTACGGCCTGGGCATCTCGCGCGCGGCCTTTGTCGGCGGCCGCAGCCCCGATCCTTATCTGGCGGCGTTCGGCTGCCACCTGTTTCTCTCGACTCACGCCGAAGATGTGCGCAGCGCGCTGCGCTCGGGGTTTGGCGCGGCCACCATTCTCTCGGGTGGGGCGCGGCGGGCGGCGAGCAATGAGCTGCGCATCGCTTTCGATGGCGATGCCGTGCTGTTTTCCGACGAGTCCGAGCGGGTCTATCAGCAGGGCGGCCTGGAAGCCTTCCAGAGCCACGAACGTGAGTCGGCTCGCGAGTTGCTCGGCGGTGGCCCCTTCAAGCCCTTCCTGGCGGCGCTGCATCTGTTGCAGCAGGAGTTTCCCGAGGAGGCTTGCCCGATTCGCACGGCTCTGGTCACCGCCCGCTCGGCACCGGCCCACGAGCGGGTGATCCGCACCTTGCGCGAGTGGAATATTCGCCTGGATGAGTCGTACTTTCTGGGCGGGCTGGAGAAGGCGGCGATCCTCGAGACCTTCGGTGCCGACGTGTTCTTCGACGATCAGGCGGGGCACTGCGAGAAAGCCCGCGAGGTCGTTGCCACCGGGCATGTGCCGCATGGCGTGAGTAACGAGCCGCAACTCTAGGTTTGTGGATTGTCCTGCTGCGCAAGCCTGAATCCGGATGCCGCCCCCAGCGGCTCCCTGGCCATGTGCATATAACCATTCGTCCTGAATGGCTGCGGTTTTGTTGACTTGCGGATGGCGCTGCTAAGCTCAAGTCAGGTCTGCCAGCTAGGCAGTCGAGGAGACCGCATGATTCGCTCGATTCTCTATGCTACCGATCTGGGTCTTTATGCTCCCTATGTCTTGCAGCATGCCCTGGCGCTGACTCGTGCTTTCAATGCCAGCCTGTATGTCGTGCATGCGGTGGAGCCAATGGGCTTGTTTGCCGAGTCTGTGTTGCAAACCTACCTGGATGAAGAGCGGCTCAGGGAGCTGCGCAGTAAAGGTCTGAGTACGGTTATGGCGAGTATCGAGCAACGGGTATTGGAGGGCTTTCGCGATGAACTCGGCGAGTCCCAGCATGAACTCGAGCTGATCCGTGCGGTGCAGGTGGTGCAAGGCGATCCGCCCCTGGTGATTCTCGAGGAGGCGCAGAAGCGCGGGGTGGATTTGCTGGTCGTCGGCAGTCATAGCCATGGCGCCGGCCTGGATAGCCCGTTGGGCCGCACGGCCGCGCGCCTGGTGCAGTTGTCCGAAGTTCCGGTGTATCTGGTGCCGATGCTGCAGCACCGAGCCCGTGGGGAGGCCTGAAGTCGTTATTTATATTTCAACGAATAGTCGGCAAGACCAAATAAAATCATCTAGATTTAATGGTTAAACCATATATATGGTTATATGACGCCGCCGGCCTCTGAACGGCTGCTTATTCTGTTTGAGGGATTTTTATGAAGCTCCAGCAATTGCGCTACATCTGGGAAGTTGCCCATCACGACCTCAACGTTTCGGCTACTGCGCAAAGCCTTTATACCTCGCAGCCGGGCATCAGCAAGCAGATCCGTTTACTCGAAGACGAATTGGGCGTGGAGGTCTTCGCTCGCAGCGGCAAGCACCTGACCCGGGTCACCCCGGCGGGCGAGCGGATCATCACCACTGCCGGAGAAATTCTGCGCAAGGTCGAAAGCATCAAGCAGATCGCCCAGGAATTCTCCAACGAAAAAAAGGGCACCTTGTCCATCGCCACTACCCACACCCAGGCGCGCTATGCCTTGCCTCCTGTGATCAGTGCATTCATCAAGCAATACCCGGACGTCGCGCTGCACATGCACCAGGGCACACCGATGCAGATCGCCGAAATGGCCGCCGATGGCACTGTGGATTTCGCCATCGCCACCGAGGGACTGGAGCTGTTCAATGATCTGGTGATGATGCCGTGCTACCGCTGGAACCGCTGCGTGGTAGTGCCCCAGGGCCATCCATTGAGCAAGCTGCCAAAGCTGACTCTGGAAGCTCTGGCGGAACACTCGATCGTCACTTATGTATTCGGCTTCACTGGCCGCTCCAAGTTGGACGAGGCCTTCAGCCACCGCGGCCTGACGCCCAAGGTGGTCTTCACTGCGGCCGACGCCGACGTGATCAAAACCTATGTGCGCCTTGGCCTGGGGGTGGGCATCGTGGCCAGGATGGCGGTGGACGCCAAGCTTGATCCGGACCTGGTGGTGCTCGATGCCAGTGAACTGTTCGAGTCCAGTGTGACCAAGATAGGTTTTCGCCGCGGCACCTTCCTGCGTGGATTCATGTGCGATTTCATCGAGAAATTTGCCCCGCACCTGACCCGCGATGTGCTGGCCAAGGCGGTGCAGTGCCACAACAAGTCCGAGCTGGAAGAGCTGTTCCGCGATGTTGAGTTGCCGATTTACTGAGAAGTTGTGAAAAACCCTCGCCTACTGCGGCCGCCTCCAGGCGCCCGCTGCTGACCTAGCCTGGGCAAATCGGCGCGACACACATCCGGCGGGTTGTCGCTTCGCTCCGAAGCCGCCCTACCCGCAGGCAGTGCACCGATGGTTAATCGGTGCGGCGCAAAGCTGGCGGGCTGTCACTGCGCTCCGAGCGGAACGTAGCGCATCGGTGGTTTCAGTTTTTCGCGATCAGGTTGCCGGCGTGCAGGCCGCACTCCTTCTGCGTGGCTTCCTCCCACCACCAGCGGCCTTCGCGCTCGTGCTGGTTGGGCAGTACGGGGCGGGTGCAGGGCTCGCAGCCGATACTGATGAAGCCGCGTTCATGCAGGCTGTTGTAGGGGATTTCCAGCATGCGGATATAGGCCCAGATGTCTTCGCTGCTCATCTGCGCCAGCGGGTTGAATTTGTACAGGGTGTTTTCCGCGGTGGAGAAAGCTGTGTCGATTTCCACCACCGCGACCTGACTGCGGGTACCGGGACTCTGATCGCGACGCTGGCCGGTAGCCCAGGCCTTGACCGTGGCCAGCTTGCGCCTGAGCGGGGCGGTCTTGCGAATACCGCAGCAT
Organism: Pseudomonas sp.; assembly: GCA_030699825.1. Lineage (GTDB taxonomy): Bacteria > Pseudomonadota > Gammaproteobacteria > Pseudomonadales > Pseudomonadaceae > Aquipseudomonas. Next base: position 45,745 of record JAUYKV010000069.1, on the reverse strand, counting down.
TCGCTGTGGCCGTCCTTGTAGAAGCTGAACAAGCCTTTTTCCTTGACCAGGGCCTCTAGCGCCGTCGCGTCGGGGGAGAGTACGTCGATGGCGATGCCGTAGTGCTCGCGCACCTGCTCGATGAAGCGGTAGGTCTCCGGGTGCAGGCGACCGGTGTCGAGGCTGAAGATCTTGACGTTTTTATTCAGCTTGCAGGCCATGTCGACCAGCACCACGTCCTCGGCGCCGCTGAAGGAAAGCCACAGTTCATCGCCAAAGTGCTCGAAGGCAAGTTTGAGAATGTCCTGGGGCGACTTGTTGGCGTAGGTTGCGGCCAGTTCGGCGACATCGAATGGGTGGCTCATCGGCTGGATTCCTGTTTGAGGTGGCGCTGAGAGGGTGCCGCCAGGCTATTGCGCCTGGTGGGTTGGCGCCCCGGGACGCTCTGTGCGGCGATGGTAGCAAAAAGGCGTTATACCGCTAAATAACCAAGTTATAGGTTGTTCGTCTGTTTTGGGTATAAGCCTCGCGTTGCGCAGCCTTCGGCTAGTCGCTAGAGTGCCGCCTTCTTTCAAGGTCAATCTAGGAGTGTCCCGTGGAAATCGCTTGTCTCGACCTGGAAGGTGTTCTGGTCCCGGAGATCTGGATCGCCTTCGCGGAAAAAACCGGCATCGAATCGCTGAAAGCGACCACCCGCGATATTCCGGATTACGACGTGCTGATGCAGCAACGCCTGCGCATTCTCGATGAGCATGGCCTGAAGCTGAACGACATCCAGCAAGTCATCGCCACCCTCAAGCCGCTGGACGGCGCGGTGGAGTTCGTCGACTGGCTGCGTGAGCGCTTTCAGGTGGTGATTCTCTCGGACACCTTCTACGAGTTCTCCCAGCCGCTGATGCGCCAGCTGGGTTTTCCGACGCTGCTGTGCCACAAGCTGGTCACCGACGAGAATGATCGCGTGGTGAGCTACCAGCTGCGCCAGAAGGATCCCAAGCGCCAATCGGTGGTCGCGCTCAAGAGTCTCTACTACCGGGTGATCGCCGCAGGCGACTCGTACAACGACACCACCATGCTCAGTGAGGCCCATGCGGGCATCCTGTTCCATGCCCCGGAAAACGTAATTCGCGAGTTTCCGCAGTTCCCGGCAGTGCACACCTTTGAAGACCTCAAACGCGAGTTCATCAAGGCGTCCAGTCGCGAGCTGAGCCTGTAACCGCAGCGGCAAACTGGCAAGGGCAGGGCGCAGGCGTTTGGCGGTTGTCACCTCGTTCTGCGACTCGCTTGCAGCTTGCCGCTACATCCCCTCCAGCGTTTCCAGCAAGACCTTCACCTTGGTGATGGACTCCTGGTATTCCGCCTGCCAGTCCGAGTCGGCGACTATGCCGCCGCCGCCCCAGCAGCTGATCTGACCGTCCTTGGCCAGCAGGCTGCGGATGGCAATCGAGCTGTCCAGCTCGCCACGCACGTCCAGGTACAGCAACGAGCCGCAATAGAGTGCGCGGCGGGTGGGTTCCAGTTCGTCGATGATCTGCATGGCGCGGATTTTCGGTGCGCCAGTGATAGAGCCGCCGGGGAAGCTGCCGGCGATCAGGTCCAGGGCGTCTTTGTCAGGTGCCAGTTCGCCGGTCACCGCGCTGACCAGGTGGTGCACGTTGGGATAGCTTTCCAGGGCGAACAGCTCCGGCACGCGTACCGAGCCGGTCGTGCAACTGCGGCCGAGGTCATTGCGCAGCAGATCGACAATCATCAGGTTCTCGGCCCGATCCTTGAGGCTGGCCAAGAGCGTGTCGGCTTGCGCGGCATCCTGCTCGGGGTCGCTGTGGCGTGGGCGCGTGCCTTTGATCGGGCGGGTCTCCACCTGACCTTCGCTGACGCGCAGGAAGCGTTCGGGCGACAGACTGATGATTGCGCCGTTATCCGCCAGGGCCAGGTAGCCGGCGAAGGGGGTGGGGCAGGCGGCGCGCAAGCTGCGATAAGCCGTCCAGGGATCGCCTTGGTAGTGGCTGCGAAAGCGTTGGGCAAAGTTCACCTGGTAGCAGTCGCCGGCCTGGATATAGGCCTGGATGCGTTCGATGGCATGGCGATACTCGCCTTCATCGATATCCGCCCGGAATGCCCTGGTCAGCCTGAAGGGCTCTGACGCTGGCGCCTGTGGCGCATCGAACCGCTCGATCAACTGCTGGCGCTGTTCACTGGGCAATGCTGGGTGAAACACCAACTGACTGGTGCCCAGCCGGTGGTCGGTGATCAGGGCCCAGGCATACAAGCCAAGTTGCGCATCGGTCAGGCCCAGGTCGTCGCTGGCCTGTTCGGGCAGGGTTTCCAGGCGACGGCCGAAGTCGTAGCCCAGGTAGCCAATCAGGCCGCCGACGAAGGGCAGCGGGCAGTCGTCAGGTGCTTTGGCTTCGCCCAGCGCCGCCAGGTTTGTGCGCAGGCGCTGGAGGAAGTCGTTGGCCGATTCGTCAGGCATGGGGATCAGCTCGGCGATTGGCCAGGCGCTGATCAGGTCATAGCGTCCGCGCTGGGCGGCCGGCCGGCCGGCATCCAGCAGCACCGCCCCTGGCGCGTGACGGACTGCGCTGAAGTAGATGGCCGGGTCGGCGCGGTAGGGCAGGGTATGTATAAGGCAAGTAGGCATGCAGAGCTTTCAGAGGTGCGCGGCAGGCGATTGTAGAACGCCTGCCGGATTCATCCTAGCGCTTCTATATGGGACTGGCTGGTATATGGGACTGGCTGGGTGTTTGTCTGGGGGTTGTACGGATAAGGGTTGCCGAGGGCTGCACGGAAATCGCTGCGTCGCGCTGGTCGTGGGGGTGGGCGCCTGCGGCTCCAGGTTCGTTGCACGGGCTGGCTGGGAACATACCGCTGTTTGCTGGGTGGGCGGTATTGCAGGAGTGAGGCAGGCTTTCATGTTGCGGACGCTCTGTCTGATTGTGGCGTCCGCAGTGTGAATGCCTGTAGATGGTTGGGTTCAGATCTCTGCTTTGGGGACGTGGCCAAACAGCTCCTGGGCGAAGCGCACGCGTTCCTCCGGCGTCTCGGTTATGCCTTTTTTCGCCAGTTCGACCAGGCGCGCTTCCACGGCATGGGCGCGGTGGGTGAGGCCGCAGTCGTTGGCGATCTGGATGTTCAGGCCGGGACGCGCATTGAGCTCGAGAATCAGCGGGCCTTTCTCCTGGTCGAGGACCATGTCCACGCCGATGTAGCCAAGGCCGCACAGTTCATAGCAGCCGGCGGACAGTTTCATGAAACCATTCCAGTTGGGTAGCTGTACGCCGTCTACCGAATTGGTGGTGTCCGGGTGCTTGGTGATCTTGCTGTTCAGCCAGGTGCCGCGCAGGGTCACCCCGGTCGCCAGGTCCACGCCCACCCCGATCGCGCCCTGGTGCAGGTTGGCCTTGCCGCCGGACTGGCGGGTCGGCAGGCGCAGCATGGCCATCACCGGGTAGCCCTTCAGTACGATGATGCGAATGTCCGGCACGCCTTCGTAGCTGATGCTCTTGAAGATGGGGTCGGGGGTGACGCGGTATTCGATCAGTGCGCGGTCACGGTGGCCACCCAGCGAGTACAGACCGGTGAGGATGCTGGAGATCTGATGTTCGATTTCCTCATGGCTGATGATCTTGCCGGAAACCGTTCGATAGCGATCCTCGAAACGGTCGGCGATGACCAGGATACCGTCACCGCCGGCGCCCTGGGCCGGCTTGATCACGAAGTCCGGCCGGTCGCCAATGATCTCGCGCAATTTGTCGATGCCTTTTTCGGTCTCGATCACGCCGTACATTTTCGGCACATCGATGCCGGCTGCAATAGCGCGCTCCTTGGTGATGATCTTGTCATCGACGATCGGATAGAGATTGCGCTTGTTGTACTTCAGCACGTAGTCCGCATTGCGACGGTTGATGCCCATGATGCCTTTGGCTTCAAGGGCCTTCCATGTTTTCCAGAGACCTAGCATGGCTCAATCCTTCAGGAAGGCTTTGAAGCGGAAAAGTTCGGTCAAGCGGTAGCCGCGGTAACGGCCCATCGCCAGCATGAAGCCCACCAGGATCATCAGTACGGCCGGGAAGGTGAAGATGAAGTAGGCCAACTGCGGCACGCTCATCAGCAGGTGAGACAGGGTCGCGGCTATCAGGGTGCCAATGGCGACCTTGAAGGCATGGCCACCGCCACGCTCTTCCCAGGTGATCGACAGACGCTCGATGGTCATGGTCAGAATCACCATCGGGAACAGTGCCACCGAGAGGCCGCGCTCGAGGCCGAGCTTGTGGCTGAACAGGCTGATTACTGCGATCAGGACCACGACGAAGGTCAGGACCACCGAGAGTCTGGGCAGCATCTGCAGTTTCAGGTGTTCGAGGTAGGAGCGCAGTGACAGGCCCAGGGCGGTAATGATGGTGAACAGGATGATGCCGAAGCCCAGTTGGGTCTCACGGAAGGCCAGGGCGATCAGAACCGGAGTGAAGGTGCCCAGGGTCTGCAGGCCACCGAGGTTGCGCAGGATCAAGATCACCAGCACGCCGATCGGGATCACCAGCATGATCTGGAAGGTCTGTTGGGTAGAGAGCGGCAGGCCGTACATCGAATACTCGAGGAAGTCGGCGTCAGTATTCTCGTCGGTCAATTTGGCCAGGCGGATGGCATTCATCTCGCTGTTGCTCAAGGTGAAGCTGACTTGCGCTTGCTTGCCGCCTTCGATCTTGATCAGGTTGTCGTCGCCGGTCCACCAGGTCAGGCGATCGCTTGGCAAGCCTTGTTGACCGGTTTCCGGGTTGAAGTAGAGCCATTTTTCTCCGTTGAAGCTGCGTAGCCAGAGTTCAGGGCTTTGCTGAATCTCGGCCGCCAGGCGGATGGTGTGCACCCGCTCCATCGGCACATGGGCAATGGACAGCAGCAGCTCGATGGCATCGGCTTTATTCGGTGTCGAAGCATCGCCGCCCAGCAGCAGTTTGACGTTATCGTCGTTGACGTTGTTGACCCGTTTGATGGTCTCGCTGATAAAGGTTTCGACGTCCGCCGAGTGTTGGCGGATCGGTGCTAGCAGGGCTTCGGCGGCAATTTTCTCGGCACCTTCCACGGGGATGCTGTCGCGGAAGATCGGTCCCTCGCTCTTGGCCAGCTCGCCGCTGTACCGCTTGGTCAAGACCAGGCGGTAGTACAGGGTTTGCTTGCCGCTGGCGCGCCGGGCAGACCAGGTGACCTTGCGATTGCCATCGGCGCGGTTGATGCTCACGCCATAATTGTTGGAGATGAAGCTCTCGTTGAGACTGACATAATCCTGGTTCAGTGGCGGCACAAACATCTGCAGCTTGACTGGCTCACGCGGGGTGGCCTGGAACTCGACTCTGGCGTCGATGTTCCACAGATCATCGGTTTCATCTTCGGTCAGCGGAATGCCGAGGATGAAGATCTGGTAGGCCGTAATCAGAATGCCCAGGCCCACCAACAGCGTGATCAGGACTTTCAGATGCAGGTTAAGAGAGCGCATGGGCATTACTCATTAGGGGTGGCGCCAAGGTTTGCGTCAGGGGGACAGCCAGGTTTCCCTGCTGCGTATTTAAGGCTTGGGTCGACCAGTGCGCTGAAGCGTTTTAGCGCGTCGGAGCCAATCAATAGCGGGTATTGGAATGCACTACGGTCGGTCAAGTTCACTTCGATTGTGCGCAGGGCTTGGCCCATGCAGATGTCCAGCTCGATAACCGGGCGTGCGGTATAGGTTTTTTCTTCCTCTGGATCATAGTCGCCTGCGCGCCGTTTAATTTTGCTGATCCGTGCCAACGGGCGCTCTATCGGGTGGCTATGGGCATCGTCGATCGCCAGGTAGAAGCGCACCCAGGGTTCTCCTTCGCGCTTGAAACGCTTGATATCGCGGGCACTCAAGGACGCCGTCTTGGCGCCAGTATCCAATTTGGCCGGCACTTGCAGGCCGAGGTTGAACAGCATGGCGTGTTCATTCAGACCGTATACGGCCTTTTCTGCGGCGGCGAGACCCAGGCCAGGCAGTAACAGCAGGCAGAACAGCAGGGCGAAGGGCTTGAGTCTCATAAGTCCTATTAGGTGTAGCGCGGTCGTCGGATAACAAGACCTGCGGGCGAGGTGGCATGGCCGCTGCGCCTGGTTTGAACTCTAGCAGGCATGGCAGCAAAGCTAGGCCAGGCGCGAGTGGGTGGCATTCTAGCACGGGGGTTTTGCTGCTGCGACAGACGCTTATAGGCGTTTATACGAGAAAAGCGGGCAGATAAGAGCGTTTTGTTATTCGGTATATTGTTGACAGTCATGCTTGATTGTTTGACATATGTGCGGATGGAGGGTAGTTTTTTGGCAAATCCAGATAGCAGTGTCGACAATATGCCCGATGCCATTGAGCTGCCCCGTATCGTTCAGGATGACTCGGAAACGTTGTCCGAGCATGTTTTTCGCCGTATTCAGGCTGCCATCGTCAAAGGCGAGATCGCGCCGGGCAGCAAAATTTCCGAGCCGGAGCTGGCGCGCACCTATGGCATCAGTCGTGGGCCGCTGCGCGAGGCGCTTCACCGCCTGGAAGGTCAGCGTCTGCTGGTACGCATTCCCCATGTGGGTGCGCGGGTGGTGGCGCTCGATCATGCCGAGCTGATCGAACTCTATGAGATTCGCGAGTCGCTGGAGGGCATGGCTTGCCGTCTGGCCGCCGAGCGCATGAGCCAGACGGAAATCGATGAGCTGCGCCGGGTGCTCGATCTGCATGAGCAGGATGCGGCCTTCAAAGCGGGCGTCGGCTACTACCAGCAGGAAGGCGATTTCGATTTCCACTACCGGATCATTCAGGGCAGCGGCAACCGCACCCTGGTGCAGATGCTCTGCGGCGAGCTGTATCAGCTGGTGCGCATGTACCGCCTGCAGTTCTCGGCCACGCCGAACCGCCCGCGTCAGGCGTTCGCCGAACACCACCGGATTCTCGACGCCATCGCCGAGCGCGATGGCGAGCTAGCCGAGTTGCTGATGCGCCGTCACATCGGTGCATCCAAGCGCAATATCGAGCGCCACTACACCATGAACATGGGGCAGGGCGCGCCAACCAAGACAGCCAAACCCCGAGGTGAGTCATGAGTCAGCTATCCAGCCAGAGCAGTCCCGGCCAGCGTTTTCGCGATGCCGTTGGCGCAGAACATCCGTTGCAGGTGGTCGGCGCGATCAACGCCAACCACGCCCTGCTGGCCAAGCGTGCCGGGTTCAAGGCGATCTACCTGTCCGGTGGCGGTGTGGCGGCCGGCTCCCTCGGTTTGCCGGATCTGGGCATCACCGGGCTGGACGACGTGCTTACCGACGTGCGCCGCATCACCGATGTCTGCGACCTGCCGCTGCTGGTGGATGTCGACACCGGCTTCGGCTCCTCGGCCTTCAACGTGGCGCGCACGGTCAAGTCGATGATCAAGTTCGGCGCCGCGGCGATTCACATCGAGGACCAGGTCGGCGCCAAGCGCTGCGGTCATCGACCCAATAAAGAAATCGTCACGCTGCAAGAGATGGTCGACCGGATCAAGGCCGCGGTGGATGCGCGCACCGACGACAGCTTCGTGATCATGGCGCGCACCGATGCGCTGGCGGTCGAAGGCTTGAACTCGGCGCTGGATCGCGCAGAGGCCTGCATCGAGGCCGGCGCCGACATGATCTTCCCCGAGGCGATCACCGAACTGGCGATGTACAAGACCTTCGCCGATCGCCTCAAGGCGCCGATCCTGGCCAACATCACCGAGTTTGGCGCCACGCCGCTGTACACCACCGAAGAGCTGGCCAGTGTCGACGTGTCCCTGGTGCTCTATCCGCTGTCGGCCTTCCGCGCCATGAACAAGGCGGCCGAAAACGTCTACACCGCGCTGCGCCGCGACGGCACCCAGAAGAACGTGATCGACACCATGCAGACCCGCATGGAGCTCTACGATCGCATCAACTACCACGCCTTCGAGCAGCATCTCGACGCGCTGTTTGCCGCCAAGAAATAACCGGAGCGCGAGCCGCAGCGGCTCGCGCATAACAAGAACGACCCGACCGGATCGGATGAGGAGACAAGTGATGAGCACGACCCCAGAAACCACCAGCCCAGGCTTCAAACCGAAGAAATCCGTAGCCCTGAGCGGCACCACCGCCGGCAACACCGCACTGTGCACCGTCGGCCGTACTGGCAACGACTTGCACTACCGCGGCTACGATGTGCTGGATTTTGCCAACCGCTGCGAATTCGAAGAAATCGCCCACCTGCTGGTACACGGCAAATTGCCGAACGTTGCCGAGCTGGCCGGCTACAAGGCCAAGCTCAAGGCGCTACGTGGTTTGCCTGCGGCGCTGAAGGTGTCTCTCGAGCAACTGCCGCCGTCCGCCCACCCGATGGATGTGATGCGCACCGCTGTGTCCGTGCTGGGTTGTGTGTCGCCGGAGAAAGACGACCACAACCACCCCGGCGCCCGCGACATCGCCGACAAGCTGATGGCCTCGCTGGGTTCCGCGTTGCTGTACTGGTATCACTTCAGCCACAACGGCAAGCGCATCGACGTTGAAACTGACGACGACTCCATCGGCGGCCACTTCCTCCATTTGTTACACGGTGAGAAGCCGCGCGATTCCTGGGTGCGTGCCATGCACACCTCGCTCAACCTGTATGCCGAGCATGAGTTCAACGCCTCGACCTTTGCCTCGCGGGTGATCGCCGGCACCGGTTCGGATATGTTCTCCGCCATTGCCGGCGGCATCGGCGCGCTGCGCGGCCCCAAGCATGGCGGCGCCAACGAGGTGGCCTTCGAGATTCAGAAGCGCTACGACAACCCGGACGAAGCCGAGGCCGATATCCGTGCCCGGGTCGAGAAGAAGGAAGTGGTGATCGGTTTCGGCCATCCGGTCTACACCGTGAGCGATCCGCGCAACAAGGTGATCAAGGACGTGGCCCGCGAGCTCTCCACCGAGCAGGGCAACATGAAAATGTACGACATCGCCGAGCGTCTGGAATCGACCATGTGGGAGATCAAGAAGATGTTCCCCAACCTCGATTGGTTCAGCGCGGTCAGCTATCACATGATGGGCGTGCCGACCGCCATGTTCACCCCGCTGTTCGTCATTGCGCGCACCTCGGGCTGGTCCAGCCACGTCATCGAGCAGCGCATCGACGGCAAGATCATCCGCCCGAGCGCCAACTACGTCGGTCCCGAAGACCTCAAGTTCGTGCCGCTCAAGGATCGTCCATGACCATGAACACTCAATACCGCAAGCCACTGGCCGGCAGCGCGCTGGACTACTTCGACACCCGCGCGGCGATCGATGCCATCGCCCCCGGTGCCTACGCCAAGCTGCCCTATACCTCCCGCGTGCTGGCTGAGCAACTGGTGCGCCGCTGCGAGCCGGACGCCCTGACCGATTCGCTCAAGCAGCTGATCGAGCGCAAGCGCGATCTGGACTTCCCCTGGTACCCGGCTCGCGTGGTCTGCCACGACATCCTCGGTCAGACCGCGCTGGTCGACCTGGCCGGCCTGCGCGACGCCATCGCCGAGAAGGGCGGTGATCCGTCCAAGGTCAACCCGGTGGTACCGACCCAGCTGATCGTCGACCATTCCCTGGCCGTGGAAGCCGCAGGCTTTGATCCGGATGCCTTCGCCAAGAACCGCGCCATCGAAGACCGGCGCAATGAGGACCGCTTCCACTTTATCGAGTGGACCAAGACTGCGTTCAAGAACGTCGACGTGATCCCGGCCGGCAACGGCATCATGCACCAGATCAACCTGGAGAAGATGAGCCCGGTGATCCAGGCTCGCGCGGATGAAAATGGCAAGCGCGTGGCCTTCCCGGACACCTGCGTGGGCACCGACTCGCACACTCCGCACGTTGATGCTCTGGGTGTGATCGCCATCGGCGTCGGTGGTCTGGAAGCGGAAACCGTGATGTTGGGCCTGCCGTCGATGATGCGCCTGCCCGACATCGTCGGAGTCAAGCTGATCGGCAAGCGCCAGCCCGGCATCACCGCCACCGACATCGTGCTGGCCATCACCGAGTTCCTGCGCAAGGAGCGCGTGGTGGGTGCCTGGGTCGAGTTCTTCGGCGAGGGTGCCGACAGCCTGACCATCGGCGACCGCGCGACCATCTCCAATATGTGCCCGGAATACGGCGCCACCGCCTCGATGTTCTACATCGACCAGCAGACCATCGACTACCTCAAACTCACCGGGCGCGAACCGGAACAGGTAGCGCTGGTGGAAAACTACGCCAAGACTGCCGGCCTGTGGGCCGATGCTCTGGTCACGGCCGAGTACGAGCGTGTGCTGAGCTTCGACCTGAGCACAGTGGTGCGCAATATGGCGGGTCCGAGCAATCCGCATCGCCGCTTGCCGACCTCGGCGCTGCATGAGCGCGGTATTGCCGACGAAGCCAAACTGGCGGCTGGCAAAATTGAAGAAAGTGAAGGCCTGATGCCCGACGGCGCGGTGATCATCGCCGCCATCACCAGCTGCACCAACACCTCCAATCCGCGCAACGTGGTCGCCGCCGGTCTGCTGGCGAAAAAGGCCAATGCCCTGGGCCTGGTGCGCAAGCCGTGGGTCAAGACCTCGTTTGCCCCGGGCTCCAAGGTCGCCAAGCTGTACCTGGAAGAAGCCGGCCTGCTGTCGGAGCTGGAGCAGCTCGGCTTCGGCATCGTCGGCTACGCCTGCACCACCTGCAACGGCATGTCCGGCGCACTGGACCCGGTGATCCAGCAGGAAATCATCGACCGCGACCTGTACGCCACCGCGGTACTGTCCGGCAACCGCAACTTCGACGGCCGTATCCATCCGTACGCCAAGCAGGCCTTCCTGGCTTCGCCGCCGCTGGTGGTGGCCTACGCCATCGCCGGTACCATGCGCTTCGACATCGAGCAGGACGTGTTGGGTACCGACAAGGCCGGCAATCCCGTCACCCTGAAGGACCTGTGGCCGAGCGACGAGGAGATCGACGCGATTGTCGCAGTCAGCGTGAAACCGGAGCAGTTCAAGCAGATCTACATCCCGATGTTCGATCTGGGCACTATTGCGCAAGCCGAAAGCCCGCTGTACGACTGGCGTCCGATGAGTACCTATATTCGCCGTCCGCCGTACTGGGAAGGCGCCCTGGCCGGCGAGCGCACCCTCAAGGGCATGCGCCCGCTGGCGATCCTGCCGGACAACATCACCACCGACCATCTGTCGCCGTCCAACGCGATCCAGATGAGTTCGGCCGCCGGTGAGTACCTGCACAAGATGGGCCTGCCTGAGGAGGACTTCAACTCCTACGCCACCCATCGCGGCGACCACCTGACGGCGCAGCGCGCTACTTTCGCCAACAAAGAACTGGTCAATGAAATGGCCGTGGTCGACGGTGTGGTGAAGAAAGGTTCGCTTGCGCGCGTGGAACCCGAGGGCAAGGTCATGCGCATGTGGGAAGCGATCGAAACCTACATGAACCGCAAGCAGAACCTGATCATCGTCGCCGGTGCCGACTACGGTCAGGGCAGCTCCCGTGACTGGGCGGCCAAGGGCGTGCGCCTGGCGGGTGTGGAAGTGATTGTGGCGGAAGGTTTCGAGCGCATTCACCGCACCAACCTGGTTGGCATGGGCGTGCTGCCGGTCGAGCTCAAGCCGGGCACCACCCGCCTGACCCTCGGCCTCGACGGCAGCGAGACCTACGACATCCAGGGCGAGCTGTCGCCGCGCGGCGAACTGACCCTGGTGGTCAATCGCCGTAATGGCGACGTGGTCAAGGTCCCGGTGACCTGCCGTCTGGACACCGCTGCCGAAGTCAACGTCTACAACGCCGGCGGTGTGCTGCAGCGCTTCGCTCAGGACTTCCTTGAGGCGACGGTGGCAGTTTAAGCGCAGTGTTGTGGGAGGGGCTTTAGCCGCGATTTAGCTTTAAAAAGCTCGCGGCTAAAGCCCCTCCTACACGCGTTGTCTTCACATAATTTGGAGTAGGTCTTAGCCATGCCCCACGCACCTCAAATCAAAATTCCCGCCACCTACATCCGTGGCGGCACCAGCAAGGGCGTATTTTTCCGCCTGCAAGACCTGCCCGAGCGCTGCCAGGTGCCGGGCGAGGCGCGTGACAAGCTGTTCATGCGTGTGATCGGCAGCCCGGACCCCTACGCCGCGCACATCGACGGCATGGGCAGCGCCACCTCCAGTACCAGCAAGTGCGTGATCCTGGCCAAGAGCGGCGTGCCCGAGCATGACGTGGACTACCTTTATGGTCAGGTTTCGATCGACTCGGCCTTTGTCGATTGGTCTGGCAACTGCGGCAACCTGTCCACCGCCGCTGGCGCGTTTGCGATCCACGCCGGCCTGATCGATCCGGCGCGCGTCCCGCAGAACGGCACCTGCGTGGTGCGCATCTGGCAGGCCAACATCAACAAGACCATCATCGCCCATGTGCCGGTGAGCGACGGCCAGGTCCAGGAAACCGGCGACTTCGAGCTGGACGGCGTGACATTTCCGGCGGCCGAGATCGTGCTGGAGTTCCTCAATCCGTCCGATGACGGCGAGGAGGGCGGCTCGATGTTCCCCACCGGCAACCTGGTCGACGATCTCGACGTGCCCGCTGATGTTGTAAAGAGCGGCACGCTCAAGGCCACCATGATCACCGCCGGCATCCCCACCGTGTTCGTCAATGCCGAGGACATCGGCTACAGCGGCAGCGAACTGCGCGAGGCGATCAACTCGGATGCCAAGGCGCTGGAGAAGTTCGAGCAGATTCGCATCGCCGCAGCCCTGCGCATGGGGCTGATCAAAACGCCGGAAGAGGCGGCCAAGCGTCAGCACACGCCGAAGATCGCCTTCGTCGCGCCGCCCAGGGACTACCTCGCCTCCAGCGGCAAGACCATCAGCGCCGACGAGGTCGACCTGCTGGTGCGGGCGCTGTCCATGGGCAAGCTGCACCACGCCATGATGGGCACGGCGGCCGTGGCCATCGGTACCGCCGCGGCGATTCCAGGCACCCTGGTCAATCTTGCGGCTGGCGGCGGTGCGCGCAGCGCGGTGCGCTTCGGCCACCCATCGGGCACCCTGCGGGTTGGTGCAGAGGCCAGCCAGGTCAACGGCGAATGGACGGTGGTCAAGGCGATCATGAGTCGCAGCGCCCGCGTGCTGATGGAAGGCTGGGTGCGCGTACCCGGCGATGCGTTCTGAGCCTCGCGGCCTGTTCGCCTTGGCGGCATGAAAACCTGTGGGAGCACGCCATGCGTGCGATTCGCGGGCGTGGAACTAGGCGTCCCCCCGCTCCTACACTTCATGTGAGGGCCACGACCGGGACGCCGTGACCGAATTCATCAGCCTGCTATCCAGGGAGATCGAAGCATGAGCGCCAATGTTGACCTGAACGTCCGCCCCGACTATGACCAGGTGATCCAGGACGTCGCCGACTATGTCCTGAACTACCAGATCGAGTCCGCCGAAGCCCTGGACACCGCGCGCAACTGCCTGATGGACACCCTCGGTTGCGGTTTGCTGGCGCTGCGCTTTCCCGAATGCACCAAGCACCTCGGGCCGCTCGTCGAGGGCACCCTGGTGCCGCACGGCGCGCGGGTGCCGGGTACCCGTTTGCGCCTGGATCCGGTCAAGGCGGCCTGGGACATCGGCTGTATCGTACGCTGGCTGGACTACAACGACACCTGGCTGGCGGCCGAGTGGGGCCATCCGTCGGACAATCTCGGTGGCATTCTCGCCGTGGCCGACCATCTGTCGCAGCAGTGCGTGGCCCGGGGCGAGGCGCCGCTGAGCATGCGTGCGGTGCTGGACGCGATGATCATGGCCCACGAGATCCAGGGCGTGTTCGCCCTGGAAAATTCCTTCAACCGGGTCGGCCTGGATCACGTGCTGCTGGTCAAGCTGGCCTCGGCCGCCGTCTGCGCCAAGCTGATGGGCGCGGACCGCGAACAACTGCTGTCGGCCATCTCCCAGGTCTTCGTCGACGGTCAGGCGCTGCGTACCTACCGTCATGCGCCAAACGCCGGCAGCCGCAAGTCCTGGGCGGCAGGCGATGCCAGCAGTCGCGGCGTGCGCCTGGCCGATATCGCCATGCGCGGCGAGATGGGCATTCCCGGTGCACTGAGCGCGCCGCAGTGGGGCTTCTACGACGTGCTGTTCAGTCACAGCAACAACGACCTGGCGCTGAAGCCGGTCGAGGCGCGCCAATTCGGTTTTTCCCAGGGTTTCGCCAGCTATGTGATGGAAAACGTGCTGTTCAAGATCAGCTTCCCGGCCGAGTTTCATGCGCAGACCGCCTGTGAAGCGGCGGTGATCCTGTATCCGCAGGTCAAAGATCGCCTGCCGCAGATCGCCAGGATCGTCATCAGCACCCACGAGTCGGCGATCCGCATCATCTCCAAGGTCGGCACGCTGGCCAACCCGGCCGACCGCGATCACTGCATCCAGTACATGACCGCCGTGCCGCTGGCCTTCGGCAACCTGGTGGCCGAACACTATGAAGACGATTTTCATGCCGCCAACCCGATCATCGACGAGCTGCGCGCGAAGATGGAAATCGTCGAGGACGCGCGCTACAGCCGCGAATACCTGGAGGCAGACAAGCGTTCCATTGCCAACGCCGTGCAGGTGTTTTTCAAGGATGGCAGCAGCACCGAGAAGGTCGAGGTCGAGTATCCGCTCGGCCATCGCCGGCGCCGCGCCGAGGGCATCCCGCTGCTGGAAGAAAAGTTCAAGGCCAATCTGGCAACCCGTTTCCCCGCTCGACGCAGTGCGCAGATCTTCGCCCTGTGCAAGGATCAGGCGGCGCTCGAGGCTACGCCGGTGCAGCGGTTCATGGATATGTGGGTGATATAAGCCCCCGCTCCAGCCTACTTCAAGCGCCGTTCGACGCCTTTTTCTACCAGGATCTTGGCAGAAATTTCTTCCACGGAAAAATAGGTGGAATTGATGAAGTTGATGTTTTCGCGGCGGAACAGGCTTTCCACTTCGCGCACCTCGAACTCGCATTGGGCGAAGCTGGCGTAGCGACTGTTGGGCTTGCGTTCGTGGCGAATGGCGGTGAGGCGATCGGGGTCGATGGTCAGGCCGAACAGCTTGTCCCTGTGCTTTTTCAGCACGGCAGGCAGTTGCAGGCGTTCCATGTCATCTTCGGTCAATGGATAATTTGCGGCACGAATTCCGTATTGCATTGCCATATACAGGCAAGTGGGCGTTTTGCCGCAGCGGGAAACGCCGACCAGGATCAGGTCGGCCTTGTCGTAATAGTGCGTGCGGGCGCCGTCGTCGTTGTCCAGGGCGAAGTTCACCGCCTCGATCCGCTCCATGTAATTGGAGTTGTGCCCGATGGAGTGGGACTTGCCGACCGAGTAGGACGAATGCGAGCTCAGTTCCTGCTCCAGGGGGGCGAGGAAACTCGAGAAGATGTCGATCATGAAGCCGTCTGATTCGGCTAAAACCTCGCGGATTTCCTGGTTGACGATGGTGTCGAAGATGATTGGTCGCGCATCGTCATTCTCGGCAGCAGTATTGATTTGTTGTACCATTACGCGCGCTTTTTCCACGCTGTCGATGTAGGGGCGCGTGAGTTTGGTGAAGTTGATGGTTTCGAACTGCGCCAATAAGCTCTGACCCAGGGTTTCGGCCGTGATGCCGGTGCCGTCGGAGATGAAAAATGCGCTTCGTTTCATTTGTACCCTGGGCCTTAAGCTGAGGACGATTCTTGGCTATCATGGGGCCCGCTTTGGCAGGCCTGAATTGGCTGCATTGTTACTTATTTTCCAGGGCTCGGCCACAATCGGCCGAGCTTCCCAGTCCCTGGAGAGTCTGTTCTGAGCTTTTCCAACACTTTAGTGGAGAGATCACCTTGGTAGAGTACGTAGTTTCCCTCGATAAGCTCGGCAATCACGATGTTGAGCACGTAGGGGGCAAGAACGCCTCCCTGGGCGAGATGATCAGCAACCTTGCCGGCGCTGGTGTATCGGTGCCCGGTGGTTTCGCCACTACCGCCCAGGCCTACCGCGACTTTCTCGAGCAGAGCGGCCTGAATGAGCAGATCCATGCGGCGCTGGATGCCCTTGATGTCGACGATGTCAACGCCCTGGCCAAGACAGGTGCGCAGATCCGCCAATGGGTGATGGACGCGCCTTTCCCGGAAAAGCTCGACGCGGAGATCCGCAAGGCATTTGCCGCCATGGCTGGCGGCAATGAGCATATGGCCGTCGCCGTGCGCTCCTCGGCCACCGCCGAAGACCTGCCGGATGCCTCCTTCGCCGGCCAGCAAGAAACCTTCTTGAACATTCGCGGCGTGGACAATGTGATCCGTGCGGCCAAGGAAGTGTTCGCCTCGCTGTTCAACGACCGCGCCATCTCCTACCGCGTGCATCAGGGCTTCGACCACAAGCTGGTGGCCCTGTCTGCCGGCGTGCAGCGCATGGTGCGTTCGGAAACCGGCACCGCCGGGGTCATGTTCACCCTGGATACCGAGTCGGGCTTTCGCGATGTGGTGTTCATCACCGGCGCCTATGGCCTCGGCGAAACCGTGGTGCAGGGCGCGGTCAACCCAGACGAATTCTATGTACACAAGCAGACCCTCGAGGCCGGGCGTCCGGCGATCCTGCGCCGCAACCTGGGCAGCAAAGCGATCAAGATGATCTACGGCGACGAAGCCAAGGCCGGCAAGTCGGTCAAGGTGGTCGATGTCGACCGCGCCGAGCGCGCGCGCTTCTGTCTGACCGATGCCGAGGTCAGCGAACTGGCCAAGCAAGCCATGATCATCGAGAAACACTACGGCCGGCCGATGGACATCGAATGGGCCAAAGACGGCGATGACGGCAAGCTGTATATCGTCCAGGCTCGCCCGGAAACCGTTAGAAGCCGCACTAACGTAAATGTAATGGAACGTTATCTACTCAAGGAAACCGGCACCATACTGGTCGAGGGCCGCGCCATCGGCCAGAAGATCGGCGCCGGCAAGGTGCGGGTAATCAACGACATCTCCGAAATGGACAAGGTGCAACCAGGCGACGTGCTGGTTTCCGACATGACCGACCCGGACTGGGAACCGGTCATGAAGCGTGCCAGTGCCATCGTCACCAACCGGGGCGGACGGACTTGCCACGCCGCGATCATCGCTCGTGAACTGGGTGTTCCGGCGGTTGTCGGCTGCGGCAATGCCACCCAGGTGTTGAAAGATGGCCAGGGCGTCACCGTCTCCTGCGCCGAGGGCGACACCGGCTTCATCTTCGAGGGCGAACTGGGCTTCGATGTCCGCACAAACTCCGTGGATGCCATGCCCGATCTGCCGTTCAAGATCATGATGAACGTCGGCAACCCGGACCGCGCCTTCGACTTCGCCCAGTTGCCGAACGCCGGCGTGGGCCTGGCGCGTCTGGAGTTCATCATCAATCGCATGATTGGCGTGCACCCCAAGGCGCTGCTGAATTTCGCCGGCTTGCCGCCGGAAATCAAAGACAGCGTCGAGAAGCGTATCGCCGGTTACGACGACCCGGTCAATTTCTACGTCGAGAAGCTGGTCGAGGGCATCAGCACCCTGGCGGCAGCCTTCTGGCCGAAGAAGGTCATCGTGCGTCTGTCCGACTTCAAATCCAACGAATACGCCAACCTGATCGGCGGCAAGCTGTACGAGCCGGAAGAAGAGAACCCGATGCTCGGCTTCCGTGGCGCCTCGCGCTACATCAGTGAATCCTTCCGCGATTGCTTCGAGCTGGAATGCCGGGCGATGAAGAAGGTGCGCAATGAGATGGGCCTGACCAACGTCGAGATCATGGTGCCTTTCGTGCGCACCCTCGGCGAAGCCAGTCAGGTGATCGACCTGCTGGCCAGCAACGGCCTCAAGCGCGGCGAGAACGGCTTGCGCATCATCATGATGTGCGAACTGCCGTCCAACGCGATTCTGGCGGAAGAGTTCCTCGAGTTCTTCGACGGCTTCTCGATCGGATCCAACGACCTGACCCAGCTGACCCTGGGCCTGGATCGCGACTCCGGCATCGTTGCGCACCTGTTCGACGAACGTAACCCGGCGGTCAAGAAGCTGCTGAGCAACGCCATCCAGGCCTGTAACAAGGCGGGCAAGTACATCGGTATCTGCGGTCAGGGCCCTTCGGATCATCCGGATCTGGCGCGCTGGCTGATGGAGCAGGGCATCGAAAGCGTGTCGCTGAACCCGGATTCGGTATTGGATACCTGGTTCTTCCTGGCGGAAGGCCAGCCAGCCTGATCTACCGTTAACCTTTAATTCAAGGGCAGGTTAATCCTGCCCTTTTTTGTGCAAGAGCAAAGATGCAAAGCAGCAGCGAGCTTTTTCCCGTCGCCTTGATCGGCGCGGAACTACGTGGCGACTTGAGTGAGGATGTCTATCGCCTCAAGCCCGGCAACAGCCCTGACCCCAGTGTCGGGTTGGCCCTCACCCGCCTGGGCGTGGCCGGGCATGCGGCCGAGCGCGGCGTGCCGGTGATCTTGTTGCACGGCAGTTTTTCCAATCGACGTTTCTGGTATTCGCCCAAGGGCCTTGGCCTCGGTCCTCATCTGGCGCGTGCCGGCTTCGATGTGTGGATCGCCGAAATGCGCGGGCATGGGCTGTCGCCGCGCAACAAGGCGTACCGGCACAACCGCGTCAGCGACTACGTGCGCTACGACCTGCCGGCGATTGCCGACTTCGTCCATGAACAGAACCCGCAAGAGGCCCACTGGATCGGCCATTCGCTGGGGGGCATCACCCTCGCCGGGGCGCTGGGCGGGCACTACCTCGATCAAGCGCGAGTGGCGTCGGCGGCGTTGTTCGGCAGCCAGATCAGTCGCACCTACTGGCCGCTGAAAGTGCCCCCGGTGGAGTGGGGCGGACGTCTGCTACTCAAGCGCTTTTCGGTGATTTCCGGCTCGCGGCTCAAGCGTGGCCCGGAAGACGAGCCGATCGGCCTGGCCCTGGAGAGCTTGCGCTGGCATGGTCTGTTTGGTCGCTTCGGCGACGCCGAGCGCGATTGGTGGGCCGGTCTGGCCGAGGTGCGAGTGCCGCTGTTGGCGGTCGCGGCCATGGGTGACCGGCAGGATCCCCCCTGGGCCTGCCGCAAGTTGTTCGAGCAGTTCGGTTCGCCGCTCAGCGAGTTTCTCTGTCTGGGCAAGGAAAACGCTTTCGCCAGCGATTTCGGCCATGTCGAGATGTTGGTCAGCAAAGAGGCGCAGCGTGAGGTGTGGCCATTGGTGGTGCGCTGGCTGGAGAAGGCCCAGGATGTCGCAGGGTCGGCCGCAAGAGCCGTGCTTGAGCGGGTTGAGGGCGTTCCTCCAGAACGGTGATAGGCTAGTATGGGCTGCCAAGTAGCTGTTCGATTATCGCATGCGTGCAGCATCCCTTGTGCGGGGCTTGTGCAATCGTCTGCGAGCGTGCCGGTACCGATCCGTGAAGACTGATGTTCAATGTCTAGTTAACCAGGATTAACCAGGAGTTTCCCATGCATTACATCACCCCAGATTTGTGCGACGCCTACCCGGAACTGGTGCAGGTCGTCGAGCCGATGTTCAGCAATTTCGGCGGTCGCGATTCCTTCGGCGGTGAGATCGTCACCATCAAGTGCTTTGAAGACAACTCACTGGTCAAGGAGCAGGTCGAGCAGCCGGGCAAGGGCAAGGTAATGGTGGTCGACGGTGGAGCCTCCATGCGCCGTGCCCTGCTCGGCGACATGCTTGCGGAAAAAGCCGCGAAAAATGGCTGGGAAGGCCTGGTGGTCTATGGTTGCGTGCGCGATGTGGATGTCCTGGCGCAGACCGACCTCGGCATCCAGGCGCTGGCCAGCCACCCGATGAAGACCGACAAGCGCGGCATCGGCGACCTCAATGTGGCCGTGACCTTTGGCGGCGTGACCTTCCGCCCGGGCGAATTCCTGTATGCCGATAACAACGGCATCATCATTGCGCCCACTGCCCTGAAAATGCCGGAATAAGTAATGCAGGGAGTAGGCACGCTCGAGCAAGACAATACGCAATGGGGCCTGGTGCATGCGTTTGTCCTGGATGGCGCAGGCGGTGCGCGTGCGATCGCTCAAGGGCAGTTGGCCGGCCTCGAGCTGGCCGAGCAGGAAAGCCTGTGGTTGCACTGGGATCGCAGTCACCCGCAGACCCAGCATTGGCTGCGTCGCGAAAGCGGCTTGAGTGAATTCGCCTGCGATTTGCTGCTGGAGGAAAATACCCGGCCGCGTCTGCTGACCTTGCCGGATGAGGCGCTATTGCTGTTTCTCCGCGGGATCAATCTAAACCCCGGCGCGGAACCGGAGGACATGGTGTCCGTGCGCATCTTCGCCGCTGCGCGGCGGATTATTTCCTTGCGTCTGCGCCCATTGCGCGCGACCGAGAACCTGATCGCCGATCTTGCCGCTGGCCGTGGGCCGAAAACTTCTTCGGAGCTGATCCTGATCCTCGCGGACTATCTGACCGACAAGGTCGATGCCCTGGTCGCCGAGTTGTCCGAACGGGTCGACGAGCAGGAAGAGCGGGTCGATGCCGATGAGCACGCCGTGCCGGATCACGCACAGCTGCTGCAAGTGCGGCGACGCGCTGCCGGTCTGCGCCGCTTTCTCGCGCCACAGAGTGAAATCTACGCGCAGCTGACGCGCAAGCAGCAGCCGTGGTTCCTGGCCGATGACCCTGGCTATTGGAACGAACTGCACAATCGTCTGACCCGCTACCTGGAAGAGCTGGAGCTCAGTCGCGAGCGGGTCAGCCTGCTGCTGGAGGCGGAAAACCGGCGCATGGATCAGCGAATGAACCGCATCATGTACCGCTTCGCCATCATTACCGGGGTGTTTCTGCCAATGAGCTTTCTCACGGGTCTGCTGGGCATCAATGTCGGTGGCATACCCGGCGCCGAGAACCCCTATGGCTTCCTCATTGCCTGTTTGATCATGCTGGCGCTTGCCTTGGGGCAGTGGTGGTTGCTGCGCCGTTTGCGCTGGGCCTGATGTGACTTGCCCCGAGTTGGTCTCGTCTAGCCGAGACGTCCTGTGAGGTACGTCATGCACGATCCATTTGAAGAATCCCTGCGCGATATGCTCAAGTCCGGCGCGTCCGATCACGACGACGACGCTTGTCTGCACCGCGTATTGAAGACTGCCAACCGCCAGGTCGGCGCGGGCGACCTGTTCGCGCTCATGGGCCATTGGCTCGGCGCGCTGATGATCGCCCTGAATAGCGGCTCGGCCCATGTTGCGCCGGTCTCCCGTCGCGACGCCTGCGTGGGTTCTGCTCACTCCTCTCGTTCTACTGATAAGGCTGACTGAAATGGAACTCGATCCCTGGACTCAAAGCCTGGTAGCCGCGATGACAGCGCTCTGGACCAAGGTGGCCGGCTTTATTCCGAACCTGTTCGTGGCATTGATCCTGGTGCTGCTCGGTTTCGTCGTGGCCAAGCTGCTCGACACCTTGCTGTCCAAGTTGCTTGGCAAAATCGGCCTGGATCGCCTGATGGCGGGTACCGGGCTGACCAAGCTGCTCGGCCGTGGCGGTATCCAGGTGCCGGTATCGACCTTGATCGGCAAGATCGTCTATTGGTTCGTTTTGCTGATTTTTCTGGTGTCGGCGGCTGAGTCGCTTGGCCTGGAACGGGTTTCCGCCACCCTCGACGTGCTCGCGCTGTATCTGCCCAAGGTCTTCGGTGCCGCTCTGGTCCTGCTGGCCGGCGTGTTGCTGGCGCAGTTGGTCAGCGGGCTGGTGCGCGGTGCAGCCGAAGGCGTTGGTCTCGATTACGCCCATGGTCTGGGACGCATCGCCCAGGGTCTGGTGATCATCATCAGTATCTCGGTGGCCATCGGCCAGCTGGAGATCAAGACCGACCTGCTGAACAACGTCATCGCCATCGTGCTGATCTCGGTGGGCCTGGCTGCAGCACTGGCGCTGGGTTTGGGCAGTCGGGAAATCGCCGGGCAGATTCTGGCCGGGATATATGTGCGCGAGCTGTACCAGGTTGGGCAGCAGGTTCAGATCGGTGAGGTCGAAGGGCAGATCGAAGAAATAGGCACGGTCAAGACGGTTCTGCTGACCGATGCTGGCGAGTTGGTCTCGGTGGCTAATCGCACCCTGCTCGAGCAGCGGGTAAGCAGTCGCTAACGCGTCAATCCTGCTAATCTATGCCGCCAAGCCAAGGCCTGATGCATCAGGCCTTGGCAGCCTCTGTCCCGACTGTCGGCCCGACTCGTTTTGAATAAAGCCCAACCGATGTCCTTGCGCTATTCCCCCCGCGAACTCTCGGATGAGGAGCTCGTGGCACGCGCACATGACGAGCTCTTTCATGTCACACGCGCTTACGAAGAACTGATGCGTCGTTACCAGCGCACCTTGTTTAACGTCTGCGCTCGTTACTTGGGCAGCGAACGCGACGCCGACGATGTTTGTCAAGAGGTCATGCTAAAAGTTCTTTATGGTTTGAAGAACTTCGAAGGTAAATCCAAGTTTAAAACCTGGTTGTACAGCATCACCTATAACGAATGCATCACCCAATACCGCAAAGAACGACGCAAGCGTCGCCTGATGGATGCATTAAGTCTGGATCCATTGGAAGAGGCATCTGAAGAAAAGATGCCTAAAATTGAAGACCCCGGTGGTCTGGACCGTTGGCTGGTGCATGTCAATCCAATCGACCGGGAAATTCTGGTGCTGCGTTTTGTCGCAGAGCTGGAATTTCAAGAGATTGCCGACATCATGCACATGGGCCTGAGCGCCACGAAAATGCGCTACAAGCGCGCGCTCGACCGCTTGCGAGAAAAATTTTCGGGCACTATTGAAACTTAAACACATAGATTGCCTCTAACACTCCGAGCGGTTCTGTTAGAATTGCTCTTTGGTTGTCTTGTTTGTCAGACAACTTACTGGCCACCAAGATGGGGATTTACGGATGAAATTTAAAAACACTTTGGGCGTTGTCATTGGTTCTGTGCTGGCGTCTGCTTCTTTAAGCGTTCTGGCTCAAGGCCAAGGCGCTGTTGAAGTAGAAGGTTTTGCCAAGAAGGAAATCTTCGACAGCGCTCGTGACTTTAAAAACAACGGCAATCTGTTCGGCGGCAGCATCGGTTACTACCTGACCGACGACGTTGAATTGCGACTGGCCTATGACGAAGTACACAACGCTCGTGGCGAAGACGGCCGTAACATCAAAGGCTCGAATACCGCCCTCGATGCTTTGTATCACTTCAACAATGCCGGTGACGCGCTGCGTCCTTACGTCTCTGCCGGTTTCTCGGATCAGAGCATCGGTCAAACCGGTCGCAGCGGTCGTAACGGCTCCACCTTTGCCAACATTGGTGGCGGTGCCAAGTACTTCATCACCGAGAATCTCTATGCTCGTGCTGGCGTTGAAGCTCAGTACAACATCGATCAGGGCGACACCGAATGGGCTCCAAGCATCGGTCTTGGCATGAACTTCGGCGGCGGCACTGAGCCTGTCCAGGTTGCAGAAGCCGCTCCTGAGCCAATGCCCGAGCCGGCTCCGGTTGCTGAAGAGCCAGCCCAGGTCGTGCGCGTTGAGCTGGACGTGAAGTTCGACTTCGACAAGGCTCAAGTCAAAGAAGAAAGCTATGGCGATATCAAGAACCTGGCTGATTTCATGAAGCAGTACCCGCAGACCAGCACCACCGTTGAAGGTCACACTGACTCCGTCGGTACCGATACCTACAACCAGCAGCTGTCCGAAAAGCGTGCAAGCGCTGTGCGTGAAGTTCTGGTCAACCAGTACGGTGTTGAAGGTGAGCGTGTAAACGCCGCTGGTTATGGCGAAGCTCAGCCGGTTGCCGACAACGCAACCGAGTCGGGCCGTGCCATCAACCGCCGTGTTGAAGCTCAAGTAGAAGCTGAAGTCCAGTAACAGGTCTTAAGCTGCTAGGAAAAACCCGGCTTCGGCCGGGTTTTTCTTTGTCCAGAAAAAAGCCCGGCGCAGGCCGGGCAGAAACAACTACTCCGCAGAGGTCAGGCCGTCGCGTAAGCGCTCCATAAACCACACCTTCAAATGAACCGATAGCCCGTCGATGCTGTGCTCCGATTTCTTCTGGAGCCAGCCCATGATGCGTCCCGACCCCAAGGTCAAAGCCGTTTACCTCTACCCCAAGCCGGTCGATTTCCGTAAATCCATCAATGGCCTGGCGGCCCTGGTCGAGCTGGATATCAAGGTCGCGGTGTTCGACCCGGTGTTGTTCGTCTTCCTCAATCGCATGCGCAACCAAGTGAAAATTCTGTACTGGCATCGCAATGGCTTCTGTCTGTGGCTCAAGCGTTTGGAGGCCGAGCGTTTCAAGACCAAGCCGGATGCGGGTGATGAAGCCATCGAGCTAACTGTGCGGGAACTGAACCAACTACTGGAGGGAATCGACCTCTGGGGCAACCAACCGCACAAGGTGCTGACGCCCCGTTTCGTAACCTGAGCCGGTATAATCCACGGCATGATTTCCATGCCCGAAACCCTTCCTGACGATCCCGAAGTGCTCAAGCAATTGCTCGCAGAGGTGCTGTCGTCGGCGCAGAAATTAGCCAAGGACAAGGACGGGCAAATTGAATATCTGCGTGAACAAATCGCTCTGCTGACCCAGCGTCTTTTCGGCCGTAAATCCGAGCAGACCGCCGATCCCGACTCGCCGCAGTTGGAGATCTTCAACGAGGCCGAAAGCCTGGTTGAAGTCGTGGCTGAAGCCCCTGTCGATGAAGTCGAGGAAGAAGTTGTCGCGCCGACCAAGCGTCGTGGCAAGCGCAAGCCGTTGCCGGCCGAGCTGCCCCGCGTCGAAGTCATCCATGAGCTGCCCGAGCACGAACTGACCTGCGAATGCGGTTGCCGCAAGCAGGTGATCGGTGAGGAAACCAGCGAGCAGCTGGAAATCATCCCGATGCAGATCCGGGTGATCAAACACATCCGCAAGACCTACGCCTGCAAAGGTTGCGAAACCGCCCCGGTCACCGCCGACAAACCGGCGCAACTGATCGAGAAAAGCCTGGCCAGTCCCAGCGTGCTGGCCATGCTGCTGAGCACCAAGTATGTCGACGGTACGCCGCTGTATCGCTTCGAGAAAATCCTCAATCGTCACGGCATCGACATCCCCCGCCAGACCCTGGCGCGCTGGGTGATCCAGTGCGGTGCGCAGTTACAGCCCTTGCTCAACCTGATGCGTGACAAGCTGCTGGACTACCCGGTGTTGCACTGCGACGAAACCCGTGTGCAGGTGCTCAAAGAACCGGGGCGCGAGCCGAGCAGCCAATCCTGGATGTGGGTACAAACCGGCGGCCCGCCAGACAGGCCGGTGATCCTCTTCGACTATGAAACCAGCCGCGCGCAGGGCGTACCGTTGCGCCTGCTTGAAACGTATCGCGGTTATTTGATGACCGATGACTGCCCCAGCTACAACGCCGTGGCCGCACAAGCCGGGGTTGAGCGTCTGGGCTGCTGGGCACATGCCCGCCGCAAGTTCGTCGAAGCACAGAAGGTGCAGCCTAAAGGTAAGACCGGGCGTGCGGACATGGCCCTGAGCCTGATCAACAAGCTGTACGGCATCGAGCGCGACCTCAAGCCAGCCAGCGACGGGCAGCGCCACCAGGGGCGTCAGCAGCAAAGCCTGCCCCTCCTGAATCAGCTCAATGCCTGGCTGGACAAGACCCAGCCGCATATCGCTCGCAAGACCGCCTTAGGCAACGCGGTGAACTACCTGGCAAAGAACTGGAGCCGGCTGGTGCGCTACATCGAAGCCGGACACCTGCCGATCGACAACAACCGTGCAGAAAACGCCATCCGGCCGTTCGTCATCGGGCGCAAGAACTGGATGTTCAGCGACACGCCCAAGGGCGTCACCGCCAGTGCGCAAATTTACAGCTTGATAGAAACTGCCAAAGCCAACGGGCAAGAGCCCTATGCTTACCTGCGCCACATCCTCGAACGCCTACCGCAGGTTAACGGCCTCGAAGGCTACGAAGCGCTGCTGCCCTGGAACTGCGCACCTGCAATCGCATCCTGACAGCCAAGCCCCATCATAAAAAGACGGGGTTTATGGAGCGCTTACGCCGTCGCGGCCATGGCTTGTGCTTGATGTCCGCCGGCGACTTCGCCGATCACCAGGATGGCCGGGCTTTTCAGCTGAAAAACCTGGGCATCCTGGTGCATCGTCGCCAGTGAACTGCGGCATTCGCGCTGGTGCGGCAGGGAGGCGTTCTCGATCAGCGCCACCGGCATATCGGCGCACATACCGCCGGCCAGCAGGCTGTCGCGGATGTCCGCCAGCTTGGCTACGCCCATATAGATCACCAGGGTGGTGCCACCCTGGGCCAGGGCTTGCCAGTTCAGCGTGCTGTCGTCCTGGGTGTGGGCGGTGACCAGGGTCACGCCGCGGGCAACACCGCGCAGGGTCAGGGGAATGCCACAGTTGGTGGCGCCGGCCAGGCCCGCGGTGATGCCATTGACCATCTCCACTTCGATGCCGTGCTGCTGCAACCAGTCGAGCTCTTCGCTGCCGCGGCCGAAAATGCACGGATCGCCGCCCTTCAGGCGCACCACGCACTTGCCCTGGCGTGCATAGCGCAGCATCAGGCGATGGATAAAGGCCTGCGGTGTCGAGCGGCAACCGCCGCGCTTGCCCACCGGGACTATGCGTGCGGTTGGACAATGCTCCAATACCGCCGGGTTGACCAGGTCGTCGATCATCACGATCTCCGCCTGACGCAAGGCTTTCACTGCCTTGAGCGTCAACAGTTCCGGGTCACCCGGACCTGCGCCTACCAGCCAGACTTTTGCGTTCATATTCGATCTCCGCCGGTTACGCGAGCTTTACGCTGCTGTTGCTGGTCGCTGCCTGCCGGGTGAGCAGGCGCTTGATTTCCGGTACGCAGGAGCCGCAACTACTGCCGCAGCCGAGTTGCTGTCTCAGGTCGGCGAGGTCGAGGCCGCGGGCAATACCGGCGCAGACCGCGTCTTCACTGACGTTCAGGCAGTTGCACAGGGTCTTGCCGGCTTTCTTGCCGCTGGCGGTACCTGGCGGTGTGGACAGCGGCGCGAGTAACCAGCGGCGCAGGTCGGCATCGGCCTGGCCTTCGCTCCACAGGCTTTTCAGCCAGTCGCGGGCGATGGTTTCTCCGGCCAGGCGCAGGCTGACAATGCGGCCTGCTTCGATGCGTACCCGTTTGCCGACCGCTTTACGCGGGTCGTCATAGGCCAGCACCGGACCTTCATGCAGGCCGAGCAGGCGATCGATCTGCGCCAGCAGCTCAGGCTCGGGGGCCACGGCGCAGGCGGCGCGGATCAGCAGAGCAGGGCGCTCGCGTCCGGTAAGGGTCAGGTTGGCGTAGGCGAAACCCTCGAATAGCGGGCGCAGAGCCTGGAAACGGGTTTGCACCTCGCCTTCGACCAGGGCGAAGAAGGTCCAGGGTAGCTCGACTTTTTCCACTTCGACGCCGGCATGCTTGAGCTCGGGCTGCTTCGACAGAGGGTCGAATGCCGGCTGGGTCAGCACATTGGTGCCCAAGCCCTTGAGAAAGCGGTTGCCCCAGTGCATTGGCAGATAGGCCTGGCCGGAACGCACCGAGTCATCGGCTTGCACCGGCACGATAAGACTGCCGCGGCGGCTGCGTACTTTGACCAGATCGCCGTTTTGCAGGCGACGGCGGCGCAGTTCGTCGGGGTGCAGGCTGAGCACCGCATCCTCGACATGGCCGAACAGGCGTGCGGCGGTACCGGTGCGGCTCATGCCGTGCCACTGATCGCGCAGGCGCCCGGTATTGAGGGTCAGCGAGTAGCGCGTCTCGCGCTTTTCCTTGGGCGCGCGGTAGGGGTCGGCATGGAACTGCGCGCGGCCGTTTGCCGTGGGGAAGCGGCCGTCGCCATACAGGCGCGCCGTACCCTGGGTAGCGCCGGCCGGGAACGGCCATTGCTGGGGACCATGGTTATCCAGGATCGCGTAGCTGAGCCCCGACAGATCGAGGTCACGCTTGGCGGTCAGGTGTTTGTACTCTTCGAACAGTGCTTGCGGGTTGTCGAAGTCAAACAGGCTGGGCATGCCGGGGCGCAGCAGTTTTTCCAAACGACGGGCAAAATCTGTAGTGATCGCCCAATCCGGCCGCGCATCGAAAGGGGGCGGCACGGCGCGGCGCACATGGCTGACGCGGCGCTCGGAGTTGGTCACCGTGCCTTCCTTCTCGCCCCAGCTGGCGGCGGGCAGCAGCAGGTCGGCGTAGTGGCAGGTCTCGGTGGTGAAGAAGGCTTCCTGCACCACCACGAACGGGCAGGCGGCCAGCGCTTGATGAATCTTGTTCTGGTCGGGCAGCGATTGTGCCGGGTTGGTGCAGGCGATCCACAGGGCCTTGATCTTGCCGACTCGCACTGCCTCGAACAGCTCGATGGCGGTCAGGCCGGTGCTTTGCGGCAGTGCGTCGATGCCCCAGTGCTGGGCGATTTCGGCGCGGTGTTCGGCATTGGCTGCATCGCGATGGCCGGGCAGCAGGTTGGCCAGGCTGCCGGTTTCGCGACCACCCATGGCATTCGGTTGGCCGGTGAGGGAGAAGGGGCCGGCGCCGGGCTTGCCGATCTGCCCGGTGGCCAGGTGCAGGTTGATCAGCGCGCTGTTCTTCGCAGTGCCGCTACTCGACTGGTTGAGGCCCATGCACCAGAGCGAAAGGAAGCTCGGCGCGCTGCCGATCAGCCGTGCGCACTGCTGCAGGCTGTCCTGGCTGATGCCGCACAGCTCGCTGACCATCTGCGGGCTGTAATCGCGCACCAGGGTTTTCAGCGCATCGAAACCTTCGGTATGGGCGTCGATATAGGCGCGGTCGATCCAGCCTTCCCACATCAGGATATGCAAAATGCCGTGGAACAGCGCGACGTCGCTGCCCGGAATGATCGGCAGATGCAAATCGGCCAGGTCGCAGGTGTCGGTGCGCCGCGGGTCGATGACGATGATCTGCATCTCCGGGCGCTTGGCCTTGGCTTCTTCCAGGCGGCGGAACAGCACCGGGTGGGCAAAGGCCATGTTGCTGCCGGCGATCAGCACGCAGTCGCTCTGCTCGATGTCCTCGTAGTTGCACGGCGGCGCGTCGGCACCGAGGCTGCGCTTGTAGCCGACCACGGCCGAGGACATGCACAGGCGCGAGTTGCTGTCGATATTGTTGGTACCGACCAGGGCGCGGGCCAGCTTGTTGAAGGCGTAGTAGTCCTCGGTCAGCAGTTGGCCTGATATGTAGAAGGCGACGCTGTCCGGGCCATGCTCGTGGATGGTCTCGGCGAAGACGTTGGCGGCATGCTCCAGGGCGCTGTCCCAGTTCGTGCGTGAACGCGCCAGGCCCTTGCCCAGACGCAGCTCGGGGTAAAGCGCACGGGCGTCGAGGTCGCCGGTCAGGTGCAGGGTCGAGCCTTTGCTGCACAGCTTGCCGAAATTGGCCGGGTGCTCGGGATCGCCCTGGACGCCGAGGATCTTCTCGTCATCGTGTTCGATCAGCACGCCACAGCCCACGCCGCAATAGCAGCAGGTGGAGGCGGTGATCTGATGGGATTGGCTCATGGGCGTCATCTCTCTGCGGTAATCGGCTAGGCCGCGCCGTGCGGGGCGCGGCCTAGCAATGACCTATCGGGCACATTCGGTGGCGGTATTCAGGGTCAGCAGCACCCGGCCATTCTCGACCTTGGCTTGATGGCGGTGTGCGCAACCGACGTCCGGCGCCACCGCTTGGCCGGAATCGAGCTCGATCTGCCAGTTATGCAGCGGGCAGGCCACACGCTTGCCGTAGACCAGGCCCTGGGACAGCGGTCCGCCCTTGTGCGGGCAGCGGTCGTCGAGGGCGAACACTTCATCGGTCGAGGTGCGAAAGATTGCGATATTGCCCTTGGGCCCGGCGACTATGCGCGAACCCAGCGGGTTGATTTCTTCCAGGGCGCAGATATCCAGCCAGCTCATAGGATTTCCTCTTCGATTTGGGTGATGACGATGCGCTCGAACTCTTTCTTCAGTTGCGGCTGTTCGATGCGCTCTTTCCATGGATCCTGCTCGAAGGACAGGGCGAACTGCAGACGGGCATTGAGCGCCTTGCGGTTTTCCTCGTCTTCCAGCACGGCCTTCTTGATGTGATCCATGCCTACGCGCTGCATGTAATGCACGGTGCGCTCCAGATAGAAGGCTTCTTCGCGGTAGAGCTGAAGGAAGGCGCCGTTGTATTCGCGCACTTGCTCGGCGGTCTTGAGCTTGACGAAGAACTCGGCGACCTCGGTCTTGATCCCGCCGTTGCCACCGATATAGATCTCCCAGCCGGAGTCCACGCCGATGATGCCGACGTCCTTGATGCCGGCTTCGGCGCAGTTGCGCGGGCAACCGGAGACGGCCAGCTTGACCTTGTGTGGCGCCCACATGTTGAACAGGTCGTGCTCCAGCTCGATGCCCAGTTGGGTCGAGTTCTGCGTGCCGAAGCGGCAGAACTCGCTGCCGACACAGGTCTTCACGGTGCGGATGGACTTGCCGTAGGCGTGGCCCGAGGGCATGTCGAGATCCTTCCAGACGCCCGGCAGATCGTCCTTCTTGATCCCCAGCAGGTCGATGCGCTGACCGCCGGTGACCTTGACCATGGGCACTTGGTACTTGTCGGCGACATCGGCGATGCGGCGCAGTTCGGCGGGGGTGGTCACGCCACCCCACATGCGCGGCACCACTGAGTAGGTGCCGTCTTTCTGGATGTTGGCGTGGGCGCGTTCGTTGATCAGGCGCGACTGCGGGTCGTCCTTGGCCTCGCCCGGCCAGGTGGCGATCAGGTAGTAGTTCAGGGCCGGACGGCAGGTGGCACAGCCGTTCGGGGTGTTCCAGTTGAGGAACTCCATGGTCTGCGTCATGCGGGTCAGGTGCTCTTCGCGGATCGCCTTGCGGATCTGCCCGTGGTTGAAGTCGCTGCAACCACAGATGGCCTTCTCGCTCTTGGGTTTGACGTCTGCCGCACCACCCACGGTGCTGATCAGGATCTGCTCGACCAGGCCGGTGCAGGAACCGCAGGAGCTGGCGGCCTTGGTGTGCTTTTTGATCTCGTCCACCGAGAACAGACCGTTTTCCTGGATCGCCTTGACGATGGTGCCCTTGCACACGCCGTTGCAACCGCACACTTCGGCGCTGTCGGGCATGTTCGCGGCACTGTTCTGGCCCTGGTGGCCGGCGTCGCCGGTGGTGCTCTCGCCGAACATCAGGTGGTCGCGGATCTGGCCGATGTTGTGGTTCTCGCGGATCTGCCGGAAGTACCAGCCGCCGTCGGCGGTGTCGCCGTACAGGCAGGCGCCGACCAGCACGTTGTCCTTGATCACCAGCTTCTTGTACACGCCGCCGATCGGGTCGGACAGGGTGATGGTCTCGCTGCCTTCGGCGCCCATGAATTCGCCGGCGGAGAACAGGTC
Organism: Pseudomonas sp.; assembly: GCA_030699825.1. Classification (GTDB taxonomy): domain Bacteria; phylum Pseudomonadota; class Gammaproteobacteria; order Pseudomonadales; family Pseudomonadaceae; genus Aquipseudomonas. The sequence continues at coordinate 14,434 of JAUYKV010000069.1, read as the reverse complement.
GATGCCGGTGACCTTGAGCTTGGTCGAGGTCACCGAGCCCTGATAGCGGGCGAAGCCGAGCTGGGCCAGGTGGTTGGCGCAGACCTTGGCCTGTTCGAACAGCGGCGCCACCAGACCGTAGGCGATACCACGGTGGCTGGCGCACTCGCCGATCGCGTAGACCCGCGGGTCATAGGTCTGCATGGTGTCGTTGACCAGGATGCCGCGGTTGCAGGCGATCCCGGATTGTTCCGCCAGTTCGCTGTTGGGGCGGATGCCGGCGGCCATCACCACCAGGTCGGCGGGAATCACCTCGCCGTCCTTGAACTTCACCGCGCAGACCCGGCCTTCGCCGTTGTCCAGCAGCTCGGCGGTGTGCTTGGGCAGGAGGAATTTCAGGCCGCGGTCTTCCAGCGATTGCTGCAGCAAACGACCGGCGGTGACGTCGAGCTGGCGTTCCAGCAACCAGTCGCCGATATGCACCACGGTGACGTCCATGCCGCGCAGCTTGAGGCCGTTGGCCGCTTCCAGGCCGAGCAGACCGCCGCCGATGACCACCGCATGCTTATGGGTCTTGGCGGTGTTCATCATGATCTGGGTGTCGGCGATGTCGCGGTAGCCGATCACGCCCTGCAGATCCTTGCCCGGGATCGGCAGGATAAACGGGTTGGAGCCGGTGGCGATGAGCAGGCGGTCGTACTCGGCCTCGCTGCCGTCATCGGCTACGACTACGCGCGCCTTGCGGTCGATCTTCAGCACTTTGCGCCCGAGCAATAGCTTGATGCCGTTGTCCGCGTACCAGTTGAGGTCGTTGAGCACGATCTCTTCGAAGGTCTGCTCGCCGGCCAGTACCGGGGAAAGCAGGATGCGGTTGTAGTTCGGGTGTGGCTCGGCACCGAACACCGTGATGTCGTAGAGGTCGGGGGCGAGCTTGATCAGCTCTTCAAGGGTACGGACTCCGGCCATGCCGTTACCGATCATTACCAGCTTGAGTTTTTTCATGGTTCCTCACCGTCACGCATAACCGGAAAACAAAAAAGGCGTCCCGCTAGTCACCTAGCGAGGACGCCTTTGTCCAAGTCCCGTTGTCTCGGGAAGCGTGGTCTCCAACGTTGGAGGTCACGCTTTATTTAAATTTGTGTATATCAATGCAGGGCTTATGCCAACTTGGCAAATGTCTGAATATCCCCGGGTTAGAGCCGTTTTTGGCTGCCGTGGCGGTGATGCATTGCACCTGTATAAGGCGTGTTGCGCCGTTCTGGTGCGTTTGCCGGGTTACTTCAGCAATAGCACCAGCAGGCTCAGGTTCACGAGTAGGGACACCAGGGCCACGCTGCGCCAGACTTTTACCGGCTCGCGTTCGAGCAATGGGCGCGGCCGGCTGCTGAGTGACTGGCGCTCGCCCTGTTCCAGGGCCAGCAACCACTCCTCGGCGGTCTCGTAGCGATGCCTGGGGTCGGCGCTGACGGCGCGACTGAGGCTCTCGTCGATCCAGTTCGGCAGGTCGGGACGATAACGGCTGGCCGGCGTCGAGCTGGCGAAACGTGGATGCTGGAAGGCCTCGATCTCGCCATAGGGATAGTGGCCGGTCAGCAGGTGGTAGAGGGTCACGCCCGCGGCATAGAGATCTTGCTGGGCGCTGGGCACGACGCCGGCAAATGCTTCCGGGGCAATGTAGCTGGGGGTGCCAGGCAGGTCATTGGCCTCATCGCGGGACAGGCCGGGGCAGTAGGCCAGGCCGAAATCCAGCACGCGCAGTTCGCCGTCGTCACCCCACAACAGGTTTTCCGGCTTGATGTCGCGGTGCAGAATATTGCGTCGGTGCAGCATGCCCAGGGCTCTGACCAGGCGCGGGGCGAGATCCAGCCACTCGGGCAGACCAAGCGGGCCGGACAGCCGCATCTGTTCGGCCAGGGTCTGCCCGGCGTATTCGCGCTGCACGTAGTACAGGTGCTGGCGTTGCGGCAGGGGATGGACTTCGGCGAAGTAGCGCCCGGCCACCCGACGCAAGAACCATTCCTCGAGCAGCAGGGAAGGGCCGGCTTGCGCTTCGTCGGTGCGGCTGGCGGGCAGGGTTTTCAATAGCCAGCGGCGCGTCTGAGCATCGCGTACACGGTAGATCAGCGACTGGCGCGACTCGGCCAGCAGGCGCTCGACCTGCCAGCCTTCGAAGTCCTGGCCTTCGCGCAGCTTGGGCGGCAAGGGCCAATGCGCGAGTTGCGCCAGGGTGTCGGCCAGGGCACTTTCCGGCAGGCCTTCGACCCTCACCAGCAAGGCGCTGGCATTGTCCTGGCTGCCGGCCAGATGAGCGGCACTGACCAGGGCGCGGCAGGCGGCGGCGGGATCCTGCTCATCGTGCAGGATGCGCTGGATGCCCGGATCGCCGAGTGTCGCCCAGATGCCATCGCTGACCATCAGGAAACTCTCGCCCTCGCGCAGTTCACCGTCCAGGTAGTCGACCACCAGGTGTTGATCCAGGCCCATGGCGCGTTTGAGCACATGCTGCATGCCCTGTTGCTCCCACACATGGTCCTCGCTGATGCGCTCAAGGTGGCCGTCGTGCCAGCGGTAGGCGCGGCAGTCGCCGACATGCGCCAGGGTGAAACGCCGGCCGCGCAGGACCAGGGCGGTGAGGGTGGTCAGCAACGGTTGGCCGCCCCCATTGGCTTGCAGCCAGCGGTTGTGCGCGACCAATAATCGATCCAGCGATTGCGCCACCGCCCAGGTTTCCGGGGTGGAATAGTAGTCCAGGGCCAGCGCTTGCAGGGTCGCTCGGGCGGCCAGGCCGCCGTCGGCGCATTGGCTGACACCGTCGGCCAGGGCGAACAAATAGCCTTTGCTCGCTGCCAGAGCCGGAGCCGGGGTCACCATGCGGATGGCGTCCTGGTTCTCTGGGCGCGGGCCGGTCGAGCTGGCTTCGCCGAAGGTGAGTTGCAGGGCCATGGCGGCGTGTCCTGAAGGGGGAGGGTTGAGCAAAGGCGGGCCCGCCGACGATGGCGGGTTGCTCCCGCTCTACATTAGCAGCCTTACACTCTTGCCGCGGTCACTGCGGCCGAGCCCCAGGTGGTGCGCCAGCGACGTTTGACGCTATACAGGCCGAACCAGGCCAGTACACCGAGACTGGCAAAAAACCACAGCGCCAACTGGTAGTCGCCGGTCTGTTGCTTGATCGCCCCCAGGCCTGCGGCCAGGAGGAAGCCGCCGATGCCGCCGGCCATGCCAATCAGGCCGGTCATCACGCCAATTTCGCGGCGAAAGCGCTGCGGCACCAACTGAAACACCGCACCATTGCCTGCGCCCAGGCCAAGCATGGCAGTGACGAACAGGGCCAGTGCCGCAGTTGAACTGGACAGGTTGAAACCGACGGCGGCTATGCTCAGCGAGGCGACGCTGTACATCACCAGCAGAGAGCGGATACCGCCGATGCGGTCGGCCAGGGCGCCGCCAAGCGGGCGCATCAGGCTGCCGGCGCAGACGCAGGCCGCCGTATAGTAGCCGGCGGTCACCGGATTGAGGCCGTACTGGTCGTTGAAGTAGCCAGGCAGCGCACTGGCCAGGCCAATGAACCCGCCGAAAGTAACGCTGTAGAAGAACATGAACCACCAGCTGTCGCGGTCACCCAGGGCCTTGAGGTAGTCGGCCATGGATTTCGGCTTGGGCCGCTCCGGTGCGTTCTTGGCCAGCAAGGCGAAGATCAGCAGGGTGAACAGCAGTGGAATCAGTGCCCAGCCGAACACATTCTGCCAGCCGAACAAGGCTGCCAGGCCGGGAGCGAACAGCGCTGCCAATACGGTGCCGGAGTTACCCGCGCCGGCGATACCCATGGCTTTACCCTGGTGCTCGGGCGGATACCACTGCGATGCCAGAGGCAAGGCGACGGCAAAAGCGGCACCGGCAAAACCGAGGAACAGGCCGAGCAACAAGGTTTGCTCATAACTGCTGATGCCGATCTGCCAGGCACAGAACAGTGCCGTTATCACCACTACCTGGCCCATCAGGCCAGCGGTCTTGGGCGATAGTCGATCGGCCAGCAATCCCATGAAAAAGCGCAGTACTGCGCCGGCCAGAATCGGCGTGGCGACCATCAGGCCGCGTTGTTGTGCAGTCAGCTCCAGGTCGGTGGCGATCTGCACCGCCAGCGGCCCAAGCACGTACCAGACCATGAAACTCAAGTCGAAATAGAGGAAGGCGGCGAACAGCGTCGGTGTATGGCCGGATTTCCAGAAACTGTTATTCATCGAATACCTCGTCAGCAAATAAGAGTCCCGCTCGGTAGCGGTTTGTCGTGGTCGTGGACACGGCGAGCGCAACCGAGCGGGGAGGCCATGCACTTGTGGTGCAAGGTCCTGCGGCCGAGGCCACAGCTGGGTTGAGAGATTGACAAGCAGAACCTCTGGATCGCAGAGGAGTCACCAGCCCCGAGCGCTGGGGCCGAAACTAAAAAACGCCGCGTCACAGATCGCACTTGAGCGAGGGTGAGGCGACGTCTTTGTCGTTCATGAGGACAGCCGCCATTGGCTGCCTATGGCAATGCCAAAGCAAGAGCTGAGCCAACACTGCAGCTAGGCGGTTTTCGGTGGCTGTACGGAGGCGAAATCGACCGTTGTGTGATGTAAAACGGGGCGTGGCACCTGGTTGTGCGCCGAGATAGGGCGAGCTGGTGGGTTGCGGCGTCTCGAAGCTGTGCCTTACTCGGGCGTGCAGCCGCCGCTAACCCAACCTACGACCTAATCTCTCCATGAGCAAACTGACCGACACTTCGGATCGCCGGGCTGGTGGCTATCGCCGACCGCGCGGAACTGGCCGGACAACTGGCCTTCCTGCAGAACTCGGTGGGCAGCATCCTCGAACCGTTCTCCAGCTTCCTCTGCCTGCGCGGCATGCGCACCCTGGCGTTGCGCCTGCAACGCCGCGTCGCCAATGCCGACGGAACATCAGCCGCAGGTGGCGTCGGTGCTCTATCCCGGCCTGAACCGCCATCCGCAGCACGAACTGGCGCTGCGGCAGATGCGCGGCGCCGCGGTCTGATTAGCCTGTAGCTGGTCAGCGACGGCGCCCGGCGTTTTCTCGAGGCCACCCAGCTGTTCACCCTGGCCGAGAGCCTGGGCGGGGTGGAAAGCCTGATCAGCCAACCGGCCAAGATGACTCACGAACGCCGGGCACAGCTCGGCATCGGCGACAACCTGGTGCGCCTGTCGGTCGGCATCGAGCATGTCGAGGATCTGCGCCGCGATCTGCAGCAGGCGTTGGCGGCCATAGCTGTTTAGCCAAGCCAGGCGTGTCATCCGGCGGTTACTCGAGCCAATTGACTGCGGGAAACAGCACGCTGAACGACTCGGGCATCGCCACTACCTGACCTGTTCTGTAATTGAAGAAAACAAAGCCCGATTTGGCCATCGCCACCAGGCTGCCATCCGCCGGGCGGGTGATGCGGAAGGTGATGTCGCCGCCGTATTTGTTGAAGTCCATCACGCCGACCTCGAACAGCAACTGATCGCGTGCATGCGCTTCCATGCGGTAGGTGGTGGCAAGGTCGGTGACGATGATGCCGGTGCCATCGGCGCGGGTTTCGTGAATGCCGAATTCGAACAAGAAGCGCGCCCGTGCCTCGGAGATCATCGAGATCATCGAGTCGTTACCCAGGTGGTTGGCCGCGTTGATGTCGGTCACGCGCACGGTCAGATGGGTGCTGTAGCAGTATTGGTCTTCGGGGAACTCGAGTTCAAGGCGGGCCATGGGCAGGTCTCGTGCAGGCGGGATAGGACGGCGCAATTGTACGTGGGCTTTTGTCGATTTTGCGCTATCGGCCCGGTGAATGATGCACCGCCCTGGCTACCCGTTCGCCCTCAGCGGTGCTGGGTGTTCACATGATAGAAAGTCACCCGCCCGCCTTCATTGGACGGGCCGTAATTGTCCTGAATATAAGCGCCGGCCTTGAAGTACAGCTGTTGCTTGCTCCAGTACGCGCTCAATTGCTGATAGAGCGAGCCGTTGTCGCCCTCGCTGCTCTGCACGCTGACACCGAGCTTGCCGCTCGGCGTGATGCGCAGTTCATAGCTGAAACGTTCGTTCAGCTGGATGTTCTCGGCCAGCAGGATGTTCTGTACGTCATCATCGCCCGGGCGTTTGCGCAGCAACAGTTCCAATCGGCCGACGTCGCGCAGGTAGTGATATTGCAGTTTGGCCAGCGGATCGTTGTCGCTGCCGGGTTCGTCCTTGCTGTGGATCTGGCCGATGACGACCTTGTTCTGGCTCGGTACCTGGTTGATCGTCAGCACCGCATTCAGGTAGTTATCGGCGCTGTAGTAGTACCAGTTGCTCAGCGTGCCGTCGGCCTGGGTTTCGCGCAGCTCGCTGCGCGGGTAGCGGGCGTCAGCGGTATGCGAGCCGTCGACCGGCACCCAGAAGGTGAGACTGCCGTCGCCATTGCGGCGGAAGTACTGGCTGTCATAACCGTTGTTCAGGCGTGGGGTTTCGATGGTGGTGGGAGATGGGTCGGTGGGAACCGAGAGGTTCCAGGTGGTGAGATCAAGCACGACTGATCCTTATTGGTCTTGAAAGTCTGTGAATGGCTTGGCTTCGGTGGCCCCCAGCGCAGTAAGTTCAATCGGATCGTGAATTTCTCAACCAGGCTGCGATTGATCGAGCCGTTGAGGCTGACTTGCCAGGATATATATCAGTCTTTAGCGCAGCCTGAAGCGGGCAAACCCGCTGCAATCCGCGCCCTGGTGTGCGGGTTGCAGCGGGCCCATGGCGGTACTGCTCAAGCAGCCGGGCGTTGTTGCTTCAGGTAGAGGAATGCCAGTACGGCAGCGCGGCATCGTGATGACGTGCGTCATGCGCCAATGCGATGCGCTCGGAGGGTGTTTTTAACTTTGTGTAAACGGTCATTTGGCAGGAGACTGCCAGCCTCAAGGAGTACCCATGACCGTAGTAAAACGCACCAAGCGGGCGAAGCCTGATCCTGAACTCGTCAAGCTCGCCGACAGCCTGCTGGTCAATTACAAGAAACCGGAAGATCTGATTGGCGAAAACGGCCTGCTCAAGCAGCTCACCAAAATGCTGGTCGAGCGTGCGCTGGAAGCCGAGATGACTGAGCACCTGGGGCATGACAAGAGTGGATCGATCATTAACGCCGGCGGTAATTCCCGTAATGGTCACAGCGACAAAACCCTCAAGGGCGATTTCGGCGAACTGCCGCTAGCCATACCCCGTGATCGCCAAGCGTTGTTCGAGCCGCAGATGGTGGCCAAGCAGCAAACCCGCTGGACGGGCTTCGACGACAAGATCATCTCGCTGTACGCCCGCGGCCTGAGCGTACGAGAGATCCAGGGGCACCTGGAGGAGATGTACGGCACCGAGGTGTCCCCAACCCTCATTTCGACCGTCACGGACGCTGTGAGCGACGAGGTAAGGCTCTGGCAGGGCCGCCCACTCGATCCGCTGTACCCGATCCTTTATCTGGACTGCATCCACGTCAAAGTGCGCGATGCCGGCGCGGTGCGGACAAAGGCGGTGTACCTGGCGATCGGGGTCAATATGGACGGGCGCAAGGAGGTGTTGGGGCTATGGATCGCCCAAACCGAGGGCGCCAAGTTCTGGTTGCAGGTGGTCACCGAGCTGAAAAACCGTGGCGTGCAGGATATCTTCATCGCCTGCGTGGACGGCCTCAAGGGTTTCCCCGAGGCTATCGAAACGGTCTACCCGAAAGCCTGCGTGCAACTGTGCATCGTGCACATGGTGCGCAACAGCCTGAACTTCGTTTCCTGGAAAGCGCGCAAGGAAGTGGCCGCCGATCTGAAGCTGATCTACACCTCGGCGACGGTCGAACTGGCCGAGCAACGGTTGACGGAGGTTGAAGAAAAGTGGGATAGCCAGTACCAGTCGATCGGTCTGTCCTGGCGGCGTAACTGGGCACGGGTCATCCCTTTCTTCGATTATCCGGCCGAGATCCGCAAGGTGATCTACACCACCAACGCCATCGAGTCGATCAACATGGGGTTGCGCAAAGTAATCAAGACCCGGGCCTCGTTTCCGACTGACGAGGCCGTGAGCAAGTTGTTTTATCTGGCGCTGAACAACATCAGCAAGAAGTGGACGATGCCGATACGGGACTGGAAAGCGGCCCTGAATCGCTTCAGTATCCAGTTCGAAGATCGGTTGATAGCGGATTAATAGAAATCCCGTTTACACATAATCCGGGACACCCTCGGCGCTCGATTTATCGAACGGCAGGCTTCATTTGCGCCTCCTCGACAAACTCCTTGAGCCACTTGAGCACATCGACAGCATCCCAGCGCGCTGGGTCGAACATGGCGTAGGCCAGGCCCTGATAGCCCACCACGTCCAGTTGCTTGTGATAGCCGGCGCGTTGCAGCAGGGCTTCGATTTCGGCGAAACAGGTGTTGAAGTGCACGCGGGTGAAAGGGGTTCGGCCCTCGGTGACGATGCCCTCCAGCTGCAGTTCGGCGACAGTGGCGCGAACTTTATCCAGGTGCATCTGGTTCACGCTGTGTTTCAGTTGCAAGACGTCCAGCATCGTTGTGCTCCCGATTGACGCTGTGGATTGGCCAGGTTTCCGTGTCGAGCAGATCTGGCGAGATAGCTGGGACAAGGGTAGCCTAAAAATACTGTACAAATAAACAGTGTTCGGTGATAGTAAAGCCAAGGCTCACCTGGGCACTCGCTCGATCACCCCCGCCAGTCGCTTGCACAGCCACTGACCGTCGGGACTGCAGAGGAGCAACTGGTAATGCAACAGATGTGGATGACAATTGTGTTGTTGGGGCTGCTGGCAGGCTGCGCCCAGCCGCAGGTTGAGCAACCCAAGGCCAATGGCTCTTATCTGGTGATTGAAAACAGCCAGGCTTGGGCGGTGCTGGTCTCGGATGGCAAACGGGTGGAGGAGCGCGGCACTGTGGTGGATGTGTTCAAGCGCCAGCATTCTGCAGCCGCCGCCAGCTATGTGATCGAAACGGCCAACTGCGGCCGGGTGCAATGGCTAACCGAGCGTGCCGATGACGCGGATGGCGCCACCACCCTGATGTCGCTGCACGACAACCAGCAACTGGACGAGGCTGGTTGTGTGATTGGCAATGGGCTGACGCGGGTGTGGACGGTGCTGGATTACTCAGGGTGACAGCTGGCTCAGCTAGGCGGGGCCTTGCGAGGCTTGCCCGGCACTGGGGCCTGAATCAGGCCATCGGCCCGGAACATCGCCTTGATTCCGCGGACGGCCTGACGAATGCGATCCTGGTTCTCGATCAGGGCAAAGCGCACATGGTCATCGCCGTAATCGCCAAAACCGATGCCGGGTGACACGCAGACCTTGGCATCCAGCAGCAGTTTCTTGGCAAATTCCAGCGAGCCGAGCGCGGCGTAGGCTTCTGGGATCTTGGCCCAGACGTACATCGAGGCTTTCGGGTTGGTCACCATCCAGCCGATCTCATGCAGCCCCTTGACCAGCACATTGCGGCGCTGGCGATACTGTTCGGCGATATCGCGCACGCACTGCTGATCTCCCTCCAGTGCCGCGATGGCGGCGACTTGCAGCGGCGTGAAGGTGCCATAGTCGTGGTAGCTCTTGATCCGCGCCAGGGCGTTGACCAGCTCCTTGTTGCCGACCATGAAGCCGATGCGCCAGCCGGCCATGTTGTAGCTCTTCGACAGGGTGAAGAACTCCACGGCAATGTCCTTGGCCCCCGGCACCTGCATGATCGACGGAGCCTTCCAGCCGTCGTAGACGATGTCGGCATAGGCCAGGTCGTGGATCACCAGCACGTCGTATTGCTTGGCCAGGGCCACCACGCGCTCGAAGAAGTCCAGTTCCACGCACTGGGCGGTGGGGTTGGAAGGAAAACCGAGGATCATCATCTTCGGCTTGGGGATCGACTCGCGGATGGCCCGTTCCAGTTCGGCGAAGAAGTCCACCCCAGGGACCAGCGGCACCGAACGAACCTGGGCGCCGGCAATCACTGCGCCATAGATGTGGATCGGGTAGCTCGGATTGGGCACCAGTACGGTGTCGCCATGATCCAGGGTGGCGAGCATCAGGTGCGCCAGGCCTTCCTTGGAGCCGATGGTGACGATGGCTTCGCTTTCCGGGTCGATATCGACCTGGTAGCGGTCCTGGTACCAGTGCGAGATGGCGCGGCGCAGACGCGGGATGCCACGGGAGGTGGAGTAGCCATGGGTGTCTTCGCGCCGGGCGACCTGCACCAGCTTCTCGACGATATGCGGTGGTGTTGGCCCGTCGGGATTGCCCATGCTGAAGTCGATGATGTCCTCGCCACGGCGGCGGGCAGCCATCTTCAGTTCGGCGGTGATGTTGAATACGTAAGGCGGGAGTCGATCGATGCGCGCAAAGCGGCGCGGAGCCTGGTCAGCCATGCTTTCCTCGGAAACGTAAGCGCCCGGAACCGTCCGAGCGACGTTGGCCAGTGCGCTGGCCAGGTGGCGACGATAATACGTGGCGCATCTGCCTGTCGAGCGGGCGGCGAAAAATCCGTGTGGATCCTTCGTCGCCGCGATCAACGACATAGGTGCCGGCTAAGGCTTGACCAGAATAGAGAACTTCTTCGAATAGGTGCTGCCGTTGGCGTCGGTCACCCGTGCCATAAAGTCATTGGGTCGATTAGTGCCCGCGCTGGCGACCGGTGTGCCGCTGATGGTGCCGTTGCGTTCAAGCAGCAAGCCCTGGGGTGGAAAGCCGCTGGCAAGCGACCAACTGCCACCGCCGGTGCCGCCGCGAAATTGCAGCTGAGTGGCATAGGTGCTGTCGACTTTGGCATTGGGCAGTGCGGCATTGCTGGTGATTTGCAGGCCATTTTCCGGATGGCTGGTGGCCAGACGGTAAAACTTTACCAAGGCACCTTCGGTGCTGCTGGTGCCGTAGGTGTGCAGGTAAGCGCCGGCTTTGAAGTAGAAGGTTTCGGTATCCCAGGACGGGTCCATGACCATCGTGGCCGGTGTGCCGTTGTTCACCGACACCGATGCCATCGCCAGGCTGCCGTTCTGGCGCTCGACGCGGATCTGGTAGGTAAAGGCCTGGCCCAGTTTGATGCCGCTTGCAACCTGATGCTGCCAGAACGGCGGGCCCTGAATTGGCGTACCTTGCAGCTTGGCCATGACCACGCCGGTCTGGGTCTTCGCGTTGTATTTGTAATACACCAGCACCAGTGGTGCCGAGCCGTGGCCGTGAACCTGACCAACAATCACAGTGCCGTCCTTACTCGGCACCTGCATCACGCGAAGCTGGGCATCGAGTAGTGCGGTGCCGCTGCTGTCCCAGTTAATGTAATTACTGGACGGATCGATCATTTCGCGCAATTCCGAGCGCGGATGTTTGGATCCGCCGCTGGTCGCGCCGTTGAGGGGGGGGCGCATGGTCATCGCGCCGTCCGTGTCGGTATAAAACGATGGTGGGTTGGTGTAGCCGTTGGGCCCGCTTAGGGCTGAAGGCAGAATAGTCAGTGGTTTGCCCTTTACGCTGTTGTTGGCATCCACGGGAATCGTGATGTTCCAGTTTTCCAGGTCGAAGTTGCCACCGGGTGGCAGGTCGGGATTCAGTTCGGCAAGAACTTGACCGCTAAACAGGCCGATTAAAGCGGAGGGCAGCAATATGCTGCGGATAGCTGCGTTTTTAAGCATCGCGGGATCGTCCTGATTCGTATGGCTGAGGTTAAGCGGCTCTTATCGCGGCCTTGCGATGTCGTGTCGGGTCACAGCTTGCGGTTGCCGATGCTAGGCACATCGGCAAGCTACCGGCAAAGTGACCGGCGTGTGCCGGAAAGGTTCGCGCATAGTCGAATAAACTCGTGTGCGTTGTGCTGAGGAGCGCCGCTTGGCATCAGCCACGCGACACCGATGCACAAGCAAGCGCGCGTCGTAGCGGCGCAGTCCTTTTGCGGGAGGTCGATCCTGCCGAACAGGATAAAACGCCCAGTCCGGTGCTGGACTACCTGGCGTTAATCCACGGCTCAATTACCCAACATGTCGTGCATGGCGATGATCTGTTCGGCGACCTGCACCAGCTTCTGCTGCCGGCTCATGGCTTGGCGGCGCATCAGGGTGTAGGCCTCTTCCTCGTTACAGCTTTTCATCTTCATCAGCAGGCCTTTGGCCAGCTCGATGCGCTTGCGCTCGGCTAGCTGCGCATCACGGGCCTGCAACTGGGCGCGCAAGGCCTGGTCGCTCTCGAAACGGGCGATGGCCACGTCGAGTATCGGCTGTAGGCGTTGGGCATGGATGCCTTCGACGATATAGGCACTGACTCCGGACTGAATGGCCTGGCGCATTACCCCCGGGTCGTGTTCGTCGGTGAACATGACGATCGGGCGCGGTTGGTCGCGGCTGACCAGTACCACTTGCTCCATCACGTCGCGGCTGGGGGATTCGGTGTCGATCAGGATCACGTCGGGGCGTACGGCCTCGACGCGTTCGGGCAGGTCGATGGTCAGCCCGGATTCGTCTATCACCTCGAAGCCGGCTTCAATTAGCGCGGCCTTCAGGCGACCGACCTTCTTCGGGGTGTCGTTGATCAATAGGATGCGCAGCATGGGTGTGGCTCTCTGGGCAATTACAGGGCGACAGCGTCGCTGTCGGCCAAGGCGTGGAGGGTAAAGCTGCGGGCATAGCCCGCCGGATCTGAACCATCCCAGTCCTTGCCATCGAGCAGCGTGGCGCTGCGCTGTTCGGCCGGTACCCTGATATTCAAAGCCTCCGCCGCTTGGCGGTAGAGGTCAAGCTGTTGCACTTGGCGGGCGATACCGTGGTAATCGGGATCGTCGCGCAGCAGGCCCCAGCGGCGGAACTGGGTCATGAACCACATGCCGTCGGAGAGGTAGGGCATGTTGACTGCGCCGTCAGCGTGAAAGCGCAGCGGATGCGGGTCCAGCCAGGCATGGCCAAGACCATCCTGATATTGACCGAGAAAACGTGGCTGGATGGTGCTCAGTGGTGCATCGACATAGTCGCTGCCGCTGAGAAACTTTGCAGTGCTGCGCTGATTTTCTTCATTTTCGTCGATGAAGCGGCTGGCCTCCAGCACGGCCATCATCAAGGCGCGCGCGCTGTTGGGGTAGTGCTCGACGAAGGCGCGGGTACAGCCGAGCACCTTCTCCGGATGGTCTGGCCAGATCGACTGGGTGGTGGCCAGGGTAAACCCGAGATTTTCATCGACCGCCTGGGCGCACCAGGGCTCACCCGCGCAGAAACCGTCGATGCGCCGGGCCTTGAGATGAGCGACCATTTGTGGCGGCGGCACCACCACGCTGTCGACATCGTTGAGCGGGTGAATGCCCTGGCTGGCCAGCCAGTAATACAGCCACATGGCGTGGGTCCCTGTGGGCAGGGTCTGGGCGAAGGTCAGTCTTGCGCCTTTTTGGTGCGTGCGCAGTTTCAGTGCGTCGCTTGAGGTCACGCCGGCGAATTGCAGTGCGTGTGACAGGTTGATGCTCTGGCCGTTCTGGTTCAGGCCCATGAGGACCGCCATGTCGGTGGCCGGTACACCGCCAAGACCGAGTTGTACGCCATAGATCAGGCCATAGAGGCTGTGCGCAGCATCGAGTTCACCGCTGAGCAGTTTGTCGCGCAGGCTGGCCCAGGACGCCTGGCGCTGCAGGTTGATGGTTAACCCATGCTTCTCGGCGAAGCCCTGGGTGGCGGCGACAATCACCGAAGCGGCATCGGTCAGGGCCATAAAGCCCAGGTTGAGTACGCGCTTTTCCGGTGCGTCGCTGCCGGCAGCCCATGCTTGTGTATCGATACGGCCGTTTTTATGCTCGCTCATGGCGTTTTCCCAGATCAACACAAAGAGGTTCGCAGCAATGGCTGAATGACTCAGCGTTTGGCGCGACACCATTGTCTATCGAGCCGCTTCCGCCGCTGGAAGGGCTCTGCTGCCTGGGATTAAGCAAGTGATATGCCAGTGCGCAATATGTGTCGGCGGAAGCATGGCTGGCGCCTGGTATTGGCGTGGAAGGTGAGCAGGACTTGGTTTAGCGCTCGAGCATCTGCTTGACATCGCTTTGCGGGATCTGTTGCTTGCGCCCTTGGCTGTCGGTGAACTCGATCATGTTCGTGTCCTTATCCAGGCGCGGCTTGCCATCGCTGGTCAGCATCTGGCCATCGGTGGTGGTGATGATGTATTCGCTGCTGCAGCCTGCCAAGGCGAAAGTGCACAGAGCTGCGATGAGCCAGATTTTCATGAGTTTCTCCTTATTGCTGGAAGTGAGCGCGCTGTTTCCGCTATTGAAAAAGGTAGCTGCTGGGCATTCACCTGCAAGGGCTTCAGAAAAGAAAAAGCCCCGCACTGGGCGCAATGCTGTTCACTTAAGCGGAGCAGCATTGCGGTCAACTGGGTAGCGGGTCTTGGACATCTTCACCGTCCTGGGCGTCGATGGCCTGGGGCGTTTTCTAATGAATAGCAGGCCGATACTTCCTCGTAAATCCGCCA
>JAUYKV010000053.1 GCA_030699825.1 Pseudomonas sp. | reverse complement strand
AACCGGCAAGGGTTTCTCGGTGGTGGCGCAGGAGGTCAAGGCCCTGGCCGAGCAGTCGAAGCAGGCCACTGCGCAGGTGCGCGGGATCCTTGGCGAGATCCAGAAGGCCATGACCCGGGCGGTGCTGCTGGCCGAGCAGGGCGGCAAGACGGTTGAGGTCGGTTACCTGCGCGCACAGACCAGTGGCGAGGCGATCCGCAGCCTCAGCGGCAGCATCGAGACGTCCAGCGAGATGGCCTTGCAGATCGCCGCCACCAGCCAGCAACAGCTGATCGGCATGGATCAGGTCGCCAGCGCCATGGCCAATATCCGCCAGGCCAGTCAGGACAACGTCGGCGGCACCCACCAGGTCGATCTGGCGGCGCGCAACTTGCACCAACTGGGCCTCAAACTCAAGGGGCTGGCCGCCCGCTTCAAGCTGTGAGTGCGCCATGAGTCTGGATCGCAAAGCATTACAACAACAATTGCTGGCCAGCTTTCGCGTGGAGGCGGACGAGCGCCTCGGCGTGCTTGCCGATGGCCTGGCCAACTGGCGCGAGGAGGGTGCCAGCGACGAGTCCGTCGAGTCGTTGTTTCGTGAGGTGCACAGCCTCAAAGGCGCCGCGCGGGCGGTTGGCCTGCTGCCGATCGAGCAGCTCTGCCATGCCTGGGAGAGCCTGCTCGGCGCGGTGCGGGCTAGCGCCCTGGAGCTGACCCCGGCGCGAGTCGAACTCTGCCGCTATGCCCTGCGTGTGGTACAGGGACTGCACGTCGGACAGCCTGCGAACGCCGAAGAGCAGGCACAGCTGATCGAGGATCTTGAGGCTGCCGCCCTGGGGGCAGCGATCAGCCTGCCCGAGCGTGTGGCGACCATTCCTGCTGTGCCTGCCGAGCCTGGTACGCTGCGCGTCTCGGCCGGGCGCCTGGATGCCCTGCTGTTCCACAGCGAGACCCTGTTGCAGCACAAACTCGAGGCCCGCGCCCATGCGCGTCTGCTCGGCGAACATCGTGCAGCCTGCGAACCGCAGCGTGCTCACCGACAACTTGTCGGCGGAGCCCTGCAACGCCTGCGCGAAAGTGCCCAAGCGTTGCCCGCGGCGAGCCAGGATGCACTCAAGGCGCTGCTCGATCATCTGGATTGGAGCCAGGCGCAGCTGGATCGTCTGCACTTCGAGGCGATCCATCTGGAGAAAGCCGGCAAGCACCTGTCGCAGGGCCTGGTCCAGCTCTCCGAGTCCCTCGCCGAGGAGCTGCAGGGCGTGCTCCTGTTGGCCGGCAGCAGCCTGGTGGACGGCCTGCCGGCGATGGTTCAGGACCTGGCCAGCCAGGCCGGCAAGCGAGTGACGCTGCAGGTGCGCGGCACCAGCCTGCAAGTCGACAAACGTATTCTCGATGAGCTGCGCAGCCCGCTCACCCACCTGTTGCGCAATGCCGTCGATCATGGTCTGGAAACCCCGGAACAGCGCGCTGCCTGCGGCAAGCCCGAAGTCGGCCTGATCCAGCTGGAGCTGATCCAGGAGTCGGCGGACCGTTTCGAACTGCGGGTGCAGGACGATGGCCGCGGCCTCGATCTGGCGCAACTCAAGGCCAAGGCCGTGAGCACTGGCTTGTTGAGCGAGGAACAGGCCCACACCCTGAGCGCGGCGGAGGCCGGCAAGCTGATTTTCGCCTCGGGGCTGTCGACCAGTGCGTTGCTCACCGACCTGTCCGGCCGCGGTTTGGGCATGGCCATAGTGCAGGAGTCGGTCGAGCGCATCGGCGGGCGCATCGAGCTGGAGTCCGAGCCCGGCCAGGGCACCTGCTTCCACCTGCATCTGCCGCTCAACCTGTCGACCTTTCGCGCGGTCATTGTGCGCAATGCCGAACGTATCTTTGCCGTGCCGGCGTTGGCTGTGGAGCGCTGCCTGCGCCTGCCGGCCACCGCAGTGAAGAACCAGGAAAACCGCCCGACCCTGGTCTTCGAGGGAGAGGTGCTGCCCGTCTGGTCGCTCGCCGATGTGCTCGGCCTCACGCCCCTGGCGCGCGGCGACGGCTATCTGACCCTGTTGTTGCTCAAGGTGCGCGGCGAACGCTTCGTCCTGCTGGTCGAGGAGCTGCTCGGCGATCAGGAGATCACCGTGAAGAACCTCGGCCGACAGTTGCTGCGGGTGCGCAATCTGCTCGGTGCGACCGTGCTCGGCGACGGCCAACTGGTGCCTATCCTGCATCCGGGCGACCTCTACCGCAGCGCGCTGGCCACTACCGCCAGCACTCTGGTGCAGGCGGCGGAGGGTCCGGACGTGCGCAGCCAGCGGCTGCTGATTGCCGAAGACTCGTTCACTTCGCGCGGCCTGCTCAAGGCCATTCTCGAAGGCGCCGGCTATCAGGTGGCCACGGCGAACGACGGCCTGGAAGCCTGGAATACCCTGAAACAGGGGCCTTTCGATCTGCTGGTGTCCGATGTGGAGATGCCGCGTATGGATGGTTTCAGCCTGACCAGCCGCATTCGCGCCGACCGCGAGCTGGCGCAACTGCCGGTGGTGCTGGTGACGGCGCTGCACTCGGCCGAAGACCGCGCCCGCGGTCTGCAGGCGGGCGCCAACGCCTACCTGGTGAAAAGCGGTTTCGAGCAGGACAGCCTGCTCGACGCCATTCGACGATTGATCTGAGTGAGGGCCATGACCATGCGTGTATTGATCGTCGACGATTCGCCGGTATTGCGCGTACTGCTGCGCGCGGTGCTCGAGGGAGCGGGTTACGAGGTGTGTGCCGCCGACAATGGCGAGCAGGCCCTGGAACTGTTGAAGAGCTACACCCCGGACATTGTGACCATGGATGTGCATATGCCGGGTCTCGACGGCTATGAGACCACCGCACGCATCCTTGAGCTTTATGCCTTGCCGGTCGTGGTGCTGACCGCCAGTGCCAATGTGCGCGACTCGACAACCGCCATGCGCGCCCTGGCCGCCGGGGCGCTGGCAGTGCTGGAAAAACCCAGGGGCCTGGACGCGGCGGATTTCGACGAGCGCATCGATGACCTGCTGCGCACTCTGCGCAGCATGGCGCAGGTGAAGATAGTGCGGCGCCACCGCCCAGCGGCCCCCGGCACGTCGCTGCAGTCGACAGTGGCGCCGCTCATCCAGGCCGGGCAGATGGCCGCCAATACGCCGCAATTGGTCGCCATCGCCGCCTCGGCCGGTGGTCCTGCGGCACTCAAGGCCCTGCTGCAGAACCTCCAGCCGGCGCAGCCCTGGGCGCTGATTCTGGTGCAGCACATCGCCGCGGGCTTTCTGCCGAGTTTCTGTCACTGGCTGGCGAGTACGGCGGCACTGCCGGTAGAGATCGCCGAGGATGCGCAGACGTTGCTGCCCGGCACGCTCTACCTGGCGCCGGACGGCTTGCAAGCGGAGGTGAACGCGGGGTTACGCGTGCGTCTGCAGGCGGCCAGTGCGCAACAGACTTTCTGCCCTTCGGCCGATCACCTGTTCCGTTCGGTCGCCTGTGCGTTCGGCAAGCAGGCCATCGGCATCCAGCTCTCCGGCATGGGCCGCGACGGTGCCGAGGGGCTGGCCGAACTGCGCCGGATGGGCGGTTTCACCCTGGTGCAGGAGCCTGCCAGTGCGCTGATAGACTCGATGCCGCGAGCCGCCATTAACTTGCAGGCTGCCTGTCTGGTACTGCCACCGGAAGGTATTGCCGCCGTGCTTAACTCGATTGCGCTACAGATTGCTACACAGAATGTGGTGAGAAGAGGGAGCGAGTCATGTACGACACCGCCGAAATCCTGATCGTCGAGGACAGCCCGACCCAGGCCACCGAATTGCAGTACCTGCTCGAAGCCGCAGGCTGTCAGGTGCGTGTGGCGCGCAACGGAGTGGAAGCGCTGGCAATGGTCGCCGAGCGCCAGCCGACCATAGTCATCAGCGATATCGTCATGCCTGAAATGGACGGCTATGAACTCTGTCGGCAGCTGAAGAGCGACGCGCAAACTGCGGGCATTCCAGTGATCCTGGTCACCCGCCTGGCCGATGCGCGGGATGTGGTGCGTGGCCTGGCCTGTGGTGCGGACAACTTCATCGTCAAACCCTATGACGAGAAGTACCTGCTGTCGCGAATCCGCTACTTCCTGGTCAATCTCGAACTGCGCAGCCATGAACGGGTGCAGATCGGCGTGGAGGTGATGCTCGAGGGCGAGCGGCACTTCATCACCTCCAGTCGCCAGCAGATTCTCGACTTGCTGATTTCCACCTACGAGCAGGGCGTGCGCCTCAACCACGAATTGCAGAGCAAGCATGACGAACTGGCGCGCAGCAACTCGCTGCTCAACTGCCTGTTTCACTTCACCAGCGGCCTGACCGACGCCAAGACCGAACTGCATCTGATCGACGAGGCGCTCAAACGCATCCTCGAGTTTCCCGAGGCGGTCGGCGCCTGGCTGTTGCTGGCCGATACGCACACTGCCGACGAGCCGGTGCGGCTCGCCGGGGCCCGTGGTCTGGGCGCGCTATACAGCATCGAGCATCTACAAGGCTGTGTCGCCAACTGCCCGTGCCTGCACGCCTGGTTCAGCGACCGGCTGAATACCCCGAGCAATATCGCCGGCTGCCCGGCGCTGGCCGAACAGGCCGGCGAGTGCGCCCATGCCAGCATCCCGCTGCTGCTCGGCAGCGAAATCATCGGCATGCTCAACGTGGTCCGCCGGCATGGCCAAAGCTGGTCAGACGAATGGCTCAACGCCCTGGCCTCGATCGGTCGACAACTGGCCATGGCCGTGGGCCGCGCCCGCCTGTTCGAGAGCATGGAGCAACTGGTGGAACAGCGCACGCTGGCGCTGGCGCAGAGCGAGGCGCTGTTGCGCAAGATTCTCGACAGCCTGCCGGTCGGCGTGTTGGTCGCCGACCGCAGTGGCCGGCTGATCATGAGCAACCCCGAGAGCAGCCTGATCTGGGGCCAAGAGCTGCCGGGCGAGCTGGCCGAGCACAGTCAATATCAGGGCTTCTGGGCGGACACCGGCGAGCCGGTGCAGGCCGATGACTGGCCGCTGGCGCGTGCAGTGCAGTACGGCAAGGCCGCGCGCAATCAGGTGATCGACATCCAGGCCTTCGATGGCGCGAGCAAGACCATTCTCAATTCGGCGGTGCCGTTTCTCGATGACCAGGGCGTGTTGCAGGGCGCCATCGCGGTGATCCAGGACGTCAGCGAGCAGCGTCAGCGTGACCTGGATATCCGTATCCGCACCCGCGTGGTGGAGGCCAGCGTCAACGCCATCATCATCACCAACAACGAACAGGCGGATCAGCCAATCGTCTACGTCAATCCGGCCTTCGAGCGCATCACCGGCTACCGCAGCGAGGACGTGCTGGGGCGCAATTGCCGCTTCCTGCAGGGCGAAGAACATGACCAGCCGGCGCTGGACGCTATCCGCCGGGCGCTACGCGGCCAGGAGGAGGGCGGGGCGATTCTGCGTAACTACCGCAAGGACGGCTCGGCCTTCTGGAACGACCTCAGGGTCGCGCCGGTGGTCAACGACCGTGGCAAGGTCAGCCACTTCGTCGGCATCCTCCACGACATCACCGAGGCCAAGCGCTATCAGGAGGAACTGGAACACCAGGCCAACCACGACAGCCTCACCGGATTGCCCAACCGCAACCTGCTCAACGACCGGATCCACCAGGCCATTGCCTTCGCCAGTCGCAACCAGGGCCAGTTTTCCCTGGCCCTCATGGACCTGGACCATTTCAAGGTGGTCAACGATAGTCTCGGGCATAACGCCGGCGACCAGTTGCTGGTGCAGATGGCCAAACGCTTGCAGAGCAATGCCCGGGAAATCGACACCGTGGCGCGCCTGGGTGGCGACGAATTCGTCATCCTGTTGGCCGACAACGACGCGTTCGCCGGGTGCATCGGTTGGTTGGAGCGGCTCAAGGAGCTGATTGCCGCACCGTTGATGCTGGGTGATCAGGAACTGGTGGTCAGTTGCAGCATTGGCTTTTGCTGTTTTCCGGACGACGGCAGGGATGTCGGTACCCTGCTGCGCAACGCCGACACCGCCATGTACCAGGCCAAGCATCAGGGGCGTAACCGCATCTGCGCCTTCACCCCGCAAATGAACGAACACATGCAGCGCCGCCTGTTGCTGGAACAGGAAATTCGCCATGCCCTGCACAACGACGAGTTCCGCCTGGTCTTCCAGCCGCAGCTGGATCTGCAGAGTGGGCGTCTGTGTGGTTTCGAGGCGTTGGTGCGTTGGCAGCGCAAGGACAGGTTGGTGGCGCCCGACGAGTTCATTCCACTGGCCGAGGAAACCGGACAGATCGTTGGCATCGACTTTCATGTCTTCGACGCTGCCTGTCGCCAGCTGTATGCCTGGAAAGATGTGATGCAGGGCCCGAGCATGTCGGTTAACTTTTCCGCCATCAGCTTTATGGCGCACGACTTCATCGAGCGGGTGCAGCAGATCATTAGCCGCCACGGCGTAGCCCCCGAGCGACTCAAGCTGGAAGTGACCGAATCGATGCTGATGACCAACACCGACGAGGTGTTGGCAAAAATGCAGGCGCTCAGCGCTTTGGGGATTCGTTTTTCGATCGATGATTTCGGCACCGGTTACTCGTCGCTCGGTTATTTGAAGCGTTTTCCCTTCAGCGAGCTGAAGATCGATCGCAGCTTCGTTAGTGATGTCCATCTGGATTCGGACAGCGCCTCGCTGGCCCGTTCGATGATTTCCATCGGCCATAACCTGGGCCTCAAGGTGATCGCCGAGGGCGTGGAGACGCAAGAGCAGCTCGGTTTCCTGCGCCACGCCGGCTGCGACGAATTGCAGGGTTACTACTATTCGCCACCGCTGCCGCCGGTGGCCTGTCTGGCGTTTCTCCAGACGGGCTCGGTCTTGCGCCTACCCAGCGATATCCACGATGGCCGTGAGCAGTGCCTGCTGCTGATCGACGACGACCCCAGCATTCTCAAGGCCTTGCAGCGCGAGTTGCGCCTGGAGAACTACCAGATACTGGCTGCCGCAAGTTGCAGCGAGGCACTACCGTTGCTGGCGACCCATGCGGTGGATGTGGTGCTGACAGACATGCGCCTGGCCGACATGAGCGGCCTGGATTTTTTGCGGCGGATCAAGGGTCTCTACCCGGATACTATCCGCATGGTGCTGAGCGGTTCAGGTGAGATCAACAGCATCCTCAAGGCGGTCAACGAGGGGGTGATTTATCGATTCCTCACCAAACCCTGGTCGGCCGACGATCTGCGCGGCCAGTTGCGCGAAGCCTTCCGCCAGCGCCAACTGGAGCAGGAGAACCAGCGGCTGCGCCAGCAAGTGCTGGGACTCTAGCGCTACTGCACGGCCAGGCCGCGGGTCAATTGCGCTGCTTGCGGTTGACGGTTTGCGCGGCTTTCAGCACGTCGCTGCCGATCTGGGCCTCGAACTGCTGCCACACCGGGCGCATGGCTTGGCGCCAGGCCTCACGTTGTTGTTCATCGAGCGTGATCAGCTGGCTGCGGCCCGAGGCTTCGATGCGCCGGCGATCGGCCTGGTTGGCGGCCTCGGCCTGACGATTCACCTCATAGGTCACCTCGTCGATGATGCCTTCCAGTTCGCTGCGGATCCGATGGGGAATGCCGTACCAGAAGCGTGGGTTGCTCACCAGCATGTAGTCGAGTACACCGTGATTGGTTTCAGTGATAAACGGCTGAACGCTGTGCAATTGCTTGCTGTAGATATTCGACCATGGGTTCTCCGCGCCCTGCACCTTGGCGTTCTTCAGCGCGTCGAAGACCTCGGCGAAGGGTAGAACCTGCGCGGTGGCATGCAGCTGCTGGAACTGCGCCTCGAGCACGCTGGACGGCTGGATGCGGAAACTCAAACCTGCCACATCGCCTGGCACCAGCAGCGCCTTGCTCGCCGACAGTTGCTTCATTCCGTTGTGCCAATAGGCCAGGCCGACGATGTCGTGATCTTCCATGGCGCGCAGCAGTTGGCGGCCCTTGGCGCGCTTCTGGAAGCGGTTGACCGCGCTCAGGTCGTCGAACAGGAAGGGCAGATCGAAGACCTGCAGTTGCTTGGTGTATTTCTCGAATTTTGCCAGTGAGGGCGCCAGCAGTTGCACCTCGTCATTGCGCAACGCTTGCAGCTCGTTGGCGTCGCCATACAGCGAGGAGTTGGGGTAGACCTCGACTTTGACCTGGCCGCCCAGGCGTTCTTCGACCAGTCGTTTGAACAGCAGGGCACCCTGGCCCTTGGGCGTATTGTCGGCGACCACATGGGCGAACTTGATCAGGATGGGGGCTTGCGTTTGCGCGCCGTAGGCGCTGGCAGAAGTTAGCACCAGGGCGCAGGCGGCCATGGCGAGAATCGACTTGAACATTGGATGTCCTTTTTTTATTGATCGGTCTGCACCGTGCCGGCAAGTGCCTGCAGAGGCTTCCGTGGTTAGAGCGGCGCTTGGCGATCCGCCAAACGCTCGCCCTGTATCGCAATGCCTGTGCCAATCGAACGGTTGCGGCGCAGCCCTTATATCGTCGGCGCGAGCACGTGATCCAGGTCACATGGCCTGGCGGTTTTCCGCCTTTTCGGCGTGCGGATGAGCGGCTATTCGCCGATTTCGCAGTAAGCGAGTATTCCTTCAGCGCCTCTCACGTGACCACCGGTCGAACATCCTGCGTCTGGCGGCCAGACGCTACGGGTCAATGGCGGCATCGTCTAACTGCTATCCCCTGGTTTTGCCGATGGCGCGCCACGCCACAAACAGGATGAACGCGAACAGCAGGCTGACGCTCAACAGCGTCCAGCTGGTGAAGGGGACGCCGAGGATGGCGTAGTCGTTTTGCCCGCAAACGCCGGCGCTCATGAATACCCCAGGCAGGTACTCATGCAGGGGAAAGTAGAAGGCATAGAAGGGGAAGGGTGAGCAGCTGAAGCTTTCCAGGATGCCGGTCTCGATCAGCACCAGATGGCTATTGTCGAACACCGCCATAAACCCCGCCGCCAGCAACAACGGCCAGAATATCAGGGTCAACCAGCGTTGCCCGACAGCCTCCGCGGCGATTATCAGCAGGCTGAACGCACCGCCCAACAGCAGCCACAAACGAATCTGCACACACAGTGTGCAGGGTTCCCAGGCGAACAGATGCTGCAAGAGCAACGCACCGCCAAGCATGGCGAAGCAGGCCACGGTAATGATCGAGAGCAGCGGAATAAGGGATTTCTGGCGGGTCATGGGGAATTCCGTGGGAAGCGGGTAATGGCCTGAAACAGTTGCCAAAGCGTGGCTCTATCGAGAGCGATAACGTTTGTCGCAATGCGCGCTATGGTGCCGGCTGAAACCATAACGTGCAATCGAGCAGGTGGCGCAAAAAATGCTGGCCAGCCTGGTCGATTTTTAAAAAAAGTTATGTACCCGTTATCTGTTGAACCAGAGCACAACCTCGTGGGAGGGGCTTTAGCCGCGAAACATTGCCAGTGTTTCGAATATTTTCGGGGATGAAACGGAACGCCGCCCGGCCCACCCTACAAATCGGCTTACAACAGCTAACGGGTACAGAGCCTAAAAAAAGCCCCACGGCAAGGAGCAACTGCCGTGGGGCGGGAAGGGGTTGGCGTGGCCAACCGGGGGAGCAGAAGGGGTTCAGGCCCTGGGCTGCCAACCGCCGCCCAGGGCCTTGTAGATGGCGACTATGCCGCGGTACAGCTCGACTTCGGCCAGGGCCTGGGCGTCTTCGGCGGCCAGGCGTTCGCGTTCGGCGTCGAGCAGCACGAGGAAGTCCACCTCGCCTTCGCGATAACGCACCCTGGCTTGCTCGGCGGCGGCGCGGCTGGCTTCGGCTTGGCGCAGCAGGGCGAGCAGGCGTTGCTGGTTGTTGGCGTAATCGCTGAAGGCGTTGGCCGATTCCTCCAATGCCAGCAGCACCTGTTGTTCATAGTTGGCCAGGGCGCCATCGGCTTCGGCTTCGGCGCCGCGCAAACGGGCGCGCACGCTGCCCAGGTCGAACGCCGCCCAGGTGATGCTCGGCGCCACGCCCCAGGCACGGGCGGCCGACGAACCCAGTTGCGAGCCGCGTCCGGCGGTAAAACCGAGAAAACCGCTGAGGCTGACCCGTGGAAACAGATCCGCCGTGGCCAAGCCGATGGAGGCGGTGGCTGCCGCCAACTGGCGCTCGGCGGCGCGGATATCGGGCCTGCGCCGCAGCAGTTCGGCCGGGTCGCCAATCGGCAAAGCTTTGGCAATCGCCGGCAATGGCTGCGCGGACAGATCCACCGTCAATTGTTCCGGACGCAGGCCGAGCAGGGTGGCGATGCGGTGTTTCGCCCGTTGCTGCTGCGCCTGCAGTTGCGGCAGGCTGGCTGCGGTGCCGGCCAGACGGGCATCGGCGCGCAGCACATCCAGCTCGCTGCCGACCCCGGCTTCGCGCAGTTGCTCGGTGATGGTCCGCGATTCCTGCTGGTTTTCCAGGTTCTGCGTGGCGATGCGCTCGCGCAGCTGGGCGCCGCGCAGGGTACCGTAGGCATCCACCAGCTCGGCGATCAGGCTGACCTGCAACTGGTAGTAGTCGGCTTCGGCCACCTCGATCTGCGCGTCGCTGGCTTCCAGTTGGCGCTGGATGCGGCCGAACAGGTCCAGCTCCCAGGCCATATCCAGCCCCAGGTCATAGCGCTCGCTCTTTACCCGGCGCTCGCTGATGCCGGGCTGCTGGGCCTTGCCGATCTCGCTGCTGGCGCGGCTGCTGATGGTCGGCAGACGGTCGTTGGCGACATCGTCGCGAATGGCGCGGGCGGCGCGCAGGCGGGCGAAGGCCACGCGTAACTGGCGGTTGCCATCGAGGGACTGTTGCACCAGCTGGTTCAGGGTCGGGTCGTCGAATTGCTGCCACCAGAGCGCTTCGAAGCGCGAGCGGTCGTAGTCGTCGGCTGCGGCACCGCTCAGTTGCGCCGGCGCGGTGGCCGGCGTCTGGTAGTCGGGGCCGACGGCGCAGGCCGTGAGTGTCAGGACGGACGCCAGGGCCAGCAGGGCGGGAGCTAGTGCTTTCATGCCTGCACCTCCTGCAGGCGCGCGGCTTTCTTGGCTTGGCCGTTCTCCACGAAGGCGCGGATCAGCACGTAGAACACCGGGGTCAGCAGCAGGCCGAAGAAGGTCACGCCGAGCATGCCGCTGAACACCGCGACGCCCATGGCATGGCGCATTTCCGCGCCGGCGCCGGAGGACAACACCAGCGGCACCACGCCCATGATGAAGGCGAAGCTGGTCATCAGGATCGGCCGCAAGCGCAGGCGGCAGGCTTCCAGCACCGCGCTGACGCGGTCCATGCCTTCTTCCTGTTTCTCCTTGGCGAACTCGACGATCAGGATGGCGTTCTTACAGGCCAATCCCACCAGTACGATCAGGCCGATCTGGGTGAAGATATTGTTGTCGCCACCAGCCAGGATCACCCCGGTAATGGCCGACAACAGGGTCATGGGCACGATCAGGATCACCGCCAGCGGCAGGCTCCAGCTTTCGTACTGGGCGGCCAGCACCAGGAAGGCCAGCAGCACGCAGAGCGGGAAGACGAAGATCGCGCTGTTGCCGGCCAGAATCTGCTGGTAGGTCAGGTCGGTCCATTCATAGCTCATGCCGTTGGGCAATTCCTCTTCGAGCAGCTTGGCCATCGCCGCCTCGGCCTGGCCGGAGCTGTAGCCCGGTGCCGCGGCGCCGTTGATCTCGGCGGTGAGGAAGCCGTTGTAGTGCATCACCCGATCCGGCCCGGAGCTGTCGCTGACCTTGACGAAGGTCGACAGCGGGACCATTTCGCCACGGTTGTTGCGCACCTTGAGTTGGCCGATCTGCTCGGCTTCTAGGCGGAACTGCTGCTCGGCCTGCACGTTGACCTGATAGGTACGGCCAAAACGGTTGAAGTCGTTGGCGTAGAGCGAGCCCAGGTAGATCTGCATGGTGTCGAAGATGTCGTCGATGGCCACGCCGTGGGTCTTGGCTTTCTCGCGGTCGATGGCGGCATCGATCTGCGGCACGTTGACCTGGTAGCTGGTGAACAGCCCGGCCAGCTCAGGCACCTTCTGGCTCTTGAGGATGATGTTCTGGGTTTCCTGGTACAGCGCCTCGTAGCCCAGGTTGCCGCGATCCTGCACCTGCACACGGAAGCCGCCGATGGTGCCCAGGCCCATCACCGGTGGTGGCGGAAAGATCGCGATAAAGGCTTCCTGAATCGCGCCGAACTGGCCGTTGAGTTCGCCGGCAATGGCATCGGCGGACAGGCTGGCGTCCTTGCGCTGATCGAAGTCCTTGAGGGTGACGAAGACGATGCCGCTGTTCGGGCTGTTGGTGAAGCCGTTGATCGACAGGCCGGGGAAGGCCACGGTGTTTTCCACGCCGGGGTGCTTGGAGGCGATTTCCGACATGCGCTTGATCACGTCTTCGCTGCGGTCGAGGGTCGCGGCGTCCGGCAGCTGGGCGAAGGCCACCAGGTATTGTTTGTCCTGGGGCGGCACAAAGCCGGTCGGGGTGGTCGAGAAACCCAGGTAGGTCAGGCCCATCAGCCCGGCGTAGATCAGCACGGCGATACCGCTGCCGCGCAGGATGCGCCGCACCGCGCCGACATAGCCGTTACTGGCGCGGCTGAAGGCGCGGTTGAAGGGGGCGAACAGCCAGGCGCCGAACAGCCGGTCGAGCAGTTTGGAGAAGCCATCCTTGGGCGCATCGTGGCTTTTCAGCAATACCGCGGCCAGGGCAGGGGAAAGGGTCAGCGAGTTGAACGCCGAGATCACGGTCGAGATGGCGATGGTCAGGGCGAACTGTTGATAGAACTGCCCGCTGAGGCCGGAGATAAAGGCAGTCGGCACGAACACCGCGCAGAGCACCAGAGCGGTGGCGATGATCGGTCCGGTGACTTCCTTCATCGCCTGTTGGGTGGCTTCCACCGGCGTCTTGCCCAGGCCGATATTACGCTCGACGTTCTCCACCACGACTATGGCGTCGTCGACCACGATGCCGATCGCCAGCACCAGGCCGAACAACGACAGGGCGTTGAGCGAGAAGCCGAACATATGCATCACGGCGAAGGTGCCGATCAGCGACACCGGTACCGCGACCAGCGGGATGATCGAGGCGCGCCAGGTCTGCAGGAACAGAATCACCACCAGCACCACCAGGACGATGGCTTCGAGCAGGGTGTGCACCACCGCCTCGATGGAACCGCGGACGAAGATGGTCGGGTCGTAGACGATGGAGTACTCGACGCCTTCCGGGAAGCTTTGCTGCAGTTCGGCCATGCGCTCGCGCACCGCATCGGAGATGGCGATGGCGTTGGAGCCGGGACGCTGGAAGATCGGGATGGCCACCGCCGGTTGGTTGTTCAGCAGCGAACGCAGGGCGTACTGGCTGGAGCCCAGTTCGATGCGGGCGATGTCTTTCAGGCGGGTGATCTCGCCGTCTTCGCCGGCGCGGATGATGATGTTCTCGAACTCCTCCTCGCTGACCAGACGGCCCTGGGTGTTGATCGACAACTGGAAGCTGTTGCCGGCATCGGCCGGCGGCGCACCGAGGGAGCCGGCGGCGACCTGGCGGTTCTGCTCGCGAATCGCCGCGACCACATCGCTGGCGGTGAGGCCCCGCGAGGCCACCTTGTTCGGGTCGAGCCAGACCCGCAGCGAATAATCGCCGAGGCCGAACAGCTGCACATCGCCGATACCTTCCAGGCGCGCCAGCTCGTCCTTGATGTTCAAGGCGGCGTAGTTGGACAGGTAGAGCATGTCGTAGCGCTCGTCCGGCGAGATCAGGTGCACCACCATGGTCAGGTCAGGCGAAGCCTTGTCCACGGTCACGCCGAGGCGCTGCACTTCGGTGGGCAGGGTCGGCATGCTGCGGGTCACGCGGTTCTGCACCTGCACCTGGGCGGTGTCCAGATCGGTACCGAGGGCGAAGGTGATGGTCAGGGTCATACTGCCATCGGCGGTGGCCTGGGACGACATATAGAGCATGCCCTCGACGCCGGTGATCGCCTGTTCCAGCGGCGAGGCGACGGTTTCGCCAATCACCTTGGGGTTGGCGCCGGGGAAGCTGGCACGCACCACCACGGTGGGCGGCACCACTTCCGGGTATTCGCTGATCGGCAACTGGAACAGCGAGATGGCGCCGCCGATCAGGATGATCAGCGACAGCACCGCGGCGAAGATCGGCCGCCGGATAAAGAATTGTGAGAAGTTCATCGACGTGACCCGTTAGCTGCGCGGTGTAGAAGGGGATGGCGCGTTCTTTACGACGATCTTGGTCGGGCTGCGCCGCTCGACGGCTTGGCGTTGCCGTTTTAGGGCGGCCAGGGTTGGCGCGTCGGCCATGGGTACGCTTTGCGGCTCGACGATGGAACCGGGCATGGCGCGTTGCAGGCCGTTGACCACGATCTTCTCGCCCTTGGCCAGGCCGCTGCGGACGATGCGCAGGCCTTCCATCTTCGGCCCCAGTTCGATGGCGCGGTAATTCACGCTGTTATCCTCGCCGAGCACCAGGACGAATTTCTTGCCCAGGTCGGTGCCGACGGCTACGTCCTGAATCAGGGTGGCGGCGTAGGTGCTGCTGCCGACCAGCTTCAGGCGGGCATAAAGCCCGGGGGTGAACTGGCCATTGGCGTTATCGAACACCGCGCGACCACGGATGGTGCCGGTCTTGGGGTTGACCTGGTTGTCGAGAAAATCCAATTGGCCCAGGTGCGGGTGACCCTCTTCGCTGGACAGGCCGAGATAAACCGGGCTGGCATCGCGGGTCTGGCCGCCGGCTTTGCGCGCCAGCTCGACGTACTTGAGAAACACCCGCTCATCGGCGTCGAAGTAGGCGTAAACCTTGTCGGTACTGACCAGCGAGGTGAGCTGGCTTTGCCCTGCATTGACCAGGTTGCCGGCGGTAACTTCGGCGCGGCTGACGCGGCCGTCGATGGGCGCGCTGACCCGGGTGAAACTCAGGTTGAGGCGGGCATTGTCCAGCTCGGCCTGGATGCCGGCGACCACCGCCTGGGCTTCCAGGGCGGCGCTGGCGCGGGCGTCGGCCAGTTCTGCAGAAATCGCATTGCTCTTGCGCAGACGTTCACCGCGGCGGGCTTCGCTGACCGTGCGGGCCTGACTGGCGCGGGCTTGTTGCAACTGGGCTTCGAGGCGCTTGACCTCGGCCTCGAACGGCCTCGGGTCGATCTGGAACAGCAGGTCGCCTTTTTTCACCAGGCTGCCCTCATCGAACGCCACCCGGTCGATAAAGCCCGAGACCCGCGGGCGGACATCCACCGATTCGGGGGCTTCCAGACGCCCGGTGAATTCATCCCATTCGTTGATCGGCTGTTCAATGACTTCGGCGACACTGACCTGCGCCGCAGGCATCTGTTTGGTGGCTTCCGGAGCCTGGCCGCAGGCGCCGAGCATCATCAGGGCGGCCAGGGCCAAGGGAAAATGCCAGAGGGTTTTCTTCGACTGATCCATGTGAGACCCCGCCATAGTAAGTTTTAGAAGGGCGGATTCTGCGGCGCGGTGCAGACTGGAACGAATCGAATGCTACAAAGATAACTATCAGCCGGAATGATGGTTTGCGGGCTTGTATCGACAAAGGCGGATGTGAGCAACGTACAGGTAGCCCGGATAAGCCTTGGCGCAATTCGTGTACGGTTGCACATGCGGCGGCTTTCCCCGGATTGCGCTGGCGCTTATCCAGGCTACGGTTTGGCCACATCGCTAGATGTGCGGGCGATATCCAGCGCTTACAGGCTGTCCGGGTCGCCGCAGAACATCTGGAGCCGCGAGCGCAGCCAGCGCTCGGCGGGGTCGTTGTCCTGGGCGCCGCGCCAGGCCATGGACATCTCGAAGCTGCGGGTCTCGAGGGGCAAGTCCTCGGCGCGCAAGCCACCGGCGGCGGTCAAGGCGGCGGCGGTATAGTCCGGCACCACCGAGACCAGGTCGGTGCCGGCCAGCAAGGTCCCCAGGCCATTGAACTGCGGGACCGCCAGCACCACCTTGCGGCTGCGGCCCATCTCCAACAGTTGCTCGTCGATAAAACCGTTGAGGTCGCCGGCAAAGGACACCAGCGCATGCGGCCTGGCGCAATAGTCGTCGAGGCTCAGAGTCCCCGGTACCGAGTCGGCGCGCAGCAGCTTGGGTTTGCTGCGGCGCAGGGTCTTGCGTTTGGCGTTGGCCGGCAGCTCCTCGGTGTAGCTGACGCCCACTGAGATTTCGCCGGAGGCCAGCAGGTTGGGCATCAACAGGTAGTTGGCCCGCCGCACCACCAGCACCACCCCGGGCGCCTCGGCGCGCAGGCGCCGGAGCAGAGCGGGCAGCAGGGCGAACTCGACGTCATCCGAGAGGCCGACACGAAACACCGCGGTACTGGTTGCCGGATCGAAGTCGGCGGCGCGACTGACCGCGGTGGAGATCGAGTCCAGCGCCGGCGAGAGCAGGGCGAAGATCTCCTGGGCGCGGGCGGTTGGTTCCATGCTGCGGCCGGTGCGCACGAACAGTGGGTCGTCGAACAGGCTGCGCAGGCGGGCGAGGGCGGCGCTGATCGCCGGCTGGCCGAGAAACAGTTTCTCCGCCGCGCGGGTGACGCTGCGCTCGTGCATCAATGTCTCGAACACGATCAGCAGGTTGAGATCGAGGCGGCGCAGGTCGTTACGGTTCATCCGGTTACCATTCGAAGAGAAGCGGCCTTGATGCGATCAGGCGTGGTAGGTTGCCCTTGCCAGGGGTTATGCACAGTGCTGCCAATGAGAGCCTTCGCCGGGCAATAGTACGAGCTGTACGGCTGATAAGGAAAGCCGACAATCACTGCCAGGAATGACGACTATCAATGGCGGCGGGTGGTGTTGCCGGACATCAGCGGATAGAGTCCACAGTCATAGAAGTGTCAATTCGTGATCAGAGTTTGAGGTAACGATGTCCCATATGATCCGTTTCCATAAATTTGGCGACGCCGATGTTCTTCAGCTTGAAGAGTTGCCCACCCCGACACCTGGCCCGGGCGAGGTACTGGTGCGCGTCCAGGCCGTAGGCCTGAGTTGGAGCGATGTACTATGGCGGCAGAATCTGGCCGCCGAGCAAGCCCACTTGCCGGCCGGCATGGGCAGCGAACTGGCCGGCACCATCGAGGCGCTGGGCGAGGGCGTCGACGACCTCGAACTCGGTACCCCGGTCGCCAGCTTCCCGGCCGGCACTGCCAATCGCTACCCGACCTGGGGCGATCTGGTGCTGATGCCTCGTTACGCCCTGACCCGTTATCCGCAGGTGTTGTCACCGCTGCAAGCCAGCGTGCATTACACCGCCTTGCTGTTCGCCTATTTCGCTCTGGTCGACCTGTCCAAGCTGCAACCCGGCCAGCATGTGTTGATCACCGAGGCCAGCCATTGCCTGGCGCCGCAGACCGTGCAACTGGCCAAGGCGCTGGGCGCCACGGTCATCGCCTCGACCAGCGAAGCGGCTAACCGCGAGTTCCTGCGCGAGTTGGGCGCCGACAAGGTGGTGGTCACCGAAGAGCAGGATCTGGTCCTGGAAATCGAACGCTATACCGACGGCAAGGGGGTCGAGGTGATTCTCGACCAGTGCGCCGGGCAGCAGATGAAGTTGCTCGGCGATGTCGCCGCGCCACGCGGCAAGCTGATCATGTGTGGCGTCAACGGTGGCAACGACACGGCCTTTCCGGCATGCGCCGCGTTCAAGAAACACATGCAGTTTTTCCGCCACTGCGTGCTCGACTTCACCGGTCACCCGGAACTGGGCATCGAGCCCAATCAGGAAGCGGTACAACGTGCCTTGCAACACATCAATCAGTTGACCGCGGATCACTTGCTCACGCCGGTCATCGACAAGGTGTTTAGCTTCGATGACTTCATCGCGGCGCATCGCTACATGGAGACCTGCCCGAATCGCGGGCGAGTGGTGCTGGTTCTGCCCTGATTGCGCCAGCCTGTCCCGGCCACGCGTTGCCATGCGCGCGGCTCAGGGGGGCTGAGCCTCCTTCCCCCGTAAGCACCTTCGGGTGCTGCGCCTCCTATCGATACTTGGCCTGCAGGGTGCTCATGCACCTGGGGCAGTGTTCCCACGCGTCTGTCGCCATGCCTTGTGGCAATGTAGTTATTTGGACTTTATAGGGTTTAAAGTACCATGCATTCTCGGGTTTTATATACCACTGAATTTATAAGTTACTGATATATAACTGTTTAAATGTTGGCACGATTTCTGGATTGATAATGATTGAGCGAATCAATCAGTCGGAGCGAGTCATGAAATTATTCAGCGTGTTTTTCCTCAGTTTGGCGTTACTCGGCGCTGCCGCTGCGCAGGCCGACGAAGTGATCAAGGAAACCCCCGATAACAGCGTAGGTGCCCTCTATGGCGGGCTCAGCGGCGTGCTGATAGGCGGCGCCGCCGGCGGTCCGCTGGGCGCCCTGGTTGGTGCGGGCATCGGCCTGTTTGCCGGAAAGGAGGTTCAGCAGGTCAGCGGTTTGAGCCAGCGCGCCTATGTGGTCAGGACCGCGCAAGGCGAGGAAGCGACCGTGCGCTCGCCGAATGCGCAGTTTCGCGCGGGCGATCGGGTGACCCGTCAGGCGGGCCGTTTGCACGCAAGCCACTGAGGGGCAAAAGTGGCAGGACGGGCCATGCAGGTGGGGTCCATTCGACAGGGTAAGGCCAGTGATGGCCAGAGGCTGTTGCAGCAAAGGAGCAATTGTTATGTTTGAAGTCGTGACGGGTAATCTCGAGCAGGGCGCCGAGTGTTTTGCGGCGCATCTTGCTCGCCGCGGGCGACAGGCGGCCATTGCTGGTGCATGCTCGCGCTTGAACTGTCGTTGGTCGCTGCTGGGCCTGTTGTTGCTGGGCCTGGTTGCCGGCGTGCTGGCTGAGTAAGTCGAGCCGATGGACCATTTAAAGGAACTGCACCATGCAAGTACTTGACCGCCGCAAGGCATTGGCAATCACCCCGCTATGGCGCCTGGGGTTTCGCCCGTTCTTTCTCGGTGGCTGCCTGCTCGCGCTGTTGGCCGTGCCGCTGTGGCTGGCGGCGCTGAGCGGCTGGCTTGGCGAGTGGCAGCCGGCCGGCGGCTGGCTGGCCTGGCATCGGCATGAGCTGCTGTTCGGTTTCGCCCTGGCGATCATCGCCGGTTTTCTGTTGTCTGCGGTGCAGACCTGGACCGGCCAGCCGGGGCTGCAGGGTCGTCCGCTGACGCTACTGGCGCTGCTCTGGCTGGCGGCACGGGTGGCCTGGCTGAGCGATCTGCCGTTGCCCGTGCTGGTCGTGCTGGAGTTGGCGTTCCCGCTGGCGGTGGCGGCGGTGATGGCGCGCGCGCTGTGGCAGGCCAGGCAGAAACGCAATTACCCGATTGTCGCGGTCTTGCTGCTGCTGGCGGCCGCCGATGCGCTCGCCATGGTCGGGCTGGCCAGTGCCAGCGAGGTACTACAGCGTCAGGGCGTACTGGCCGGGGTCTGGCTGGTGGCCGCGATGATGGGGCTGATCGGCGGACGGGTGATTCCCTTCTTCACCCAACGCGGGCTGGGGCGAGTGGAGGGCGTCAAGCCCTGGCCATGGTTCGACCTGCTGTTGCTGCTGGGCTCGGCCCTGGTCGCCATTCTGTATGCCGCCGGCATCGCCCTGCAGGCCAACGCCTGGATCGGTCTGCTGTTCGCGCTGCTCGCGGTCGGTCATCTGCTGCGTCTGGCGCGCTGGCATGATCCGGGCATGTGGCGGGTACCCCTGCTCTGGTCGCTGCACCTGGCCTATGCCTGGCTGGGCCTGGCCTGCCTGGGCATGGCGCTGTGGCATCTGGGCCTGCTGAACAATCTGAGCCAGCCGCTGCATGCCCTGACCGTCGGGGCCATGGGCGGCTTGATCCTGGCCATGGTCGCCCGTGTCAGCCTGGGTCATACCGGTCGCCCGCTGACGCCGCCGGGCGGGATGACCCTGGCCTTCATCCTGCTGCAGTTGGCCGGCCTGTTTCGCGTTGGCTTGATCGAGGTCTGGCCGTTCTGGGGCCTGTGGGCGGCGGCCGCGTGCTGGAGTCTGGCCTTTGTCCTGTTCGCCTGGCGCTATGGTCCGATGCTGTGCAGTGCCCGTGTGGATGGACATCCGGGATGAATGCGGATGTGGATCATGCCTTGCCAACTGTTGCCTTGCCTGCCGAGTAGCCGATGATTTATCCGATCCTGCTGATCCTCCATCTGTTCGCCGCGCTGATCTTCATCGGCACGGTGTTCTTCGAAGTACTGATCCTGGAAAGCGTGCGCAAGCATGTGCCGGCCGAGGCCATGCGCCTGATCGAGCAGGGCATCGGTCGGCGCGCCCGGCAATTGATGCCCTGGGTGTTGCTGACGCTGTTCGGCGCCGGCCTGGGCATGCTCTGGCTGCGTTATCTGCCAGCGCTGGGCGCGCCGCTGGCGTCGTCCTTCAATACCCTGCTGACCCTGAAGATCATGCTCGCCACCAGCGTGCTCGGGCATTTTTTCAGCGCCATGTGGCTGTTCAGGAGCAAGCGCATGACTGCGCGCTATCTGCGCATCATTCATGTCAGCCTGTTCACCCATATGATCGGCATCGTATTGCTGGCCAAGGGCATGTTCTATCTGACCTGGTGAGCGGCGCGGAAAGCTCAACAGGACGGCCCCTGCCTGCAGACTCTTGAACCTGCCAAATAAACAGCTAACCCTTACAGCGTCGCGGCACTGCTCAGAAGGTGCGGGTGGCGGCGCTCGCCAGCTGCCGCAGGTGGTTGAGGTCGCATAGCTGCCAGGTACGCTGACGTCCTCGCACCAGGCTGCGTTGCTGCCATTCGGAGAACATTCTGCTCAACGACTCCGCGCGTATGCCCAGATGACCAGCCAGCTGGCGCTGGTTGATCGGCAAGTAGATGGGGTCGCCCTGATGCTGCTGCAGATTCAACAGGTAGGCCGCCAGCCGTTGCGCAGCCGAACTGGAAGTAAGCCAGTCGACTTCATTGACGTGCCGATAGAGGCGCTGGCTGAAACTTTCCAGCAGGCGCATGGCCAGCGGCGGATGGTGCTCGCAGGCACAGCGCAAGGCCGCGCGACTCAAGCGATAGGCCACGGTGGCGCATTGGGCTCTGGCATTCATCGGGTAGCGACCGTGGGCCATGAACATCGCGGCGTCGCCGACCAGTTGACCGCTGTCGAACAGATGGAACACCCGTTCCTCGCCATCGACGGTGAACCTGAACATCTCGATGCAGCCCTGTTGCACCAGCAGGAAGTGATCGGCTCGATCGCCTTCGTGGAACAGCAGTTCACCAGCTGCGGCCTCTTGCCCGCTATGCGAACCAAACAGCGGCGTAAAGAGTGCTTCGGGCAGGTCGGCGAATAGCACATGAGCGCGCAACATCCGCACGGCAGCGAGCCGATTGGTCGGTGACTTGATATTTGTCATGTGCGAATCTCGTGACGGCTGCGAATATTTGCGAATGAAGATAAGTCTAGTTCGCATTAGCATCAATTGCGTTCGCCGCCTGAGCCTCAGCGTGACCGGGCTGATGCTCCTATCCCTCAGCCTGCACAGCAACGCCGCGCCGCCGCGCGAGGAAGTCGTGCGCCTGGCCGGTCCCGCCGCCGTGGTGAGCTTCCCCTTGCTGCACATGGTCGACAGCGGGGCGCTGGCTGAACATGCCGAGCGCGTCGAGTTCCGCCTCTGGCAGAACCCGGATCAGCTGCGTGTGCTGCTGGCCAACGACGCGATCGATTTCACCGCGGCGCCGAGCAACCTGCCGGCGCTGCTGGCCAACCGCGGCCAGCCGGTGCGTCTGTTGAACATCTCGGTGTGGGGCATCCTCTGGCTGGTCAGCCGTGATCCGCAGGTCAAGGGCTTCGCCGATCTGGCCGGCAAGGAGTTGCTGTTGCCGTACCAGCGCGACCTGCCGGCGCTGCTGGTCAACGAACTGCTGCGCGGCCATGGCCTGCAGGCCGGTCGCGACCTGCGCCTGCGCCATGTGCGCGACAGTCTGGATGCGCAGGCGCTGCTGCTGGCCGGGCAGGTCGACAACGTGCTGCTGGTCGAGCCGGCGGTGTCGCTGCTGCTGTGGCGCAACCAGCAGCAGGGCGGCGCACCGCTGTACCGCGCGCAGAGCCTGGAAGCGGCCTGGGGCCAGGCATTTCCCGGTCAGCCCGAGCTGCCCCAGGCGGGCCTGATGGCCAGCGCCAGTGCCGCGCGCAAGCTTGAGCTGAGCCAGGCGGTGGAACGTGCCTATGCCCTTTGGCGCGCTGGTGCACGGACGACCCGCGGGCCTGCGCCGAACTGGTGCATCGGCATTTGCCGCACCTGCCGGTGGCGGCCATAGAGGCCTCGATCCGCGCCACCCGCCTCGACAGCCGTCCGGCCCATGCAGTGCGGGCGCAGCTGGAAGCCCTGTACCGGATGCTCGGTGAGCACAACCCGCAGGCCATCGGCGGCCGCCTGCCCGACGCGGGGTTCTACGGACCATGAAACTGCAGATCCAAGGCCCCACCTCGCGTTACTGGGCGGCTCTCGGTGTGCTGCTGTTGCTGCTCGCTTGGCAGATCGCCGCGCAACGCCTCGGTTCGCTGCTGATGGCCACGCCCTGGCAGACCCTGCAGGCGTTGGTGCAACTGCTTGGCAGCGGCGAGGAGTTTCACCAGCATGGAGAGTTTCACCAGCATGGGCTGGTCACTCTGGGCCGTATCGGTCTGGGCGTTAGCCTGGGCTGTACGCTGGGTTTCTGCCTCGGCGTGCTGGCCGGTCTGGATGCACGCCTGCGCGGCCTGCTGGAACCCTTGCGCTGGTTGCTGATGGCGATCCCGCCGGTGGTCGTGGTGGTGCTGGCGATGCTCTGGTTCGGCCTCGGCTCGGCGATGGTGGTGTTCATCAGCGTGCTGATGCTGGCGCCGGGGATGTACGTGAACACGGTCAAGGGCATGCTGCTGGTGGACCGCGGATTGGTCGAGATGGCCCATGTCTATCGCCTCGGTTCCTGGCAACGGTTGCGCTATCTGTATGTGCCGGCGCTGGCCGCGCCCCTCACCGCTGCCCTGTTGATCGCCGCCTGCGGCGGGGTGCGCCTGGTGGTGATGGCCGAGGTGCTGGGCGCCGACAGCGGTGTTGGCTTCGCCCTGGCCAACGCCCGCAGCACCTTCGACAGCGCCGGGCTGTACGCCTGGACCCTGCTGCTCCTGCTGCTGGTGGCGGGCCTGGAGTTCAGTCTGCTGCAGCCCTTGCAGCGCTACCTGAGCCGCTGGCAGGTGGCGGCCCATGCTTGATTATCGCGATGTCCATCTGCAGCTCGGCGGCCGGCCGGTGCTGGACGGTTTCGACCTGCGCCTG
Source organism: Pseudomonas sp. (assembly GCA_030699825.1). Lineage (GTDB taxonomy): Bacteria > Pseudomonadota > Gammaproteobacteria > Pseudomonadales > Pseudomonadaceae > Aquipseudomonas. The sequence goes on along the minus strand of JAUYKV010000053.1, from coordinate 43,428 downwards.
GAGGCGGGCGAGCGGGTCGGCATCCTAGGCCCCAGTGGCGCCGGCAAGAGCAGCCTGTTGAAGCTGATCGCCGGGCTGCTGCCGGCCCAGGGCGGGCAGTGCCGCAGCGACTTCCGCCATGCCGTGCTGGTGTTTCAGGAGCCGCGTCTGCTGCCCTGGTGCCGGGTCGGCGAGAACCTGGAGATCCCTCTGCGCGCGATCGGTCACGACGCCGCGGCGGCGCGTCGCTTGGCCCTCGACTGGCTGCAGCGGGTCGGCCTGGAGCAGTACGCCCAGGCCTGGCCGGGCCAGCTGTCGGGCGGCATGGCGCAGCGCGTGGCCCTGGCCCGCGCCTTCGCCGTGCAGCCGGACTTGCTGCTGCTCGACGAGCCGTTCAGCGCCCTCGATCCGGCCCTGCGCGGCGCGCTGACGCAATTGTGCCGCGAGGGCCTGGAACACACCGGCGCGACGCTGCTGTGCGTCAGCCATCACCCCCATGAATTGATCGAACTGGTGGATCGCTGCGTGCTGCTCGACAGCGGCCGGGGGCGTTGCTTCGGCATTGCCGAACCTGCCGATGCCGAGGCGCGCCGCGCTACCGCCAACAACCTGCAAAGCGTCCTGATGAACCTGGAGTCGAGCCCGTCATGAGTTATCCGATCCTGCACACCCTGCACCTGTTTGCCGCGCTGATGTTCATCGGCACGGTGTTCTTCGAGGTACTGATCCTGGAAAGCGTGCGCAAGCACGTGCCGGCCGAGGTGATGCGGCTGGTCGAGCAGGGCATCGGTCGGCGTGCCCGGCGGTTGATGCCCTGGGTCCTGCTGGTGCTGTTCTGCGCCGGTCTGGGCATGGTCTGGCTGCGCTACTGGCCGGCGCTGGGTGCGCCGCTGGCGTCCTCCTTCGCCACCCTGTTGACCCTGAAAATCATCCTCGCCTGCAGCGTGCTTGGACACTTCTTCACCGCCATGTTCCTGCTGTGGAGCGGGCGCATGAATTCGCGCTACTTCCGCCGCATCCACCTCAGCGTGTTCAGCCACATGGTCGGCATCGTCCTGCTGGCCAAGGGCATGTTCTACCTGAGCTGGTAATCCGTCTCCCTTTCGCCATTACCTGGAGTCCCTCATGTCCCATCCCGCTTTGCCCAGAACCGCGCTCAGTCTGGCCTTGTCCATGGCAATGCCGTGCCTTGCCCTGGCTGCCGATATCACGGTGCTGGATGCCATGACCGTCAGCGGCCAGCGCCAGGCCGCGCCGCTAGGCACCTCGCTGGAACAGGAGCAGCGGCACCTGGCGCGGGTGCCGGGCGCCACCAACCTGGTCGAGCCGCAGCGGGAAACCCGCCTGGCCACCCTGCGCGATGCGCTGGACTTCCAGCCGGGCATCGTCATCCAGGACTTCTTCGGCGCCACCGACCAGCCGCGCCTGAACATCCGCGGCTCGGGCATCCAGAGCAACCCGGTCAACCGTGGCGTGCTGTTGCTGCAGGACGGCCTGCCGCTCAACGAGGCCGACGGCTCCTTCGTCATCGGCCTGCTGGAGCCGCGTAACAGCGCTCTGATCAGTGCCCGCCGCGGTGCCAACGCGACCAGCCCCGGCGCCACCACCCTGGGCGGCGAGCTGGACCTGCAGTCGCTGACCGGCGCCGACGAAAGCGCCCACCTGCGCCTGGACGCCGGCAGCTTCGGCCGTTATGGCCTGCAGGCCGCCGCTGGCATGCAGCAGGGCGACCTGGATGGACGGGTCAGCGTCAGCCAGGATCAGTACGATGGCTACCGCCACCACTCTGCCTCGCATCGCAGCAGCGTGCAGAGCAACTTCGGCCTGCGCCTGGCCGATGGCATCGAGAACCGCAGCTACCTGTCCTGGAGCGACCTGACCTTCGAGATTCCCAACGTAATCCCCAAGGCGCGCCTGGAGGACGATCCGCGCAGCGTCCTGGGCGACGGCAATACGCCGCAGGACCGCCTGCTCAACGTCTACCGGCGCGACCCGAACCGCGACACCCAGCAGCTGCGCATCGCCAACCGCACGCAATGGGGCGACGAGCACTTGCGCCAGGGGCTCGGCGTCTATGCCCAGCACACCGACGACGACTTCACCGATCCGCTCAGCCACACCCTGACCGCCAGCGATACCCTGGGCGCACAGTGGCAACTCGACGGCAACTGGCAGGCGCTGGACTACCGTCTGGGCCTCAGCTGGTCGCACAGCGACATGGCCCGCGAGCTGTACGCCAACAGCCCGCAGGATGGCCGGCGCCTGCAGCGTTACGGCGATTTCGACCTGGTTGCGGAGAATTTCGACCTGCTCGCCGGGCTGGACTGGCACCTGGCCAGCGACTGGACCCTGGTCGCCGAGACCAAGTGGAGCGACGTGCGCCGCGATGCGCGCTCGGCCAATGCGGGTCCCCGCCTGGATCAGGACTGGAACTACTTCACCCCCAAGCTCGGGGTGAACTGGACGCCCACCCCGGAGCAGCGCTGGTACGCCAATATCAGCCGCAGCCACGAGGCGCCGACCTTCTGGGAAATCGTCAGCGGCACGGTATCGCCGGCCAATCCGGCCATGGCTCGCGCCGAACTGGTGCAGCTCGATGTGCAGCGCGCCAGCACCGTCGAGGTCGGCGGCCAGGGCCGCATCGGCGCCAGCGCCTGGAGCCTGGCGCTGTACCGCAGCGAGGTCGACGACGAGCTGATTTCCACCAGCGACAGTCTGGGGGTCAAGGTGGGCACCTACAACTACGCCAGCCGCACCCGCCATCAGGGCATCGAGTTCGGCCTGAGCGGCACGCTGCCGGGGCTGAGCCTGGCAGCCGCACCCGGCGAGTTCGCCTATCGCCTGGCCTGGACCCTGAGCGATTTCCGTTTCCGTGGCGGCGAGTTCGCCGGCAACCGCATCGCCGGCGTGCCGCTTCAGGTGCTTGGCGGCGAACTGCTCTACCGCAGCGGCGCCTGGAGCGCCGGGCCCAACCTGCGCTGGATTCCCCGGGACACGCCGACCGACCATGCCAACACGGCGGACAACTACCAGGACGCCTACGCCCTGTGGGGCTTCAAGGTCGATTATCGGGTCGATGAGCAGCTGAGTCTCTATCTGCAGGGTGAGAACCTCAGCGACGAGGTCTACGCCAGCAGCTTCGTGATCCGCAATCGCGCCAACGCCAGCCAGCCGACCTTCCTCTCCGGTAATGGCCGCAGCCTCGGCGTGGGCCTTAATTACCATTTCTGAGCGCAAGGCCCGGGCTTGCAGGTCCGGGCAGCCGCCTGTCGCAGCCGCCTGTCGCAGGCGGCTGTCGCAGGCGGCTGGTGCTATGCAAGCGTTGCCATAACGGCGAAGGCCGACGAAAAGGCCGGCAAGACGTCGCAGTTATTGATTGGCAGGCCCTAAGCCTGGTCGGCGACGAACAGCACGTTGTTTTCCAGATGGATGTGCAGCATCAGGTCATCGTGCAATTCGTTCAGCCCGCGATATAGCGCGCGCCAGGTGTTGCAGGCGTCTTCCGGCGGGGTGATGCCATGGGTCAGGGCTTCCATCCGCTCCAGGGCCAGGCCATGATGGTCGTGCTCGAAACGCATCACCGAGATCGGCGCACTGGCCTGCCTGGCGTAACCGCTGAGGAGCATGGGAAAGAGGATCTGCTCTTCCTTGAGCATGTGGCTCTCCAGTTCCTGTTGCATGTCGCGCAGCAGGTCGGCCAGGCCGTTCGGACAATCGCTGCGGTCGCCATGGACCTGCTCCACCCGACAGGCCAGGCGGATCAGTTCCGGTAATTGCTCGCGGTGACGGGCGTGATAGCGCTTGAGGATATGCTCGATCAGGCGCGCACTGGGCTCGCTGCGCCAGTCCAGTTGCGTGCCGCCCTGGGCTTGCAGGCTGTCCAGTTCGGCGGCGATTTCTTCGGGTTCGATGCCGCGCAGGGCGGCCGCCTCGCGCAGGCTCTTGTGGCCGCCGCAGCAGAAATCGAGATTGAAGGCATGAAATACCCGTGTGGCGCCGGGTATCTCGCAAGCCAGACTGCCAAGGGACTGGTCGAGAAAAGCTGTACTCATGGTGATTTCCTTGTGCATCGATCAATAGGAGTTACCAGGTCAATAGCAGTACCCGTGCCAAGATCGAGCACTTGAAAACACAGGTATTTTTATTTCATATGGTCGAACGAACCCTGATCTGCTAGGGTTCGCTCGACCAATTAGGGTGTTAAATACCATGCTGGAAAGCAGTCTGCTCGCCGATCTGATTACCGAACTGCCCAATGCCGTGCGCTTGCAGCGGCTGGTGCATACCCTGCGCGAACACTTCAATTGTGGCGCGGTGGGGTTGTTGCGTCTGGATGGCGACAGCCTGCGTCCACTGGCGGCCGTGGGCCTGGTGCATGAGGCGCTCGGCCGGCGGTTCGTGATCGCCCAGCACCCGCGACTGGCGGCGATCATGGCCGCCCGCGAGCCAACCTGGTTCGAGCCGGACAGCCGCCTGCCGGACCCGTATGACGGCTTGCTCGACGAACATGTCGGCGAACCCTTGCCGGTGCATGACTGCATGGGCGTGAGCCTGTACGTCGAGGGCCAGCTGTGGGGCGCGCTGACCCTCGATACGCTGCATGCCGGCACTTTCGACGGCAGCGCCCGGCGCGATCTGCAGCGCTACGCCCTGATGATCGAAGCGGCGGTGCGGGTGACTCGCCTGGAACAGGAAAACCGCAGCCTGCGCCTGGCCCGCAGCGATGTGCAGACGGCCGCCCTGGTCACCGAGGAAAGCGAAATTCTCGGCCATAGCCAGGTCATCCACCAACTGCTGAGCGAGCTGGAGGTGGTGGCCGACTCGGAGTTGCCGGTGCTGTTGCTGGGCGAAACCGGGGTGGGCAAGGAGTTGTTCGCCCGTCACCTGCATCGCCTGTCGCGGCGCCGCAACAAGCCGCTGATTCAGGTCAACTGCGCGGCATTGCCCGAGTCGCTGGCCGAAAGCGAACTGTTCGGCCACGTCAAGGGCGCCTTTTCCGGCGCCACCAGCGATCGTCCCGGGCGATTCGATGCGGCCAATGGTGGCACCCTGCTGCTAGACGAGGTAGGCGAATTGCCCCTCAGCGTGCAGGCCAAGCTGTTGCGTACCCTGCAGAATGGCGAGATCCAGCGCCTGGGTGCGGACAAGCCGCTGCATGTCGACGTGCGCATCATCGCCGCGACCAATCGCCACCTGCCGGACGGCATTCGCGACGGACATTTTCGCGCCGATCTCTACCACCGCCTGTCGGTGTATCCGGTGCCGATTCCACCGTTGCGCGAGCGCGGTAACGATGTATTGATGCTGGCCGGACACTTTCTCGAACTCAATCGCGCTCGCCTGGGCTTGCGCAGCATGCGCCTGTCGCCCGCGGCGGAGCGCGCCCTGCTGGCCTATGCGTGGCCGGGCAATGTGCGCGAACTGGAACATGTGATCAGTCGCGCGGCTCTCAAACTGCTTAGTCGCGGCGCCAGCCGCACGCAGATTCTGACCCTGGACCCCGACCTGCTCGACCTCGATAGCGGGGTTCGCCAGCCCGGCGCCAGCGAACCACTGGAGCAGCCGGGCACGCCCATGCCTGCCGCCTGCTCGATGCGCGATGCTGTCGAAGCCTGTCAGCGTCAGAGCATTCTGCAGGCTCTGGAGTTGTGCGCCGATAACTGGGCCAGCGCGGCGCGTCTGCTCGAACTCGACCCGAGCAACCTGCACAAGCTGGCCCGGCGTCTGCGCTTGAAGTGATTGGCCAGGGGCCATCGCGGCCAAGGCGGAGTGCCGCCCAGCCGCTCCCACGGGAAGTCTGCTGTCCTGGAGCCGATGCAATCCGGGCAAGCCTGGCGCCTGCGAATGCTTCCGGACTGCATCGGCTGCGCGGCACAATGGCTTGAGCGAACCGGGTCGTCACAGACTCGCGACTTTCCCCTCTGGGTTGACTCAGGTCAATGTGGTTTGCCGGCAATACCCCGACACTGGTGCTCGCGGTCATACGGGGAAGAGCCAGATGCGTGAAACCATCAATTGGGACAGCAAACTGCTCGGTCGCTACGCCCATAGCGATACCGGCCATCGCTGCTACCCCGAAACCACAGCCTTTCATCGCGGTATCGGTTCGCTGGATCTGCTGCGCGCCTTGCGTGGCAGTCGCCAGGCCCTGCGCGGGCTGTCGCTTGCCGTGCAGTTGCCGGTCAACCGCGCCTACGGCCAGCAGCGTGCAAGTTGCTCGCCAAGCGTCTTCGCCGCCTACCTGGCGCGCCTGGAGCGGGAGATCGACATGATCGGCTGCCACCTGGGGGCGCAGCAGCGCGTCGAGCAGTTTCACCTGGCCGGCGGCAGTATGCCCAGCGCCGATCAACTGCACAGGCTGATCGGTCATCTGCGCCAACGTTTCAATTTTCTCGACTACGACGAAGGCGACTACGGCATCGAGATCCAGTTGCCCCATTCGGACTGGGCCACCATGGGCCGCCTGCGCGAGCTGGGTTTCAACCACGTCAGTATCGGTGTGCCTGATATCGCCGCGGTCAGTGGTGCGGCGCTGACCTGGCAGGACCCGAGGCAAATCCGCTCACTGATCGATGCCGCCCGCGCGCTCAACTATCGCTCGGTGAATATCGATATCGGCTATGGCCGTGCCTGGCAAACCCGGGCAAGTTTCGCGCGCAAGGTGGCAGCCATCATCGAGCTGCAGCCGAATCGGGTGACGGTTTTCGACTATGCCTGTCCGCCGCAGCGCTATCGGCCGCTGGGGCAGTTTGCCGTAAACGGTCTGTCTGGCCGCGAGGACCGGCTGGCGATGCAGCGGCAATGCGTCGAGCAGCTCGGTCTGGCAGGCTATCGTTATATCGGCATGGGCTTGTTCGCCCTGGCGGATGACGATCTGGTCATCGCCCAGGAAAATGTCAATTTGCAGCGCAATTGCCAGGGTTTCAGCCGGCACACGGGCTGCGATCATATCGGCCTGGGTGTTGCGGCCATCAGCCAGATCGACGGCCTCTACGTGCAGAACAGTCGAGATATTCAGGGCTATCAGAGCCAGCTCGACATGGGTCAGTTGGCCAGCTGGCGCGGCTTTCGCTGCGGGCCCGACGACCGTCTGCGTGGCGAGGTGATCGAGCGACTGATCTGTGACTTCGGCCTGGATATTCGGCGCATCGAGGCGCGCTTCGGCCTGGTGTTTCGCGAGTATTTCGCCGATGCCTGGCCGGCCCTGGAGCAGATGCAGCGCGATGGCCTGATCAACCTCAACGCGGCCTCCATCGCTATTCTCCCGTCCGGGCGTTTGCTGGTCCACGCGGTATGCCGGTTGTTCGATCGCTACAGCGGAGCGTTGTCTGTGCAGGCCGTTTCCCGGGCGGTTTAGTCGCGTGCGAGCCCCCTGCGACCCTGGGTCGCAGTCGCTGTAAAAGCCGCACAGAGCCCTTGGTAGTAGGGGTTTGCGGCCTGCGCGGGGCGTTCTGCTCCCTGGGGCATACCTCCAACGAGGAATGGGCTGTACCAAAGTACCGGTGCAGTCTGCGGCCAGACATTCTATGGAGGCTCCCAGCATGGCTCATCTGTCCAGCGCCGATTTTCAGGCATTACGCATCGCCGTCCTGACCGTCAGCGATACCCGCAGTCTGGCTACCGATACCTCGGGGCAAACCCTGATCGAGGGGCTGGAGGCGGCCGGTCACGCGCTGGTCGAGCGGGCCCTGGTGATCGACGATATCTGGCAGATCCGCGCGCGGGTCTGTGCCTGGATCGCCGATCCGCTGGTGCAGGTGATACTGATCACCGGCGGCACCGGCTTCACTGCGCGGGACAATACCCCGCAAGCCGTGGCGCCCTTGCTGGACAAACTGGTCGATGGTTTCGGCGAACTGTTCCGCCAGGTTTCGTTGGCGGAGATCGGCACCTCCAGTCTGCAGTCGCGTGCCGTGGCCGGGATCAGCAACGGCGCGCTGGTTTGCTGCCTGCCCGGTTCGCCGAATGCCTGCCGCACCGCCTGGGACAAGATCCTCCGCGAGCAACTGGACAGCCGCACCGGCCCCTGCAACTTCGTTGCCCACCTCAAGCGCCTGGCCGATCAACCGCCAGCTGCGTGCTGTGGAGCCCGTTCATGAGCGCCTGCGGCTGCGACGGCAACAACCTGCGCCCGGTTGATCAGGCCATCGCCGAGTTGCTGGCGCGCGCCCCGGCACCGCCGCCAGTGGAGCGGGTAGCCCTGAGCCAGGCGCTCGGTCGGGTATTGGCCGAGCCGCTGCATGCCCCCTTCGAGGTGCCGGCCTGGGACAACAGTGCAATGGACGGTTATGCCCTGCGCGCCGCCGATCTGCCGGCCGCTGGTGGTTGCCTGCCGTTGGCCGGGCGGGTCGCGGCCGGCGATGCGCCGGCGCAGGTTTTGCCTGCCGGCCACGCCGTGCGCATCTTCACCGGCGCGCCCTTGCCGCCAGGCGCCGACAGCGTGGTGATGCAGGAGCAATGCCGGCTCGAGGAAGGGCGGGTGTGGCTGCCGCCGGTACAGGGCGGCGAGCATGTGCGCCAGCGTGGCGAGGAACTGGCTGCCGGCACTCAGGTGCTGAGCGCCGGGCAGCGTCTGCGCCCTCAGGAGCTGGGCCTGCTGGCCAGCTTCGGCATCGATCGGGTGGCGGTCTATCGGCGCTTGCGGGTCGGCCTGCTGAGCAGCGGTAACGAGCTGCGCGAGCCGGGTGAGACGCTGCAGCCAGGACAAATCTACAACTCCAACCGCTACAGCCTGGCTGGTGTGCTGACCAGTCTCGGCCTGGAAGTCCACGATTACGAGATCATGGCCGACGAACTGGCGGCCAGCCGCGATGCCTTGAGCCTGGCGGCTTCGGAGTGGGACCTGCTGATCACCTCCGGCGGGGTGTCGGTCGGTGAGGAAGATCACCTCAAGCAGGCGATCCGCGAACTGGGCGAATTGCACCTGTGGCGCTTGGCGATCCAGCCGGGCAAGCCGTTGGCCTTCGGTGAAGTGGGCGGCAAACCCTGGCTGGGCCTGCCGGGCAACCCGGCGGCTGCCTTGATCACCTCGTTGGTGGTGGCGCGGCCGTTTCTGCTGCGCGCCCAGGGTTGTCTGGACGTACTGCCGCAGCCCCTGCGTCTGCCGGCCGGTTTCGCCTGGCGCAAGGCCAATGGCCGGCGCCAGTACCTGCGTGCGCGACTGGAAGCGCAGGACGGTCAGATGCGCGTGTGCCTGCACCCGCAACAGGGCTCGGCCATGCTCACCTCGGCCTGCTGGGCCGACGGACTGGCGCTGGTCGAGGTGGATCAGACCCTGGAGGAGGGCGATCTGCTCGATTTCCTGCCGTTCAGTGCGCTGCTGCATTAAGTGTCGTAGGAGCCAGCTTGCTGCGGTCCGGCGTCCCGGCGATATCTGCAGATCAAAAGCATCGCCAGCAAGCTGGCTCCTACGTTTGCTGCGCGACAGCGCGGCGTCGTAGACGTGGCAGCCGTTCCAACACGTCAGGCGATCTGGCGAAGATTCGGCTCGGCCAGGTTGGCGTAGGCCGAGCCTGGCGAGTCGAGGCTTGTTGACCGCGATCAAGGCCTCGTTCGGAGCCAGCCTCTAAAGTGCCCGACAGTATTCCGCCCGGAAGGAGTTTTCATGCAACTGGTTTGTCCAGCAGGCAGTTTGCCTGCCCTCAAAGCTGCGGTTCGTCAGGGTGCCGACGCCGTCTATGTCGGTTTTCGCGATGACACCAATGCCCGCCATTTTTCCGGCTTGAATCTCGACGACAAGCAACTGGAAACCGGTCTGCAACTGATCCGTCAGCAGGGCCGGCAGCTTTATATCGCGGTCAATACCTATGCCCAGCCCGACGGCTGGGCACGCTGGCAGCGTGCGGTCGACCAGGCGGCGGCGCTGGGGGTGGATGCCCTGATCGCCGCCGATCCGGGGGTGTTGGCCTATGCCAGTCGCCGCCATCCCAGCCTCAACCTGCACCTGTCCGTGCAGGGTTCGGCAACCAATGCCGCCGCACTGGCGCTCTATCAGCAACGCTACGGCATCCGCCGTGCGGTGCTGCCGCGGGTGCTGTCGCTGGCCCAGGTGCGCCAGGTGGCGGAAAAGAGTCCGGTGCCGATCGAGGTGTTCGCTTTCGGCAGCCTGTGCATCATGGCCGAGGGCCGCTGCCACCTGTCTTCCTATCTCACCGGCGAATCACCCAACCTGTGCGGCGTCTGTTCGCCGGCCAAGGCGGTGCGCTGGCAGGAAGATGCCGAGGGGCTCAGCTCACGCCTCAATGGCGTGCTGATCGACCGCTATGGCAAGGATGAGTCGGCCGGTTACCCGACCCTGTGCAAGGGCCGCTTCCTGGTCAATGGCCAGCGCTTCCATGCCCTGGAAGAGCCGACCAGCCTGAATACCCTCGACCTGATCCCGCAGCTGGCCGCGATCGGCGTGAGCGCGGTGAAAATCGAGGGGCGTCAACGCAGCCCGGCCTACGTCGAGCAGGTCACCCGGGTCTGGCGTGCGGCGCTGGATGCCTACGCCAGCGAGCCGCAGAATTTCACGGTGCAGCCGCAGTGGCGTAGCGCACTGGACAGTTTGTCCGAGGGCAGCCAGACCACGCTGGGCGCCTATCATCGTTCCTGGCAATGAGGAGATCATCATGAAGCTCAGTCTGGGCCCCGTTCTGTTTTACTGGAGCCGTGAAAAGCTGCTGGATTTCTATGCCGAAATGGCCGAACAGCCGCTCGATGTCATCTACCTCGGCGAGACGGTGTGTTCCAAACGTCGTGCCCTCAGCCTGGATGACTGGCTCGGCCTGGCTCGCGAGCTGGGCGAATGCACCCGTGCCGAACGGGTACTTTCGGGTCTGGCGCTGGTCGAGGCGGCTTCCGAGCTGTCCAGCCTGAAACGCCTGTGCGACAACGGCGAACTGCTGGTGGAGGCCAACGATATGGGCGCGGTGCAGCTGCTGCGCGAGCGCAAGCTGCCCTTCGTCGCCGGCCCCGCCCTCAATCTGTACAACGGCCATGCCCTGGCCGAGCTGATCGACTGTGGCCTGCAGCGTTGGGTGCCGCCGGTCGAATGCTCCGGTGAACTGATACGCAACACCCTGGAGCAACTCGACAGCCTCGGCCTGGCGCGTCCACAGGTGGAGCTGTTCGCCTATGGGCAGTTGCCGCTGGCCTACTCGGCGCGCTGCTTCACCGCCCGCGCAGAAAATCGACCCAAGGACGACTGCCAGATCTGCTGCGAGAACTTTCCGGAAGGGATCATCCTGCACAGCCAGGAGGGCGAGGCGTTGTTCACCCTCAACGGCATCCAGACCATGTCGGCCAAGGTCAACAACCTGCTCGCCGACTATGCGCAACTGGCCGCGGCCGGTGCCGACCTGCTGCGCCTGAGCCCACGCGCCGAGGGCATGGCCGAGGTCATCGCGGCCTTCGATAAGGTGCGCTGCGGCGCGCTGCCGCCCTTGGCGGTGCAAGGCTGCAACGGCTATTGGCACGGCCGTCCCGGCATGCTGAGCGCCGACGAGGTGCTGCTATGAAGACCTTTGCCCGCCTGGCCATGCGTGTCGGCCCGCCACTGCTGCCGCTGGGTCGCCACGTGCCTTTCCGGCTGCAACGCCTGGTGCTGGAAAAGGTCATTGCCCGCCTATTCGCCGAACCCCTGGCCGAAGGCGAATTCGATCTGCTGCGGGGCCGCTGGCTGCGGCTGGAAATCAGCGATTTGCAGCTGGCCTGGTGCCTGACTCGCGACCAGAGCGGTCTGCGCATCGCGGCCGAGGCGCCGGTGGATGTCTGCATCCGCGGTAACTGGCGCGAGTTCCTCCTGCTGGCCAGTCGTCAGGAGGATCCGGACACTCTGTTTTTCCGTCGCCGCCTGATGATCGAGGGCGATACCGACCTGGGCCTGGGGATCAAGAATCTGCTCGACAGCCTCGATCCCGACGGCTTGCCACCGCGGCTGTGGCAGTTGATCTGCGCGCTGGGCGAGGCGGTTGAAGTTCCTGAGTCGAATAAGGCCAAGACCGAGGTGGTTGCCTAAGCGGGCTGCAGGGTAATTACGCCTAAAGTGTGATTGCAATGATGTAGCGAGCTTCTGACGATAACCAATCAAATTGCATGATGCAAAAGGGCTCGATATGTCTGACACTTTGACGCACGGAATACAGCGGCTGCTGCGCGGTTTGGGCCTGCGCAGCATCAACAGCCAGTTCTTCTTTTCCTACAGCCTGATCTTCCTCTGCGCGGCACTCACCGCCGGTTTGTTGTTCAGCTCCGAGCAGGATGCCAGGCAACTGGACATGGCCGGCGCGCAACGCATGCTCAGCCAGAAAATGGCCAAGGAGAGTCTGCTGGTCGCACAGGGGGCGTTGCCGCTGGCGAGCCTGGAGGCGACTCTGCAACGCTTCGAGAGCGCCCATCGTCTGCTGGTACAGGGCGATTCTGCGGTAGCACTGCCGGCTGCCCAGCAACTTCTGCGTCAGGTCGATCAGGCCTGGGCTCGTTATCGCAGCTTGGTGCTGGCCGTTGCCCAGGGTGACGGCGATGCGCTGCAGGCACTGGCTGGCGAATCGGAATCCCTGCTCGTTACGAGCAACGAGGTGGTGCTGTTGATGTCGGCCGCGGCCAACCGCAGCGCCGCCGTGCAGCTTTGGGTGGCGCTGGGTTCGACCCTGGTCATTCTGTTGCTGGTGGTCCTCGGGCGGGTAGCCGGAATGAGTTGGCTGATGCGTCAGATCGATGAGCTGCGTGGCCGGCTCGAACTGATCAGTCGGGGCGATTTCTCCAAGCCGTTGGTGGTGGCTTATGCCGACAACGAATTGGGCCAGATCGGCACGGCCTATAACCGGTTGCTGCAACAGGTCGGTGACATGATCCGCGCGGTGCGTCAGGCCGCCGATGAGGCCGACGGTCACTGTAGCCGCATGGCCGCGGTTGCCGGTGAGAGTGCGCGTAGCGTGGTCGGTCAGCAAGCCGAGATCGACCAGGTGGCCACCGCCATGCACGAAATGCTCGCCACCGCCCAGGAGGTCGCGCGCAGCACAGTAGCGGCGGCATCGGCGGCCGATACCGCCGACAGCGAGACTGGCAATGGCCGCACAGTCATGCGCAGTTCGGTTGCCGCCATTCGCGAGCTGTCCGGGCATGTCGACGGGTTGAGCGAGCTGATGTTGCAGCTGGCCGCCGACAGTCAGGAAATCGGTCGGGTGCTGGAGGTGATCAGCGCGATTGCCGACCAGACCAATCTGCTGGCGCTGAATGCCGCCATCGAAGCTGCCAGGGCGGGAGAGCAGGGCAGGGGCTTTGCCGTGGTCGCCGACGAGGTGCGCAGCCTGGCCGCGCGCACCCAGAGTTCCGCCGGCGAGATCAGCGGCCTGATTGAGCGCCTGCAGCAGCAGACCGGGCGCGCCGGGCGGGCCATGGACGAATCGCGGCGGGGCAGCGATGCCACCTTGCAGCAGATAGAAGCCGCTCAGGGCGCCCTGGAAAACATCGTCGACGCGGTGCAGACCATTCGTGGCATGACCAACCAGATCGCCACGGCGGCCGAGGAGCAGTGCCAGGTGGCCGACGACATGCACCGTTCACTGACCCATATCGCAGGAGTCGCCGATCAGGCAGCCGTGTCCACCCGCGATACCGAGTCGACCAGCCAGGCCATCACCCTGAGCATGGACGGGCTGCAGGTGTTGACCGGGCGCTTCCGCTTGCAGTCATGAGCGGGCCAGGTGCGGCCGGCGAAGCTTGCCGTATACGTTTTCGCGGCTGAAGCGGAACGCCGCCAGGCCGCTCCCACAAAGAACGCCACAACCCATAAAATCAATGACATGCAGGTTGTTTGTTGAGAGCCGATGTATCCGCGAAGCTCTTTGCACGGCCGAAGCGGGGGGCCGCCCGGCCTTTCCTGCGACCTGCGTCTGTCTGAAGCTCCATTCTAGGTTCCAGGCAATCTATCTGTGCGAGCCCCGCGTCCGCTCGGCACGGTCTATACATGCCTGGAGCGCAAAGCTGATCGCGGTCAAGTCGCCAAAGCCCTTCCTCCCTGTAAAAAGAACCTAACGGCTGCCGATTTCCATGCAGCTGCGATGCCCAGGCTGGCAGCTGCTTGCCGGGCACTTGACGATTTTTTCAGGAGGCCTGCAGTGCACGTTCTCGACCGGCGTACCGCCTTGAGTATCCCGCCCATCTGGCGTCTCGCCTTTCGCCCGTTCTTCCTGGCCGGCAGCCTGTTCGCGTTGTTGGCCATTGCCCTCTGGGTGCTGGCCTGGAGCGGCAGCGGCCCGGACTGGCAGCCCGCCGGCGGTTGGCTCGCCTGGCACCGGCACGAAATGTTGTTCGGCTTCGCCGCCGCCATAGTGGCCGGCTTTCTGCTGACTGCGGTGCAGACCTGGACCGGTCAGCCGAGCCTGAGTGGCACCCGCCTGATGGTGCTCGCCGGGCTCTGGCTGGCGGCACGCCTGGGGTGGTTGTTCGGCTTGCCGCTCCTGCTGTTGATTCCGCTCGAACTGAGCTTCCTGCTCGCAGTGGCCGGCCTGATGGCGCGCATGCTCTGGGTGGTACGGCAGAAGCGCAACTACCCGATTGTTGTGGTGTTGAGCCTGCTGGCCGCGGCCAATGCCCTGCTTTTGGCCGGTATGGCGCAGGGCGACGATGAGTTGCAGCGTCGTGGCGTGTTGGCCGGGTTGTGGCTGGTCGCGGCGTTGATGGGCCTGATCGGCGGCCGGGTGATTCCCTTCTTCACACAGCGCGGTCTGGGTCGCCTCGATGCGGTCAAGCCTTGGGCGTGGCTGGAGATGGCCCTGCTGCTCGGCACCGGTCTGATCGCCGCGCTCTACGCCAGTGGTCTGGCCCTGCAGGCCCATCCCCTGCTGGCCGGGGTGTTCCTGGCGCTAGCGGCGGGGCATCTGCTGCGTCTGGCACGTTGGTACGACAAGGGTATCTGGGCGGTGCCGCTGTTATGGTCGCTGCATCTGGCGATGCTCTGGCTGGTTGTCGCCTGCGTCGGCCTGGCGCTGTGGCATGTCGGCCTGTTGGCCACGCCCAGCCCGGCCTTGCATGGCTTGACCATGGGTGCCATGAGCGGGCTGATTCTGGCCATGATTGCCCGGGTCACTCTGGGCCATACCGGCCGACCACTGCAATTGCCGACGGGCATGGCTGCGGCCCTGGTGTTGTTCAACCTGGGGTGCGTGGCGCGGGTCTTCGTTTATCCGCAATGGCCGCTGACCGGGCTGTGGTTGTCGGCCTGCGGCTGGTCGCTGGCGATGGCCATCTACGCCTGGCGCTATGGGCCGATGCTGGTCAGGGCGCGGCTCGATGGCCACCCGGGCTGATTGCCAGGGCAGCGCGTTGAATCCAGGTTGCGCCGACCGTTTGATCATGCAGCGCCGCCTGCGCCGCGCTGCCCAACCATTGATATCCGCTCGCCTGTGCCTTGTGCGTGGGTAGCCTTGCCGCTCGGCACTGCCGAGCATCGGAGAAGCTGATGAAAACCGAATTTCAGGATCGTCTGGCCGTCGTCACCGGAGCCAGTTCAGGTATCGGCCTGGCGCTATGCGCCGCTTTGTTGCAGCGCGGCGCCAGGGTGCTGACCATGTCGCGCAGCCTGGGCGGCTTGCAAGACCTGCAGGCAAGCTACCCGGAGCGCCTGGTCTGGCATGCCGGCGATGTCACCTCGAGCGAGGATCTGGCCAGTCTCGGTGTGCGCGCAGCGCAACTGGGGCAGGTAGATTATCTGGTGCCCAACGCGGGCATCGCCGAACTCGCCGAAAGCCTCGACCTGACGGCATTCGATCGACAGTGGGCGGTCAACGGGGCCGGCGCCCTGAATACCCTGGCGGCGCTGCGTGACGTGCTGGCGGCCTCCTGTTCGGTGGTGTTCATCGGTACTTTTCTCACCCGTGCGACCTTTCCCGGTCTGGCCGCCTATATCGCCAGCAAGGCGGCGCTTAGCGCCCAGGCGCGCACCCTCGCAGTGGAAATGGCGCCAGTCGGCGTGCGCATCAATCTGGTCTCGCCAGGCCCCACGGCAACAGCTATCTGGGGCACTCTGGGGTTGAGCGACGAACAGTTGGATGAGGTCGCCGACAGCGTCACCCGGCGCCTGCTGCCCGGCCACTTTCTCGACGCGGCGGCGGTCGCCAGCGTGATCCTGTTCCAGTTGTCAGCCGGCGCGCGCGGCGTCTATGGCCAGGATTGGGTGGTCGATAACGGGTATACCCTGGGTTGAGAAGCTGCGGAAAACACTCACCTACTACGGCCCCGGCAAATGTGCGCAGCGGTGTTGCAGTTCCTGAAAATAGAGGCCATTGAGCGCACCAAATTCCTCTGTTTTTCCTCTGGCGCGCCTTGCCGCGAATGCCTGAAGACGGCCTCGAGGCGGCGCTTGATGGTTTTACAGCCTTGAGGCAAATGAGGTGGATATGTGGTTCAAATGGAAAAAAACCGCCCTCGGCTTGATTGAGCAGCAGCGGCGCGCGCAGGCAGAACAGGCATCGCAGGTAGAGCGGATCGAGGCGCTCGAGCAGGCGCTGGCTCAGGAGCAGGCGGCTAACGTGCAGAGCCAGCGTCAACTCGACTACTACCGCGGGGTGTCCGGCCACTTGATCCGCTTCAGCACCTCAGTAGCCCAGCTCGGCGATTCGTTCGAGTACCTTGCCGGGCAATTGTCAGAAAATCAGACCCGCGCCGAGCAAGTGGCCAGCGCAGCCTTGAGCAACCAGAGGGATTTCAGCGAGCTGCAGGGCAAGGCCGCAGACATGGAGCGTGGCTTGAGCGAGGCCTCGAGCAAGGTCGACACCCTGGCCGAGCGTTCGCAGGAGATCAACGGCATAGTCGACTTGATCAGCGGCATTGCCAGCCAAACCAATCTACTGGCACTGAACGCGGCCATCGAGGCCGCCCGTGCTGGTGAGGCTGGCCGCGGCTTTGCCGTGGTCGCCGGGGAAGTGCGGCAACTTGCGGAAAAGACGGCTCTGGCTACGGGCGACATCGTGCGCAAAATCGGTGAGGTGCAGGCGGAAATCAGTAACGTTCATCATTACATTCAGACGCAGGGCACTCTCGCCAAAGGCTTCAGCAACACTACCGAACAGGCGGTGAGCGCAATGCAATCCCTGCGCCTGCTGGCCGGCAGTATGCGCCAGGGCATTGAGGCTTCAGCCTTCCGCGCCGGCATCGAGCTGGCCAACCTGGATGAGCTGTCACTCAAGTTCGTGGTCTATAACCAGGTGCTCGGTAGCAGTCGGGACGCGGCACAGCTACCGAGCGAGCGCGAGTGCCGCTTCGGCCGCTGGTACTACGGCGAGGGCAACCGCGATCTGCAAAAGCTCGACTGCTTCCGGCAAATCGAACGGCCACATACTGCTGTGCATGCGCAAGGTCAGGCGGCCCTCGATGCCTACCAACAGCAGGCTCTGGAGGTCTCGCTCGAGCATCTCGGGCGGATGGAGGAGGCTAATCTCGAGGTTATGCGCATCGTCGAGGCCGTGGTGGCGCAATTCGAGGCAGGGCGTTCGCAAGCTTGAGGGCCACCGTCAGGCGGTCGTCATGACGCTGGCAGCTGCAAGGCGGAACGGGGGAGTGCGAAGCTTTGGCCAGGATGCCGCCGCGCAACAAAGTATATAAGTGCCGGCCTGCTGCTGATTGCTGAATCGGCTCGCTGGCAAACTGGTGGCGACACAGCGGGGCAATCGAAGGGGAGACGCAGGACACCAGCAACCTGGCGTCCTGCGGTGAATCATTTGAGGCTCAGCACCCATTCGGCGAGGATCTTCGCTTCTTCGTCGGTGACCGGGTTAGCCGGCATCGGCATCTGCCCCCAAGCGCCTACAGTGCCATTCTTGATGCGTCCAGCCAGCAATTCGGCGGCGCCTTCGGTGCCGGCGTACTTGGCGGCGACTTCTTTCAGCCCCGGGCCGACCATCTTCATGTCGACGCTGTGGCATGCAGCACAGGGCTTGCTCTTGAACAGCGCTTCGGCCGCGGCGGTGTCGGCGGCAAAGGCGGGTTGCACGCTCAGGGCAGCCCCCAGGGCGAACAATGGAATCAGGATTTTCTTCATAAGTACTTCCTCAAGGCTATTGAGAGCAGGGCAAAGACCCTGCCAATTTTCACTACGGTTATGGTTTGCGTCTTCTTGTGGGCGATGCCTAAGCTTCTCGCTGCGAGCACTGATATCTGCTGTTAGAGATATGGACCAGTGATGCTCGTAAAGGGTTCGTTTTACGAGTGGTGACAGTAACAGTTAGGAGGCTAAGGCGTGAATCGGCAAATTCCCATGATCGATCAGTTTTAACTATGGGCAGCATAACCAAGCGGATTACCGATGGGCTTGACCGGAATCAAGAGTTGCCCGCACGCGGCTTGAGGGTGGTGGGGGGTCGCGAGTAGCGTGCAGGCATGATTAATCACCCCGGTGAGGTACTGACTATGAATGCGCCTGTGAAACTAGCCGACACGGCTGCCGTGCTGGATGCGCCGTTCTACCAACCGCTGGGCAATGAGCAGGTACTGTTCGAACAGGCCTGGCAGCACGGTATGCCGGTACTGATCAAGGGGCCGACCGGTTGCGGCAAGACCCGTTTCGTTCAATACATGGCCCACCGTCTGAACCTGCCGCTGTACACCGTGGCCTGCCATGACGACCTGAGCGCCGCCGACCTGGTCGGCCGCCATCTGATCGGCGCCCAGGGCACCTGGTGGCAGGACGGCCCGCTGACCCGGGCGGTACGCGAGGGCGGCATCTGTTACCTCGACGAGGTGGTCGAGGCGCGCCAGGACACCGCCGTGGTCCTCCACCCGTTGGCCGATGACCGGCGCGAGCTGTATCTGGAGCGCACCGGCGAGGTGTTGCGCGCGCCACCGGGTTTCATGCTGGTGGTGTCCTATAACCCCGGCTACCAGAACCTGCTCAAGGGTATGAAACCGAGTACCCGCCAGCGTTTCGTCGCCTTGCGCTTCGGTTATCCGCCGGTGGCCGAGGAAGAGCGCATCGTCGCCAACGAGGCGCGGGTCGGTGCCGAGCTGGCCGCACAGGTGGTCAAGCTCGGGCAGGCCCTGCGCCGACTGGAGCAGCATGATCTGGAGGAGGTGGCTTCGACGCGCCTGCTGATCTTCACTGCGCGCATGATCGGTTCCGGTATGAGCCCGCGTGATGCCTGCCTGGCCTGTCTGGCCGAGCCCTTGTCGGATGATCCGCAGACCGTCGCCGCCCTGATGGATGTGGTCGATGTCCACTTCGCTTGAAAGCGTCGCCAGCCCGGCTCGGCATCTGCCGGGCGACCTGGCGATGTGGTTCTTCATCCTCGCCGAGCTGACGGTGTTCGCCTTGCTGATCCTCACCTTCGCGGTGGCCCAGGCATTGCAGCCGCAGCTGTTCCACGACAGTCGCCAGTTGCTCGACAGTTCCACCGGTCTGGCGCTGACCCTGAGCCTGCTCACTTCAGGCCTGTTTGCCGCCCTGGCCCAGGAGCAGGTGCGCCAGGCGCGAGCGCGGCGCGGCGCGTGGTTGCTGCTGGCGGCGCTGCTGTCGGCCAGCGTCTATGTGCTGCTGAAACTCGGCGAGTACAGCCATCTGGCCGGTGCGGGCCTGGGCATGGAGCACAATACCTTTTTCACCCTGTACTGGATTCTCACCGGTTTTCACTTCGTCCATGTGCTGCTCGGCCTGTTCATCCTCGGTTGGCTGGCCGAGCGCTGCCGGCGCCGTCTCTATGGCCCGGGCAATTGCAGCGCGCTGGAGTCCGGAGTGCTTTATTGGCACATGGTCGATCTGATCTGGGTGCTGCTGTTTCCACTGGTCTATGTCCTGAATTGACCGGGAGGTCGCCATGTCCGTTTCGACTACCCTGATTTTCTGCTGGCTGGGCCTGGCCGTGCTGTCAGTGACCAGTGTGCAGCTGGGCAATGCCGGGGCAACCCTGCTAATGGCCGGTGCTGTGCTGCTCGCGGCCTTGGGCAAGGCCTGGCTGATCGCCGACGGCTTCATGGAGTTGCGTCACGCCCCGCACATGTGGCGCTGGCTGATGCTGGGCTGGCCGCTGGCGATGGCGGCGGGGGTGCTGTTGACGCTGCTGGTGTAAGCCATCGCGTGATCCGGATGAACTGCGCAACGTGGTGCCATCCGGAGAGTGCTCCCGGATGGCGATGACGCTTATTCGGGCTACGCGCGGGGTCGCTATGGAGGGTTTCGACGACCAGCCGGGTGGCGTTCTACCGACGTGTCACCCGAACATCCCGTGGAGCCTGGTGCAGGCACTCAATCCCATGCCTGCACGCGGCGAACGCCGAGCCCGGCCGTCAGCGCTTTCCGCTTTCCTCCACCCCGTTTCCCGCCTCCGTTGTTATACCTGAGCATAACCATCGGACTTTCTTGATTCTCATCAAGCAGGTTTCGTTAGCCGGCTTTCTAGAATGGTCACGCCAAGCAAAGAGGAAGCGACCATGTCAGAGACCTTCACCAAGAGCATGGCTCGGAATATCTACTTTGGGGGGAGCGTGTTCTTCTTCCTGGTATTCCTGGCCCTGACCTATCACACAGAGCAGACCTTTCCAGAACGCAGCAACGAGTCGGAGATGAACGAGTCGGTGGTGCGCGGTAAAGCAGTCTGGGAAAACAACAACTGTATCGGCTGTCACAGCCTGCTGGGCGAGGGCGCCTACTTCGCGCCTGAACTGGGCAATGTGTTCACCCGGCGTGGCGAGGACGCGGCCTTCAAACCGTTCCTGCATGCCTGGATGAAGGCGCAACCCCTGGGTATTCCAGGCCGCCGGGCAATGCCGCAATTCAATTTGACCGAGCAGGAAGTGGACGATATGGCGGAGTTCCTCAAGTGGACTTCGAAGATCGATACCAACGACTGGCCGCCAAACAAGGAGGGCTGATAGATGACCATTGCCAATCCACATCTGAAATTCGCCTCGCAAGCCGTGGCCAAGCCGTACTTCGTGTTCGCCCTGCTGCTGTTCCTCGGGCAGATCCTGTTCGGTCTGATCATGGGCCTGCAGTACGTGGTCGGCGACTTCCTGTTCCCGTTGATCCCCTTCAACGTGGCGCGGATGGTGCACACCAACCTGCTGATCGTCTGGCTGCTGTTTGGCTTCATGGGCGCGGCCTACTACCTGATTCCCGAGGAGGCTGACCGCGAGCTGCACAGCCCGCTGCTGGCAATGATCCTGTTCTGGGTATTCGCCGCCGCCGGCGTGCTGACCATTCTCGGCTATCTGTTCGTGCCCTATGCGGGGCTGGCGGAAATGACCCGGAACGAGCTGTTGCCGACCATGGGCCGGGAATTCCTCGAACAGCCAACCATCACCAAGATGGGTATTGTGGTTGTAGCCCTGGGCTTCCTCTACAACATCGGCATGACCCTGCTCAAGGGGCGCAAGACCACCATCAGCATGGTCATGATGACCGGCCTGATCGGTCTGGCGGTGTTCTTCCTGTTCTCCTTCTACAACCCGGAAAACCTGGCGCGCGACAAGTACTACTGGTGGTTCGTGGTGCACCTGTGGGTGGAAGGCGTGTGGGAATTGATCATGGGTGCAATGCTCGCCTTCGTCCTGATCAAGGTCACCGGGGTAGACCGTGAAGTGGTCGAGAAATGGCTGTATGTGATCATCGCCATGGCCCTGATCACCGGCATCCTCGGTACCGGTCACCACTTCTTCTGGATAGGTGCGCCCGAGGTCTGGCTGTGGGTCGGCTCGATCTTCTCGGCGATGGAACCGATACCCTTCTTCGCCATGGTACTGTTCGCCTTCACCATGGTCGGCAAGCGGCGTCGGCAACACCCGAACCGCGCCGCTACCCTGTGGGCCAAGGGCACTACCGTGACCGCGTTCTTCGGCGCTGGCGTGTGGGGTTTCCTGCATACCCTGGCCCCGGTGAACTTCTACACCCACGGCTCGCAGCTGACCGCGGCCCATGGCCACCTGGCTTTCTACGGTGCCTACGCGATGATCGTGATGACCATGATCAGCTACGCCATGCCGCGCTTGCGTGGGCTTGGTGAAGCACCGGACGAGCGGGCGCAGACCGTCGAAATATGGGGCTTCTGGTTGATGACCCTGTCGATGGTGGCAATCACCCTGTTCCTCACCGCCGCAGGTGTGGTGCAGATCCAGCTGCAACGTTTGCCGATGGATGGCACCGCGATGTCGTTCATGAATACCGTCGACCAGTTGGCCGTGTTCTTCTGGCTGCGTCTGGCCGCCGGGGTGGTCTTCCTGATTGGCCTGCTCTGCTACCTGTACAGCTTCAAGCAGCGTGGCCGGGCCACGGCCCGCGACGAAGCCGCCTTGGCTGCTTCGGCTTGAGCGGTGAGCAGTAAATAAATTTCGGCCCGGCTGGTACAGCGGGCCGTTTTTGCATTTGACTCCGGGCCTTGGCAGGTGATTTTTCAACTGCCTGCTAGGCGCGGAGTACAGCGAGCAAGGTGATGCAGATGGCTTTTACCGTCGAACTGGAAGAGTGGGTGGGCAGCGTCTGGCATCGCTTTATCACCCGGCGCGCCAGCCCGGATTTCCCCGAGGCGCGGGTCGAGCTGGCCAGCATGCAACGGCCCCTGGCCTTGCTGTTCCGCGCCATGGGCGGCGCCAGTGGCATCGGGGTGGAGGCCGCCAGCGCGCGCGACCTGGTGTTGCGGCGCAACCTGCTGCAACAGGTTGCCGGTAGCTGCAAGCAGTTGCCGGTGGCCTGGTGCGATGCCAGCAACCTGCGCCTGCCGCCGAGCCTGGCGGTATACCCCGAGGTCACGCTGAATCAGGATCTCTATCGCTGGCTGGCCTTGCTCGCCGCGCAAGCGGGCGAGATGCGCCACTGGGCGCGCGATAACCAGCGCTGGACCCGGCAACTGCTGGAAACCTACCCGGCCCTGCGTTCGCGCTACCAGCGCCTGGTCGAGGCCCACCTGCAGTTGCGTCCGGATCCCGGCTCGCTAGGCAAGGGTGAGGCCGAGTTGGAGATTGCGCTCTGTCAGGCTCTGCGTGAACCGGGCAGCGTTGAACATTTCCCGCGTAGCGAGCTGGCCCCCTGGCCGTTGCCGCTGTGGCTGTACCCGGCGGAAAACCTCGGCGAACCCCAGGCCTGCGAGCTGGGCGAGGAAAGTGAGGGCAACCTGCTGACCCCTCCGGGCGAAAGCAAGGGCGGGCCCAAGCGCGCCAAGCGGGTCGAGGAGAGCACCAGCAAGGGCGGCCTGCTGATATTCCGCCTGGAAAACCTGTTCAGTTGGTCCGAGCATGTCGAGCTGGATCGCTGCACGGACGACAGCGAAGACCTGGATGCCGCGCGGGTCGCCGAGGATCTCGACGAGCTGGCGCTGTCCAAGCAACGCCTGCGCAAGGGCGGCGGGCTGAAATTGCACCTCGACCTGCCGCCGGCGGACGTCGACGACATCCCGCTGGGCGAGGGCATCAAGCTGCCGGAGTGGGACTACCGCAAGCAGAGCCTGCGCGAGGATTTCGTCAATCTGCAGATGATGGTGCCGCGTGGCAGCGAGGCGCAGCCGCTGCCGTTGCGACTGGCACCGCTGGCCAAGCGCTTGCGTCGCCAGTTCGAGCACCTGCGCAACGATCGCCAGTGGTTGCGTCAGCAACCCCAGGGCTCGGAGCTGGATATGCAGGCCTGGCTGGATTTTCATGTCGAGCGCCAGCATGGCCAATGCGCCGAGCGCGGCCTGTTCATGGAGCAGCGTCACACCCGGCGCGATCTGGCCTGCCTGCTGCTGGCGGATGTATCGATGTCCACCGATGCCCACCTCGATGACCAGCATCGGGTCATCGATGTGGTCAGCGACAGCCTGCTGCTGTTTGGCGAGACCCTGTCGGCCCTAGGCGACGAGTTCGCCCTCTATGGCTTCTCATCCCTGCGCCGCCAGCAGGTGCGCATGTTGGAGCTCAAATCGTTCAAACAGCGCTACGACGACAACACCCGTGGGCGCATTCAAGCGCTTAAACCTGGCTATTACACCCGTATGGGTGCGGCCATCCGTCAGGCTACCGTGCTGCTCGGGGCCTGCAAGCAGCGGCGCAAACTGCTGCTATTGGTGACCGACGGCAAGCCCAACGACCTGGACCTCTACGAAGGCCGTTACGGGGTCGAGGACACCCGCGAAGCGGTGCTGCAGGCGCGGCGTCAGGGGCTGTTGCCGTTCTGCATCACCATCGACAGTGAAGCCGGCGATTACCTGCCCTATATGTTCGGCGCCAATGGCTACACGCAGATCCGCCAGCCGCAGCAATTACCGCTGCGCCTGCCGCAGCTGTACCGGCAGTTAACCCAGGCATAAACGATCGCGGCCAAGGCGCAGTGCCGCCCAACCGCTCCAACAGGAGCGCTGGGTTGCTCTTGCGGAAGGGGCCTTGGCCGCGATTATCTGGAGTTGCTCCGGGCTGCGCGGAGTCGCAGGTTGGGTCGGGGCTGCGCTGGGTTGGTGGCGCCCGCGACTAATCGGGCACGGCCTTAACCAACCGCCGCGTAACCCAACAATCAGGCGCAGCAAGGCGGGGATTGTCAGGTGACGATGCTGCGCGGCAACCACACGATCATCACCGCGCAAAATATAGTCAGGCCGATGCAGAACCACATGAAACGCCGTTGTCGGCGTTCGCTCGCGCCGTCGGCCAGCGCCGGCAAGGGCATGCCGCAGTTGCGGCACTCGGGTTCTTGGGGGGGGTTGTCTTGTTGGCAATACAGGCATTTAGGCATGGCGACCGCTCATAGACGCGAAGGCAGGCATTTCACTCGAACTGCTCCAGGCGCAGGCGGTCGAGAATGGCGATCTGACGACCTTCCTGGGAGATGATTTCCTCGTCGATCAGGCGGCGCATGATCCGTGAGAAGGTTTCCGGCTGGATCGACAGGTGCCCGGCAATCAACTGCTTGGCCATTGGCAGCTCGAAACTGTTGCCCGCGTCCGGCTGGCGCGCGAGCTGGGTGATCAGGTAGCGCACCACGCGGTGGGTGGCGTTTTTCAGCGACAGTGTTTCGATCTCGTTGACCCGCTGGTGCAGGCGCACGCAGAGCTTGCCGAGCAGGGCAAAGGTCAGCCGGGTATTGCTCTGCAGCAGGCGCATATAGGTGCTGTTGGCGATGCGGTAGAGCTGCGTGGGGCACACCGCCTCGGCCGACGCGACGTAGTTGGGCGTGTCCATCAGCATCATGGCTTCGGCGAAGGTCTGCCGATTGCCGATGACCTCGAACACCTTCTCCTGCCCGTCCGGGGTCAGGCGGTAGATCTTCACCGCGCCGGCGATGACGAAATAGAACGAATGGGCCGGCTCGCCCTGGCGGAACAAGGGCTCGCCCTTGTCGATGCTGAGCAGTTGACTGGTGCTCATCAGTTCATCCATCTGCTCTTCGTTCAGCGGCTCGAACAAATGGTGACTGCGGAGAATCTGGTGATGAACGCGATGAAGCACCATAGAAGACATCCTGATTGTTTGGCGTGAAGATCGACCCTGAGCGGCCAGGAGTCTGGCCCTGTCCGTGACGGGCTGTCGACTCGGTCTTGTGTGGTCAACGAATGTTCTATCAGACAGCCTAGATGGCGGGCAGTTGCAGCTCAATGTTACACGGGCATAGCCAGGTGGGCGCTGGCACCGTGCTGGTAGTCGCCGCTGGCGACCAGCGCCGTGTCGGTGGCGAAACTCAAGGCGACGCCACTGGCCAGGGCCAGTACAGAGGTCAGGACCAGATACCAGGCCAGTGGTTGCAGAATTTTTTTCATGGGAACTCCTTGCATGGCGCTCATGCAACCTGTGTTGCGGTTATGGATAACTGTACTTGCTTATCCTTACGCAAACCGTGTGCCACCTTCAAGTCATTGAATTTAAAGGGATTAATTGACAATGATGGTAAATATGACCGCGACCGATCAGGGTTTAAAATACCTTAAGGGTCTTTTAAACCCTGGCGGGTGGAGTGCCGCTCAGTCCGCCGCGTGCGCGTTCAGGCCTCGAGCCGGCGGCTGGTGCGCGGCAACTCCGGCTTGTGTCTTATCCGTACGGCCGAGATCGCTGGCGATGATGCGAGTCATGTCCGTGAACAAGGCGTCGGCTTCTTCTGCGCTGCAATCTTCCCGATAGCGTTTGCGCAAGCCATAGGAACTGAGGGTGATATGCACACCGGCGTCGATGCCGTGTTGGGCCAGGCAGGCGCTGACGCAATGCAGGGGGCAGCCGTCGATGGCGAGGATCGGCCGCCCGGAGCGGGCCTTGTTCACCAGCGCCGGGACATGACCGCCGACCCCGGCGATGCAGGACATTTCCGCCAGGCCGGCACGATCCAGGCGTACGGCAAGGGTATTCGCCAGTTGCGCCACGTTGGAGCAACCGGAGCAGGAGTAGACCAGGGGCAGGGTGGTCTTGGGCATTGCGTGCTCCCTTAAATCGTCAACAGGCCGTCCAGTCTGACGAGCGTGCAGCGGCTGACGTTGATTACGGTCAATTCTACGCTCGCAGCCGGCTAGTCGTCGTAGTTTTTCAACCCCTGCAGATCGATGATCTCAATGCGCCGGCGCTGTACGGCAATCACGCCGGAGTCGATCAGGCGATGGAGGATGCGCGAGAAGGTTTCCGGTTGGATGCCCAGCTTCGAGGCGATCAGCCGTTTTGGCACATCGAGCATGATCACCCCGTCGCCTTCTTCGTGGGCCTGGGCCAGAAAGCGCCTGACCCGGTGGCAGGCATTGGCCAGGGTCAGGGTGTCGATTTCGTTCAAGCGCTGGTGCAGGCGGATGCTCAGAGTGGCAAGAATATCCAGGCAGATGCTCGGGTGTTCCTCCAGCAGGCGTCGGTATTGCGCTCCGTGCAGGCTGGCCATCTGGCAAGTCTTCAGTGCGGTGGCGCTAACCGGGTAGTGCGGCACGCCGGTGAACAATAGCGCCTCGGCAAAGGATTCACCGGCGCGGATAATTTCCACCAGTTTTTCCTGACCGTCGCAGACTACCCGATGCAGCTTCACCTGGCCGCTGAAGACGAAATAGAAACGATCGGCCTTGTCACCCTGGTGGAACAGCGAGGCTCCGGCAGGCAGGCGCTTGAGGTTGGCCGAGGCGCACACCTCCTGCAACGCCGCCTCCGGTAACCGGCTGAACAGGTGATGATGGCGCAACTGTGCGACAAGTAATGGTTCGGTCAGCATGGTTTCTCCCACAACGCAGCCCGGGATTGCTCGGGATTGCATCCTAGAAGGTCGACGGTCGGAGTTTCCTTGATTTCAAACAAGTCCGGGCGCGACGGCCCGGGCGAGGAGGTTCAGTGTCTGCCGACAGGGCTCAGAGGCTGTGAAAACTCTCGCACAACAGCGCAACGGGCGTTTTAGCGATCCGTAGGTGTCACTCGCCGCAGGCAGTGCACCATGGTTCAGCGGCGCGGCATAAAGCTGGCGGGTTGTAGCTGCGCTCCGAACGGACGGCGCCCCGGCCGCCCTAAGCTCCGAACGGACTACCGATGTTTGAAGCAACCGCAGTAGGCGAGAGTTTTTTCACAATCGCTCAACTCCATCCCCAGAACTGCAACCACCAACCGTAGCCGACCCCGGCCGAGCCCAGCGCCAGGCAACAGAATGCCGCGAGCCGGTTGAGCCCGCGCGCGCCATGCCGCCCCAGCACCTGCCAGCCCAGCCACAGGCTCCATGCAATCGCACCCGCGAGCAGGCTGGCACGGGCCGGTTGCACCCAGGCCAGAGCCAGGCCCTCGTAACGCAGCAGCTTGACGGTGGTGGCGCTGAGGCCGAGAAACAGCCCGCTGGCGCCGAGCGGAATCAGGCTCAAGGCCAGGTGCTCGAAAACATTGCCGGTACGCGACACCAGTAATGCCGCGGCCCGCAGCAGCAGCCACAGGCCGCCGCCGAGCAGCAGCGCGCTGGCCGATAGGTAGCCCAGGATCAGCAGGCCATCGAGCCAGCTGAACAGGTCGTTGGCCTGCGGGTAGTGGGTCAGCAGCCACCAGGGTGCATCGGCCTGCAGCAGCCAGTAGCTGTCGTGCTCGACCAGCCAGGTCGCCGCCGCCTGTTTCAGGCTGACGAACCAGGGGCTGACCGTCCATTGAAAGGCGCCCATGGCTAGGCCGATCACGCCGAACAGCAGCAGGCTGCTGTCCCAATGGTTGGAGTGCCGGGCGCCGACGATCAGCACCTCGGCGTTCGGCGAGCGCGCGCTCAGCATTACCGCGCCGCGCTGCCCGCTGCAGCGTCCGCAGGCGTGACAGTCGGCGGCGCCCTGCATGCGGCGGATATCCAGCAGCGGCGCGCAGTTGGGCGGCGGCTGGTGCGGCGGCGGGTTGTCCAGCCAGCGTTGTTCGTCGACCTTGTAATGCATGGGTGCCAAACGGGCGAGCAGGGCGAACACCCCGCTGACCGGACACAGGTAGCGGCACCAGATGCGCTTGCCACGGCCATAGAGAAAACCCACCAGCATTGCCGCCACCGTCGAGCCGCCGAGAATCAGCAAAGCCGCCTGGGCGTAGTCGTAGACGCTGATCAGCTGGCCGTAAATGGTGGTGAGGATAAACGCCAGGGTCGGCCAGCCGCCCCAGCGGATCCAGCGCGGCGTACCACGGCCCAGGCCGCGCCAGCTGATCCACTCGCTGAGCGAGCCCTCGGGGCAGAGCACCCCGCACCAGAGCCGGCCGAACAGCACGATCGACAACAGCACGAACGGCCACCAGACACCCCAGAAAATGAACTGGGCGAGCAGCGTCAGGTTGTCGAGAATGCGCGCCTGGCTGGACGGTAACGGCAGCAGCGCCGGCAGCACCAGCAACAGGCCATAGAAGGCCACCACTGCCCATTGCACCGCGCGAATCAGTCGCGCATGTCGGCGCAGCGCGTCACCCAGGTCGCCGAGCAGGCCGTTCAGCTGGCGCATGGCGACACGGCGGGCGGACTGCGCCGCAACCAGAGCACGACCACCGCCCAGTAGCCGGCGAGGGCGGCGACCGTGGCCAGGGAAGGCATGGCGCGGTAACCGGCGAAGTTGGCCAGTACAGCCCCCAGCCCGGAGGCGTCATCCAGACCGGCCGAGGTGTCCCAGAGTGCATCGCCGAACCAGGCGTAAACCTGCTCGGGCAACTCCAGGGCCATCAACTGGCCGCTGATGCGGTCGAGCCCGGCGATCAGCATGGAAGCACCGAGCAACAGCAGCAGCACCTCGCTGAAGGTGAAGAAATGCCGCCAGGACAGCAGCCGGCTGCCGGCCTGCAGCAGCATGAAGGTGAGCAGCGCCAGACCCAGGCCCAGCGCACCGCCGAGGGCGAACTGCCAGAGCGCGGCGCCTTGCTTGTGCATGCCCAGACCATAGAGGAAAACCACGGTTTCGCTGCCTTCGCGACCCACCGCGAGCATGGCCAGGAGCAGCAGGCCGAGGCCGCCGTTGCGGTTCAGGTGATTGCCGGCCGCCTGTTGCAGGTCGCTTTTCAAGGTGCGGCCGTGTCGGCGCATCCAGCCGACCATCTGCAGGACCAGCAGACTGGCCAGTAGCACCAGCGCCGCCTGGAACCACTCGCCGGCCGCGCCCGCCAGCCATTCGCCGGCGAACAGGATGGTCAGCGCCAGCGCCCCGGACAACAGCAGGCCCAGCGCCACGCCGCCCCAGAGAAAAGTCATGGCGCGGCCGCGCTCAGCCTGCTGGCTGATCCAGGCATGCAGGATGCCGATCACCAGCAACGCCTCGACGCTTTCCCGCCAGACGATAAACAGCGACTGATTCATTCAAGGCTCCGGTTGTAACAGCTTCATTTGGCGACTATGCCGCCCTCGGGCAATTCGAGGTGGAACTCGTCGAAGAACGGGTAATGGCCAGGCCGCAGCGGGTGAATCACCACGAATGAGGTGACCCCGGGCGACATGACTTTCTCCACCCGCAGGGGCGTGCTTTCGAATTCCGCGGGGCCTTGCCCCTGGTTATGCAGAACGATCTTGAAGCGCTGGCCGGCCGGCACTTCGAGCAGCGGCGGGGTGAAATGACCATCGCGGATCACCAGCTCATAGGTCGGCAAACCGGCCGCGAATCCGGACAGCGGCAGCCCCAGAGCTAGCAACAACAGGGCGAACAGCGGACGAGGCATAGCATACTCCAAAGTCTGGCACATACGGGCGCGGCCTCAGGCCGCGCCCGTTGCGATCAGTAACCGCCTTTCTTACCGATACCGGCGTAGGTGAATTCGTAGCTGAGGTCGCAGCGTTCGAACCAGGGGGCGACGCCGGTTTCCTTGTCGATGTGGCGACCGAACATGGCGTGACCACCGGCTGGCGACTGGATGCTGTAGGTCAGGTGGTACTTGCCCGGGCCCATAAGTTTGAGGTTGTCGCCGTAGTGCGGGCCGTCATTGGCGACCATGGCGTGGAAATCGCCTTTGAGTTCCTCGTCGCTGCCTTCCTTGCGCAGCACGAAGGCGATGTTCAGGTAGGGCACGAAGCTGCCTTCCTGGAAGCCGTTGGGGTTGTTTTCCAGGGCGCTGATGTCGGCTTCGAGGTGCACATCGGAGTCGGCGGCGGGGCGCATCATGCCCGGCGGGTCCATCTCGATCGGCTGCAGGTACACGGCACCGACTTCCAGGCCACCACATTGCTGAGGTTCGCCAATCGGATACTCCTTGGCCTGGGTGAATGTAGCGACCAGCAGTAGGGCGAGTGAAAAGGGCAGTTGTGCACGCATCGATGGTTTCCTCTGAGCGTTGGATAGGATGGGAGCCATCTTAAGGAATCACATCTCAAACAATAATGATTTGCATCAAGATTAGGTTTGGTTGGCGAGATAATTGAGCCAGATCGGTGTTGCGCTCGGAGCTTGTGAAAAAAACCGCGCCTACTGCGGCCGCCTCCAACCCCCCGCTTCTGACGGAGTGCGCCTTGCCGCGAACACCTGGAGGCAGCCTTGCGACGGCGCTCGATATGTTCACGTCCTCCGAGACACCATCAATCGCTGCGCAGGGTTATCTCCATCGGCTGCGTGCCCCAGCCGGCGGGGCATGACCCGCGCCGGCCCGCTATCGCGCGAACTCCTAATCGAGATCAAAAACACCGCAGAAAGTCTGGCGCATGATTAAGCCAGGCTCGCAAGCTGGAGCATGACCATGACTCGAAACGATGTTCTGGAGATCCCCATCCGCGACAGAAGTAGCGCAGGCCAGGCGCTGGTGCGGTTGTTGACGGCTTATCGCCAGCGGCCTGAGGTGATCGTGCTGGACGGCCAGCAGGTGATCCTGGTCGATGATGGCCTGGCCACTGGCGCCACCATGCAGGCGGCGATCAAGGCGGTACGCCAGCAATCGCCCGCGCGGATCGTGGTGGCCGTACCGCTGGCACCTCCCGACAGCGTGGCGCTGCTGCGCAGGCAGGTCGATGAGGTCATCTGCCCGTTCACGCCCAAGATGTTCACCGCCATCGGCCGCTGGTATGTGGACTTTTCCCAGGCCTCGGATCAGCAGGTACAGGCGCTGTTGCGCCAGGCCTGGCAGCGTGAGCAAGACGAACAAGATGAGCAAGGCCAGCAGCCGTGAGCGATGGCGGCTACGAGGAGGCCGAACCCATGCGAACCCTAGCGCCGCGAACCTTGAAACTGCCTGTGAGCGATGCCGAACTGGCGGCCGATCTGCTGCTGCCGGCCGACGCCATCGGCCTGGTGGTGTTTGCCCATGGCAGCGGCAGCAGTCGCCTCAGTCCACGCAACCTGCAGGTCGCGCGTTATTTCAACGAGCTGGGTCTGGCGACCCTGCTTTTGCTCGTAAGGCGGCACGTTGCATTCGATGATCTCGCCGGGGGCGATCTGCAGGCGCACGCCGACGATATCGGCACGCACCGGCTGGCTGCAGACGCAGCGATCGACCAGCACCGTCGCACGCACCCGCTGGGCACCGAGACGCGCCAGGTAGGCGCAGGTGCGCAACAGCGAGTGGCCTTCATAGAGCACGTCATCGACCACCAGCAAGGTGGTGCCGGACAAGTCCAGGGCGGCCAGTTCGGGGCTCTCGGTCAGGGCCGTTTGCGCATGCAGTAGGCTGAGGTCATCAGCGTAGCGTTTGACCTTGAGCGCATACAGGGGCAATTCGGCTTGCCCGGTGAGTTGCGCCAGCTGCTGTTGCAGCAGGCGCGCCAATGGCTCGCCACGCCGCAGGATGCCCACCAGCGCACTCTGTCCGGGCGGTAACAGGGCCGCGGTCTGGTGGGCCATGCTGCGCACAATGGCGGCGAGTTCTTCGCTGTCGTACAGGCATAGCCTTTGCCCGGTGGGTTTTCTCTGCATGGGGGTTGCCTCCATCGGAACGCTAGACTGGCAGTGGACGCAGCGCCGGGAACTCTTCGGGAGTCAGGGTTTCCTTTTCCAGCAGCAACTGGGCACCTTGTTCCAGCTCGGCGCGGCGACTCTGCAGCAGGGCCTTGGCCCGCGTATAGGCGCCATCGATCAAGGCCCTCACGCTCAGGTCGACCTCGCGTGCAGTCTCTTCCGAGTAGTCTTTCTCGCGCAGGCTGATCGCCTGTTCGCCCAGGTAGCTGGCGCTTTGCCGTTCCAGCACGGCTTGGCCGAGTTCGGCAGTCATGCCAAAGCGGGTGACGATCTGCCGGGCGATGTCGGTGACCTTGGCCAGGTCGTCGGCGGCGCCGGTGGAAATCTCGTTGAAGATCAGGTCTTCCGCCGCGCGCCCGGCGAGCAGCACGACCATGCGGTTTTTCAGCTCCTCCAGGGTAATCAGGAAGCGATCCTCGGTAGGCCGCTGCAGGGTATAGCCGAGCGCGCCGACCGAGCGCGGGATGATCGATACCTTGTGCACCGGATCCATGCCCGCCAGGCTGGCCGCAGCCAGGGCGTGGCCCATTTCGTGGTGGGCCACCACCTCGCGCTCGTGGGGCTGGAGCAAGCGCCCGCGGCGTTCGCTGCCAACCACGATGCGCTCCACCGCGGCGGTGAAGTCGTCCATGCTCACCTTATCGGCACCGCGGCGGGTGGCGAGGATGGCCGCCTCGTTGACCAGGTTGGCCAGGTCGGCACCGGAAAACCCGGTGGTGATGCCGGCGATACGCTCCAGGTCGAGGTCGGCGGTGGCCTGGATGCGCTTGGCATGCACCTTGAGGATGGCCACCCGGCCGCGCCGGTCGGGGCGGTCGATGACGATCTGGCGGTCGAAGCGGCCGGCGCGCAGCAGGGCCGGGTCGAGGATCTCCGGGCGGTTGGTGGCGGCCAGCAGGACCACGCCTTCGCGCGGGTCGAAACCGTCCAGTTCGGCGAGCAACTGGTTGAGGGTCTGTTCCTTCTCGTCGTTGCCGCCGAAGGCGCCGACCCCGCGTGCCTTGCCCAGGGCGTCCAGTTCGTCGATGAAGATGATGCAGGGCGCGGCCTTGCGCGCCTGCTCGAACAGATCGCGCACCCGCGCGGCGCCAACGCCGACGAACATCTCGACGAACTCCGAACCGGAGATGGAGAAAAACGGCACACTGGCCTCACCGGCCACCGCCTTGGCCACCAGCGTCTTGCCGGTACCGGGCGGGCCGACCAGCAGGATGCCCTTGGGAATCCGCGCGCCGAGGCGGCTGTACTTGGGCTGATCTTTGAGGAAGGACACCACCTCGAGCAGCTCGGCCTTGGCTTCGTCGATGCCGGCCACATCGTCGAAGGTCACCCCGGTATCGCGCTGGACGAACACCTTGGCCTTGGACTTGCCGACGTTGACCATGCCACCGAAGCCCTGTTTCTCGGCAAGGCGCCGAAACAGGAACGACCAGAGGGCGAAGATCAGGATAAAGGGCAGCAACCAGCTCAGCAGGTTGCTGATCAAGCCGCCCTGGCGGGTGCCACTGAAGGTCACCTGCGACTGCGCCAGGGCCTCGGCCAGATCGGGTTCGACCCGCACGGTGACGAATTGGCTGCGGTTATTGATCGGTTCCTTGAGCTTGCCGCTGATCTGCTGCTGCTCGATGCGCAGGTCGCTGAGTTTCTCCTCCTTGAGCAGGCGCATGAACTCGCTGTAGGGCAGGGGTTCGACTGCGCTGCGTGTCCCCCACCAGTCCTGAAACACCAGCAGCAGGCTGAAGGCTACGAGGAAGAACCAGAGGTTCCATTGCTGCTGCTTTTCCATGACACCTGTCCTCGGGGAAATGGTTCGAGCCTATGTGTAACCCTGGCGGCCGGACGCGGTATTGATACCCGTCAACCCGCGGTCGCTCGGAGGTTGTGAAAATATCGAGCGCCGGAGCGAGAGTTTTTTCACAAGCTCTCAGGCTATCGGTTGCGCCTCTCGCCGCTAAACTAAACAGAGGATAGAGCAGGTTGGAGGTGAACCATGGCTATCCGCGAGGGTTTTAGCGGAACCATTGGCGACACGTCGCTGATTCGTCTCGGCAAGCTGAGCGCCGAGACCGGTTGCGAGATCCTGGCCAAGGCCGAGTTCCTCAACCCCGGTGGCTCGGTGAAAGACCGCACGGCCCTGGGCATCATCGAGGACGCCGAGCACAGCGGCCGCCTGGGACCGGGTGGTACTGTGGTCGAGGGCACCGCCGGCAATACCGGTATCGGTCTGGCGCATATCTGTGCGGCGCGCGGTTACCGCTGCATCATCGTGATCCCGGATAACCAGTCGCGGGAGAAGTTCGACCTGCTGCGCCAACTGGGCGCCGAGGTGCGTCCGGTACCGCCCAAGCCGTACAACGACCCGGACAACTACCAAAAGATCGCCGCTCGCCTGGCCGCCACCTTGCCCGGGGCGATCTGGGCCAACCAGTTCGACAACACCGCCAATCGCGACGTGCACTACCGAACCACCGGGCCTGAGATCTGGCGCGATAGCGAGGGCAGGGTGGATGCCTTTGTCTGTGCGGTCGGTACCGGCGGCACCCTGGCCGGCGTGGCGCGTTATCTCAAGGAGCACAAGCCGGCGGTGCGCATCGTCCTTGCCGACCCCATGGGCAGTGCGCTCTATCACTGGGTGCTGGACGGCGAGTTGCACGCCGAGGGCAAGTCGATCACCGAAGGTATCGGCACCAGTCGGGTGACTGCCAATCTGCAGGACACACCCATCGACTCGGCGCTGCAGGTGGACGACCAGCAGTGCGTGGACATGCTCTATCGCCTGCTGCGCGAGGAGGGTTTGTACGTCGGTGGGTCGAGCGGCATCAACCTCTGCGCGGCACGCCGGGTTGCCCTTGAACTGGGGCCGGGACACTGCGTCGTGACCTTGTTGTGCGACCGCGGAGGGCTCTACGCCGGACGCCTGTTCAATCCCCAATGGTTGCGCGAAGCCGGGCTGCAGCCGCCAGCCTGAGCGGGGCAGGGCGGCTTCATCGCTGCTCTATCCCCGGTTCGAGCAGCGGTGCCAGCACGGCACGCATGCTGCGCCCCTCGCGCGCGGCTATCTCGGCGATCTCCTGGTCATCGAAGGCGTTGTCGTAGAGGGTATCGAAACCGGCCATGCGCAGCAGGCGGGCCAGGCCGCCGAGGTGGGCATCGGCGATGAAGCGCAAGGCCCGCAACGGCTGCTCGCGCACCTTGAGCAGGGAGCGGATGTCCAGGCGTTCGAACTTGGGGTAGACCGCCACCCGGTCGCCGTCGGCCAGCAGTCGGTCGAAGCCCACCGACTCGCCGTTGACCAGCAGCAGTTCGACATAACCGCCGGCCCAGGGTTCGGTGCAGGTGTCCAGATAGAGTGCGCCACGCTCGCGACACAACTCGATCAACGCCAGGCTGGAGACGTCCACCGAGAGGTTGAGCAAAAAGTCACCTGCGACGAGCCGTGGCTCCAGCACCTGTCGATAGTTGTCCCGGGTCAACTCGAAATGCACCAGGGGGATCCCGTGCTCGCGGGCCAGCGGCAGCCCCCAGTGATCGGCGCTGATGATCAGAAGTTGCTCGGGCCTGAGGTCGATGACGCCCGAGTTTCAGGAGGAGTTGACCCACATAATGCGCACGAGCTTCAACCAGTTCGCCGAACGACATGCTGTGCCGCCGCCGCAGCGGCGACACGCTGTCGAGGGGTCTCCGGCCCGGGCCGTCAGCGACTTTGCCACGCGCGAACACATGGATGTGGTGGTAATGGGCACGCTGGATCGCAAGGGGCTGGAAAAAGTCCTGGGCAGCACCACGGAACAGACCCTGTATCAGATCCCCAGTAGCATCCTGGCGATCAGGCCAGTCTGATCCAGGCTACGCGGGTGACAAGCCGTTAAGCGGACAGGGGCGAGGTTACAGTTGTGGAGGGCAGGGCCGTGGCAGCCTGCGGCTTAGCTCAGCAACGGCGTTGCGGCGAGAGCGCTGTTCGCAGCGCAAATGCCACTCGCCTCTGAGCGCAACTGCGGGAGCTGGATTCAGGGTGTGGATGTTACCTGCCCCTGAACCTTGAAAGGCGCGTCAGCTCTTCGATGGTGAGCATCTGCGAATAGCGCTGTTCGCGGATTATCCAGGTCGGGTAACGATTGATTTGCTCTTCGATGCAGACCCGCGCCAGCAGTCCGTTGCGCCCGTCTGGCGTGCACTCTACATAGGGCAGACGTTCGGCCGATGTGCCGAACAGGCGTTTCTGCTCCTGACAGGTCGCGCACCAGAAGGTCCCATAGAACTTCGCGCCGCTACGCTGCAGGTGGCTGGCCAGAGCCTGCAGCTGCGGGTCTTCGCGCGGGGCAAACAGATCGCTGTAATACAGCTGCAGGCCGCCCAGGCTGACCAGGGTCGCCACGCCGCAATAGGTCAGCCAGTGCCGCCAATCGGTGCCGGGTGCCGATTTGGGTCGCTTCAGACTCACTCGAATGAAGATAGCCGCCAGCAGGGCCAGCGACAGCAGACACCAGGTGCAGAACGCTTCAAGTTGCAGCCAGGCAACCAGGGTCAGGTACAGGCTGACGGCCAGGCCGAACCAGGCCAGTAGCCAGAGTCGTCGCCAACGCACCAGCCTGGCCGGCAGTCGCCAGGCGTTACCGGCCAACAGCCCATAAAGGACGAAACCCCACAGTGCCAATGGCAGCCCCAGCAGGCTCGACCAGCGACTTTGCTGAATCAGGTCGCAGTTCGATTCTGCCGAGCAGAAAGCAGGCGTGCCGCTGCGTAGGGCGACATAGGTCAGATAACCGGTCAGCAGCATGCCACACAGCGCCAGCACCAGTACCAGCCACTCGGGGGAATGCTGAGCGCTGCGCTCTGTGCCGGAATGTGCGAGGACCTCGTGAGGTCGAACCCTCTTGGTTTTACTCATAGGGCAGATTCTTTTCCAGGAAATAGGTCAAGAAAACAAGGTGTTCGCTGAACGTGCAGTTTCCATCCCGATCGATGAGGCTCGATCTACCTCTAAACGTTAGCAGTAAAACGCAGCGGTGGATGGCAGCGCCGATACCCGCAAGCAGCAGGCGGGAGACCAGCCAGTGTCGGCTCACTTCGCATCCGTCTCCCGATTGATGGGATAACCGCTTGCCGGACCGCGAAGGGGCTGAATCAGCAACCGATCGAGCCAGAGTTCACGAGGCGTGCGGAACTGTTCGATGCCGATGGTCATGCCCTCGTGGCCGTCCCTCGGCTGGGCCCGGTAGGTGCCCAGCAGTCGGTCCCACCAAGGCAGGTTGAAACCGAAGTTGCTGTTGGTCTCGTTTGCATGAATGGAATGGTGGACCCGGTGCATGTCCGGTGTGACGACGATCCAGCGCAGGATCCGATCCAGGCCGAGCGGAATGCGCACGTTGCCGTGGTTGAACATCGAAGTCGCGTTCAGCAGCACCTCGAAGACCAGCACCGCGATGGCGGGCGGTCCGAGGGCAGCGACCACGGCGAGCTTGATGCCCATCGAGAGCAGGATCTCGATGGGGTGAAAGCGCAGTCCCGTGGTGACATCGAACTCCAGGTCGGCATGGTGCACGCGATGCAGACGCCAGAGGGCAGGAACCGCATGGAACAGCACATGCTGCAGATAGATCGCAAGATCGAGGGCCAGCAGCGACATCGGCAAGGCGAGTGCGAAGGGTACGTCGAATGAGTTGAGCAGCCCCCAGCCACGCGCCTCGGCCAGCAGGGCAAAACCGACCGCCAGGACGGGCACGCTGAGGCGGAGCAGTAGCCGGTCGATCAGCACCAGGCCAAGATTGTTGCTCCAGCGCAGCCGGCGGGACAGTTCCCGCGGCCGTCGAGGCGCCGCCGCCTCCCATGCCGCCAGTGCGCCAAAGATGACGAGAAACGAGGTGATGCGGATGAGTGATTCGTTCGCCAGCAACAATTCTGCCATGCGTGAGATCCTTGCCTGCAGCTCGGTAGGATTTTACTTCTCCGCGAGGGGTTCGCCGATCCTGCCCAGCGCTGGAAACCTCTGCAAAAACCGATAAGACAAGGCCGCAAGCTGGTCGGTGATCATGGCCAGGCCATTGGCGCAGGATGACAGCGGAACCGAACTGGATCGTCCGGCTCCAGCGGCCAAACCCCGGCATGTGGGCCAGGAAGTGAATGGTGAGCAGGGCGTTCAGCAGGAACGGCACGCCCAGGCCCTGCGATGTGGGCATTCACCGTCAAGGTGATGCCCGGGATGGGGCCGATGCAGGGCATAGGCTTTAGGGGGCAGTATTGCTGAGGGCCTGGGCGGCCTGCTGAAAACGCTCCAGTGACTGGGCGCCGTGGATGGCGATCACCCGACCGGATGGCTTGTGGTAGAGGATGTTCCCCGGCGTGCCGGAGACCCCGGCACGCGCGCCTTCGGCCATCTGCTGTTGCACCTTGTCGGCGAAGCGCTCGCTGTCCAGACACTCCTGGAACCTCGTCTGATCGAGGCCGACTTCGGTGGCCAGGGGCGTCAGGTTCTCGATCGGGAAGCCTTTGCCGTTGGATGTGGTGCGCGCATAGATGGTGTCGGTGAACGTCCAAAAAATCTCGTTGCCGCCCAACTCGGCCGCGCACTCCGCCGCTTCGGCCTGCTTCTGTGCCCCAGGGTTGTGGAAACCCAGTGGGAAGTGACGATAAACCCAGTTCACCTGGCCGTTGGAGGTATCCACCAACTGCTTCGCCGTGTCATGGAAGCGCTTGCAGAACGGGCATTCGAAGTCCGAGTACTCGATCAGCGTCACCGCCGCGTCCAGATTGCCATACAGGTGGTCACCCTGCGAGGGCGGCGGGACGCTCTTCGCCAGTTCGCTCGGCTGGCGCTCCTGGGCCTGGTTCCGGCTCTCGCGCTGCTTGTCGGCGAAGGCTTTGATGCCTTGCTCGACCCGGGCATTGAAGGCCTCCTCGGACAGCGCGCCGCCCGGTGCCTCGAGGCGCTCAACGATCAGGGCCGCCATCCGCTCATCGCCCGAACCAAGCACCAGTTGTCGGCCCAGATAGACCACTGCAACCGCAACCAGGACGGCCGCAATCAGGATAGCGATGGCGACGCGGTTACTGTAGTTACGTTCCATTCGGAGCTCCTCCGCCAAACCGGTGGCCCACCTGAGGCACGCCGTCAGTGTCAGTTGCGGTAAGGGTAGACCACGGGCTAGCCGCCGCAGACCGGCTGCATTGCAATCGGACGAGCTGCCTATGTGATAAACCGTTCAGTACCTCATCAAGTGCTGCCTACGGGCCTATCCGACATTACGCCGCGGGGTACGCCGCCGGCACCTGACCAGTACCGGACGTACGACGACGCTCGTTATTTTCACAACCTCTGAGTGACCAACCCTGTTGCTTAGCTTGGGACAGCGCTAAGCAGGGAGGCAAACGCACTACCAGTCTTGGCCGCTGCCGCTAAAAAGCTATGCGCACGCCAGCGAGCCATCTCAAGCGTTCGGGTGATTACATTTGTGTAAGGTTGGGCGGTCGTATCGAGATCAGCAGTTGTCGTGACCGGTCATGGAGGTCTTGCTTTCGGCCACCGGCGCCGCAGGCTTCTGCTGCTCCGCGGTCTGATAGGCCTGCGTGGCGGCTTTTCCAGCTTGCTCCATCCGGGCGAAGGTACGGTCAGCACCTCCCTCGGCCAGAGCCAGGGAGGAAATGGTCAGGGCGGCGATGATGGCGAGTGTTTTCATGGATTTCATTTAGGCATCCTCAAGAGCATTTGGTTACCCGTCGATCCCTATGCGGTCGATCGTTGGGTTGAGCGTCAGGCTCGAACTCACCATAACCGGCACACCCTGTCAGAACGCTGAGGTGGAGATTACAGTTCTGTCAGCTTGAGGTTGCCTGCTTGCGGGGCCTCCCGTGTGCTCCGTGCTGTCGTGGCCC
Organism: Pseudomonas sp.; assembly: GCA_030699825.1. GTDB lineage: Bacteria > Pseudomonadota > Gammaproteobacteria > Pseudomonadales > Pseudomonadaceae > Aquipseudomonas. The sequence goes on along the minus strand of JAUYKV010000053.1, from coordinate 3,337 downwards.
GGTGGGCGTGCCGGGTAGCGAGGTCTCTGCTTCGTTCGCTCTCTTTCACACCCTCTCAGTGGTGCGAATGCCGGTGCCGAGCTTGAATTCTGTAGGAGATTGCCCGCCGTCCAGACGCTGCGCTGTCGCGCGGCAAGCTGTGTCGGAGCCAGGAGGGCGCCTAATTCTTGTTGCGGCTCGGCGTTCCGAGAATGCTTTTGACCTGCAAAGATCGCCAGCAAGCTGGCACTACAAGACTTCATGCAGATTTAAGTTCTACATGTAAAACAACGTGTTACCCATGGTTTTATAGGGGCTGATTTAGCCGCGAAGCTATGCTGTGCATCGAAGAATTCACGGCTGAATGACTGGGCGTCCCCGCGCGCCTACAGGTGCTCCGGAAAGCGTCGGCGGATGCGGCGATTCAAACATTTGCTCAATCGCGCGAGCCTTCTTTTCTCGGGTCTTTTGGCCACTCCGAGAAGGCCAGGAAATACAGCAAGACGAGGTTGACGATTGGCACGACCATCAACAGTCCCAACCATGGCGAATACCCTGCCTTTTTGAATATGAACCAAAACGGCAGGATGATCAGTGCTGAAAAAAATACCATCATCAATGGTCCAAAGGACCACATCGATGTGTCGTGCATCATGTAACCCATCAGGGCATCTCCACGCTATTGATGACTCCGGCGCTGACTTCAAACTTCAATTGCATTCCTTCCCCAGTCAGCCGATTACAATCCTGCGCAGGCGCAGGACGTTGAGTACCATCGAAGCAGAACTGACGCTCATGGGCGACAGCAGATGGCCGGTCAGTGGCTACAGCAGCCCCGCAGCGAGTGGGATACCCATGGCGTTGTAGAAGAAGGCAAAGCCAAGGTTCTGGCGCATGTTCTTCAGCGTGGCTGCGAATAGGCTGCGTCCACGCCGCCCTATCGCCAACATTGGCGGAATAAGGCATCTGAGAATAGACAATAGCCGTCGCCAAAATATTGATGCCAATCAAATCCGCAGCGCAACATATTCACTTGGTTGACCATTCCCAACACTACCTGCCGGACGGCTTGATAAAAAAAGCACGGCGTCATTCAGGCGCCGCCAGGCCCAAGGAGCATTCGAAGGAGGGCCTTCAAAAGGGCTACGAAACCAAAGGCTATTCATGCATCCCCGGCTCGTGATTACAGCCTAGCCGACGCTTGCTGACAGTTGCCTGAGGCCAAGATTACATTTCTGTAAGCTGCTGGTTGGTATGGGTGATTCACTGCACACTCGTGGCATACGCAACCTGAGAACCGCCGCATGAAACTTCTGGTAGCCGAAGATGACCCCAAAACCGGTACTTACTTGCAGCAGGGGGCTTAGCGAGGCCGGGTTCAGCGTCGACCGGGTAATGACTGGCACCTTATCCATACCGTCCGAGGCATGGGTTACATGCTCGACGAGCCGGAGTCGGAATGAACCGACTTTCCCTGACCACCCGCTTGAGTCTGCTGTTCATGCTGGCAGTGGCGGCCGTTTTGACCGTGGCCGCGCTGAGTTTCTACCGGCTGAGTCAGCATCATTTCGAGCGGCTGGATAGGCAGGTTCTGGTCGAAAAACTCGAGTCCACCCAGAGCATTTTAGCCGGCGCGACGGGAGAGGTGGATTTCGACGCGTTGCAGCCTCGGCTGAGCGCCTTGCTCGGCGCGCACAACGATCTGACGGCGATCATCCTGGCCAGCGACGGCCGTGTGCGCTTCGCCGCGCCGGGGCCAGTCAACATTCCCGAACAGGTCCTGGCCTATCCTGCGGGAACGCTGTGGGAATGGCGCGGCGAACAGCGGATGTACCGTGGTATCACCGCCTCCGTGGCGGCTTCCGCCCAGGGCGAGCCGCTGACTTTGCTGCTGGTTCTCGATGTCACCCAGCACATGTCTTTCTTCGAGACCTTGCAGCGCTGGTTCTGGATCGGCCTGATCGTCAGCACCCTGGTCAGTGCGGGACTGGGTTGGGTCGTTGCCAGGAGTGGGCTGCGGCCCTTGCGGCAGGTCACGCAGATGGCCACCTCGGTGTCGGCCAAGTCGCTCAAGGAGCGCATTCCACTGGCACCAGTGCCCTTGGAACTGCAGCAGCTGGTGTCCTCGTTCAATGCCATGCTGGGCAGGCTGGATGATGCCTTCGTCCGCCTCTCCGACTTTTCCGCCGACATCGCCCACGAGTTGAGAACGCCCGTCAGCAGTCTGATGACCCACACCGAGGTTATCCTCGGCAGAAAGCGCGACGTCGGCACCTATGAAGACAACCTCTACTCGAACCTGGAAGACCTCAAGCGCATGTCGCGGATGATCGATGACATGCTGTTCCTCGCCAAGGCGGACAACGGGCTGATCGCTCCGGGGAGCGAGCGGGTTGCCCTTGAAGAGGTGGTTGGCAAGCTGTTCGATTATTACCAGCTGCTGGCCGAGGATCGAGGGGTCGAACTCAAGGTCTCTGGGGCCGGCAGCGTGCGGGGCGATGGCTTGATGCTGCACCGGGCGATCTCCAACCTGCTGTCCAATGCGCTGCGTTACACCCCTGCAGGAAAAACCATTGCGGTGAAGATCGATCAGGGCAGCACCTCCACGACCTTGAGCCTGGAAAACCCGGGGGAGGCCATCGCGCCGGAACACCTGGAGAAATTGTTCGACAGGTTTTACCGCGCCGATCCTGCCCGCCGAGAAGGCAGCCCGCGCAACGCTGGCCTGGGCCTGGCGATCACCCGTTCGATCGTTGAGGCCCACCAGGGCAGGATCTACTGCACCTCTGCAAATGGCTGGACGGCGTTCCACCTGGAGTTTCCCCGAGCCGAGCTGCCCAGGGAGATTGAGAGACTGTGAAAAAGCGCTTTGTCCGGGCGCAGGTCGAGGACATAGTACTTGTTGATCGCCGGCGGACGATAAACAGCGGCCGCTGGTATTGGCTTTTGTTCTGCGGGTAGTACTGAATGAGCTGGAACAGTTCGTTCTCGAAGACCACTTCGCCGGGGCTGATCGCCAGATCGACGCCAACCGTGAAGGCGCGCGCCGCTATCGCACTGGCGCATTTTGCCTTCCTGCTTGTCGTAAACACTTAATCTCAAGAGTTTTTATCTCGTTGATTTTTAGATTATTTTTGAACGTGCCTGCGTCAACCGTCTGAAAAAATGACCTTTTTTTTGCATTTAAATAGCATTCTGCTTGAATTATTGCATTTAGGGAAACTCTGAAAAAGACTTCCTGATTTTGGCAAAATAGCCGGACACCACCCGCCGAGTTTTCCGATGAAGCAGATCTCCTTCGCCGATGCTGAGTATGCCGGCAAGCGTAAACAAACCCGACGTGAGCGTTTTCTGATCG
>JAUYKV010000048.1 GCA_030699825.1 Pseudomonas sp. | reverse complement strand
GCCAAAGGCTGCCCGGCAGCTTCCAATACGTCACTCAAGTCCTGCGCAATAGACATAAAAAATCCGGAACCTAATGAGGGTTCCGGATTCTCCTGCTGAACAAGGATTAGTCAACAATCCTTAAGTGAACAGCATTGCGCTCAATTGAGCGGGCTTTTTGTTGGCTATGTCCCAATCATGTGTTGCATGGTTCGCCCAACCACCTCCTGGATACAGTGAACCGGCTAATGGGTGTCCCGTTTTACCTACGCTTTACCTTAAGTCCCGTTTACCTTCATCGAGATCGAACTCACCGAAACCTACGCCGCGGAACTGAGCAGCAACACCATGGAGGCGGTGCGCGCGATCCGCATGGCCGGCTTCCGCGTGGCCATCGACGATTTCGGCGTCGGTTACACCTCGATCCAGCAGCACATGCAGGAGAGCCTGGCGGCGATCGTCGCGTTCTGTCACGCCCAGGGCAAGCGGGTCAATGCCGAGGGCGTGGGCACCCTGGAAAAGCAATCCGCGCTGCTGCAGGCCGGCTGCGATCTGTTCCAGGGCTACCTGATTTCGCCGCCGCGCTCGGTGGCCACACTGGCCGAATGGGTGGCGATCCGCAATCACACGCCGGCCGACCTGAATCTGGAACCGCAGAAGCTCGCGCTGCGCTGAGCAGGCGCAGGGGGGACCGCAGCAGCCCCACTCGAGGCCGTCGACCGTGGGTGGGTGACGGCTGGCTCAGGCCTCGTCCTGCTCCTGCTCGCCCAAGCGGCGGTACAGGGTACGCCGGCCGATGCCGAGCAGCGCGGCGGCACGGCGCTTGTTGCCCTCGACCCGCTCCAGCACGTGGCGGATATAACGCATCTCCAGTTCGTCCAGCGTGGGCAGCAAGGGTCCGTCGATCATCAGCCCGAGCAGCTCATCCGAGCGGGCTTCAGGCGGGCTCTCGCGATAGCTGGCGATGCGCGTCGGCAGATGCTCCGGCTCGATGCTGCGGCCATGACAGAAGGTAACCGCGCGCTCCATGGCGTTCTGCAGCTCGCGCACATTGCCGGGGAACGGATAGCGCCGCAGCTGCTCCAGCGCCGCGCGCGACAGACCCCGCACCGGGCGGCCGTCGCGTGCCGCGAAGTGGGCGACGAAGCCGGCGGCGAGCAGCTCGCGGTCTTCCTCGCGGTCGCGCAGCGGCGGTACCTGCAGAATGAAGGTCTCCAGACGGAAGAACAGGTCCTCGCGAAACGACTCACGGCCGGCGGCGGTTTCCAGTGGCCGGTTGCTGGCGGCGATGATGCGCACGTCGACCGTCAGCTCGCGCTCGCTGCCCACCGGACGGATGGTGCCTTCCTGCAGCACGCGCAACAGTTTGGCCTGCAGCGGCAACGGCATTTCACCGATCTCGTCGAGAAACAGGGTGCCGCCGTCGGCCTGCTGGAACAGCCCTTTGTGGGTGCGACTGGCACCGGTGAAGGCACCGGCGGCGTGGCCGAAGAACTCGCTTTCCAGCAGTTCGGCCGGCAACCCGGCACAGTTGATCGCCAGGAAGGGGCGCTGCGCCCGCTCGCTCTCGGCATGCACGGCGCGGGCGACCAGTTCCTTACCGGTGCCGCTTTCGCCGATCACCAGGACCGGCCCGGCGGCGCGGGCCAGCTGGCGGATCTGGTCGAACAGCTCGCGCATCACTCGACTGCGGCCAAGCATGCCGTGGAAGCGGTCGTCGCTGAGCAGTTGCTGAAAGCGCCGCACCTCGTCGCGCAGCCGCCGCGTCTCCAGTGCGCGCGAGACGGCGAGCCCGAGGTGCTCGAGATCCAGCGGCTTGGTGAGAAACTCGTCGGCGCCCTCCTTCAGGGCCGCCACCGCCTGTTGGATGCTGCCGAACGCCGTGATCACCACGAACGCCGGCGCGGCCTGCATCGCCTTGACCCGCCGCAACAGCGCCATGCCGTCGGCGCCCGGCAGGCGCAGGTCGCTGATCAGCAGATCCGGCTCCCAGCTTTCCAGCAGCGGCACGGCGTCCTCGGCGCTGGCCACGGCCTCCACGTGCAGCGGGCGATCTTCCAGTTCTTCGACCAACAGCTGACGCAGGCTGTCGTCGTCCTCGACGATCAAGACCCGCTGCGGGGCGCCGTCATCCATCTGCATGGCTGTCATCCTCGTGGGCGAGCATCAGTGAAATACGAAACGCCGCGCCGCCCAGCGCGCTCTCGACCAGTTCGAGACGGCCGCCGCACTCGGCCACCACGCCATGCGCCACGGCGAGCCCCAGCCCGCTGCCCTTGCCCACCGGCTTGGTGGTGAAGAACGGCTCGAACAGGGCGGCGCGGTGCTGCTCGGCCACCCCAGGGCCATCGTCCTCGACCTGAAACATCAGACAATCGGCCTCCTGCCACCAGCGCAGCACGACCCGTCCGCCCGGACTGGCCTGGGCGGCGTTGCGCAGCAGGTTGGTCAAGGCCTGCTCGAAGCGTGGCGGATCCACCTCGCAATGCAGCGCAGCCTCCGGCGCCTGGAGCTTGAGCTCGACCTTCAGCGAGGCCAGCTCGTCAGCCACCGCAGCGGCAGCCGAATGCGCCAGCACCTCGGCGGGCATGCTCCGTGGCGGACGGCCTGCAGCACGTCCGAAGTCCAGCAACTGACGGACGATCTCGCTGAGGCGCTGCACCTGACTGCGGATCTGCAGCAGCCCCTTGCGCGGGCCATCCTCCAGCGTCTCGTTGCGCAGCACCCGCTGGGCCTTGCCGTCGATCACGCTGAGCGGGCTGCCCAGTTCATGCGCCACGCCCGCAGCCAGGCGGCCGACCGCCGCCAGTTGCTGGGTGCGTCGCAAGCGGGCTTCGAGCTGCGCCTCGCGTGCCTTCTGTTCGGCCATGCGCTGCTCGGCGTCGGCGATGCTGTCGAGCATCCGGTTCAGCGCGCGACCGAGCACCGCGATTTCCTGCGGACCGCTGTGCGGTGCGCGATGCTGACGATCGCCCGAGGCCACCTGCGCCATGCTCTGGGTCAACTGCCGCAGGTGGCGCCCGATCGCCGACCAGTGGCCGAGCAGGACGATGCAGACCGCCGCCAGCGCCAGCACCGCGGCGCAGATGCCGGCGATCAGGCGCAGACGCCGGGTATCGCGCTCGAAGTCATTCCAGCGGCGGGTGACCTGCAGTAGCCCATTGATGCGCCCGCCACTCTGTTCGAGCGGAAGGAAATAGGAATAGACCTCGCGCCCGCGGATGCGCTGATAACCACCGCGACGCTTGCCGTCGGCGGTCAGCTCCTGAATCGAGGATTGATCCTGATCCGGTTCGATGGCGCCGGCGAAGGCCACCAGCTCGCCCTGGTCGTCATAGAGATAGGCGCCGTACACGCGACCAACGCCGAGCACCGACTCCAGCACCTGCTGCGAGGTGCGGTCGTGCTGCTTTTCCAGACTGTCGCTGAGCGGCAGCCGAACCGCCCGCGCCACCAGCTCGACCTCCTCCTGCAAACGCCGCTCGCTGTTGCGCTCGACCGTCCACAGCAGCAGGTAACTGAAGCCAAGCATGATCGCCACCAGGGGCACCACCACCTTCAACAGCAGCGCGCCGCGCAGTGTCGAAGTTCTTTGCCAAACTGCTACATGTGCCATTCTGGCACGATACAGAACACCACCCGCAGCGTCGAGGGCAACAGGACCGGTGGATAAATTCGTTCAATATCAAGGGGTTGAGTCGATAGAGCGATCCTGGCATGGCTGATGCATTGCGTTTGCCGTCTTTCAAACAGCAGGATGTATCGAACATGACCAAGCTAAACGCCCGCCTCGTTTCCGCCAGCCTCGCCGCCCTCCTCATGGCTGCCGGTGCCTCTCAGGTGTCGGCGCAGGAGGCGAGTCCGGCTCCGGCTGCTCAACCCGCACCGGCCCTGCAGGCCTCGGACATCAGCGACAAGAAGCTGGAAAAGTTCGCCGACTCGCTGGGCGAGGTCATGGAGATCCGCGAGGACTTCACCGCCAAGCTGGAAAAGACCGGTGACCAGGCCGAGGCCCAGCAGCTGCAGCAGGAAGCCAACAAGAAGATGATGAACACCGTGGTCGAGAACGACCTGAGCGTCGAGGAATATAACGCCATCAACCAGGCGGTGCAGAACGACCCGAAGCTGCGTGACCGCGTCAGCGCGATGGTTCAGAACTAAGCGGCCCAGGCTCGACGACCCCCGCCCGGTACGGTGCGGCTCGAGCACGAAAGGGGTCGGAGTGATTAAAATTAAATCACTCCGACCCCTTTGCTCCTTTGACACCCCCGATCTATCGTTTTGATAAATCAGCTCAGGCGACAACTAGCCTGACACCGGGGGGGCCGACCGCGAACGACCCAAAACATCACTGGAACACCGCTTTTTCCTCAGCTATGCATTAGCGCACCTTTCGCCCCTTTTCAAGGCGCGAACCTTCAGCGAGAACAGGCGCGGCGGATTGCTCCAAATCCGCCGAGTGCTTTGCCTGATTCATCCCAAGCGAGGTGATCGTAGCGGCTGATTTTACGGATACTCCCTAAGAAGGGCCCTACACAGTTATCAGACTGGCCAATTTACTCCATCTAAATTTTCTACAGGCACTTTCGTCTCAGTTATTCTAGCCGAAATGATAACTGCTATTAAGATCTTGACACCGATTTAAGGGAACCCAACGCGCTAGATAGAATAGATTGAGCAGATGGCAAAACAATATTCTTTGGGTTCTCGCCGCACAACTTTGAAATCTTTATCAACATAGCGCCACATAGATCTGAATAGTTAGTCCAATCATTTGCACTTACAAAAGATGTGCTATGCACCTGGCGCTTCCTAACCTCGTACAACTCTAAATACTCCTGCATTTCCTCAAAATCAGATATCAATCTTTCTTCAAGCGGCAGCAGCGACTCACGACAAGAGCTTATATAAATTAACTCAGCAAACCCCAACACCGCATTATTAGAAGGAGCACGAAACGGCATTTTAATAAATTTCGATATTTGGAGAATCTCATCATCTGCCAGCTTTTCTGCCTTCCAGAAACAAACATTCAACTTATCTTTAGCATAAACTTGCAGCATCGATTCAGGGTGCGTAACGACAGACTGCAACGCCTGGAATGCGGGCATATCTTTAGCCATCTCCAGCCGCACGTGCAATAATTGCCAGAATGCTAACATCCCTTTTTCATCGAGCTCACCACAGACGTATTGTTCAAACCGAAGCTTGTTATCAATCTTTGACGTTAAGAAATAATCGCACATCAATTCGGTCAGAGGAAGCCATCGTACTAGCGAGTTGATACTGGCATCAAAGCCGAACCGGGAGGGGGATTCAAGGATCTGTAGCTCACAAATTAATTCCTTCGCTTGTCGCCAATCATCATCGTTACCAAATATATTACTTAAAACTTTACACGCGGAGGTTATCTTATTCATCAATACCCAAGCAGGCGCATCTACCGCATCAGCACGATCATACAGACTTATTAAATCCAGCGCCCCTCGGTAATTGCGGCTAACAACTAACTCTTCCAATGATAAAATAGCCGGATTATCGACTACCGAAGAAAGTCTAGCCAAACATTCCCACCCCAACATTTTGAAACCTAGAGAGCCATCCTTGTTCAAAATAAGGTCTCCCCAATCGTGACTTGATAGCGTTGCCCCATCTTTAGCATCAAGTTTTCTAGCTAACGATTTAGCCACTAATTTTTTATATGTGTGATTTTCCGAAGACGCATCAAGCCAATCGACGAGACGCTCACAAAGCTCCTTGGCTCGGCTTTTTATGAAAGGTTCTAGTCCGCCGCGATTCATACGAGCCAAATCTTCAACAAGATCATTAACTATTTCGGTCAGGCCGCCCGTAATTCGTTTCACATCAGATGCTAACTCAGCATTAACACCGTTAGCGGTAAGCACTGTAGCAATTTCCGCCTCATTTAATCCTTTGAGACATTTACTACGATGACCTTGCCCCCAATCAGAGGCTAAAAAAGGTGACTTATTTTTGTTAGCCAATTCCCAGCGTTCCCGAAGAATAGGTAAGGAAATTGGCAACTCGACAACGGTTTTCAAGCCCATATCATGCTCTAAATTTCTCAACACCGTGCCGATACTTTCTCCAAGATTCTGCAGAGCCTCATGAAACCTATGAATTATAATAATTGGGATTCTATTTGCTTCTTTGACTGCGATAGTCGCAGCATTTAATATCGTAACAGGATCGGCTTCCGATGAATTCACGGAGCTCAACACACCCCATTTCTCTGCCACTTTACGTGCGAAAACGATCTCACTTCGGAAGTCCTCGGTATCCATCTTGGCAATTGATAACGTATATAAATGTTGCCCTATAAAATCGAATATAACTTCCGCTTGCGAAAGATGTTTGAAAAATTGTCGCGATGCGCACATAGGCGGTGAAACAACTATATAGTTGCTTCGCTTCTTCAACCAAGACTCAATGATTTCCTTACATAGGGTCATATGAGTTTCTGGAAGCTTCATAGCTTGGCTCCTTCCAATACATTAGCCGAGATAGCACTCAACTCGTGATCGATTAACGCCCAATGTCGAGATGAGGAGTTTCTCAGCGACTCCCCGAGTATTGGGATAGCAAAGAATAGCTCTTGAGATGAATCTGAGGCAGCAAGCTTTAGCAACCCAAGTTTTAAACAAATCTCGACGCCCCTCTCAATCAACTCCTTCGGCAAACGATAGTGTTGTGATAACTTGCTTTCCTTAGAGCTCACCCGCCCTCTCAACACCCTATGACCACTTATAGGGCTATGTAAGTCTGCAACAGCATAAAGCACAGCTCTAACCAACACACCATCGCTGTTTCGCTCAAGCGTTACAGTAGTTCTCAGATCATCTGCTCCAGGATCGCCGCCCATATCATCTAACTTTGATACGCCCGTACTTTTTGACAGGAGTGCACGCAAGCCAGCATTCACATCCGAAACCAGAATATGAGATTGAGTAGCTACTGCAAAAGTAGCTCCAGCAACAAGTTTCATGTAATACGGAATGCCCGAGCAAACCCAGACCAAATGTTCAAGGCTTTCTTTGGATATCACATGACGGTATCGAATTTGCCCAGGCTCTATTATTTGCCTACTGCTAACTTCTTGCTGTTTTGTTTTAGTCGAAAAAGGCGACAGCTCTAAATGCTCAATGCTATTGTAGAAAGGCGACTCAGGGTTACTAATGAAAACCTCCCTAGCGGCTGACGATCCTGCAAAAACAATCCCTATGTCTCTACGCTCCGCAATGAAATGCCGAATTTGCCATAAAATATTAGTCGCTAGTTTTTTCCTACTACCACCTTCAAAAAACATTGCAGCAAAACGATCGATTTCATCAATAAGGAAGATTACACGGCTTCCCTGAGGATTATTATCCAACAGCAAATCTGAAAGTTGTCCGATAAAAGTTCCCGCGTCAGCATCAAAGGATAGATTTTTCCCCATAGCATCGAAATCGTTATACAGTTCACGCAACTCTTTGTTGGCAAGAATACTGCAAAGACGCTTCCAAACCCATTTATTGAAATCTAACCCAGATAAGAAACTCTCGTCCACCGTAAGATAAACTACAAAATTATCTCGACCAACTTTATGAGAAAAAGCATCTAATATTCTGTACAGCATCGATGTTTTGCCCGACCGACGCGGACTCGAAATCCAAAGACTTCGAACAACTTTGCTATTGAATAGAGCCTTCTCAATTTTTTGCTCATCAGCCGCCCGTGCGACATAAGCTTCATAGCGCATTTGCTGCTCGGGAAAACTGTCAAACGCATCATCAATGAAATCAGGAGTCAAAGGTTCGAAGATTTCACGACCCGCTATCTTTAACTCAAGAACTTGACTGAATCTAGTTCGACTGCCAGTTATGGACGTAGATTCGCAATCCACTTCAATCCGAAACTGTTCTGCATTTTCGTGCAGCTGCTCAAATTCAACAGAACGAGATGTTTCCGAGAAGAACGGCCCTACAAGCTCAAGTTTTAAACTTCCGCCCTTAAATCTAATTGGCGCTGTCGGGCTTAAAAGTATCGCAATCAAATCAGGACAATCTACTTTTCGAGGAACTATATTCAAGATGCCTCGGAGAACACCACCAGAAACAAATTCAAGATTGCCAGCCATAGATAATTGTGCCTGGTTCTCCGTGTGAATTGGAGCTTGTCTCATGACCATTTCAACAAATAACTGAAATGGCTTAGCTTGAATGCTTTTGCGTAAATCTACGAAACCTTGAAGTAGCTCATGCTTGCCATCTATCAGCGCTTTATTCGAAATTTCAGCCAGCGCTATAGCTCTTCTTCTCTCCATATCGATCGGGGCATAAGCCAAACAAGCGGCAGTGACAGCAGGACAATGAAGGCGCCAAGCGATATTCATAAACGCTGCGCGCGCTTCTGCTTGCCGCGTGTCGCCAGAAAAATAATCCCAAAGAGCCCTTGTGACGATGTTGTCACCATTACCTTTCAGACTGAAAGCGGTATTGAAATCATTGGAGAATTGCGAAAGCAACTCGACACTGTTCGATACTGACTGAATCCTATCGGCTAGTAAAGTTCTTCCTCCTGGGGCGCTTCCTCCGGATACTTCATCGAGCATGCGCCCAACAAAGTCGCAAGCTATTTCGCCGATCATACCCTTCATGTTTTTTGTTGGTGTTATCGCTTTAACTACAGTGGAGTTCTTCACACTGTTTATGAGGTATAGGCATGCAGAGTATTCGGCGACATTAAATGAATGCCGGTCATTCAGGACTTGACTCACACTCCAGTCAGCCAATGACTGTAGCCAGTTAGCTGAGTGTTCGGTGTACCCACCTAGAACACCTTTTAAAGCAACCGAGCCTACGTCCATCCAACTCTTGTTCTCAACGAGATCTGAAAGCGACAGATTAGACTCAACAACTTGATTTCTACCATCAGAAACAAGTCTTGCCTTTCTTACAAGATGATCGAGTTTTGCATTAAACCTTTCATCCTCTGGAATATTTTTTTCTTTATTCGGGGCGAAATTTCTTTCAGTCAGTTCAGCGATCGGGGTTAAAACCTCAGCTTCCAACTCGATTTTGGTATCCAAACCTTTGAATTCGAAAACCGACAAAATTGCGTCGACACAACTCTCGCCTAAAGAACCTAAATCCTTCCACATTTCGGCAGTATCAATTAATGCCAGCACGAGTCTTGAATGCTCATCTAGACATTCTTTATCCACTGCAATGTTGTGCAGTAGAGTCAGCGTAAGTAATTTGAGCTTTTTCCCATAAGAAGGCAGTAACGTCCTAACCCTATTTAGCTCAAGCGAAAGCGGATCGACAGCTTGCTGAAAGTAATATGCCAGGAGATCCGACGTTTGAGCATCGGGATAAGGGAGTCTATTATCCAACTCTGAAATACATCTAGAAACTGCGACCAGTATAGATTCGTCTAAATATCTAATGAATGATAGCTTGTTGATTTTTTCAATATGGAGTCGACGAGGTTTATTCTTTTCAAGAATCGTCTCCAGTTTTGCTCTGAGCATGAAAACGTTTTCATTGAGGTTTGTTACTCCCCCGAGAGAAGTTATTTTTTCAGCTAAAACGTCACGCTCCTTCGACTCAAGTAAATCACTTTCCTCAAGGGAAATGTATTGATCAATCTCCAACAATTCTCGTTCTAACTTTTTCCACTGGTGAGTATTTAATAATTCTTCTGCCCTGCCCAGGGTATCGGCGAACTCTTCAGAAGGAGAACCCAGCGCTTTGACTCGTCTTCTAATAGCATTGATTTTGGCTTGCTGGACTACTTCAAGCTCTTCAAGATCTTTTTCTACAACTCTCTCAATGTTAGGGAGGACTTCTTCGTTAGATTCACTCGTAAGTGCAGAAAATGCTTCAAACATTTGCCTTTCAGCGTATATCTTACTCAGCTGTGAATGTGTATTAAATCCAAGTTCAGAAATTACAACATCAGCCACTATGTCATTGTGCGTGGCGCTCTTATCTTCAAGAATCTTAGAGAAGACGCGAGGGAAAAATGCACTGACGTCGCCACCCTCAAAACATGTCCCGAACGCTCCATCTAAACTTTTTTCAAAACATGCGCGCTGAAAATACTCCTTCTTTTCATGCAACGTAAGCAACCACCCTTTTAACATCCTCACATCTGAGTCGGTGGATTCGAGGACCATACAGATCTTATTTAATAGGCCCTCATGTTTTGGCTCAGCACTATATGATGACTTTGAAGTTGAGAATAGAGCAGCCCAGTCACTTATTTCAGTTATCTTTATACTTACTTGATTTCGGACAAACTTATCGTACTCTGACCGCTTCTTCAAATGATCCGGAATTTCTTGCTTCCAACCCGCCAAATAATTTTCAATTTCAAAGCCATCAATAAACCTCCGATACTCCTTGACAAATTCCGTCAATCCTTGCCTTTCAGCAACTTCGTAGAGGGGCATAAAAAGCTCATTGTAAGCAGCGTTCCAAATGTGAGCATAGGTATTGCTTCCCCCTTTTCGATGTTGTTCCAATATACTAAACAACCTATTTCGCATTTCAGCTTCGACGTTTATGCTGTTCTTTTTCTCCCCATTTTTTATCCCAGCTTTAGCTACGTACTGGACTAAAAACCGAACATCAATCTCGGGTCCATTTTCAATAGTGCAAACATATAAGGCGGAAAAAAACTCATCGAAGAGGCTTAAAGGATTACTGGCAACATCATGTAGTGGGTAAGCACTCCAATACGAGTAGCGATCAATACTATTCACCCCCCCGCTGTTCAAGTATGCCTGCAACTGCGCCAAAGCTATTACGGGAATGCACTTTTCACTTCTTCGTGCGATTTCTTCTTTTTGCCCAAGGGTGAGCCATGAGGCTACCGAAATAATAGCCGAAATTCTTGCACTATCATGATCTTTCAAAACCGAGACTATTAAGCCTACAAACTCATCCAACAAAAGTTCAAATTCTTTTCTTACGCAAACACCCAGGAGATTATTTATCGATTTTTTTTGAATCAAATAAAGTCCTAGCTGCCGCCAGATATTAACAAGCCCAGCATCTAACAGCGGATTCCAGTCTAAATCCTTATAGTTTTCTTCTACTGACCTATAAAGCTCTTGCTCTGATTTAATTCCGCCTTCTATACTTTCGGCTGACTTAACGAGCATGTCTAATAATTCGTCACCAGTCAGAACTGGACTCCAATCCCGCTTGTATAAAATCAGATCACTTACAGTCTTTTCACTTTTGCTTAATATTCGAGAAAGTTTTTCTGCACGTCGCGCTATTTGTTTTTCCGATTCTTCCACCTTCACGGCCCAGTCGTTAAATCCACTCGGACTGAATAGAGCGGATAGAGATGGGGCTTCAGACAACTCGAGCTTAGCATAACCTGCCGTTAAAGGCTTTCTGAGCACTGAGATAATATTTTTTTGCTTTTCCTCAATAATTTCTAATAGGCCATTTGCACCATCTAGAGCTTCTTGCATTCCATCCAATACTAGTTTCGCATTACTACTACTAAACAGCGCGATAGACTTTTGAGCCATCCCCTCGCTGAAAGATTTTAATTTATTGATAGAATCACGAAGCTCAAATAGATCGGAAGTTATTTCTAGATGGTTAGAGTGTGCATATTTTTTTTCGTCTTCTTTTTTTGGGTCGATATAAATCGGACCATTCAAAATAGGAGCGTCGCCGGTTATAAATTTCTGCTTAGATTTTTCTGAAGGTATTTGCCAATTACCTACTGACAATAGTTCTAATATTTCGTTTTTTTGTTCTTCCGCCAGCTTCGAACGGAGTGTTGCTTCAAGTTTTTTAAGCGATTCTTCGTCTGGCGTCTCTAACAAATGTAGCTGACAGGACTCAAACATACTCCAAGCGAACAAAGCAGCAGAAGCCTTATCAACGGAAGGCGAACATATTTGCGCCACAAGCAAACTTATATTTTCAAGTATTGGAAAGCGCTTATTTGTCTTTGGTCTCTTATCGTAAAAACCAGACAACTCCACAGCATCGAAGTGGAGATTTTTATGCTTGTTTGTAACATATAAAAAAACCAATCTATCAAAAGTAGGAAAACCGGATTTTTTAGAGCTCTCCCAGCACTTTCTAAAGTCAGCCAAAAAAACCAACTTACTTAATCGCTCATACGTGTCCTCTTTGGGCTTTAGCTTTTCTCCGGTAAAGCTTTCTATAATACCCCGTATATGGCTCGAAGATTTCGGCCACACATTACAGATACTTTTAAGAAGGGAAACATCAATTTCACCAGGTTTGCTTTCGAATATTTTTGGTAGATTGACCAAATTTAAAAGCTGAATGGCTTTACTCATGGAGCGCTCCTTTCCCCTGATTTTAGAATAGTGTTAGTTCGCGTAAGCTTTTGATACAGACTCCAGCTTTCATTAATTTATGGAACTGAAACCCAATACGAGCTTATTTTATGATCGACTGTATCCGATTCATTTGTGCCTAGGAAGCAAAGGTTGACGCCTGGTGGCTTTTTGCCTTCGATGAGAGAGAAGCATGGCTGATCTTTACACAATTGCGCCACCTCCACGGCTGCAGGGAGCCGTCGAACTGCTCGATAATTTGAATTTCGTTCCAATAACATCGAAGGGTACGCTCACAAGAGAAACGTGCTAGGGATCCTCTGAAGTAGCCATGCATTTCTGGCTGACTTCAGCCTCCGCTGATTTTAAAAGCGGCAAATCGATCAAAAACTCTCAGATCACCCGCTCATTTCTGTGTTTTCAGCAGCCACGAGCACCTCGCGGCAGCCATTTCCCTCATTACAGGCGCACCTCTCCTGCATTCGTCAGTAAATGTCGGCGTGCCATCCACAGATTCGACAGCGCGAACAGTGTCACCAGTTGCGCGGTGTTCTTCGCCAGCCCCCGGAAGCGCGTCTTCACATAACCGAACTGGCGCTTGATCACCCGGAACGGGTGCTCGACCTTGGCGCGAACCTGCGCCTTGGCCTTCTCGATCTTGCGCTTGGCTTTGTACAGCACGCTGCGTTTATCGAGTTTCTTGTAGGTGCTGCGGCGGGCAGCGATCTGCCAGATCACCTCTCGGCCTTCATGTTCTGGGCGTTTCTCTACGCCGGTGTAACCCGCGTCGGCACCGACCATGTTTTCCTCGCCGTGCAGCAACTTGTCGACCTGGGTAACGTCTGCAACATTGGCTGCCGTGCCGACCACGCTGTGCACTAAACCCGATTCGTCATCGACGCCGATGTGGGCCTTCATGCCGAAGTAATACTGGTTTCCCTTCTTGGTCTGGTGCATTTCCGGGTCACGCTTGCCGTCCTTGTTCTTGGTCGAACTCGGTGCATTGATCAGCGTGGCATCGACGATGGTGCCTTGGCGCAACGACAAGCCTCGGTCACCCAGGTAGCCATTAATGACGGCCAGAATTCCGGTAGCCAGTTCGTGTTTCTCCAGCAACCGGCGGAAGTTGAGGATGGTGGTTTCGTCGGGAATGCGCTCCAGACTCAACCCGGCAAACTGGCGCAGGATTGTCGTCTCGTACAGCGCCTCCTCCATCGCCGGATCGCTGTAACCGAACCAGTTCTGCATCAGATGCACGCGTAGCATCGCCATCAACGGGTACGCCGGACGACCGCCTTCCCCCTTCGGGTAGTGCGGCTCGATCAAGGCAATCAAACCCTTCCACGGCACCACCCGATCCATCTCGATCAGGAACAACTCCTTGCGGGTCTGCTTGCGCTTGCCGGCGTACTCGGCGTCGGCGAAGGTCATCTGCTTCATCGGAAAACTCGGCGGGTGGAATCCGGGTATTTTGCCAAAATCAGGAAGTCTTTTTCAGAGTTTCCCTAGGGAATCGGAAAGGTCAAGCACAAAATGTCCTGTATCCCAGCCTGTATCCCTACTAATATTTTTAGCCTACAAGCCTTGCCCCATATGATTTTATCGTCCCCCCCCGGGACCATCCTTGGCTCCCTATGATGCTGGTATATTGAGCTTGTCAGCGCGCCATCTGCGCGACAACACGCTCGTCGGCGTCCTAGCTGAAGAGTCGAGTTCGCCGAGTATGGCCCGCCCCGCTCTGATCACGGCTGTCGCCAACAACCAAATAGCTGCATGGGTTCGAAACCCCGCATTCGCGGCCAGAATCAGATCTGGGCGAAGGTTCGCTCTTGGCCGATCTCTGCCAGTGGATAACAAGCAGCAGTCAGCCAGAAAAAGTCACTCGTAAAGGCTCAAGCCAGCAGTTCAATAATCCACTGCGTCTGTCGGGCGACCTTCTGCACCTTCTCCTCGGGCACCGCCTGCCGCGCCTGAGCGAGGTCGGCCAGGGTCTGCTGCTTCAGACGTAACATGCGTTGCCACTTGGCCAGGAACGCCGGGCTGCGCTGCTGCATCTGCAGCGGGCCAAAGTACAGTTCCTCGGCGGTGTACATCACCGGCCCAGAGCGTTCGGCAACGATGATTTCGTATGCAAAGCGGTTTTCCCGGAGCACTTCCTCGAAAAGGATGCGGTAACCATTTTCCATCAGCCATTGGCGCAGCGGCTGCTCACCGCCGTTGGGCTGCAGGATCAGACGCTCCTGACCACTCAGGCGGGCCTTACCGCTGTCGAGGATGTCGCGAATCTTCTCGCCGCCCATACCGCAGAGGCTGATTGCCGTTATTGCGTCTCCCGGTTCGATTGCCGCCAAACCATCTGCCAGGCGCACGCTAATCAGTTGGCTCAGGCCGCTCTCGCGTACGCTACGTTCAGCCGCGTGGAACGGGGTCAAGGCCACCTCCCCAGCCACCGCAGTCGCGATGGCACCACGGCTAAGCAACGCCACCGGCAGATAGCCGTGATCCGAGCCAATATCGGCTAGCCGCGCACCTGCTGGCACATGCGCCGCCACACGCTCCAGGCGCATAGACAATGTCTGTTCGTTCAACTCCAGCCCCTTTTCACCATCGGCGTCCGGCAGCTTTGGCCGAATCGGAGCGAGATTTTGTCGAGCAATGCCGTGCATGGCAAATCCTTGCGACCAGCGCCATGGATCTAGCCGAACCTACCGCTCGGGGATCACCCACCGCGAACCTTATTGTGGGCCGCTGGTAGCCGTTATTGGTTGAAGAGCCATTTCAAGGCTGGGCTTCAGTCCACCGATCCTGCCGGCGCGCTGGCGTTGCTCTGCCTGGACCGCATCTACGTGCGCAACGCCAGCAGCGGCTCCAGCAACCCGGACCGCTTCGGCTGGCTCCTGGCGCCCCCCCGAATTCACCCTGCTGCAGCCCCATGAGCCGGCCATGGCAGCCCGCAGCGACACCCTGCGGCGCGAGCGACAATGAGCAAACAACGTCGCATGGCGACCGCCTCGAGCGCCAGGCGCGACTGGCCGGCGCTCGGCAAACTGCTGCCGGCCCAGCTCAGTTACCCGATTGTGCTGGGCGCGCTGTTGATCAGCGCCTTCGCCGGGGTAATCCCCCCATATCCAGGCTGGTCTCGGCGTGCTGCTGGCAGGGCTTATCGGCTAACGGGTGGTCTATTACCTGCTGCTGGGCTGGGCTATGCGCTGCCCGGACCCTCCTGTATGAGCTACGGACACCGCATTCCCCTGTAGGAGGCGCGACCCCGCGAGGCGTGACCCCGCTGCCCTCGCGGGTCAACGGCTCTGCCAACAAGCGGTAAGCATAGTCAGCACCTCTCCGCCGGTAGCGCGGATTGCAGCGGATCGACGATCGGCCGGTTTGGCGGTCTGAGATCGACGGCCTGGGCATGGCGGAGGTCAGTCGAGCGGCTGCACTGATAGGGTCAGGAGCCGTCGGCGATTGCCGGCAGCGACAATCAGCAGGCCTTTCTCGCTACTGGTTCGCAGGTCTGGGATCGGCCAACAAAGCGCCAAGATCATCCAGGCCATCCTGCACGGCGGCCAGCGCCTGGTCGCAGAGTTCACGGTAGCGCCGCAGCACCCGTACGCCCAGCTCGGTCAGCTGGGTGCCGCCACCATGGCGACCGCCCGCCAGGGTGGTGACCAAGGGTTCCTTGAAGCAGCGGTTCATGGTTTCGACCAGCAGCCAGGCACGCCGGTAGGACATACCCAAACTGCGCGCGGCTGCGCTGATCGAGCCGGTTTTCCGGATGGCTTCAAGCAAGTCGGCCTTGCCGGGACCGATGGCGATATCGGCACCACAGTGCAGACGAATCTTCAGGTCGAGTCGGTGCATGGGCTGCTTGCGTTCAATGGTGGGGGGGAGGCGCTGACAGTCAGCACTATACCTGCCACTTGCACCTATCAGGCGAACACCCTGGAGCATACTCGCCCGGCTTTACGACACATACGATAAAACGTATATTCAGACAGCCATATATAAACCGAGACCCTGCAATGGCTTACCAAACCCGCGTGCTGTTCGTCTGCGTCGCCAATGCTGCCCGCTCGCAACTGGCCGAGGCGTTGCTCAGGCATACCGATCCGAACAACTTCGCCGCTTTCAGCGCCGGCAGTGCACCCACTGCAATCGACCCGCGCACTCTCGCTGCCTTGCAGCACCTGGGCGTCGATACCCAGGGTTTGCGCAGCAAGTCGCTCGACGAACTTCGCTGCGATGAATTCGAATACATCATCAGCCTGTGCGACAAATCCGCCGAGGAATGCGAGCACCTCGAGTTCAGCGGCGAAAAGCTGGCGTGGAACTTCGAAGATCCGGTGACCAGCGACAAGCCAGATGCCTTCCGCCACTGCCTGCATGAGATTCATGAACGGATCAAGATGTTCGTGCTGGTAAAAACCAAACGCTGAGGGCCGCAACAATGAGGGACGCAATGGCAGAACAGCTGACCCCGACCAGCGTCTTCAAATGCCTGGCCGATGAAACCCGTGTACGCCTGATGCTGCTGATCACGGCTGAACAAGAACTCTGCGTCTGCGAACTGACCTGCGCGCTGGACGAAAGCCAGCCCAAGGTTTCCCGGCACCTGGCGCAATTGCGCACCTGCGGATTGCTGACGGATCGGCGGCAAGGTCAATGGGTGTATTACCGCCTGCACCCCAACCTGCCGGACTGGGTGAGCGCCGTGCTGGGCACCACCCTGGGCGCCAACCGGCATTGGCTCAGCCCCGACGCCAAACGCCTCGACGGTATGGGCGAGCGGCCCGCGCGCCTCGCCGCCTGCTGCTGAACCCTTGCTGCCACGCCACTGGAGTGAATTGATGGACGATAATCACCTGCCCAATCTCGACACAGCGTTGGTCGAACTGCCAACCCTGGAGAAACTCGGCAGCGAGCGGACGCTCAGCCACCCGCCGCGCATCCTGCTGCTCTATGGCTCGAACCGTGAGCGCTCGTTCAGCCGTCTGCTGGTTGAAGAAGCCGCGCGCCTGCTGCAACGTTTCGGCGCCGAGACGCGGGTGTTCGACCCCGCCGGTTTGCCCCTGCCGGATGACGCGCCAGACAGCCACCCCAAGGTGCAGGAACTGCGCGAACTGATGCAGTGGTCGGAAGGCCAGGTGTGGTGTTCGCCGGAGCGCCACGGCTCGATGAGTGCAGTGTTCAAGGCGCAGATCGACTGGGTGCCGCTGGCCATCGGCGCGCTACGCCCGACCCAGGGCAAGACCCTGGCGGTGCTGCAGGTCTGCGGCGGCTCGCAGTCGTTCAACGTGGTCAACCAGTTGCGCGTGCTGGGCCGCTGGATGCGCATGTTCACCATCCCCAACCAGTCCTCGGTGCCCAAGGCCTATCTCGAGTTCGACGCCGCTGGACGGATGAAACCGTCATCTTTCTATGATCGGCTGGTAGACGTGATGGAAGAGCTGGTCAAATTCACCTTGCTGCTGCGTGAGCGCCAGGATTACCTGGTGGATCGCTACTCCGAGCGCAAGGAGTCGGCCGAGCAACTGTCGAAACGCGTCAATCAAGCGTCCATCTGACCAAACGTCCATCTGACATCCCAGGATTATTCGGCATGCCCCATCCGTTTGACGCACTCAGCATTCCCGGCAGCTCAGGCCGGCTGATCTTCACCCCCTGCCCAGGTCTCAAGAACAGCAGCATTGCCAGCGCTCTGAGCACGCTCAAGCAGGCCGGTGCCGAGGCCGTGATTACCCTAATGCCGAGCGCAGAACTTGAACTCAATGGCGCCGCCGAGCTGCCCGCCCAGTGCACCGCGGCGGGGCTGACCTGGCTGCATCTGCCGGTGGCCGATGAACAGGTGCCGTTGGCCGATTTCGACGCTGCCTGGGAAGAGTCCATCGGGCAGATTCGCCAACTGTTGGCAGCCGACCGCGCTATCGCCATTCACTGCAAGGGCGGCTCCGGGCGTACCGGACTGATTGCCGCGCGCATCCTGATCAATCAGGGTATTGCCCGTAGCGAGGCCGTCACCCTGGTGCAGGCGCTACGCCCGAAAGCCATCCAGCATCCGGCCCATGCGGGCTGGATCGCCCAGTTCGGCAACTGAGGTGAGCATGCTCAATACCCTGGGCCTGTTTGCACTGACGGCATTGGCCGAGATCATCGGCTGCTATCTGCCCTACCTGTGGCTCAAGCAGGGCAAGAGCATCTGGTTGCTGGTGCCGGCTGCTGCCTCGCTGGCGCTGTTCGCCTGGCTGCTGACCTTGCACCCGACCGCGGCCGGGCGTGTGTATGCCGCCTACGGCGGGGTTTATGTGGCGATGGCGATCATCTGGTTGTGGCTGGTCGACGGCATTCGCCCGACCCATTGGGACCTGCTGGGGGCCGCTGTAGCCATCCTGGGCATGGCGATCATTATGTTTGCGCCGCGCAGTGCGTAATCACTTTCTTGGAGGAATTCGCTTATGGCTATCAAAGTAGGTATCAACGGTTTTGGTCGCATCGGTCGCCTGGCACTACGCGCCGCCTGGGACTGGCCGCAGCTGGAATTCGTACAGATCAACGACCCGGCCGGCGACGCGGCCACCCACGCGCACCTGCTGAATTTCGATTCTGTGCACGGCCGCTGGCAGCATGAGGCGAGCAGCGACGGCGATGCCATCCTGGTCGACGGCAAGCGCATCCAGGTCACGGCCAACAAAGCCATCGCAGATACCGACTGGAGCGGCTGCGACCTAGTGATCGAAGCCAGCGGCAAGATGAAGACCGTCGCGGTGCTGCAGGGCTACCTTGAGCAAGGGGTCAAGCGCGTGGTGGTCAGCGCCCCGGTGAAGGAAGCCGGCGCGCTGAATATCGTCATGGGCGTCAATCAGGACCTGTTCGACCCGGCCCTGCACCGCATCGTCACCGCCGCGTCCTGCACCACCAACTGCCTGGCGCCGGTGGTCAAGGTGATCCACGAGAACCTCGGCATCCGCCATGGCTCGATCACCACCATTCACGACCTGACCAACACCCAGAGCATCCTCGATCAGCCGCACAAGGATCTGCGCCGCGCTCGCGCCTGCGGCATGAGCCTGATCCCCACCAGCACCGGTTCGGCTACCGCGATTGCCGAGATCTTCCCCGAGCTGCGCGGCAAGCTGAACGGCCATGCCGTGCGCGTGCCGCTGGCCAACGCCTCGCTGACCGACTGCGTGTTCGAAGTCGAACGCGCCACCACGGTGGATGAGGTCAATGCCCTGTTCAAGTTGGCTGCGGCCGGCTCCTTGAAGGACATCCTCGGTTACGAGGAGCGTCCGCTGGTGTCGATCGACTACCGCACCGACCCGCGCTCCTCGATCATCGATGCGCTCTCGACCATGGTGATCAACGGCACCCAGGTCAAGCTGTACGCCTGGTACGACAACGAATGGGCCTATGCCAACCGCACCGTGGAACTGGCGCGACTGGTCGGTTTGGCTCACTGAGAACGCAGTTGTGGGAGAGGCTGGGCGGCATTCCGCTTTAGCCGCAATAGGCCTGAGGCAAGTCGCGGCTAAAGCCCCTCCCACAGAACATCGCTTCGTAGCGATGGGTTGAGCTCAGCGATACCCATCACAGCATCACAGGATCCCTCGATGCATGCCTTGTCCCGCCTGGCTCCAGAAGTCCGCCAATACCTGCTGGTGACCGGCAACTACTGGGCCTTCACCCTCACCGACGGCGCCTTGCGCATGCTGGTGGTGCTGCATTTCCACAGCCTCGGCTATACGCCGCTGCAGATCGCCGCGCTGTTTCTGTTCTATGAAATCTTCGGCGTGATCACCAACCTGGTCGGCGGTTATCTGGGCGCACGCCTGGGTCTCAATCGCACCATGAATATCGGCCTGGGCCTGCAAGTGGCCGCCTTGCTGATGCTCACGGTGCCGGCCCCCTGGCTGAGCATTGCCTGGGTGATGGGCGCCCAGGCCATGTCGGGGATCGCCAAAGACCTGAACAAGATGAGCGCCAAGAGCTCGATCAAGCTGCTGGTGCCGGACAGCCAGCAGGGCACGCTATACAAGTGGGTGGCGATCCTCACCGGCTCGAAGAACGCGCTCAAGGGCGTCGGCTTTTTCCTTGGCGGCGCCCTGCTCGCCCTGCTCGGTTTTCGCGGTGCACTAGTAGTGATGGCGACGCTGCTGGCGCTGGTCTGGCTGGCCAGCCTGTTGTTGCTGAAGAAGGATCTGGGCAAGGCCAAGGCCAAACCCCGTTTCCGCGACATCCTGTCCAAGAGCCGGGCGATCAATATCCTCTCGGCGGCGCGCTTGTTCCTGTTCGGCGCCCGCGACGTGTGGTTCGTGGTGGCGCTGCCGGTGTACCTGTCCAGTGTGTTCGGCTGGGACTTCTGGATGGTCGGCGGCTTTCTCGCCGCCTGGGTGATCGGCTACGGCATCGTCCAGTCCTTCGCCCCGGTGATTACCGGCAAGATCAGCGGCAAAGCCGGCGGCCTGGTGCCTGATGGCCGCGCCGCCTTCGGCTGGGCCGCCTTGCTGGCGGGGCTGCCGGCGGCGATCGCCCTCGGTTTGTACAGCGGATTGTCGGCGCACTGGGTATTGCTCGGCGGTCTGCTGGTCTTCGGTGCGCTGTTCGCGGTCAACTCCTCGCTGCACAGCTACCTGATCGTCAGCTACGCCAAGGAAGACGGCGTGTCCCTGGACGTGGGCTTCTACTATATGTCCAACGCCATGGGCCGCTTGCTCGGCACCCTGCTCTCGGGTTGGGTCTATCAAGCTTACGGGCTGGAGGCGTGCCTGTGGATTTCCTCGGCCTTCGTCCTGCTCGCCGCGCTGATTTCCATCGGCCTACCCAGGCACGCTGAACGGGCACCAGCGCACTGATCAGTCGCAGCCCGCCCCGCAACCGCCCTCCGGCGCCGGATAGACCGGGGCAAAGCCGCCGCCCGGGGTGCGAAAGTTGGTGGTCTGGCCCTGGTACAGGCGCGCGGCCACCCACTGCACCGCGCCATCGTAGGCGTAATCGCGCAGATCAAACTTCAACGCCGGGGTCTCGCTGGCCATCACCCGCTGCCCCGGCAGCACCAGGGCCTGGGCAACGTAATCGCCGGCAAGAATCTCCTGCCACACGCGCTGGGTCAGTTTGTCGCCACGGTAGGCGGCGCGGCTGCCATAACCGGCGCAGGGTTTGAAGAACAGCCGCTTGCGCTCGCGCCACAGGCGCTCGGCGTTGGCCGGTTCGACCACCTCGGTATGCGGAATGGCGGCCAGCAGCAGCTCCTGAGTGGCCTCGGCCACCCCGAGCGCGGTTAGTTGCTCGGCATCGCAAAGCAGCGCCAGGTTGCGCTTGTCGGCATACAAGGCGTGGGCTTGTGGGTGCGGCGTGAGCAAGGCTGCGTGCTCAAGATAGGCCTGGCGCAGCGTGGCATTGGCCGGGGCTTCCAGGGCGAAATCGGTCAGGCGGTTGTAGACCAGGTCGATGGCCAGTTCGCCATGCCAAAGCACGCCGTCCTTCAAGCTCAACTCGGCCGGGTCGGCGATCACCGCCTGCAAACCATGGCGCTGGAACAGCTGCTGAAACAGCAGAAACTCCGGGTACAGGTACTGCTGCTGCGGCGCCTCGTCGACGATGGCAATGCTGCGCAGCGGCCGTGCATGACCGGCCAAGGCCCATTCCTGGCGGAACATGGCGATGATCCCGGCCTCCAGGGCCTCGGCCCGCAGCGCCGGCGGCAGCAGCTGCTCGATGGCCGGACAACAGGCCCGGTGCGCCCGCGCCAGCACCGCATTGAGCATCGCCCCGCCGGCATTGCTGTTGATCTCGATCAGGCCGAAAGCGTCTTCGGTGACATGGAAGTCATAACCGAAGAACACCCCCTTGGCGCCGCCCGGATCATGCGCCGCGATGGCCGCCGAGCGCGCCAACACCTGCTCGCGATAAGCCGGCAGGGCCACCACCGACTCGACGGCGCTAATCACCTTGGCCATGCGTTGCAAGTGCGCCGGGGCGATAAACACCGGATGCGCGGCGAACAGATAGGGGCAACGCTGCTGCACCAACTCGAACAGATCGGGCTGGCCCAGCGTCGACTCCAGAGCGCCGCGCAACGCCTCGCGGTCCAGGCTGATGCAGAAGCAGCGGCTGTTCAGTGTCTCGATCGAAACCCCGACCAGGGCTGGCGCAGCAGCAGCCGCCCCGAGATAGTTCGCGTCGTTTTCACACGGGGGTAGCAGCGACTTGGTCATATCAGTTTCCGCGGGGCTGGGATTGGCTAACAGGGGCGCCGGAGTGCAGCCGCTCTGCTGCTTGAGGTTCTGCAGATTGAGATGCAGCTGCCGCAGCGCAGGTGGGCGTCGCCTGCGGAAACCAGCCCTGGGTGCGGTTGGCGAAGGCCACCAGCGACAGCATCACCGGCACTTCCACCAGCACCCCGACCACAGTGACCAGAGCGGCGCCGGAGTTGAGGCCGAACAAACCAATCGCCACGGCGACCGCCAGCTCGAAGAAATTCGAGGTGCCGATCAGGGCGCAGGGCGCCGCCACGCTGAAGGGCACTTTCCATAGCCGCGCCGCCGCGTAGGCAATGGCGAAAATGCCGTAGGACTGAATCAGCAAGGGCACGGCAATCAGGGCAATCAGCAGCGGCTTATCCAGAATGATCTGCCCCTGAAAACCGAACAGCAGCACCACGGTGCCGAGCAGGCCGAGCACCGACAGGGGTTTTACCCGGGCAGTGAAGCGCGAAACGGCTTGTTCGGCCTCCACCGCCGTGTTGGCGCCGGCACTGAGTTTCAGGCGGGTGAACACCCCGGCGATCAGCGGGATCAACACGTAGAGCCCGACGGAGAGAATCAAGGTTGCCCAGGGCACCTCGATATCGGTGACCCCGAGCAACAGGGCGACCAGCGGGGCGAAGGCGAAGATCATGATCACGTCATTCAACGCCACCTGGGCCAGGGTGTAGGTGGCGTCGCCGCGGGTCAGTTGCGACCAGACAAACACCATGGCGGTACAGGGCGCGGCGCCGAGCAGGATCAGGCCGGCGATATATTGGCTGGCATCGGCGGGATCGATCAGGTCGATGAAAAAGTAATGGAAGAACAACACCCCCAGGCCGGCCATGGTGAACGGTTTGATCAGCCAATTGACCGTCAGGGTAATGATCAGCCCCTTGGGCCGTTCGTGAATGCGCTTGAGGCTGGAAAAGTCCACCGACACCATCATCGGGTAGACCATCAGCCAGATCAGCACCGCGACTATGAAGTTGACCGAGCCGTATTCATAACTGGCCATGGTCTGGAACAGCCCCGGCAACAGGCTGCCCAGGCCTATCCCGGCAACGATACAGAGCGCGACCCAGACCGACAGGTAGCGCTCGAAAAAGCCAATTGGCTGGGTGGCACTCATGCTCAAACCTCTTCTCTGTGCGCCAGCGCGCGTAGGTAGTGGATGCCCACCGGCTCATGCTTGAGCAGCGGCACCAACGCATAACGGCAGGCGTGCAGATTGGCTACGGCCGCGATCTCGCGCCGCTCGTTGGCGGCGCGTTGCAGCAACAGTGGCGAACGGGTGCTGGCTGCGGCGATGCTGTTGTTGATCACCCAGGCCCAGGGCTCGATACCGGCACGGCGCAGATCGTCCTGCAGACTGGCCGCCTCCAGCACCGGGGTGGTTTCGGCCAGGGTCACCAGTAGCACCTTGGTCTGTTTGGGGTCCTGCAACTGCATCATCGGCGTGGTGAAATGCACGCCTTTGTCACCCATCTGCCGGGCGATATCGCGGTGATAGGCGCCGGTGGCGTCGAGCAACAGCAGGGTGTGGCCGGTCGGTGCGGTATCCATCACCACAAACTGCTTGCCGCCTTCGCGGATGATCCGCGAGAAGGCCTGGAACACGGCGATTTCCTCGGTGCAGGGCGAACGTAAATCCTCTTCGAGCATGGCCCGGCCCTGGGCGTCGAGCTGGGCGCCTTTGCTCTGCAGCACCTGCCGACGGTAGCGCTCGGTTTCGGCGTGCGGGTCGATGCGGCTGACTCGCAGGTTGTCCAGGGCTTCGCTGAGGGTTTCGCTCAGATGCGCAGCCGGATCCGAGGTAGTGAGGTGCACCGGCAGCCCGCGCTGCGCAAGCTCGACCGCCACGGCCGCGGCCAGGGTGGTCTTGCCCACCCCGCCCTTGCCCATCACCATGATCAGGCCATGGCCATCGGCGGCGATCTCATCGACCATCGCCGCGAGGGTTGGCGCATCCAGCGCTTGCGCTTGTTCCGGAGTCGTAACGGCGATCGGCGCCGCATCGCTGCCGAGCAGGTGCTGCAGTGCGTCAAGCCCCACCAGGTTGAATGCCTTGAGCGCGATCTGGTCGCGGGGCAGTGCCTGCAATACGGCAGGAATCGCCAAGATGACCGCCTGCTCACGGGCGTAAATCGCCGCAGCCAGCTCATCCTCTGCCGCTTCGGCGGCTGGCAGCACGCCATTGATTACCAGGTACTGCTGACGCAAGCCAATCGCAGCCAGCTCCTCATGGGTGCGCGCGGCTTCGCGCAGGGTCGAGGCCTGTGCGCGGGCCACCAGCACCAGACGGGTACGCAACGGATCGGCCAGGGCATCGACCGCAGCCTGGTACTGGCTGCGCTGCTTTTCCAGGCCGGCCAGCGGGCCGAGGCAGGAGGCATCGCCCTTGCCGTCTTCGAGAAAACCGCTCCAGGCGCCGGGCAGTTGCAGCAGGCGAATGGTGTGCCCGGTGGGCGCGGTATCGAAGATGATGTGCTGGTAGTCCTGGGCCAACGCCGCATCGGTGAGCAGCGCGGTGAACTCATCGAATGCGGCGATTTCCGTGGTGCAGGCGCCGGACAACTGCTCCTCGATGCTCTTGACCACGTCTTCGGGCAATACGCCGCGCACCGGGCCGACGATACGGTCGCGATACAGCTGCGCGGCCGCCTGCGGGTCGATTTCCAGTGCCGACAGGTTCGCCACCGCAGGGATGCGGGTGATCTGATTGCCGATGCTGACGCCGAACACCTGGCCGACATTGGAGGCCGGATCGGTACTCACCAGCAGCACGGACTTGCCTTCGGCGGCGAGGCGCACGGCAGTGGCGCAGGCAATCGAGGTTTTGCCGACGCCGCCCTTGCCGGTAAAGAACAGAAAGCGTGGCGGTTGATCGAGAAATTGCATGGGGCTCTCCTGAGCTCAGCAGCAGCGGCTGCCGGAGCAGCACGTACTTTGCGGTTTGACTTCGGCAGACTCGGTAATGTCCAGCCAGCGGGCCAATTCCGCACGACTCGGATAACGCCCGGCCAGGGCCACTTCACCATCGAGCAGCAGCAAGGGCAGTGCTTCCTGGCCCGAGCGTTGCAGAAAGGCCTTGGCCGTGGCGTTCTCGGCAAACATCAGCGACTGCTGGCCCAGGTTGAAACGCTCGATCTTGGCACCCTGCTGGCGTGCCCACTGCACATCAGCCGCAAAGCTGACCAGCGCCTGGTCGACCTCGACGCCGCACACACCGGTGCTGCAACAGAGGGCAGGATCAAAGACTTCGAGAGCTTTCATTTTAACTCTCCAACGATTGTTAAAATGTTATCGAAAGCAGTAGAACACAGCGCCCCATATTCAACCTTGACTCAGGTCAGCGGTGGCAGCACTGCAGCCGCACAGCTGGACTGGGCGCGCAGGTCCGCGCATTGCTCCGGGTGGCCGGCACAACACTCCTCGGAGAGGTAGGCGATCAGGTCCAGCATCAGCGGGATATTGGCGCGGTAACGCTGGAAGCGGCCCTCCTGCTGCACCGTCAGCATCCCGGCCTGGGTCAGTGCCTTGAGGTGGAACGAGAGATTGGTCGGCGGCACATCGAGGGTCGCGGCAATTTCACCGGCGACCAGGCCTGCACTGCCCTGCTTGACCAGTAGTCGGTACACATCCAGACGCAGGCCGGAGGAGAGGGATTCGAAGATGCTGGTGGCGGTTATCTTTTCCATGGGGTAACACTACAACTATTGTTGAAGTGTTGGAATAAAGAATTAACGCTCAATATTCCCGTGCGTCAACGCAACAGCACCACGGCCATGAACAACCTGTTCAGGCACTGCAGTCACTTACGCGATCACCTCCTGCCCGTTAGCAGGAACAGGAACACTCATCGAAACCAAGCCGGTTCACGCTCAACCCTGTGAGTCTTGCTGAGCGAACTCACGCCCGCACTCGGACAGCCCAGCCGCGACTATTTGTCGTCTATGCCCGCCGCCCTGAGTCGGCCCTTGAGCCGCCCGACCTCCTCGATCAAATCCACCACCAGGGCGGCCAGTTCGGGGTTGGCATCGAAATCGCGCTCGATCGCCAGCAGGCGCCGGGCGCGGATCAATTCGGCACTGCTGAAGCGCTGCTGCGGTGCTAGCTCGCAGAGCAGCCCGGCCTCGACCCGCTCGACAATCCACAGAGCATCGACCGAGCAGGCTCGGGCCAGTTCATCAAGGTCGAGGGCGACCTCATCCAGCACAACGCCGGTGACAATCTCAATCTGTGGCATGGCTCAGACTCCCATGGCCAGGCGCGGATTGAAGGCCATCTCCCGCGCCATCATTTCATAGAGCTGACGTGCCTTTTCTGTGTCGGCAGGCGGCAGCGCGATCTCCAGCAGCAGATACAGATCGCCCGCCGGTTCGCCGGGAATGCCGCGGCCCTTGAGGCGCAATTTGCGGCCACTTTGCGAATTGGCGGGTATTTTCACCTGCACTTTGCCCGATGGGGTAGGCGCCTCGATGCTTGCGCCCAACGCCGCTTCCCACGGAGTGACCGGCAGACTCAGGTAAACATCACGGTCATCCACCCGGTAGTGCGGATCTGGCTTGAAATGCACCTCAAGGAACAAATCCCCCGCCGCACTGCCGCCGCTGCCCGGCCCGCCCTGGCCGGCCAAGCGGATGTGCTGGCCCTCCTTGACACCCCTGGGGATCTGCACGTTCAGGCTGTGTTCCTGAATACTCACACGCCCCTGGGCATCGGCTCGCGCGCCACGCAGAGTGATGGTGCGCGGCGCCCCCTGATAGGCATCACGCAGATCTATGACGATCTTGGCGTGACTGTCCTGGCCACGTCTTGGCCGAGGCCCGGCACGCTCGCCGCGGCCTGACTGGCCTGGAGCAGCCTGACCAAACAGGTTGGCGAAAAAATCGCTGTACTCGCCCATGTCGGCACCGGAAAAGCCAGAACCGCCATCCCAATTCGGTGGCGTCTGGAACTCCTGACCATCGCGGTAACGGTTGCCAAGCTGATCGTAGGCCGCGCGCTTTTCCAGGTCGCCCAGTACCGCATAGGCCTCGTTGACGTCCTTCATGCGCAGCTCGGCATCCGCTTCCTTGCTCACATCCGGATGATATTTGCGCGCCAGCTTGCGGTAGGACTTCTTGATCTCACCCTCGCTGGCGCTCTTGTCCAGGCCGAGAACCTGGTAGTAATCCTTGAATTCCAATGGGTCGCGCTCCCCTGCTGGTTGATGGCTTGAGCGTACTCGATTGCGCTAGCTGGCAGTTGGCATCAGCGATGCCAGAAGACTAGATAAAGCAAAGCGACTGAACACATCGCCCACCTGCTCCCAGGAGAACTGCAGGCTGTCACGTCGCGTCAGCGGCGGGTCGAGGACCTTGTCATGCAGCACCAAGCCTTCGACATGACGCGCCCTCCTGGCCCAACTGGTCAGATTGCCACCGAACACCGCCAGGACGATATCGACTGCCTGGACGGGCCGACCGGGTATCAGAAGATACCCGAACAGCCACCAGCGATAATGACCCAGGGCAGTTCGACAGCATTGACAGGCGACCCGGCGCAGAGATGGACCACGAAAATGCAACAGCCTCGAGTCATGTGAACGGCAAGCACATGCATCCAGAACGATAACCTGACGAGCCTCGGCCAAGATTGGCGGACTCTTGCCTACCCTCTTGCCCATCCTGAGTCCTTCAGCGAACCGGGAGTCCGGAATGAACGGTGAAAAAGCGCCGGAAACTACCCCCCGCATCCTCGGACCATCCCGCAAAGAGCTGCACCTGGGGTTCGCAATAGCGTCACCCGGGCCTCTACTACACCCGAGACAGAGCGATCGACCATGCGACAGACAACTTCGCCGATATACAGGCAAAAAACCGGAACATAGCGTTAAAAATATTAAACATCGCCGGCTAAAGCCAAAACTTGCAGCACAATCGGAGCGAATTAATTTCCAATCAAAGCCACTCAATACCGAAAAATCATTGCGTTCATCACCCTGCTGGGGTATTTCTAGTACTGCAATCCGCATCGATTTATAAGAGATACATCATGGCTAACCGCGAAACTGGCACCGTCAAATGGTTTAACGATGAAAAGGGCTTCGGCTTCATTACCCCGACTAACGGCGGCGATGATCTGTTCGTCCACTTCAAAGCTATCCAGAGCGACGGTTTCAAGAGCCTGAAAGAAGGCCAAACCGTTACCTACGTGGCTGCTCGTGGCCAGAAAGGTATGCAAGCTGAAGAGGTACAGGTAGCTTAAGCTTCCTGTCCTGTTCAAGACGAGCCCCGCACAAGCGGGGCTCGTTTTTTTGTGCTTGTTAAACAGCACGACCCTGATCTTGATAACGTCCACGCACCTGCGCGAGCGGATACTCAAGGACGCTATGCGAAACACCCCGCCGGCCGCCTAAGGCCCTCGCGCCCCTGCAGAACCAAATCCCGCCCTACAAGCCCATCTGCTTGCCGATAATCTCGTTCATGATCTCGCGCGAGCCACCGCCAATCGACAGAATCCGGTTATCGCGGTACAGGCGCTCCACCAGGCTTTCTCTCATATAGCCCATCCCCCCCATGATCTGCAGCGCATCGTAGGTCAGCCGATCGGCCACGTCGGTGGCGAAGTTCTTCGCCATGGAGATTTCCTTGATCACGCTCTTGCCCGCGACCATCTTCGCTGCCTGGCGATAGGTGAACTCACGGGAAACCTCCAGCTGGGTCGCCATCTCCGCCAGACGGTGCTTGAGCACCTGAAACTTGCCGATTGGCTTGCCGAACGCCTCTCGCTGCTTCGCCCATTTCATCGCTTCCTCGAAGGCCAGTTGCGCCGTCATGTTGGCCATGATCGCCAGCGACAAGCGCTCGCTCTGGAAGTTGGCCATGATGCAGGCAAAGCCCATGTTCTCGGCACCAATCAGGTTCGACACCGGCACCCGGCAGTCGTCGAAGAACAGCTCGGCAGTATCCGATGCCCACCAGCCCATCTTCTTCAACTTGCGACCGACAGTGAAACCGGGAGTGCCCTTCTCGATCAGCAACAGGCTGATACCGCCGAAACCGTCGCCACCAGTCCGTACCGCTACCGTGTAGTAATCGGCACGAATGCCACTGGTGATAAAAGTTTTGCTGCCGCTCACCCGATAGCAATCACCATCACGTAACGCGCGAGTCTTCAGATTGGCCACGTCGGAGCCGCCGGAGGGCTCGGTAACCGCCAGAGCCATGATCTTCTCGCCCGCCAGCACCTGCGGCACTATACGTTCGCGCAGCGCCGGTGCGGCCCACTTGACCACCGGCGGCAGACCAATATCCAGGGAACCGAGGCCAGCGACCAGGCCGCCGGAACCCGAGCGCATCAACTCTTCACTGGCGGCGACCTTGGCGAAGATGTCGCCCTCATGGCTGCCGCCGAACTGCTCCGGGTAGCCGATACCAAGAATCCCGGCGGCGCCGGCCTTCAGGTACAGCTCACGCGGAAACTCTTCAGCCTCCTCCCACTCATCGATATGCGGCAGGATTTCCCGCTCGACGAAACGCCGCACAGAGTCGCGCACCAGCTGCTGGGAGTCGTCGAAGTATTCCTGGAAGGCGGACATGGCATGGCTCCTGAGCGAGTTTCCCGAACAAGCCCCTGAACTTACCGAGCGCTTGCTTGGTTATCAAGATGACAGTTCAGCCATACCTGCGGACAAATTGCAGCGGGCCGGCTTTGTGGGAGGGGTGTTCTTCCTGCGGGACCATGGCCCCTCCTACGAAAGCAGTCGTAGCCCGGATGAAATCCGGGGAAATCCAGCGCCTGCAAACCGCCCCGGATTGCATCCGGACTACGGATCAAAGCCGCTCCCACAAGGGAGGGGGTTGCCCTACAACTGAATCGGCCGGCGCCCGGCAATCGAGTGCGCCAGGGTTCCGCCGTCGACCAGTTCCAGCTCGCCACCGAGCGGCATACCGTGGGCGATACGCGAAGCAATCAACCCCTTGTTAGCTAGCAACTGGGCAATGTAATGGGCCGTCGCCTCGCCTTCCACGGTCGGGTTCGTCGCCAGGATGACCTCGGCAAAACTGCCCTGGGCAATACGCGCCAGCAAATCGGGAATGCCGATGGCTTCCGGCCCCAGGCCGTCGAGCGGAGAAAGATGGCCCTTGAGCACGAAGTAGCGCCCACGAAAACCGGTCTGCTCCACCGCGTAGACATCCATCGGCCCTTCCACCACACACAACAGGCTGTCGTCGCGACGCGGATCGAGGCACAGCTGGCAGATCTCATCCTCGCTAAGGCTGCGGCACTGTTTGCAGTGACCAACGCCCTCCATCGCCCGGGTCAGCGCCTGAGCCAGGCGCATTGCGCCACCGCGATCACGCTCGAGCATCTGCAACGCCATGCGCTGGGCAGTCTTCTGCCCCACCCCCGGCAGAATGCGCAGGGAATCGATCAATTGGCGGATCAATGGGCTGAAGCTCATGGAACTCCTACAGACTCGTAGCCCGGATGCAATCCGGGGAAACAGGGTGCCGGCATTCCCGGATTACATCCGGGCTACACGCTGCGAATACAGCAGCAGAAAAGTGGCGATCAGGCGGTGTGCAGGGCAAGGCGCCGGCGGGCGAGGAACCGCAGTGTGCTGGAGCACATGAGGATTCCGAGCCCGCCGGCAACGCAGCCATGTGCATCGACTGGACGGCACGAAGCCAATCAGAAAGGCATTTTGAAGCCGGGGGGCAGCTGCATCCCTGCGGTCATGCCGGACATCTTGTCCTGACTGTTCTGCTCGACCTTGCGCACCGCATCGTTGACCGCCGCCGCGATCAGGTCCTCGAGGATTTCCTTGTCTTCCTGCATCAGGCTGTCGTCCAGACTCACGCGCTTGACGTCATGCCGACCGGTCATCACTACGCTGACCAGGCCAGCACCGGATTGACCGGTCACTTCGGCGTTCGCCAGCTCTTCCTGCATTTTCTGCATTTTTTCCTGCATTTGCTGGGCCTGCTTCATCAGGCCGGTCATGCCACCTTTCATCATGGTGCTAGTCCTCGGTAATCAGGGAGTTAACTTGAATATCTACGGGTTCGATGCTGTCCGCGCGGATAACCGCGGCGAACTGCTGAATCATTTGCTGCACCAGCGGATCACCGTGGATCGACTCTTCTGCCTCGCGCTGGCGATTGGCCCGCTTGCGTGCCGCTGCCTGCGCCGGGGTTTCCTGCTCGGGCGCGCACAGCTCGATCTGCAGGTGCAACTCGCGCCCATGATACTGGTTCAGGGCATCATTCAAACGGCGCTGCTGGGTCGCATTGAACAGCGCACTCTGCCCTGGATCGAGATGCAACAACCAGCGATCACCCTCGACCGCCATCAGCGTGCAGTTGGCGCCGATACTGCCGGTCATGCCAGACAGACCAAGCTTGGGGAACAGCTCCAACCAGTCGGCAGCCAGGCCGGTCGCCGGCTTCGCCGCCAACTGCGGTTCCACCTCGACGGTAACGGAATCAAGCGCCTCGAAGTCGTAGTCGAACGACTGTGCATCCATCTCCACATAATCATAATCGCCCAGCGGCGGTTCATCATCGCTGTCGTTGCCGGCCTCGACCGGCGGCGCGATGCTGGCGGGCTGTAGCGTCAACGCCTCGGCTTGCGGCGACGCCGAGTCCGGCTCAGCCAGTGGCGCACTGGCCTGATCTTCCCAGGGCAGATTCGTCACTGCAGCAATCGCCGCTGGCGGCGCGGCAGTCTGCGCCGCAGCGACAACCGGGGGCGCTGCAACCGCAGGCTCCGGCTCGACCGGCGCTGGCGCCTGAAGCTCGGCCGGCGCAAGCGGCGGCTCTGGCACAACAGCCACCACCAGCACAGGCTCAGCTTCGGCTTCAGTCTTAGCTTCAACAACGGTAGCGGCAGCAGTCACAGCCGACACAGCCGTGCCGGCCACTGGGTTGGGGCGGGAATCAGCAGTGGCCTGGCTAATCCCTAGCGGCTTTAGTGCCACCCTCGGCCCATCGCCGCTATCGGCGGGCCTAAACGCCAGCATGCGCAACAGCACCATCTCGAAACCGCTGCGCGGATCCGGTGCCAACGGCAGGTCGCGTCGACCGATCAAGCCCATCTGGTAATAGAACTGCACGTCTTCGGCCGGCAACACTTCGGCCAATGCCAGCACCCGATCACGGTCGCCCTGGCCGTTGTCGACCGCATCCGGCAGCGCCTGGGCGATGGCCACGCGGTGCAGGACGTTGAGAATCTCCGCCAGCACCCCGCTCCAGTCGGGCCCCTGCTCGGCCAAATGGCGTACGGCATCGATCAGGCCGCGCGCATCGCCCTCGAGCAAAGCGTGCAGCACGCCATACACCTGACCGTGATCGAGGGTGCCGAGCATCGCCCGCACGTCTGTCGCCAGCACCTTGCCTTCACCGAAGGCAATCGCCTGGTCGGTCAGGCTCATCGCATCGCGCATCGAACCATCGGCCGCACGCCCGAGCAGCCAGAGTGCATCCTCCTCGAACGGAATATTTTCCGCCCCCAATACATGAGTCAGGTGCTCGACCACCCGCTCCGGCGGCATGTTCTTCAGAGAGAACTGCAAGCAGCGCGACAGAATGGTCATCGGCAGCTTCTGCGGGTCGGTGGTTGCCAGCAGGAATTTGACGTGCGGCGGCGGCTCTTCCAGAGTCTTGAGCAAGGCGTTGAACGAGTGCGAAGAGAGCATGTGTACTTCGTCGATCAGGTAGACCTTGAAGCGCCCACGGCTCGGCGAATACTGCACGTTATCCAGCAGCTCGCGAGTGTCTTCGACCTTGGTGCGACTGGCAGCATCGACCTCGATCAGGTCGACGAAACGCCCCTCGTCGATCTCCTTGCAGATAGAGCAAACCCCGCAAGGCGTCGAACTGATCCCGCTTTCGCAGTTCAGGCACTTGGCGATAATGCGCGCAATTGTGGTCTTGCCAACCCCACGGGTACCGGTAAACAGGTAGGCGTGATGCAGGCGCTGACTGTCGAGGGCGTTGATCAGCGCTTTGAGCACATGGGTCTGGCCGACCATTTCGCGAAACGAGCGCGGACGCCACTTTCGTGCAAGAACCTGATAACTCATCTAAAACCGTCGCGAGAGGAAAGCAAAAGTGGGCTAATCGTAACGGAGCATGGGCTAAATTGCATCCGATGCTCGGCTCGGCTCTGCCTGGCAATAATCATTGCATCGACTCAGCCCATGTATTGCAGGCGCTAGCTTGCTGGCGATCGTTGGCGACTGCCAGCGGATCGCCGCAATACCGGACCAAAGCCAGCTGACTCCACCTGGGTATTATCCGCGCCCTGTACAGATTAAGCTGGCTAATACTTGTTCGAACAGTTAACATCCGGCCCGTTAGTACCACGCTGCAAGTCATTCAGGCCTTCCGGCCCCCTCGATGGAATCCAGGTAAAGAACGCATACGCCCCATCAGGCTGTGCCGCACAGTTCCTTACCAGACCCAACCTGCTGACTGATCAGGCCGTCTTGCGTAAGCACTGACTCAGCCTGCCTCCGAAGTACCGACCCGCATAAGCACTGGTCAACACTGAACTTATGCGCGAAGTCCCGCTCCGATTAGACTCATGCCTTCGGCCAATAAGTCGAAAGCCTGGAGCTTTATTTAGCGCAATGACGCGCCCGCTGTTTTAGGAAACACCCAAAAAATGAATACTCAACACCAAATTCAGGATGCCATTCGCACCCTATCCAACGCCTTTGCGCCATTCGATTGCCGCATTCTTGCCAGCCGCAAGGGTAACTTTAGCTTCACTATCGTCAATCAGGCCGGTATTGCCCAGCATACCCAGCGCCTGTACCCCGAGCAGTACAGCAGCGAGTCCTTGCCGCAGGTAATCGAGCGCGCACGACAGTCGCTACTGGCTTGACCGAACTTCACCAGGGCATCGGTGTCACAAGTTATTAGCCCCTGGATGGAGAACGGTCATGGATAGCATCAATCGCCAGTTCGTCGAACAGTTGTTTGCTCCTTTACGCGTCACTTTCAGCCCGCGCCGCCCAGACGGCGGCATTGTCCTGTCCCTGCTCGACGACGCCGATGTCACCGCCTACAGCCGAGTCCTCAGCTCCGCCCAGCGTGACGATGCGCAAGCTTTCGCACAAAGCCTCGAAGAAATTCGCCTGGAACTTGCCGTTCGCTCCGGCAATATTCCCGCAGAGATGCGCAAGGCGCTGAAAGAACAAAATAGCGTACTCAGTTATCACGTCGACTGAAATAGCCTGCACAGCCCTACTTCGCACAGCGCAATGCCGCTCACTCAGCCAAGTGAGCGGCATTTTTGTGACCCGAGCTGGAACCCCGAAAGGTGTTCGAAGTGCGTAGGTGATAACGCATCGACGCGACTGGAACTGCCCATTCGCTTACTGCGTTCTGGCTTCAGTCAGAGCGATACCATTCGAGCGGGCTGAGGTGCTCAGCACAGCCGGACCTTCAC
The DNA here is from genome assembly GCA_030699825.1 of Pseudomonas sp. Classification (GTDB taxonomy): domain Bacteria; phylum Pseudomonadota; class Gammaproteobacteria; order Pseudomonadales; family Pseudomonadaceae; genus Aquipseudomonas. The sequence goes on along the minus strand of JAUYKV010000048.1, from coordinate 119,504 downwards.
TCTGACTATCGCCTGAATTCGAACTGCAGTTCGGCACCTTCCAGCGAATCCCAGTAGTCATCCCCCTGCTCATTGGTGATCAGTTTGCCATTGAGCTGAAAGGGGCTTTCTGCAGCCTGCTCTGCCCGGAATAGCGGCGGCAGCAAGGCCGGTGACGGCGGCTCATCTGGGGCAACGAGCGACTGCAATTCCTCAAACAAATCCGGCGGCAGGCTCAAGTCGAGGTCCGCCTTGAGCGGAGGGGCAACAACAGCGTCTTCAGCCACCGGCTTGCTCACAACGGCGGCAGGTCGAGCGGGTTCGCTTGCCGCCTTGATCACCGGCTCGGAGACTGGAGCGGGGACTATATCTGCCGTTGGCGTTGGCGCTGGCATGACGGCTACCGCCGGCTCGGCAGGCTCGTGTGGCACGGTGGTAGTGGTCTTTTCGTTGTCGCACGCACTCAGCGATAGCAGAGTCAGAAGTAAAAACGCAAACCGGAAACCAATCATCGACACGCACAATCACAGCAAAGAGGGAGCACTATGCTCTCCCCTCCCCCGACATCAAGCAAGCTCGCCATGTGGTACTTACACAGGTTTTACTCAGCGGCTGTGAAAAATCGCTCAGCCTGCTAGCCGATTCCACCCGCTCTCATATCGACAGGCTTCTAGCGGCCTTTCTCGAGGCGATCGAGCTGCACCTCGATATCCATCTGCGGGTAATCCAACTGCAGGCGCTGCGCCTCCTCGACCTTGCCTGCGCGGCGCAGTTCGAGCTGCTGCATCAGCGCTTTTTCCGTATCCAGCTTCGCCGCCATGCCAGCCAGTGGTGCCGATTCCACAGCAGTCATGGGTAACTCGGCACTCGGCGCCGATAGCAAGTCGCTGGCCTCATGAGGTGCTTGCTTGCCCGCATCTTCCGCCAGAATCGATGCCGACGCTCTCTTCTCAGATTTTTGTCGCGCCTGTGGATTGCTCAACGGCCGCAACGGGCTCTGGCTGATCGGCAGCATGACTCTGCGGCGGCTCCGGTTGAGCGGCATTGCAGGCGACCAGGCTCACCAGCAGGCTAGCGGCAAACCCCTGCAGCATGGGTTGTGGATGTAACGCCTGAATCCTCGACATGACACATCTCCTTGGGGCGAAAAAGCTCTTCGTCCTGGTAGACGCAATGCCTGGCCGATTCGGGTTAATCGCGAAGTCATTCAGCTACTCGCCGTCGCCTCCTGACACAACTGGCTGGCCAGCATGCCCAGGGTCATCAGCGCCCGCTCGGCCTCGCGGTTCCAGGGGATGCCGCAATTGAGGCGCACGCAGTGGTTGAACTGCTCGGTGTTGCTGAAGATCAGCCCCGGCGCGATGCTGATGCCCTGCTGCAGGGCGCGCACGTGCAAGTCCTTGGTGTTGACCCGCACCGGCAGGCTGACCCAGAGGATAAAGCCGCCGTTGGGCCGGGTCATCTGCGTGCCTTCGGGGAAGTACTGCTGGATCGCCAGCTGGAAGGCGCTGAGGTTCTTGCGGTACTCCTGGCGGATATAACGCAGGTGGCGGTCGTAGCCGCCGTTCTCCAGATAGGCGGCCACCGCCATCTGCGTGACGCTACAGGCCGAGTGGGTGCTGAAGGTCTGCAGACGCTGGATTTCCTCCTGGTATTTGCCGGCGATGATCCAGCCGATGCGCACCCCGGGCGACAGGGTCTTGGAGAAGCTCGAGCAATACACCACCCGTCCTTCCCGATCATGCGACTTCAGCGCCTTGATCGGGCCTTGCTCGAACATCAGTTCGCCGTAGATGTCGTCCTCGACGATCTGGATATCGAAATCTCCGGCCAGGCGCAGCAACTGCTTCTGCCGCGGTTCGGGGATGCTGCCGCCAAGCGGATTGCTCAAGCGTGCGGTCAGCACCAGCGCCTTGATCGGCCACTGGCTGGCCGCCAGCTGCAACGCCTCCAGGCTGATCCCCGTGGTTGGATCGCTGGGAATCTCGATGACTTTCAAGCCGAGCAGATCGGCCAACTGCAGCAGGCCGTAATAGGTCGGCGACTCGGTGGCGATCAAATCCCCCGGCTTGGTCAGCACCCGCAGCGACATCTGCAAGGCATCCACACAGCCGTGGGTGATCACCACCTCCGCCGGATCGACCACCACACCGGCATCGCGCATACGGATCGCCACCTGACGACGCAACGGCTCGAAACCGGGGCTGAACATATAGCTGAAGGCGCGCGGACTCTGAAAGCGGGTGACCTTGGCCAATTGCTGATGCAAGGCGCGCACCGGCAAGTAGTCGACATGCGGCACCGCCGCGCCAAGAGGGAATACCCCTTCACGGCGCGACTCGGTGAGGATCTGATTGATGATGCTGCTGCGCGTCACCAGGCTGGGACGCTCGACCCGGGCGATATCCGGGGTCGGCGCGGTCAGGGCCGGGGTCTGGTGCACGTAGAAACCGGATTGCGGACGCGCGCGGATCAGGCCCTGGTCCTCCAGGTTGGCATAGGCCTGCAACACCGTGGCATGACTGACGCTGAGCTGCGAGCTCATCTTGCGCACCGACGGTACCCGCTCTCCCGGCTGATAGACGCCGCGGCGGATGTCTTCCGCCAATTGCTGGGCGATACGCTGATAGAGCAACAGACTGGTCATGGCCGCCTTCCCGCTTTATTGAACCATTACAGTAACCCAGCGAACTGAAAGTGCACCGGTACAGTTCCATAAATTGTGGACGACACAGCAGCTATCCGCCAGCGACTGTAGTGGAACAATTTACCAAGGAGTCAACTGTTATTGGCGTTGTTCGCACCCTGTAGGGCGAGTATGAGGTTGTGAAAAAATCGAGCGCCATTGGAGGGTGAGCCGGGCGGCGCTCCGCTTTAGCCCAGCGCCGCTAAATCCGGCCCCTGGTGGGCTGAAGCCCACCCTAGGTTGTGCCATGAGCGCATAACGGGTACATGACCAGTAAAAATTACCGGCGCGCCAGGGCTTTGAATGATGCTTGGCTCAGCGTGCCAAACCCAGACGCCCCTGTTCGTCGGAGAACACGATCTCGACCCGGCGGTTTTGCGCCCGGCCCCTGGCCGAAGCATTCTCCGCGAGCGGGAAGCTCTCGCCATGGCCCTGTACTTCGATACGCTTGCTATCGATGCCCAGATCGATCAAGACATCGGCGACGGTTTGCGCCCGTGCGCGGGACAGTTCGAGGTTTTCCAGCTTGTCGCCACGGCTGTCGCTGTAGCCCTCGATACGTACCACCCGGCGCGGGTTCAGCCGCAGGAACTGCACCAGTTTCAGCACCGTACGATTGGCCGAAGCGTTCAGATTGGCCCGTCCTGCATCGAACAGCACATCGCCCAGGGTCATCACCAAACCACGGCCGGTTTCGCTGGTTGCCAGACTGACCATCTGCTCTTCCAGCCAGTTGCTCTGCTCCTGCACGCTGAGCAACTTGGCCTCACGCAGGTCGAGCTGCAGGCGCTGGCGCTCCAACTCGAGCTTGGCCGCCCGATCCTGATTCAGGTTCAAGGCACTGTTTTGTCCGGCGATGTCGCTGTAACGCTGACTGAGGTAGGCGTAATGGCTAACGTCATCGGCACTGCCCCAGTAGCTCGACAAGCGATCTGCACGGGCCAGCGACTCACCCGCACGGATCACATCTTTAGGTGCACTGCGCAGCACATCGGAGTTTTCCTTGACCGCCAGGAAACTGCTGCGGGCCGCCTCGAGTGCCTCACTGCTGCTCTGCTGCTGCGAACCCGCGCAACCACTCAGCAGCAACGCCAACAGAGCGCCGCCCAGCAACTGGAGCTGAACATTCATCACAGCTCCCCCAACTGCTTGCGCAGGCGATTGATCCGGTTATTCAGCTCGCTCAGCTGATCCTGACTTTTCTGCGTCAACACCCGAGCTTGCGCCAGGCGGGCATCCAGTTCGGCCTGCTCGGCAAGCACCCGCGCCTCCTTGAAGGCGTCACGTTGCATGGCAGACTGAGCCTGCAGCAACTTGGCTTCGGCCATTGCCAGTTCAACTACTTGCTCATCGGCACCAACAGCCCTGGCCTGCGCCAAGGCTTGCTCGGTGAGGCGCAATTGCTCGGTCGGCGCCGGATCGCTGGCGCAACCGGTCAAACCCAGCAGCACCATTGCGGCACATGAAAATCGATTGATCACAAAAAACTTCCTACGGATTCGGGACGCTTGCGGATTGCACCTGCTGCTCTTTCCAGCGCAACAGGTTGTGTTGCAGCAAGGTTTCCGGCAGGCCGGCAGCGACCGATTCTGTCATCTTTTTCGCCAGTTGTCCGCGCAGCCAGGGGTCGTTACATGCCGAGTTGTGTGACAGGGCCAGGTACAACCCATCGCTGGAAATAGGCGGATCCAGTACCAGCAACTCCTCCTCGACACCCTGCGCCACGGCCTGCGCCAGCCCCGGAAAACGCTCGAAGAGTACGTAATCGCTACGGCCCAGCAACAGCTTCTGAAATGCCTGAGCCAGGCTGGGCGCACCCTCCAGGGTCAGGTTGGCCTTGGCATAGGCGTCGAACTGCTGACCGAAGCTGTTGCTCTCCAGCGTGCCACCAGTGCGATCATGCAGGTCAGCCCAACTGGCGTAGGGAAACTCCGCGCCTTTACGCACCCAGACCACACTAGGGGTGAAGAAAAACGCCGGGTGTACAAAATCCATATTTTCCAGGCTCGGCAAAGTCAGAAAAGCATCGGCGAGCAAATCGACCCGCCCCGTGCGCACCTCGTCCTGGGCGCGAGACCTGGACCCGGTGTAGATCACATCGATCACCAGATCCAACTCTTTAGCCAAATGCTTGAGCAAGTCAGCATTAGCGCCGATCAACTGTTGTGGGTTCTGCGGATCGCGCCAGAGGTAAGGTGGATACTCGGGATTACCCGTCGCCACCAAACGCTCACATTTACCGGCGGCGCTAACGACCGACGGCATCAAACACAAGCCAACCAACAACATCAACGACTTCAATAGACAACGCTCGGGCATCGGCATTTCTCGGCTCGATTTATTGATGGACATCCGCGGTTTGCAAATGCCGAAGGGCTGTTAGCCATGCTAGCTTAACCACCGCTCAATCATGATTTGCGATAAGGACGCGCTATGAAAAAACTTATAGTCGGCTTGCTGTTGCTACTCGTAGCTGGCGCAACAACGCTTTACTACTCACCCGGCGCCTTGCTTGCCAGCATGCAATTGGTCGAACGCCAGCTGGCTGGCCTCTCGCACGAGCGGCTCACCGTTGGCGATCTTAGCATTCATTATTACCAAGGCGGGCCGCCGGATGCACCGACCATCCTGATGCTGCACGGCTTCGGTGCCGACAAAGACAACTGGCTACGCTTCGCCCGCCATTTTACCGAACGCTACCGGGTGATCGCCATCGACCTGCCAGGCTTTGGTGATAGCAGCAAGCCGGCCGCCAGCTACGACGTCGGCACCCAGGTCGAGCGCGTCGCTGCCTTTACCCAGGCTCGACCGACTGCACATCGTCGGCAACTCCATGGGCGGGCATATCAGCGCGTTATATGCAGCGCGCTATCCCGAACAGGTGCTATCCGTGGGGCTGTTCGCTAATGCGGGCATTACCACGCCGCAGAAAAGCCAGTTGCTCGAGATACTGGAGCGCGGCGAAGCCAACCCTTTGGTGGTCAAATCCCCGCAAGATTTCGACCGCCTGTTGAATTTCGTCTTCGTCGAAGTGCCTTACCTGCCCACCAAGGTCAAGCAGCATATGGCCAACAAAGGCGTGGCCAACAGTGCGCTTAACGAGCAGATATTCGACCACCTGATCAACCGCTATATCCCCCTGGAACCGGAGCTGGCGAAGATCCAGGCACCTACCCTGATTCTTTGGGGCGAGCAAGACCGCGCCTTGCATGTTTCCAGCGTAGAAGTCATGCGCCCGCTCTTGCGCGAACCGACGGCAGTGATCATGAAAGACTGCGGCCACTTGCCGATGATCGAGCGCCCGGCAGAGACGGCCAGACACTATCAAGCCTTTCTCGACAGCGTGGATTGATTACCGCGCGCCCACAAAAAACCCGCTTGAAAGCGGGTTTTTTTATGGACCAGGGAAGCCGGCTTACACCAGTTTCTCGAACTCCGGGATTGCGTCGAACAGATCCGCCACCAGGCCGTAATCGGCCACCTGGAAGATCGGCGCTTCTTCGTCCTTGTTGATCGCAACGATCACCTTGGAGTCCTTCATGCCGGCCAGGTGCTGGATCGCACCGCTGATACCGACGGCGATGTACAGCTGCGGCGCGACGATCTTGCCGGTCTGACCGACCTGCATGTCGTTAGGCACGAAACCGGCGTCGACCGCGGCGCGCGAGGCACCGACTGCAGCGCCGAGCTTGTCAGCCAGGGCATAGAGGTGCTTGAAGTTGTCGCCGTTCTGCATGCCACGGCCGCCGGACACGACGATCTTGGCTGCAGTCAGCTCAGGACGATCGGACTTGGCCAGTTCTTCGCCGACGAACACCGAAATGCCGGCGTCGCCGCCAGTAGCCACGGCCTCAACGGCAGCGCTGCCGCCTTCTGCAGCCACCGGATCGAAACCGGTGGCACGCACGGTGATCACCTTCACCGCCGCCGAAGACTGCACGGTGGCGATGGCGTTACCGGCATAGATCGGCCGTTTGAAGGTGTCGGCGCTTTCCACGGCGATGATCTCGGAGATCTGATCGACGTCCAGCACAGCAGCGACGCGCGGCAGGATGTTCTTGCCGTTGCTGGTGGCGGCAGCCAGGATGTGGCTGTAGCTACCAGCAAGCTCGGCTACCAGGGGTGCGACGTTTTCCGGCAACTGATAAGCGAATGCAGCGTTGTCGGCCACCAGGACCTTGGCCACACCGGCGGCTTTGGCGGCGGCTTCGGCAGCAGCGCCACAAGCACTACCGGCTACCAGCACATGGATGTCGCCACCGATTTTCGCGGCAGCGGCAATGGTATTCAGAGTGGCAGGCGCCAGGGCCGCGTTGGTGTGTTCTGCAACAACTAAGATAGCCATTTAGATTACCTTCGCTTCGTTCTTCAGTTTCTCGACCAGTTCCGCGACCGACTTGACCTTGATCCCGGCGCTGCGGGTAGCAGGCGCTTCGACTTTCAGGGTCTTGACGGTGGAAGTGGTGGCAACGCCCAGAGCTTCTGGGGTGAGCACTTCCAATGGCTTCTTCTTGGCCTTCATGATGTTCGGCAAAGAGGCGTAGCGCGGCTCGTTCAAACGCAGGTCAGTGGTGACGATCGCGGGCAGGTTGAGCGCAACAGTCTGCAGCCCACCGTCGACTTCACGCGTTACGTTGACCTTGTCGCCCGCCACTTCGACCTTGGAGGCGAAGGTGCCTTGAGCGTAACCGCTCAGGGCGGCGAGCATCTGCCCGGTCTGGTTGTTGTCGCTGTCGATCGCCTGCTTGCCGAGGATCACCAGTTGCGGCTGCTCCTTGTCGACCACCGCTTTGAGCAGCTTGGCCACCGCCAGGGAATTCAACTCGTCATTCGACTCGACCAGAATGGCGCGATCGGCGCCCAGGGCCAGCGCTGTACGCAGCTGCTCTTGAGCAGCTGTCGGACCGATCGACACCACGACGATTTCGCTCGCCACGCCTTTTTCTTTCAGGCGTACCGCTTCTTCCACGGCGATTTCGCAGAAGGGATTCATCGACATCTTGACATTGGCAAGATCAACGCCGCTGTTGTCCGCCTTGACGCGAACCTTGACGTTGTAGTCGACCACTCGTTTGACAGCTACAAGAACCTTCATGGATTCCTCGTTACTCTCCGGTGAATAGGATGTCGCCAGAAGCGAACATGGCGGGTGATGCAAATCGGCCGGAACCGACCTCAGCCCAGACGGCGAACGCAAAACCGCCCGTATCTTGACCGCACGACCTGGCCGGGTCAATACAATGAATCGGCCGGCAGCTCGCGATGTAGTAGGATTCTAACAGGACTACAGAAAATTCAAACAAACGTTTGTATTGGCCCGTCAGAAGGGTGCAGATATAATGCGCCGGCATCGCCCAGGGAACGAGCCTGATCGTCAAATAAAATTAGAGAGCCTTGAGTAGGAGATAGCCTGTGGAACGCGAGTTTATGGAATTCGACGTCGTCATCGTCGGCGCCGGCCCAGCCGGCTTGTCCGCCGCCTGCCGACTGAAGCAGAAAGCCGCCGAAGCGGGCAAGGAAATCAGCGTTTGCGTGGTCGAAAAAGGCTCCGAAGTAGGCGCACACATCCTCTCCGGTGCGGTGTTCGAGCCGCGCGCCCTGAACGAACTGTTCCCCGACTGGAAGGAACTCGGCGCACCGCTGAACACGCAGGTTGTGCGCGACGACATCTACCTGCTGAATAACGCGACAAAGGCCAGCCGAATCCCCGACCTGTTCGTGCCCAAGACCATGCACAACCAGGGCAACTACATCATCTCCCTGGGCAATCTGTGCCGCTGGCTGGCCCAGCAGGCCGAGAACCTGGGTGTGGAAATCTACCCCGGCTTCGCCGCCCAGGAAGCGCTGATCGACGACCAGGGCTCGGTCTACGGCATCCTCACCGGCGACCTCGGCGTGGATCGCGAAGGCAACCCGAAAGAGGGTTACTACACCCCTGGCATGGAACTGCGCGCCAAGTACACCCTGTTCGCCGAAGGCTGCCGCGGCCATATCGGCAAGCAGCTGATCAACAAGTACAACCTCGACAGCGAAGCCGACGCCCAGCACTACGGCATCGGCATCAAGGAAATCTGGGACATCGACCCGGCCAAGCACGAGCAAGGCCTGGTGGTGCATACCGCCGGCTGGCCGCTGTCGCTGGTCGACAGTGAAAACACCGGTGGCTCCTTCCTCTATCACCTGGAAAACAACCAGGTCGTAGTGGGCCTGATCGTCGACCTGTCCTACAGCAACCCGCACCTGTCGCCGTTCGACGAGTTCCAGCGCTACAAGCACCACCCGGTCATCGCCCAGTACCTGGAAGGCGGCAAGCGCGTGGCCTATGGCGCCCGCGCCATCAGCAAGGGCGGCCTCAACTCGCTGCCGAAGATGGTCTTCAACGGCGGCGCACTGATCGGCTGCGACCTCGGCACCCTCAACTTCGCCAAGATCAAGGGCAGCCACACCGCGATGAAGTCCGGCATGCTCGCCGCCGACGCCGTGGCCGACGCGCTGTTCGCCGGCCGTGAGGGCGGCGACCAACTGACCGGCTACGTCGAGGCGTTCAAGGCCAGCTGGCTGTACGACGAGCTGTTCCGCAGCCGCAACTTCGGCGCGGCGATTCACAAGTTCGGCGTGCTCGGCGGCGGTGCCTTCAACTACCTCGACCAGAACCTGTTCGGCGGCAAGATCCCCTTCACCCTGCACGACACCAAGCCGGACTACGCCTGCCTGAAGACAGCCGCCGAGGCGAAGAAGATCAGCTACCCGAAACCGGACGGCAAGCTCAGTTTCGACAAACTCAGCTCGGTATTCCTCTCCAACACCAACCACGAAGAGGAACAACCCTGCCACCTCAAGCTCGCTGACCCGAGCATCCCGCTGAGCAAGAACCTGCCGCTGTACGACGAACCCGCGCAGCGCTACTGCCCGGCCGGTGTATACGAAATCGTCACCCTGGAAGATGGCGAGAAGAAGTTCCAGATCAACGCGCAGAACTGCGTGCACTGCAAGACCTGCGACATCAAGGATCCGGCCCAGAACATCAACTGGGTGGCACCAGAAGGCGCCGGCGGACCTAACTACCCCAATATGTAAGACGCGCAAAAAAGGCTCCCTCGGGAGCCTTTTTCTTTGGCTATGTACCCGTTATCTGTTGCATGAGAGATAACGTTTTTGTGGAAGCGGCCGGGCGGCGTTCCGTTTCATCCGCGAAAATATTCGAAACACTGGCAATGTTTCGCGGCTAAAGCCCCTCCCACGAGGTTGTGCTCTGGCTCAACAGATAACAGGTACATAACCTTTTTCTTTGGCCCGCATGGTGCGCACGGCACACCCTACGATCTCGCCCTTGCAGCCGAGCCCTAGGGCTGCGGCCCGATCGGGAAAAACTGCCCGCTGCTCCACACCCCCAGCCAGGTCTGGCCGTCGATCTCGCGCGGCACCGCCAGCTCGACCAGTTGGTAGAACACGTTACGGTGGATCAGCGCCTCGAGGTTCGCGCGTACGTGCACATAGGGTGCCGGCTCCTGGGTCTGCGCATCCAGCTCGACCCGTAGCGGGTGCTCGGCGCCGGCAACGGTTTCCTCCTCGACATTGGTGGTAAAACGCAGCACCTGCGCCTCGCCCTCGCCGTCCACCTGCAGACTGACGGCGACGAAAGGCGCATCGTCGACCTTGATGCCGACCTTCTCCACCGGGGTAATCAGAAAATAATCGTCGCCATCGCGGCGGACGATGGTGGAGAACAGCTTGACCATCGGCTTGCGCCCGATCGGCGTGCCCAGATAATACCAGCTGCCGTCGCGAGCAATGCGCATGTCGATGTCGCCGCAAAAATCGGGGTTCCACAGGTGCACGGGCGGCAAGCCCTTCTTCTCGCTCTTGGGGATCTGCGCCAGCAGGTCGCCGGCTTTTCCTGGGTTCGTCATGCGAGTGTCCTTAGCGGCTCAGTCCAATCAGGCTACGGGCATAATCGCGCAGCGGCGGACCGAGCAAGTCTTCTGGTTTGGCATCATAGAACGTCAGGAAGCCGCCGCGGCTGCGAATCCGCGCGGTATCGACCAGATAACGGGTATTGGTCTCGATCAGCATCAATTGAATGACGCCACGGTCTGTACCGAGCCGATCCAGTCCCTGCTGGTCTGCCCACTCTTCCCCGGTGCCGATACGGTCATCGGCATAGGCGAAGCGGCTGTAGAGCAGATAATGCGCACCGGCCGCACGCGCCTGGCCCATGGCCTCCTCCAATCCGGCCGGACTGCGAGCCCGACGGACCAACGGGAAATACTCGACGAAGCCCTTGAACGCCTCTTCCGCAACCACATTCGGCCGCGGATAGGCGTCGCCGGGCGGAACAAAGTGCCCCTGGACGATATAGATGAAAGAGTCCTGCTGCAGGCGCCGCGAGGCCAGGCGCTCGGTTCGCCCATGATCGAGAAAACCGGCATCGCGCAATTGATAGGTGGTGCCATCGGCCAGGTCGCTGACCTTCATGCAGCCACCCAAGACTAACAGCGCCAGGATTAATATCGGACTGCGCATTACTCTCCTCCCGTTGCCGGTGACGGAATACCGGCGGACAGAGCAGCAATGCAGGTTTCACGCCATCACAGAGCGTGCGCGGAATGGGGAATGGGGAATGGGGAATGGGGAATGGGGAATGGGGAATGGGGAATGGGGAATGGGGAATGCTCCGATCTATGCCTCACTCAAGGCCAGCTCTTCCGCTTTTGTTTTCCCTCATCCCTCATCCCCCATCCCCCATCCCTTTCACCGCCTGCCACCCTTTACCCGCCAATGATCTTCATCACCGTCACCCCGCCAGAGAAGGCGAGTTCCTGCTTGTCGCCGAGGGCCTTGACCAGCAACCCCTGCAAGGCTGGCAAAGCCTGGTGACGCGGCTTATCGAGCAGGTCGCCGACATAGTGGCGATTGTTCGACGACAGACAGCCATGCAGCCAGCCGGTCGACGACAGGCGCAAACGCGAACACGTCCGGCAGAACGGCACACTTTCATTGGCAATCACCCCGAAAAAGCCCTGACCCGGAATTTCGTAGCGCAACGCGGTAGCATCCACCGGCGCATCGGCCTGGGTATAGTCGTAGTGCGCGCCGATCATGGCCAACAGTTCGGGCATGCCGACGAACTGACGCAGGAAACTGTTGCCGTCGCGCGCCAGATGGCCCATGCGCATCAACTCGATGAAACGCAGCTCGAACCCCCGCTCCAGGCAGTAATCAAGCAACGGCAAGACTTGATCGAGGTTCTGCCCGCGCAGCGGCACCATGTTGAGCTTGATCTGCATGCCGGCGGCCTGCGCTTCGTCCAAACCAGCCAGCACGGTGGGCAGATCACCGCCGCGGGCGATACTGCGGAAAGCAACGGGATCGAGGGTATCCAGGGATACGTTAAGGCGGCGAATACGGTTTTCCAGCAGCATCGGCAGCTTGCGCGAGAGCAGTTGGCCGTTGCTGGTCAGACTGATGTCAGCCAAGCCCAGCGGGCTGACGCCGCGCAGAAACGCTTCCAGCTTCGGGCTGACCAGAGGCTCGCCACCGGTGATGCGCAAGCGCTCGATACCAGCGGCTTCGATCAGGTAGGCGACGCCGCGCACCATGGCCTCGGCTGACAGCTCATCCTGCGCCGCGACCAGGCGCTTGCCATCGGGCACGCAATAGGTGCAAGCATAATTGCAGGCAGCAGTCAGGCTTACTCGCAGGTTGCGAAAACGTCTGCCTTGGCGGTCAACGATCATGGAGGACTCCGATTAAGATTACCCGGAGTATATCGCCGCAACCCGCTACGGCACATGCACTCTATGCGCTATCAAACAGCCGAATACCGCCAACTGGTCAACTGGTCGGGGCCTCGGTGTCACGTTTGCGCTTGTTGCCCATGCGCACACCAATGTCCATGAGGAACTGGAAAAAACCTTCCTGATCTTCCAACACATTGCTCCAGAACGGCGAGTGGTAGAGCGCCACGGCACCATGCACCAACGCCCAGGCCGCGCAATAATGAAAATACGGCGGCACGTCTTCAAGCTTGCCTTCGGCGATGCGGCCCTTGATCAGTTGAGTCAGACGCTCGAAGTTGGAGGCGCGGATCTTGTGCAACTGCTCTACCAGCTCCGGCACCTGATTACCTTTGACCACCTTCTCTTCCAGGCGGTCGAACAAACGGTAGCGTTGCGGATCGCGCATGCGGAACTCGAAGTAGGCGCGCGACAACGCCTCCTTGTCACGATCGATGTCGGCCGAGTGCAGCAACTCATTCAAGTCGCGCTCGTAGTCGAGCATCAGGCGCAGGTAGATCTCCGCCTTGGACTTGAAGTGCTTGTAGATGGTGCCTTTGCCGATACCGACGGCGTCGGCGATCATCTCGACAGTGACGCTGTCTTCTCCCTGCTCGAGGAACAGTTTCAGCGCGGTGTCGAGAATTTCCTGTTCGCGGCGGCGAAACTCACGGACCTTACGGGGTTCATTCTGCATAAGCATAAGAAGGACTAAGAGGTCGAAAAACGAAGCCAAGTATTATGCCTAACTAGCGCAAAATTGCACGGATCATCCGACCATGTACGGCATTCATGACGAGTTTCCGCAAGTTCCCGGGCTCCGTTACCTGAACCACGCCGCAATCGCACCCTGGCCACGGCGTGCCGTGCGCGCAGTCACGCGTTTTGCCGAACAGAACAGCCAGGTTGGCGCTCGCGACTACGCAGAGTGGTTACTGGTCGAGCGCAGCCTGCGCGACCGTCTGACGCGCCTGCTCAATGCACCCAGCAGTGACGATATCGCGCTGGTCAAGAGCACCTCGGAAGCGTTGTCCTTCGTGGCCTTCGGCCTGGACTGGCATATGGGCGATCAGGTGGTAATCAGCAACGAGGAGTTCCCTTCCAACCGCGTGGTCTGGGAGGCGCTCGAGCCGCAAGGGGTCGAGGTGATCAAGGTCGACCTGCATGACGGTGACCCGGAAAGCAACCTGCTCAACGCCTGCGGCCCACGCACCCGACTGCTGTCGATCAGCGCCGTGCAATACGCCAGCGGCCTGCGCCTGGACCTGCAGCGCCTCGGCCATGGCTGCCGGCAACGCGGCGTATTGTTCTGCGTCGATGCGATCCAGCAGCTTGGCGCCCTGCCCTTCGATGTCCAGGCCTGCCAGTGCGCCTTCGCCATGGCCGATGGACATAAATGGTTACTCGGCCCGGAAGGGCTCGGCGTGTTCTATTGCCGCACCGACCTGCGTGCCCAGCTTGAACTGCATGAATACGGCTGGCATATGCTCGAACACCGCGGCGACTACCTGCGCCAGGACTGGCAACCCGCCCACTCGGCCAGGCGCTTCGAATGCGGCAGTCCGAATATGCTGGGCAGCATGGCGCTGGAAGCCAGCCTGTCGCTCCTCGAGGAAGTCGGCATGGTCGAGGTCGGCAAGGCCGTGCAGGAACGCGTGCAATGGCTGCTCGACGGCCTGACCGGCATGCCCGGCATAACACTGCATAGCCCGGTTGACCGGACTCGGCGCGCCGGCATCGTCACCTTCAGCCTCGCCGACTGGAATAATCAGGCACTGTTCCAGCGCCTCAGGTCCGAGCAGGTGATCTGTGCGCAACGCGGTGCCGGCATCCGCCTGTCCCCACATTTTTACAGCGAAGCACGGGTAATAGAGGAAACCCTGAGCCTGCTGCATCAGCTGGCAACAGGGTGAGGACTCAACAGCCGGCCAGGTATTCCAAATCTGTTTAAAAAATGAGCCTAATTGGCCTGGACGTTCGGCAAACTTCGCCAATACTCAAGAGTACTGGCGCGCGGCATCTCCCCCCAAGTGCCCCGCCAGGCAAGGTACCGTGGACCGCGTGCCTTGATTTACTCCTAATGGTCTTAACCCGGATTCCCCCCCAGGACCCGGGTTTTTTTTGCCTCGCCGATTATCCACCGCGTAGCGCCTGCGGTGAGCAACTCCCTGCGGGTGCGGATTGCATCAGTAGCGCAGCGACAGCCCGCCGTTTTTTAGGCTATGTACCCGTTATCTGTTGCATGAGAGATCACGTTTTTGTGGGAGCGGCCGGGCGGCGTTCCGTTTCATCCGCGAAAATATTCGAAACACTGGCAATGTTTCGCGGCTAAAGCCCCTCCCACGAGGTTGTGCTCTGGTTCAACAGATAACGGGTACATAACCGTTTTTTAACCTCGCAATGACCGCGGAGCACACTGTACGCATCGAGCCGGTGACGGCGTTGCACTCGCTCGCAATCAGCCAGCGCAGATGTCAGGCAACCCGCGCCAGCGGGAACAGACGCTTGAAGTTGGAGCCGGTCTGATCGGCCAGCTGCTCGAAACTGACGCCCCGCAACTGCGCCAGGTACTCGGCCACGTCGCGTACATATTCCGGCAGGTTAGGTTTGCCGCGGTGCGGCACCGGCGCCAGGTAGGGCGAATCGGTTTCTACCAGCAAACGGTCAGCCGGGACCTGGCGGGCGACTTCGCGCAGCGCCTCGGCATTGCGGAAGGTGACGATGCCGGACAGGGAAATATAGAAGCCAAGGTCCAGCGCGGCCTTGGCCATCGCCCAGTCTTCGGTGAAGCAGTGCAGCACCCCGGCCTGCGGCAAGGCGGCCTCGCGCAGCAGGGCCAGGGTATCGGCCCGGGCCTCTCGGGTGTGCACGATCACCGGTTTGCCGGTGACCCGGGCGGCCTGCAGGTGCAAGCGGAAGGCCTGCTGCTGCAGCTCTGCCGCTTGCGGTTCGTAGTGGTAATCCAGCCCGGTTTCACCGATGGCCACCACCTGCGGATGGTTCAGTTCGGCCAGCAACCAGTCCAGGGCTGGCGCTGCGCCCGGTTCGAGATCCAGCGGATGAACCCCGACCGAGCAATCGACATCGGCATAGCGCTCGGCCAGGCCTTTGACCGCCGCCGCATTGTCGGCACTGACACCGATACAGAGGAAATGCCCGACGCCGCGCGCGCGCGCCGCATCCAGCGCGGCATCGAGGGAGCCGCCGTGGGCGGCCAGATCGAGACGATCGAGGTGACAGTGGGAATCGATAAGCATGGAATGGAGCCTCAAGCAGCCAGCGTCAAGCTACAAGTAAAAGCGAGAACGCCAACGCCCTCTTGTCGCTTGCAGCTTGCGGCTTGTCGCTACAGTTACACGGGGTGAGTCTACATGGTGTGAGTCGGCCGATCCGACTTCAGCGCACCCGCCAGGTAGGTCTCGATCTTGTTCCGCGCGGTGTTGTCACCGTCATTGAACTGCACACCGACACCCGCCGCGCGGTTGCCCTGGGCGCCCTTGGGGGTGATCCACACCACCTTGCCGGCGACCGGGATCTTTTCCGGTTCATCCATCAGGTTGAGCAACATGAACACTTCATCGCCAAGCTTGTAGCTCTTGTTGGTCGGGATAAACAGCCCGCCATTCTTGATAAAGGGCATATAAGCGGCATAGAGCACGGATTTGTCTTTGATGGTCAGAGACAGGATTCCGTTACGCGGGCCCAAATTAGGTGGCAAGCTCATTCGGCGTTCCTGGTTTTCATTACTTAATGGCCGATTCTAGCCCGGTCCGGGCAAGCTTGCCCACTGCACCAGCAGGGCTTCGAGAAGCAGGACACGATTGAGGTTGGCTTTACCCATGACTTTCTGCCGCTGCACCAGCAACCAATCCTGCATCTGCAAGACTTTCGGCTGAGGCGTTTTCTCCGCCAGGTACTGGACGACCTTGCGCATATCGGTTTGCCCCAGCCCGGCCTCGTCACGCGTCAGCTGATAACGCAGGATCAACTGCGCCCAGTCGCAGAACCAGTCGAACAACAGCTGCAAGGATACCGGGTTCCAGCTCTCGGCCAGCGGGCTCGGCGCGACCTGTCGCTTGAGCAGCTTCTTGACCCCCTCGACCACCAGGGCACGCTGCTGACGCACGCCCTGAGCGTGCATGCGCGCGGCGACCAATGGCGAGCCAGCAGCCAGACAGAGCAGCTCGGCGCGCTCATCATCGGCACACTCCGGCAGCGCCTGGGCCAACCAGGCCTGGCTCAGTGCCTGGCTCGGCAATGGGCAGGCCTGCTGCACACAGCGACTCCTCACCGTCGGCAACAAGCGACTGGGCTGGTGACTGATCAACAGCAAGACCGTATCGCCGGAAGGCTCTTCCAGGCTTTTCAGCAGGGCGTTGGCCGCGTTCAGATTCATCGCTTCGGCCGGCTCGACCAGCACCACCTTGCGTCCGGCGAGCTGAGCGGTCTGCACCACAAAGTTGACCAGCTCACGCACCTGGTCGACCTTGATCGCCTTGTCGACTTCTTCCGGCTGCAGAATATAGTTGTCCGGATGGGTGCCGGCAGCCAGCAGATGGCAGGATTTGCACTGGCCGCAGGCATCCAGGCCGGCTGGCCGTTGACAGAGCAAGCGGGCCATCAGGCGCTCGGCGAGTGCGCGCTTGCCGATACCGGCCGGGCCGTGCAGCAGATAGGCATGGGCATGCTGCGTGCGCCCGGCCATCTGCTGCCAGAGCGTGGCTTGCCAGGGATAGCCATCAACCACGACACAGCTCCACGATTTGCCCCAACATGGCGTCCAGATCCTGCTGCACCTGACTCAGCGACTGCGCGGCATTCAAAATCCGATAACGCCGAGGCTCTTCGCTGGCCCGACGCAAATAGGTCTGGCGCACCGCTTCGAAAAATTCCCGGTTCTCTTGCTCGAATCGATCCAGCCGGCCGCGCGCCGCAGCACGGGCCAGGCCGACCTCTACCGGCAGATCGAACACCAGGGTCAAATCCGGACGCAAATCGCCCTGCACGAAGCTTTCCAGCACGGCGATACGCGCCTGCGACAAACCGCGACCGCCACCCTGATAGGCATAGGTGGCATCGGTAAAACGATCGCAGAGCACTACACAGCCACGGGCCAGCGCCGGCCGAATCACCTGGGCCAGATGCTGGGCACGGGCGGCGAACACCAGTAGCAACTCGGTATCGGCCGCCATCGGCTCATCGCTCGGCGCCAGCAACAGCTCGCGGATACGCTCAGCCAGCGGAGTACCACCTGGCTCGCGAGTCAACAGCACCTCGATACCTTGCGCGCGCAGACGTTCGGCCAGGAACTCGCGATTGGTACTTTTGCCAGCGCCTTCAGGGCCTTCCAGCGTGATAAACAAACCGCTCACAGGCTGTCCTTTATTGATTGTCCGAGTGCACGGGGGCAGGGCTTGAACGGTAATCCTCGCGACGTCTGAGCTGGTACTCGCGCACGGCACGGTTGTGCGCCTCGAGGGAATTGGAGAATACATGGCTGCCATCGCCGCGGGCGACGAAATACAGGCTCTTGCCCGCCACCGGATGCAGCGCGGCATTGATCGCCTCGCGCCCGACCATGGCGATCGGCGTCGGCGGCATGCCATCGATCACATAGGTGTTATAGGCCGTCGGTTCACGCAGGTGCGCGCGCGTCAACTTGCCGTTGTAGCGTTCACCCAGGCCATAAATCACCGTCGGGTCGGTTTGCAGTCGCATGCCGATGCGCAGACGCCGGATAAATACACCGGCAATCTCGCCACGCTCCTCTGGCACCCCGGTCTCCTTTTCGATGATCGAGGCCATGATCAAGGCGTCATAGGGTTCTTTATAAGGCAGGCCATCGGCGCGCGCTTGCCACTCCTCGGCCAGGACCTGCTCCAGGCGGACGTAGGCTTGCTTGAGCAAATCGAGGTCGCTCATGCCGCGTACGAAACGGTAGGTATCGGGGAAGAAACGCCCTTCCGGATTGACCCCTGGGTAGCCCAGGCGCGTCATCAACTGGGCGTCGCTCAGCCCGGTCAAGGTCAGCTCCAGCTTGCTTTGACGTTCCAGGGCTGCGCGAACCTGACGAAAACTCCAACCTTCCACCAGCGTCAGGCTGTACTGCACCACCTCGCCACGCCGCCACAGCCCGAGCATATCGCGCACGCTAAGCTCCGGCGTAAGGCGATACTCGCCACTGTGCAGGGGTTGCCCCTTGAGATTGAAGCGCCAGTAGAGCCGCAACCATAAGGCATCCTGCAAGACACCATCAGCCTGCAGGCGATTGAGTACGCCACCCGGCGTGGCCCCTGCCGGCACCTCAAGCATCAGCTCCTCGGTCAGCTGCAACGGTTGCTCGAGCGCCGAGTGCTGCTGCCAGGCGACAAAGGCCACCAGCAAGCCAGCGATTAATACACCGCCCTCAAGCAGCAACAATAATTTACGTATCACTAATCAGCTGTCCAGTAGATCGCGGGCTATGAGCTGCAGTTTACGGGTCAGCGGGCCAACCGACCACCGATGCCGTTGCAGGGCACGGACAGGCCAGACGCCATAGAGGCTGTTGCAGAGAAAGACTTCGTCGGCCTGCAGTAACGCATCGACACCGATATCGCGCACATCGCAGCGGATCCCCTGGGCCTGCGCCTGCGCCAGCAGTTCGGCACGCATCACCCCGGCTACGCCGCAACGAGCAAGATCGGGCGTGAGCAAAACACCATCCTTCACTAGAAACAGATTGCTGTAGACGCCCTCGATCACCCGCCCCGAAACATCCAGCATCAAGCCTTCGGCATGCTCGGCGTCCTGCCACTCGGCACGCGCAAGCACCTGCTCAAGCCGATTCAAATGCTTGATCCCGGCCAACAACGGTTGCTCGGCCAGTCGCGTGGCACAGGGGAACAAACGCACACCCAGCTCTGCGTTGCCGGCCGGATAAGCTGGTTTGCCGCTGCCCTGCAGAATCCGTCGCGGCAACCCAGGCTGTGGTGGCGCATAACCGCGCAAGCCGTCGCCACGGGTGACGATCAACTTGGCCACGCCATCGCCCAGTTCACGACTGAACGCCAGCAGCTCCGCACGTACCAACGCCAGATCGAGATCGATCTGCAGGCGCGCACAGCCTTCGCCGAGCCGCGTCAGGTGCCGCTCCAGCAATGCCGGATTGCCGCCATTGACGGCGATGGTCTCAAACAGGCCATCGCCGTAGGCCAGGCCGCGGTCCTTGACGGGGAGCCACTCCAGCGGCTGACCGTCGACCCAGCTCGGCATCAACCTGCGTACCGGCGGAACACCAGCGAGCCGTTGGTACCGCCAAAACCGAAGGAGTTGGACAGCACCACATCGATCGGCATGGCTTTGGCCTGGTGCGCAACGAAGTCGAGGTCGCAGCCCTCGCCAGGCTCGTCCAGGTTGATGGTGGGTGGCGCCACCTGTTCACGAATCGCCAAGATGCTGAAGATCGCCTCAACCGCGCCAGCCGCGCCCAGTAGGTGGCCGGTCATCGACTTGGTCGAGCTGACGGCAAGCCGGTAGGCCTGTTCGCCGAACACCGACTTGATCGCCGCGACCTCTGCCCTGTCTCCCGCCAAAGTCGAGGTGCCGTGGGCATTGATGTACTGCACCTGATCGGCATTCAACCCGGCGTCGCGCATGGCATTGGCAATGCAGCGGGCGGCACCGGCACCATCCTCCGGCGGCGACGTCATGTGGTAGGCGTCGCCACTCATGCCAAAGCCGATCAACTCGGCATAGATGGTTGCGCCGCGCGCCTTGGCGTGCTCCAGCTCTTCCAGTACCAGTGCGCCGGCACCATCCGACAGCACGAAGCCGTCACGTCCCTTATCCCACGGACGACTGGCGCTGGCCGGGTCGTCGTTGCGCGTGGACAATGCCCGCGCCGCGGCAAAACCACCGATACCCAAACCGCACGCGGCCATCTCGGCGCCACCGGCGACCATCACGTCGGCTTCGCCATAAGCAATATTGCGCGCGGCCATGCCGATACAATGGGTACCCGTGGTACAGGCCGTGGCGATCGCATAGTTCGGCCCCTGCAGCCCCAGATGGATCGACAGGAACCCGGAAATCATGTTGATGATCGAGCCCGGCACGAAAAACGGCGAAATGCGCCGCGGGCCCAACTCATGCAGCAACTTGCAGTTGTTCTCGATATTGGTCAGGCCGCCAATGCCCGAGCCAAGCGCCACACCGATACGCTCACGGTTGGCGTCGGTCACTTCCAGCCCGGAATCGCGCACAGCCTGAAAGCTCGCGGCCAAACCGTACTGAATAAACAGATCGAGCTTGCGCGCCTCTTTGGCGGACAAATACTCCTCGACATTGAACCCCTTGACCGAACCACCAAAACGGGTGGTGTAAGCGGAAAGATCCATGTGCTCGATGGGGGCGATGCCACTGCGTCCGGCCAAAATGCCCTGCCAGCTGCTCGGCACATCGTTACCCAGCGGCGACAGCATGCCCATACCGGTAACCACGACGCGTCTACGCGACACAGCAATCTCCTCTTGTTTCGGTTATTCGACGCCTTTCTCCTCCCTTACCGCGATAACGGATAACGAGCGAAGATCAGGCAAGACGCTACGGCGTAGCAACAGGCGAAGGCTGGCCGGTACGGCAAACGCACCAAGCGAGCCGTGGCCAGGCCTCAGTTCACCGCTTGGTCTGCAAAGCACGTAGCCGCTTTCAACAGCCCCTCAAAGAAAAACCGCACGCCCGATGAGGGCTGTGCGGCTTTTCCAGGTCGGGAACCGACGATCAGCTTATTGCGCGTGCGTAGTCACGTAATCGATAGCTTCCTGAACGGTGGTGATCTTCTCGGCCTGTTCATCCGGAATCTCAGTCTCGAATTCTTCTTCGAGAGCCATTACCAGCTCAACGGTGTCAAGGGAGTCGGCACCCAAGTCTTCAACGAAGGAAGCGCTGTTGGTTACTTCGTCTTCTTTGACGCCAAGTTGCTCGGCAACGATTTTCTTGACGCGTTCTTCGATGGTGCTCATACCGTGTTTTCACTCCTAATTGGACAAATTCAGGCAGCTGGTCTGCGGCCAAGTGTATATAAAGGGTTTTCAGCATTTCAAGCAAAATGCGCGCTTGCCCCAGAACACTTCAACGATCCACCTAAACCCTGTTGCAGCTTTATAACGGATTTTAGACAGCACCTATGACAGTTTTCTGAAGGCTGGGGTCACATTCAGCTCATGTACATTCCGCCATTCACCGGGATAGTAGCCCCTGTGACGTAGGCGGCGCCATCGGAAGCGAGGAAAGCGACCACTTTCGCGATCTCTTCGGCCTGCCCCAAACGGCCCAGCGGAATCTGTGTCAGCAATGCGTCACGCTGTGCTTCCGGCAGCTCGCGGGTCATATCGGTATCGATAAAACCAGGTGCCACCGCGTTGACGGTGATCGACCGTGAGCCTACTTCGCGCGCCAGCGCACGACCGAAACCTTCAAGCCCGGCCTTGGACGCAGCATAGTTCACTTGCCCGGCATTGCCCATGGCGCCGACAACCGAACCGATATTGATAATGCGCCCGAAGCGCGCCTTGGTCATCCCGCGCAGCACGGCCTTGGACAGGCGATAGAGGCTGTTCAGGTTGGTGTTGATGACATCGAACCACTCGTCATCTTTCATCCGCAGCATCAGATTATCGCGCGTGATGCCGGCGTTGTTGACCAGAATCAACGGCTGACCGAGGTGTTGCTGAATGTGCTGCAGAGTCGTGGCGACCGATTCGTCGCTGGCGACATCCAGGACCAGGCCAGCCCCTTCGACGCCATGTTCTTTCAGGTATTCGGCGATGCGCTCGGCACCCGACGGCGAAGTCGCCGTACCGATCACAACGGCGCCCTGCCGCCCCAACTCCAGAGCAATGGCTCGACCAATGCCGCGACTCGCGCCAGTGACCAATGCAACCTTACCTTGCAGGCTCATAAAATCCTCTCTTGATTCAGGCCAAGGCCGCGCGTGCGGCGGCGAAGGCGTCCGGGGTGTCCAGATTATACGTATTGATTCCTTTGACGCAGCGCTTGTTCAGGCCCGACAACACCCGGCCCGGACCGCACTCGACCAGTTCGGTCACGCCCTGCTCAGCCATGCACACGATCGACTCCACCCAGCGCACCGGGCTGTACAGCTGCGCCAACAGATCGGCCTTGAGCGTCTCGAGGTCGGCAATCACGCGCGCACTGACATTCTGTACCAGCGGGATTTGCGGCGCCTGCCAGGCAACCGCCGCCACCGCTCCGGCGAAGCGCTCGGCGGCCGGGCGCATCAGCGCGCAGTGCGACGGCACGCTGACCGGCAACGGCATGGCGCGCTTGGCGCCACGCGCCTTGCATGCCTCGACGGCGCGGGTCACGGCAGCCGCCGAACCGGCGATCACCACCTGACCCGGCGCATTGAAATTCACCGCACTCACCACCTCGCCCTGCGCCGCTACGGCGCAGGCTGCCAGGACGTCGGCATCGTCCAGCCCGAGGATAGCCGCCATGCCACCCTGACCAGCCGGCACAGCCTGCTGCATTAACTGGCCACGCAGCTCCACCAGTTTCACAGCCTCGGCGAATGTGAGGCTGCCCGCCGCTACCAGCGCCGAGTACTCGCCCAGACTATGGCCGGCGACAAAGGCCGGACGCGCGCCGCCCTCGGCCAGCCACAAGCGCCACAAAGCGGTCGACGCCGCAAGGATCGCCGGCTGGGTTTTGTCGGTTTGATTGAGCTGCTCTTCCGGACCCTGCTGGGTCAAGGCCCAGAGGTCGTAGCCGAGCACTTCGCAAGCTTCGGCAAACGTATCGATAACGACTTGCTGCGAGCCATGCCCAGCCAACATCGCCAGCGACTGCGAGCCTTGCCCAGGAAAAACGAATGCGAGGGATGCAGACATGTAAACGAGCCTCTAATGGTCTCAGGACCTGTCAAAAAATAACTACGACGCCTTGCTGGTCTTTTCGTCCGCCTTCGGCGTTACGGCAAAGCTTACATAGAACGACTATGCGCGCCTTGCCGTGCCTTGAAGGCAAACGAAAATCCGGCGCAATACGTGGCAGTTATTTCTTTCCATGCCCTTATCGTCGAAAAAATTCGCGCCTGACAGAGTCAAGCGCAACGAACTGACAGTTGGATGACAGGCCATCCGCCACGGTCACATTAACGGGCCGCGCAAGCGCCAGCGTCGCGCAGCGACAAGCCCGCAAATCCGATCAAGAACCGGCTCAGAGCAACCTGTCCTCGAGACGACCATGCAGGCGCTGCGGCAGATTGTCCTCAATTTCCCTCAGCGCGCGACGAATGGCACTCTTGAAACCCTCCGCACCGGCCGAGCCATGACTCTTCACCACAATGCCCTGCAGGCCGAGCAAGCTCGCACCATTGTGCTGCGCAGGCGCCAGCTCGGCGCGCAAGCGACGCAACACCGGCATCGCCAGCAGGCCTGCCAACCGCGAAACCAGGTTGCGCCTGAACAACTGCTCGATACGCGCCGCGATCATCGCTGCCAGACCTTCGCTGGACTTGAGTAAGATATTGCCCACAAAACCGTCGCACACCACCACATCGGCGTCGCCACGGTAGAGCCCGTCACCCTCGATGAAACCGATGTAATTCAAGCCAGGGGCTTGCTGCAAAAGATTTGCGGCAAGCTTGACCTGCTGATTGCCCTTGACCTCTTCGGTACCAACATTGAGCAATGCCACGCGCGGCCGCACCACCCCCAGCGCCTCGGCAGCCACCGCCCCCATCACGGCGAACTGGTAGAGCTGCTCGGCGCTGCAGTCGACATTAGCCCCCAGATCGAGCAAATGACAGCAGCCGGCCCGGGTCGGCACAGCCGTTACCATGGCCGGACGATCTATCCCCGGCAAGGTTTTCAGCACATAACGCGACAACGCCATCAAGGCCCCGGTATTGCCAGCACTGACGCAGGCCTGAGCCCGCCCATCACGCAGCAATTCCAGGGCCACCCGCATCGACGAATCCGCCTTGCCACGCAACGCCTGCGCTGGACGCTCGTCCATAGTGACCACTTCGTCAGCATGCTCGACATGCAGGCGTGCGCGATCGACCCCAGGACTGCGGGCAATCAAATCTTCGAGAAGAGGGGCTTGGCCGACTAGGACCAGGTGCAACGAAGGGTACTCGGCCAAGCAGGCAATGCTGGCCTGAACAATGCTGTGGGGACCGAAGTCCCCACCCATTGCATCAATCGCGATGATCGGAGCGGACAAGGATTACTCGTCAGCGCCCTTGTCGATCACTTTGCGACCACGGTAAACACCTTCCGGCGATACGTGGTGGCGCAGATGGATTTCACCGGTGCTTTTCTCGACGGACAGGGTGCTGGCATCGAGCGCATCGTGCGAACGACGCATGTCACGGGCGGAACGGGATTTTTTGTTCTGCTGAACAGCCATAA
Source organism: Pseudomonas sp. (assembly GCA_030699825.1). Lineage (GTDB taxonomy): Bacteria > Pseudomonadota > Gammaproteobacteria > Pseudomonadales > Pseudomonadaceae > Aquipseudomonas. The sequence continues at coordinate 94,644 of JAUYKV010000048.1, read as the reverse complement.
CTGATTAACTCCTAAACGTTTGGGTCACGCTTTAACTGCGCCAATACACTGAACGGGTTGGACCGCGTTACCTCGTCCTCGCTCGAATCGGGCTCTTCGAGGCCGACCGGCTGCTGGCAATCTTTAGGGTCATGAACCGGGACAATGGGCAAGGCGAGCAACAACTCCTCCTCGACCAGCGCCAGCAGATCCAATGGATCTTCACCCAACTCCAGCGCGTCATAGCCCTTCGGCACGGACTGGGTATTTGCACCTTCCTTCACCACAGCGTAGTCACACGCACTATGGATCGGCAGGGCAACCAGTTCCAGACAACGCTGGCAAACCATCTTGACCTCAACCTCGAGCTCACTATGGAAAACCACAGCATTACGCTCATCACGCTCGAAGAAAAACTTCGCACGCACCATGCCTTGATTATCGGCAAGCGGGTCGCAGAGTCGCGCCAAATCGACTAGCGGTATCACGCCTTCAAGCGTGGTACCACGATCAGCCAATTTGCGCGGATCAACATGAGGTGGAATCGGTGCATTTAACATAGGCGCCGCATTCTATGGATGCACTCCGCCCCTGTCAAAGGATATTCGACCTGTCCAGCACGAAGAGTGGCGACTAGAATTGCCCGCCCCTATACAGGAGATACACGGACATGCCGCCTCTGGTGCTCGCATCCAGTTCGCCCTACCGCCGGGAACTATTGACCCGCCTGCGCCTGCCCTTTGTCTGGAGCGCGCCAGCGATCGATGAAGCCGCCCGACCCGATGAAGACGCCAGTTCACTGGTACGGCGCCTGGCGGAAGAAAAAGCCCGCGCCCTCACCCCTGACTATCCGCGCCACCTGATCATCGGCTCGGACCAGGTCGCCGTGCTGGGCAAGCAGATTCTCGGCAAACCCGAAACATATGAGCGCGCCTACGCGCAACTGCTCGCCGCGAGCGGCAACAGCGTCACCTTCCTCACCGGCCTGGCCCTGCTCGACAGCCAGAACGGCCACTGCCAGGTCGACTGCACCCCCTTCACCGTGCACTTCCGCCAGCTAAGCGAGGCGCAAATCACCCGTTACCTGCAGGCCGAGCAGCCCTACGACTGCGCCGGCAGCTTCAAGGCCGAAGGGCTGGGCGTCAGCCTGTTTCGTCGTACCGAAGGCAGCGACGCCACCAGCCTGATCGGCCTGCCCCTGATCCGCCTGGTGGACATGCTCCATATGGCCGGCATCGATATCCCGTAATGCAACAAGCCCGATCAATGACCGGGCTCGCATGCAACGCAAAATCAATCAAATCAACTAACGCAGGCTTGGCCCCTGAAAGCCCATCCACATGGCCAGATTCTCGGCGACGCTGGCGCCCAGGCGTTTGGCGAAGCGATCGAATGGCGACTCCTTGACCGTAAAGTCAACCAACTCCTTCTCGCCGATCACTTCACGCGCAACGTAGCTGGTATTGCCCAGGGCATCGATCAAGCCAAGCTGTAGCGCTTGCTCACCCGACCACACCAGCCCCGAGAACAGCTCGGGATGCTCCGCCGATTTCAGCCGATCGCCACGCCCCTGCTTGACGCTGTCAATGAACTGTTGATGCGTGGTCTCCAGCACCCCCTGCCAAAACTGCGCCTCCTCTTCCTTAGGCGGTTGGAAGGGATCGAGAAACGCCTTGTGCTCGCCAGCGGTATACACCCGACGATCGACACCCAGTTTTTCCATGACCCCGACGAAGCCGAAACCGGCCGCCGTCACGCCAATCGAACCGACCAGACTGGCCTTGTCGGCATAGATCTGATCCGCGGCGCTGGCGATGTAATAGGCCCCAGAGGCCCCAAGATCGGTGATCACCGCATACAGCTTGATCGCCGGATACTCGGCGCGCAGGCGAAGAATCTCGTCAAAGATATAACCCGACTGCACCGGACTGCCGCCCGGACTGTTGATCCGCAGGATCACACCCTTGGTGTTGGCGTCCTCGAACGCGGCGCGCAGGCTGCCGACTATGTTATCGGCACTGGCCATCTCCTTATCGGCGATCATCCCGCGCACCTCGATCAATGCGGTATGACTCGCACTACTCTTGGCACCCTCCTTCAGGTTAAGCAGCGGCGCAAACAGCGCCAGCGCAGCAAACAGATAAATAAAGGTCAGCGACTTGAAGAAGATCCCCCAGCGCCGCGACCGACGCTGCTCCTGAACGCCAGCCAGCAGGGTTTTTTCCAGCAACTTCCAGCTTTTCTCATCGCCTTCGCCAGCAGCCGATGCTTTCCATTCATCCGACATGTTCATCCACCTCAATTGGTTGTCCATCTGCGCGCCGATCGAGCCAGACATGCAATTCCACGAAATTATCTATTGCCAGCGCCGGACCATGCTCACGCAACACCGCCAAGGGCTGAGCTCCATAACCTACCGCCACGCTATCTACCCCGGCATGCCGAGCCATCTGCAAATCGAACGATGAATCACCCACCATCAAGGCCCGCTCCGCAGGGACACCGCAATGTTCGAGGATTTCTTCCAACATCAGCGGATTCGGTTTGCTCGCCGTTTCGTCGGCGCAGCGGGTGACATCGAAGTAATCCAGCCAGCCACGCCCCTCCAGCACACGCTGCAAACCATGGCGACTCTTGCCCGTGGCCACAGCCAAACGATAGCCCTGCGCACGGAATACCGCCAACGCCTCGGCGACCCCCGGGAACAACGCCGAGGGCTGAGCCTCCAGCGCCAGATAACGCTCGCTATAACAGAGGCGGAAGCGCTCGACCAGCACCGACTCGACCAGCTCGGGATGCAGGCTGGCGATCGCCTCCGGCAAACCAAGCCCGATTATGCCCTTGACCTGCGCATCGTCACGCCGAGCCAACCCGCAGGAATCCGCCGCCCAATGCATCGACTCGACGATACGCCCAATCGAATCGACCAGCGTGCCGTCCCAATCGAAGATCAACAACTCATAGTCAGACACTCAAACGCTCCAGCGTGTGTGCCCAGGCCGCATCGACCGGAGCTTCCAGCTTGAGCTCACCACCATCGGGCAGCGGCACAACCAACGCATAGGCATGCAGGAACAGACGCTTGCCGCCCAGCTCGCGGATCTCGCGACTGAAGTCGTCATCGCCATACTTGCTGTCGCCGGCAATGCAATGCCCGGCATACTGGCTGTGTACGCGAATCTGGTGGGTGCGTCCGGTTACCGGCTTGGCCTCGACCAGGGTGGCGAATTCACCGAAACGGCGCAGCACGCGGAACAGCGTCAGCGCCTCCTTGCCTTCCTCGCTGACTTCGACCATGCGCTCACCCGAGCGCAAATTGCTCTTCTGCAAAGGCGCATTGACTCGTTTCTTGGCAGTCGCCCAGTGGCCCCGAACCAGCGCCATATAGCGCTTGTCCACGCCGTCGCCGCGCAAAGCCTCGTGCAGATGGCGCAGCATGCTGCGCTTCTTGGCGATCATCAACAGCCCAGAGGTATCGCGATCGAGCCGATGCACCAGCTCCAGTTCCTTGGCGTCCGGGCGCATCTGACGGAAAGCCTCTATCACCCCGTAATTGAGACCACTACCACCATGTACGGCGATGCCGGCCGGCTTGTTCAGCACGATCAAGGCCTTGTCTTCATAAACGATGGCCGCCTCAAGACGCTCGAGCAAGCCCTGCGCCAAGGGCGCCGGCTCATCGCGCTCAGCCAGACGCAGCGGCGGAAGCCGAATGATGTCGCCCGCCTGCAGCTTGTACTCCGGCTTGATGCGGCCCTTGTTCACCCGCACCTCGCCTTTGCGCAAAATGCGGTAAATCAAGGTCTTGGGCACACCCTTTAACTGGGTGCGGAGGAAGTTATCGATGCGCTGGCCGGCGAGTTCCGGCGCAACCTCGAGCAGTTGAACGCCGGAGGTTGTAGGAGTAGGAATTGTCATCGCCCAATCATAACAATTTTTATGAACATATTTTATAAAATTGAAGCACTTAATCATAACTGCTATAGTCGCGAACGCCGCCAAAAGCGGTCCGGTTTGCGGATGATCGCCAAAACAGCCATCCCCAACCGACGCAATCCATTTGGGACGTAAGGCCGTCCGACGGGTTATTCAGACGATAGAAAGCCGCAAAGGCCGCGAATAACTCGGAAATAAAGCCTTGAGCCATGATGCGCAGCCGCCCCCATTGGGCGTTTGCGGTAACTGCCAACCCGCTGCGGATGTTATGCGAGCGGCACCCGATTTTCAGTGATACGTGTAGGGTGGAGACGTACAACCGTCGGTCTGCGTAGCAATTTGCTTTATCGAAGACGCTTCATCTCGTCCGCTACCGACAGTTGATTCCTCCTCCTGACCAATGCTTTCTGTCACAACAGCAAGCAGGAGATGTCCGTCGCGACCCAGCCCAACTGGCTGACTGTCGCTTGACAATGAAACGATTTACGCCCGTTTCTGACGCGCCTGACACCGACCCTGAGAGTCGTGTGTGCCGAACGCCGCTTCCGCCAGCACCGGAAACCGACGGTACAACATGAAAAGAATGCTGATTAACGCCACTCAACCCGAAGAGTTGCGTGTTGCTCTGGTCGACGGCCAACGCCTGTATGACCTGGACATAGAATCGGGCGCCCGCGAGCAGAAGAAGGCCAACATCTATAAAGGCCGCATTACCCGCGTCGAACCCAGCCTCGAGGCCGCCTTTGTCGACTTCGGCTCGGAGCGCCACGGCTTTCTCCCCCTCAAGGAGATCTCCCGCGAATACTTCAGCAAGGCCACCGAGGGCCGCGTCAACATCAAGGACGTGCTCAAGGAAGGCCAGGAAGTCATCGTCCAGGTCGAGAAAGAAGAGCGTGGCAACAAGGGCGCGGCCCTGACCACCTTCATCAGCCTGGCCGGTCGTTACCTGGTGCTGATGCCGAACAACCCGCGGGCCGGCGGCATCTCGCGCCGCATCGAAGGCGAAGAACGCAACGAACTGCGCGAAGCGCTCAATGGCCTGGTCGCCCCGAGCGACATGGGCCTGATCGTGCGCACCGCCGGTCTCGGCCGCTCCAGCGAAGAAATGCAGTGGGACCTCGATTACCTGCTGCAACTCTGGACCGCAATTAAAGAAGCCTCGCTCGATCGCGCTGCCCCCTTCCTGATCTACCAGGAAAGCAACGTGATCATCCGCGCGATCCGCGACTACCTGCGCCAGGACATCGGCGAAGTGCTGGTCGACAGCGTCGAGGCGCAACAGGAAGCCCTCAGTTTCATCAACCAGGTGATGCCGCAGTACGCCAGCAAGATCAAACTGTATGAAGACAGCGTGCCGCTGTTCAACCGTTTCCAGATCGAAAGCCAGATCGAAACCGCCTTCCAGCGCGAAGTGAAGCTGCCGTCCGGCGGCGCCATCGTGATCGACCCGACCGAAGCCCTGGTGTCCATCGACATCAACTCGGCGCGCGCGACCAAAGGCAGCGACATCGAAGAAACCGCCCTGCAGACCAACCTGGAAGCGGCCGAAGAAATCGCCCGCCAGCTGCGTCTGCGCGACATCGGCGGCCTGATCGTGATCGACTTCATCGACATGACCCCGGCCAAGAACCAGCGCGCCGTGGAAGAAAAGGTCCGCGAAAGCCTGGAAGCCGACCGCGCCCGCGTTCAGGTCGGGCGCATCTCGCGCTTCGGCCTGCTGGAAATGTCCCGTCAGCGCCTGCGCCCGTCGCTCGGCGAAAGCAGCGGCATCGTCTGCCCGCGCTGCAACGGCCAAGGCATCATCCGCGACGTCGAATCGCTGTCCCTGGCGATCCTCCGCCTGATCGAAGAAGAAGCCCTGAAAGACCGCACCGCCGAGGTTCGCGCCCAGGTGCCGATCCCGGTTGCCGCCTTCCTGCTCAACGAGAAACGCAACTCGATCACCAAGATCGAACTGCGCAGCCGCGCGCGTATCGTCATCCTGCCGAACGACCACCTGGAAACGCCGCACTTCGAAGTGCAGCGCATTCGTGACGACAGCCCGGAAGCACAATCCACCCAGTCCAGCTATGAAATGGCTGCTACCGAAGTGGAAGAAGAGCAACCGGCTGCCGCCACCCGCACCCTGGTTCGCCAGGAAGCGGCGATCAAGACCGCGCCACAGCGCACCGCACCGGCACCCGCGGCCGCGGCCGAGGTCAGCGAACCAGTAGCAGCAGCCCCCGCCAGCCAACCGAGCCTGTTCAAGGGCCTGGTGAAATCACTGGTCAGCCTGTTCGCCGGCAAGGAAGAAGAAGTAAAACCCGCGGTAATCGAGAAGAAAGCCAGCGAACGCCCGCAGCGTAGCGATGAGCGTCGTAACGGCCGCCAGCAGAACCGCAGTCGCGGCGGGCGTCGCGACGAAGAGCGCAAGCCACGTGAAGAGCGCGCTCCGCGCGAAGAACGGGCACCTCGTGAAGAGCGTCAGCCACGCGTAGCGCGTGAAGAAGCCCAACCGCGCGAAGCACGCCAACCACGTGAAACCGTTGAAGTTCGCGAGCCACAGGAAGTCCGCCAGTCCCGCCCACCACGCGAAGGTCAGGAGAATCGCCGCGAGCGCAAGCCGCGCGAAGAACGCCCAACCCGTGAACTGCGCGAACCACTGGACGCGGCACCAAACCCTGACAGCAGCAGCGAGAGCAGCACTGCCGAAGTACCGGCCGAGCGCCCTCAACGCGAACCGCGTCAACCACGCGCACCACGCGAAGAACGCCAGCCGCGCCCAGAAACAGCTGCTACCATCGATGATGAAGCAGCGGTTAGCGAAAATGCTCAACCAGACGACGAAGCAGAAGGCGCAGAAGGTGAGCGCCCACGCCGCCGCTCGCGTGGCCAGCGTCGCCGTAGCAATCGCCGTGAGCGTCAAGGCGACGCCACTGGCAATGTGAGCGAAGGCACTGAAGAAAACAGCGCAAACCAGGCTGAAGTCACTGCCCCACTGGCAGTAGCCGCAACCGTTGCTGCTGAAGTGAGCGCCGAGCTGGTCAGCGCCGAGCCCGCCGAGGCCGAGCAAGCAACCGAGGAAACTCCGGCTCAGTCGGTTGCACAGCCAGAGCCGCCAGTGGCCGAGCAACCCAGCGAAGCAGGCACTACTGAAGCAGCTGAAGAAGCGACTGTAGCGACTGCCGAAACCAGTGCACCGCAGGCTATTGAAGCAACCCCCGAGACCACCACAGAAGCCGTCACTCCCGCGCCAAGCGAAGAGCCAGCCGAAGTGGCGATCGAAGTCGTTGCCAGCGAACCGGCTGAGCCAGCAATCACTACAGCCGAAACCGTTGCGAACGAAGGGATCGCAGAAACGACAAGCAGCGCACCGAGCGCCACAGGTCGTGCACCGAACGATCCGCGCGAAGTACGTCGTCTTCAACGCGAAGCCGAGCGTCTGGCGCGCGAAGCTGCCGAGGCCGCAACCGCCCAGCCAGCCGAAGCGGCAGAACAAGCCAGCCCAGCCGAGCCAGCGCCTGAAGCTGCAGCCAGCGACGAAGCCAGCGAAGCAACCCACGAGGCCCCGGCCCCGGCGCCTGAGACCAGCGAGCCGGAGCGCACGCTGGCCAAGGTGATAGATGCCGATGCTGAAACTGAAAAGAAACAGGATGAGCACGCGGACAAACCGCACGCCTGAGACTATTCGGCGCAATAAAAAAGGGGATGCTTCGGCATCCCCTTTTTTATGCTTCTGCCCAGGCTAACCGGGCAACCTGACCTTGCAGGGCCGTCCTATCCACGCCCTTTCCCCCGCTTTGCCATCTCATAACGCCGAAAGCGGCTTTAAAGCACGTTAGGCTCGATTTCCAGCTCTACGGCAAAGCGCCGGAATACATCCGCCTGGATCCGCTGCGCCAACGCCAACAACTGTTGCCCGGTGGCCTGACCATAATTGACCAGCACCAGCGCTTGCAGCCGATGCACCCCGGCATCGCCCTCACGAAAACCCTTCCAGCCGGCGCGCTCGATCAACCAGCCAGCGGCCAGTTTGACCCGACCATCGGCCTGCGGATAAGCCACCAGATCGGCATGTTCGGCGCCCAGGCGCTGCGCCAGCTCTACTGAAACCAACGGGTTCTTGAAAAAGCTGCCGGCGTTGCCCAGCACCGCCGGATCCGGCAGTTTCTCGCTGCGAATCGCACAGATGACCTGGCTGACATCGACAGCCGTCGGCGCAGTCACACCCTGCTCCGCCAGGCGCTGACGCAGCGGACCGTACTCGAGGTGCAGCGCGGCCGTGCGGTTCAAGGCGAAGCGTACGCGCAGGATCACCCAGCGCCCCGCTTGCTGCTTGAACAGGCTGTCGCGATAGGCGAAGCCACAGTCGCCCAGGGAAAATTCGCGCAGCTCGCCACTGCGGCGATCCAGGGCAGTCAGACCGACGAACAGGTCTTTCAGCTCGACGCCATAAGCGCCGATATTCTGCATCGGCGCGGCGCCGACCGTGCCGGGGATCAGGCTGAGATTTTCCAGCCCCACCAGGCCCTGCTGCAGGGTCCACTGCACAAAGGGGTGCCACGGCTCGCCGGCCTCAGCCTCGACCAGCACCCGCTCGCCGTCATCCTGCAGCACGCGAATGCCGCGACTGGCCATGCGCAGCACCAGCGCCTCGACATCGGCGGTCAGCAGCATATTGCTGCCACCGCCGAGCAACAGCACGGGCAACTGCCGCTGTCGTGCATAGGCCAACGCTTCACGCACCTGGTCGTCGTCATGCGCCTCGGCGAACCAGCGCGCCGCAACATCCACGGCGAAGCTGTTATAGACCTTTAGCGAAACCTGCGGCTGAACGCTGAGGCTCATAGTCGCCCCCGCAGCTCGCGGAGCAAGCCATCACAGCCCTGTTCGAGCAGATCCAGCACCTGCTCGAAACCTTCCTCACCGCCGTAATAGGGATCCGGCACCTCATCCAGCGCCAGGTCATAGCGGCGCAGGAACAGATCCAGCTCGGCCATGGCACCATCCGGACGCAGGCGCCGCAGGTGCTCCAGATTGCTGTTATCCATGGCCAGAATCAGATCGAAACGCCCGAAATCACTGGCGCAGACCTGACGCCCGCGCAGGGCGCAAAGGTCATAACCGCGCAACTGCGCCGCTTGTCGAGTGCGACTGTCCGGTGGCTTGCCCACATGCCAATCGCTGGTACCGGCGGAATCGACCTCGACGCTCGCCTCCAGCCCCAGTTCACGCAACTTGTGCCGCAGCACCGCTTCGGCGGTAGGAGAGCGGCAGATATTGCCCAGACAGACAAACAGGACGCGCATCAGGCCCCCAGCAATCGGCGAACGCGGTCGAGGTCTTCCTGGGTATCGACCCCGGCAGGCGGCGCCTGCAAAGCATCGGCGACGTGGATGCGCACGCCGTGCCAGAGCGCGCGCAACTGCTCCAGGCACTCGGTGTCTTCCAGCCAGCAAGGCCCCCAGGCGACGAAATCGTGAAGGAACTGCGCACGGTAGGCATAGATGCCGATATGCCGGCGATAGGGCACGTTGGCCGGCAACTGCTCGCGACTGACGGCAAAAGCATCACGCGCCCAGGGTAACGGAGCACGGCTGAAGGTCAGCGCCAGGCCATTGCGATCGCTCGCGACCTTGACCACGTTGGGATTGAACAGCGCAGCCACATCGTCGATCGGTTCGGCCAGGGTGGCGATCGCCGCCTGCGGGTTGGCCGCCAGGTTGGCCGCCACCTGATCAATGATCTCCGGCGGAATCAGCGGCTCGTCACCCTGCACGTTGACCACGATGGCATCGGCGGCCAACCCCAGCGCCGCGGCCACTTCGGCCAGACGATCGGTGCCGGAGTTGTGGTCGATACGGGTCAACAGCACTTCGGCGCCGAAACCACGGCAGGCCTCGACGATGCGCGCATCGTCAGTCGCCACCACTACCTGCCGGGCGCTGCTTTTACTCGCCTGCTCCCAGACATGCTGGATCATCGGTTTGCCGGCAATGTCCTGCAGCGGCTTGCCGGGCAGACGGCTGGAGGCGTAACGCGCCGGGATCACAACGGTAAAAGCGTCGTTCATTTACTTGTCCAGACGCTCGTCGACATTGAGGGTACGGGCTTCGCTTTCCAGCATCACCGGGATGCCGTCGCGCACCGGAAAAGCCAGGCCGTCGGCCTTGCAGATCAGCTCGGATTTATCGGCAGCGAGCTTGAGCGGGCCCTTGCACAGTGGGCAGGCCAAGATATCGAGTAGTTTCGGGTCCATGGGAAATCCTTGTTGTAGAGCGGCTGCATTGAATGGGACGGCGCTCGCCATCGCCGCTGGCTTAGCGCGTTAGCAGGCTGTTGAAAAACTACCTGCGTTGGCAATACTGCGTTAAAAACGGCCTCGCGTGCGAGCCCAGTCGAAATGCTCATGTACAACTCGTACACTCCGCTTCCTCGGCCGTTTTTGCCTTGTCTTGCCTGTCTCGCCTACGTTTTTCAACGGCCTGCTAGAGGCAGCAAAGCAGTCAGTTGCGCATCGAACCAGGCAATGAAGGCCGCCGATGGCTCGGCATCCACCACCAGGTACCACCAGTCTTCGGCGGCAAAAGCCCGGCATTTGACCGCATCCTTTTCCGTCATCACCACAGGCAACGCCGGGCTGAATTTCAGCAGCTCGGCGCTGAACTGCGCATGGTCGGCAAAAGCATGCGGAATCGGCCGCCAGTGTAGCGTTTCGAGCGTATTGAAGAAACGCCGAGGGTTACCGATACCGGCGACGGCATGCAGCTGCTGTCGGGGCGGGAAATGGGTCAGCGGGTACTGCTCGCCGCTGCCCAGGTTGACCAGGGCGCGCGGACGCAAGCCAAAGGCGTAACCACCCTGCGGATCGCTGCTGGCACCGTTGTAGAGCAGCGCATCGACACTCAACAGGCGCTCGACCGGCTCGCGCAACGGCCCGGCAGGCAGGCAACGTGCATTGCCCAGGCCGCGCGCCGCATCGATCAGCACCAGCTCCAGATCACGGGCCAGGCGATAGTGCTGCAAGCCATCGTCACTGAGGATCAGATCCAGCGGCTCGGCTGCCAGCAAAGCGGCCACCGCACGCCCGCGATCGGGGTCGATCATCAAGGGTACAGCGCTGCGCTGGACGATCAGCAGCGGCTCGTCGCCGGCAACGCCGGGGCTTTGATCGGCTTGCACGCGCCAGGGCAATTGCGGCGGTTTGGCGCCGTAGCCACGGCTGACTACGCCAACCCTGAGGCCACGCTGGCGGCAATGTTCGATCAACCAGAGGATCAGCGGGGTCTTGCCAGTGCCACCGACGGTGATATTGCCCACTACCACGACCGGCACCGAAGCGCGGTATATCTCGCCCTCACCCGCGAGGAAGCGGGCACGCTTGTGTTTTACCAACGCACGGTAGAGGCCCTCGAGTGGCCGCAGCAGGGCCAGCGCAGGATGCCCGGCATACCAGGCCGCGAGCAGGCGGTCAGACAGGCTCATGGGCAAACGACCTTCAAGGCGCGGCCTGCGCCTCGACCGTGGTGATGCGCAGGTGGGCAAAGCCCAACTTGCCGGCGGCGTCCATGGCCGTGATCACCGCCTGATGGGGGGTCTTGCCATCGGCACTGATGGTCAGCGGCAAGCTGTTATCGCCCGCCGATTCCTTTTGCAGCGCCGCCATCAAGCCATCCAGGTTACTTTTCAGCAGTTGCTTGCCATTCAGCGAATAACTGCCGTCGACTGCAATCAGCACCTCCAACTGCTTCAGCTCGGTCTGCTCCGGCGGCGTGCCACTGGCGGCCTCGGGCAGATCGACCTTGAGCTGGGTCTCACGGGTGAAGGTGGTGGTAACCACAAAAAACAAGAGCAGGATGAACACCACGTCGATCAGCGAAGCCAGGTTGATCTCGACGTTCTCCCGCGGTTTGCGCCGGAATTTCACGCCTTGCCCTCAGCAAAATCGACGTCACGATCACCCTGCACCACTTCTACCAGCTTGATCGCTTCCTGTTCCATGCCGACCACCAGCTCATCGACCCGACGCTGCAGGTAGCGGTGAAAGAACAACGCTGGAATGGCCACCATCAAACCGGCCGCCGTGGTGATCAATGCCTTGGAAATACCCGCAGCGAGCAGCGCCGCATTGGCCATGCCCGAACCCATGAAGGAGCTGAAGATCTCGATCATGCCCAGCACGGTGCCGAGCAAACCGAGCAGCGGCGCGATACCGGCGATAGTGCCCAGGGCATTGAGGTAGCGTTCCAGATCGTGGATAACCCGCGCGGCCGCCTCTTCGATGCACTCTTTCATGATCTCGCGACCATGCTTGGAGTTGGCCAGGCCGGCAGCCAGAATCTGTCCCAAGGGCGAGTTGGCACGCAACTCCTTGAGCTTCTGGTTGTTCAGCTTTTTATCCTTGATCCAGCGCCACACCTGACCGAGCAGATGCGGTGGTGTGATGCGGCTGGGCCGTAGCGTCCACAGACGCTCGGCAATAATGCCGAGCGCAACGATAGAGCAGAGCATGATCGGCAGCATTATCCAGCCGCCAGCTTTAACCAGTTCCCACACGGTGACACATCCCCTTTGGAAAAGTGGCGCCACTCTAGCATAGGGGCGACATGGCGCCGACCGCCGCGGTTCTCATTTTTCTCGCCAAAACCGTGCGCGCTCGCGCAACCCTTGCCCTTGGGCGAAGGCGCCCAGGCGAATGCGCACGGCGCCGTGCTCGACCGTGTCATAGAGCCGCGCGAACAGCGCCTCGTAACGCGCCACCACAGCGGCATGAGGATGACCGAAGGCATTGTGCCGGCCGCGGGAAATCAGCGCGGCGCGCGGCGCCACTGCATCCAGCAAGGCCTGTGAGGAAGAGCTGCGACTGCCATGGTGCGGCGCCAACAACCAGTGCGCGCGAACATCCAGGCCACTGTCGAGCAGTGCACGCTCGGCGCTGCTGTCGATATCACCCGTCAGTAGCAGGCGCTCGCCAGCCGCCTCGATCAGCAATACGCAGGAGGCCTGGTTGCCATCCGTCGCCCCCGCCCAGTGCCAGGTCGTGAAGCGCACCCCATCCCATTGCCAGCTGCGCCCCGACTCACAGGCCTCGGCCCGGAGCATCGCGGGCAGTACCGCGGCCTCGCCGCTCACCACCTGCCTGACCGCCATGCCCCGCCGAATCGCCAGCGCACCGCCGGCGTGATCGTTGTCGGCATGGCTGATCAGCAACATATCCAGCTGCGCTACCCCCAGGCCACGCAGCGACGGCAGCACCACACGCTCGCCCATGTCGAAATCGCCGAAGCGCGGCCCGGCGTCATACAGCAGCGCGTGCTCGCGGGTGCGCAGCAAGACCGCCAGGCCCTGGCCAACGTCCAGCACCCACACCTCGGCCTGGCCATCGGCCGGCCGCTGTACCTCGGTATAGAACAGGGGCAGCAGTAGAATCCAGCCCAGGCTGCGCAATGGCATGCCGGCCGGCAGCAACAACAGCAAAGTCCCTAGCGCCACCAGCAACCAAGCCCAGAGCGGTAATGTCTCGGGCAACCAGGCCGGTAGCCAGGTGGCAATCTGCGCCAGCAGCATGAACAGCAGCTTGAGCAAGCCACCGGCCAGCCATAGCAGTGCCTCGCCCAGCCAGGGCAGCGGCAAGAGCAAGGTTCCCAACAACGCCAGCGGCACCACCGCCAGGCCGACCCAGGGTACGGCAAGCAGATTGGCCAGCGGACCGCTGGCACTGACCGGCAAACCCAAGGCCAGCAACAGCGGCAGCAGCCCGACGGCCATCGCCCACTGCGCCCGCCCCAGCGATTGCCACCACGGCCAGGCGCCCAGCCGGCCACTGAAAATCAGGACCAACAACAGTACGGCGCCGAAGGACAGCCAGAAGCCCGGCTGCAAGCTGGCCAGGGGCTCCAGCAGCAAGACCGCGACTAGAGCGACCAACAATGGCAAGAACACCCCGAGATGGCGGAAGCGCCAACGCCACAGCAGCACCAGGCCGACCATCACGCAGGCACGCCGCACCGGCACCTCGAAGCCTGCCAACAGGCCGTAGCCAAGGGCACCGGCAAAGGCCAGACCGCAGGCCCAGGGCAGCCACGGCCATCGCCGCGGCCACCAGCCCAGCCGGGCCAAGCCGGCAATCAAGCCATACAAGAGCGCAGCCAGCAGGCCGATATGCTGGCCGGAGATCACCAGCAAGTGCACCGTGCCGGTGTCTTGCAGCACGCGCCAATCGGCCACCGACAGACCGGAGCCATCACCCAGTACCAGGGCCGCCAGCGCCCCCTCGCGGCCATGGGCATCGACGGCGAGCAGGCGCTGGCGCAAGCCGTCGCGCCAACTCCCAGGCCCGCTGGCGGCACTCAGCAGCTGGCCGCTCTTGACCGTGCCGGTCGCGCCAATGCGTTGCGCCAGTAGCCAGGCCTCGTAATCGAATGACTGCGGATTGACCAGACCATGGGGCCGTTTGAGGCGCACCGCCAGGCGCCAGGTCTCGCCGGCCCGCAGCTCGGGGCCGCCATACCAGGCCAGACGCAGCAGCTGCGGCAACCGGGCTCGCCGCGACTCGGCCTGCTGCAGTTGAAACCTGACCACCCCATCGCCCCTATCGGGCAGGCCGACCACCTGCCCTTGCAGCCACAGGGTGCGGCCATCGAGTTGCGGCGCCAGCCTGTCGTCCAGCGCCGACTGCGCCGAGATACCGGCCCAGCTGAGACCAAACAGGAAGAATGCCAGGGGATAACTGCGAAATGGCAGCAACATCAGCCCCAGGACCGGCAGCAGCCATAGCAACCAGACCGGCGGCAAAACCGGCAAGAATCGTAACAGGAGCAAACCCGCCACCAGCGCCGACATCCCTATGCGCATAACCCCACTCCTTGAGATCCGACTCCATGGATCCAACCCAACCAGCAGCCTTCACTTAATTTGCTGTGACAAAGTGTGAAAGCGGCCCACGGCAAATCTGTGCATAATATCGGCGCTTTTAGCCTGCCAGAGAGCCACGATGCCGCGTCGTTTCTTCAAGCGCTACATGCCGCACCCGGACCGCATCAAGGCCAACAAATCTCTGCGCTTTCTCGGCGCGCTTATTCACGACCCCAACCTCTGGCACCTCAACCGCCACTCGGTGGCGCGCGCCGTGGCCATTGGCCTGTTCTGGGCGATGATCCCCATGCCCATGCAAATGGCCGCCGCCGCATTGGTCGCCATTCCCGCACGCGCCAACCTGCCCATCTCCGTTGGCCTGGTCTGGCTGACCAACCCGATTACCATGCCGCCGGTGTTCTATTGCAGCTACAAGTTCGGCGCCTGGATGACCAGCACCCCCACTCTGCGCATGCCCGACCAGATCACCCTGAGCTGGGTCGGCCATATGCTGCAGACCCACTGGCAGCCCCTGCTCCTTGGCTCGTTCGTTCTCGGTTTGCTCTTGGCAGGACTCGGTTACCTGGCCACCAATACCTACTGGCACTGGTGGGTAAGGCGCAGTTGGCGCAAACGTCAGGAACAACGCCGGATCAACAAACCCGATGACTGAAAGCAAAAAACCGTTACTCGAGTAACGGCTTTTTCGTTTCAGAGAGACTAGCTCATTCGTAGCGCAAGGCTTCCGCCGGCTGGATCCCCGCTGCACGCCAGGACGGATAGAGGGTCGCGAGAAAGCTCAGGGCGAAGGCCGCGCCGCAGATCAGCAGCACATCGGCAAGCTGCAACTCGGACGGCAGATTGCTGATGAAGTAGACATCCGAGCTGAGTACCTGCTGGCCACTGAGACGCTCGATCCAGCCGACTAGCTGACTGACATTCAGCGCCGCCACGATGCCCAGCACGGCACCGATCAGCGTGCCGACCACCCCGATCACCGTGCCCTGCACCATGAAGATGCCCATGATCTGCCCGGGGGTCGCGCCCAGGGTACGCAGGATGGCGATATCAGCCCCCTTGTCGGCGACCACCATAATCAAGGTGGCAATGATATTGAACGCGGCCACCGCCACGATCAGCAGCAACAGCAAGCCGATCATGGTCTTTTCCATCTTCATGGCACTGAACAGGCTGCCCTGGGTCAGCGTCCAGTCGCTGGCTCGATAGCCCTCGCCCAGCTCGCTGACGATGGCGGCCGACACCTGCGGCGCCTGATACAAATCTTGCAATTTCAAACGCACACCGGGCACCTGGCCCGGCTGCAAGCGCTGGATCTGCGCGGCATCGGCGACATGCAGCAAGGCCAGCGAGCCGTCCAGCTCGGCACCGACCTTGAACACCCCGACCACATTGACCGCCTGCATCCGCGGCGTGATACCACCGGGCACCGAACTGGCCTCGGGCACGATCAGCGCCAAGCGGTCGCCGAGCTTCAGTTGAAAGCGCCGGGCGGTAATTTCGCCGATCACCACACCGAACTCGCCGGCCTGCAGATCGCCCAGACGGCCCTGGGTCATGTGCTCGGCAATGATCGACACCTGCGACTCCAGCGCGGGATCGATGCCCTGCAACTGAATCGGCTGCATCGCGCCGCGGTAGGACAACATACCTTCCAGCTCGGCAAAGGGCACGGCGGCCAGCACTTGTGGATTGCGCTTGGCAGCCGCGGCCACCGCCTGCCAATCATCCAGTGGCTGGTCCCCGAAGATCGCCGCATGCGGCACCAGGCCGAGGATCCGCGAGCTCATTTCCTTCTGAAAACCATTCATCACCGACAGCACTACGATCATCGCCAACACACCCAGGGCGAGACCGATCATCGAGGTCAGGGAAATAAAGGAAATGAAATGGTTGCGCCGCTTGGCCCGAGTGTAGCGGGTACCGATGTACAGGCTCAGAGGGCGAAACATCAGGCGGCCACCAACTTGCCGTCTTCCAGGCGCAGGATACGGTCCATCTGCTGAGCCAGCTCCAGGTCGTGGGTCACCACCAGGAAGGCGGTGCGCGACGCGCTGCTCAATTCCCGCATCAGATCCTGAATGCCCTGGGCGGTGTGATGATCGAGGTTGCCGGTAGGCTCATCGAGCAGCACCAGGCCGGGTCGATTGACCAGGGCCCGGGCAATCGCCACGCGCTGGCGCTCGCCACCGGACAGCTCCGCCGGTTTGTGCGCCAGGCGATGGCCAAGCCCGACCCGCTCGAGCAGCGCGGTCGCCCGCTGACGCGCCTCGGCAATCGGCGTACGCCCGATCAGCAGTGGCATGCAGACGTTTTCCAGCGCCGTGAACTCCGGCAACAGGTGATGGAACTGATAGACGAAACCCAGCGAACGGTTGCGCAGCAAGCCACGCGCCTTCTCGCTCAGCGCCGACAGCTCCTCGCCCGCCAGCCAGACGCTGCCGCTACTGGGCGTATCCAGGCCACCGAGCATATTCAGCAAGGTGCTCTTGCCCGAGCCCGAACTGCCGACTATCGCCACCCGCTCGCCGGGGTGCAGTTCCAGCTGCAGGCCTTCCAGCACCACCACCGACTGCGGGCCTTCCTCGTAGCTTTTGCCGAGGTTGCGGCAACTCAACACAGCACGCTCTTGCATAACCTGATCACTCATAACCCAATTCACTCATAGCGTAGTGCCTCCGCGGGCTGGGTACGCGCCGCGCGCCAGGCTGGATAAAGGGTGGCGAGAAAACTCAGAACCAGCGCAGCGGCGCAGACCAGCAATACATCCGCGAGCATCAGTTGCGCTGGCAGGTAGTCGATGAAATAGACGTCTGCATTGAGAAAGCGCATGCCCAGCGCACGCTCCAGCGCAGCGATACCGGCACTGACATTGAGTGCCGCGAAGATCCCCAGCAACGCGCCGATAAGAGTGCCGACCACGCCGATCACCGTGCCCTGGACCATGAAGATGGCCATGATTTGCCCAGGCGTAGCACCGATGGTGCGCAGGATGGCGATGTCGCCCTTCTTGTCCGTCACCACCATGACCAGGGTCGAGATGATGTTGAACGCGGCAACTGCGACTATCAGCAGCAGCAGCAGGCCGATCATGGCCTTCTCCATGCGGATCGCCTGATACAGGTTGCCGTGGGTGCGGGTCCAGTCGCGGGCGTAATAGTCGCGCTCGCCCAGGGCCTGCGCCAACTCCCAGGCCGTGCGCGGCGCCTGGAACAGATCGGCGACCTTCAGGCGGATGCCCTGCACCTGATCCGCTTGGCGGCGCTGCAAGCGCGCCAGATCCTGTACATGGGTCATCGCCACGTGACCATCGATCTCCCCGGCGCCGACATGAAAGATGCCTACCACAGTGAAACGCTTGAGCCGCGGAAACATGCCCGCCGGCGTAACCGTGACCTCGGGCGCGACGAAGGTGATCTTCTCGCCCAGGCTCACGCCCAGCTTGGCGGCGGCCTTGTCGCCAATGACGATGCCGAAGGCGCCGGGTTCGAGGTCTTGCAAGCGGCCCTGCTGAAAGAAATCGCCGATGATCGAAACCTTCGCTTCCTCGAGCGGGTCGACGGCGTTGATCAACACCTTCTGCACCTTGCCCTCATGGGTGAGCAAGCCCTGCATCTGGCTGAATGGCGCAACGGCCAATACCTGCGGGTTCTCCAGCGCGGTGTCGGCGAGGCTGCGCCAATCATCGATGGCCGTCGCCGACTCGACAGTGGCGTGCGGCACCATACCCAGCACCCGCGTGCGCATCTCGTGGTCGAAGCCGTTCATCACCGACAGCACCACGATCATCACGAGCACACCGAGTGCCAGCCCGATCATCGAGGTCAGGGAAATAAAGGACACGAAGTGATTGCGGCGTTTGGCGCGTGTGTAACGCGTACCTATATAAACGAACAGAGGTCTGAACATGTCGGGGGCTGATTCGCGGGAAAGAGGAACGTCCTTGTGGCGGGGCCTGGCCAGCGGCCTTACACTCAGACCACTACTGCTGCCATGGGTTCGCCATGTCGATCCAAGATGAAGATGACCGCCGCGAATACTATCGTATCGAGGATACGATCGCACTGGAATTCACCCCGCTGTCGGGCGCCGAGGCGCTGGCCAGCGGCGAACTTCACGACAGCTCGCCGCTGTTCAATCTGCTCAGCGAGTTGCACCTGCTCGACTTCGAGTCACAGCACCTGCTGCGCCATATCAGCGAGCGCGACCGCACCCTGGCCAACTACCTCAAGGTGATCAACAAGCGCATCGACCTGCTCGGCCAGGCCGTGGCCCAGAGCCTGTTGCGCGACATCGGCACACCGCGGCGGGTGTGCCTGTCCGAGGGCGGCGTGAGTTTCACCAGCAGCCAAAACCTAACCATCGGCAGCCATCTGGCGATCAAGATAGTGCTGATGCCGCAGGCACTCGGCCTGCTGTTGCGGGCCAAGGTGATTCACTGCCAGGCGCTCGCCGAGCAACAGTTCGAGATCGGCACCGAGTTCGAGGCCTTGACCGACGCCCAGCGCCAGTTACTGGCCCGGCATATCCTCCAGCGCCAAGCCCTGGAGCGCCGCCAGGCCCGTGAACAGCCCCAGCCTTAGTGACGAGAAGCCCATGCCCCGCCTTTTCCTGGCCTTGATCCTTTGCCTGCCGTTCGGCGCCAACGCCGACACCCTGCAGATCCCCCTCGGCCAGCAAGGCGCCACCAGCGTGCAACTGCCGCAGCGCGGCGAACCGCGGCGCTTGGTGCTGGAGCGCTTCGGCCTGGCCGACGAAGAACACCCTGCGGTCGGCAACCCGCCGATTAGCCGCTGGGATTACCGCGAGTTCAGCGTGTATTTCGAATACGACCATGTGATCAACAGCGTGCGCCACCATCAACCGCGCACCAGTGACCCCGCAAAGGAGCAACCGTGACCCTGATCTACGGCCACCGCGGCGCCAAAGGCGAAGCACCGGAAAACACCCTGACCAGCTTCCAGCAGTGCCTGGAGCATGGTGTGCGCCGCTGCGAACTGGACCTGCACCAGTCACGCGACGGCGAGTTGATGGTGATTCATGACCCGACCCTGAAGCGCACCACCGGCCATCGCGGCAAGGTGGTCGAACACGATGCCGCCGATCTGGTGCGCTATGACGCGCGCAAAGGAGGACCCGGCTGGAAAACCCCCTGCCCGATCCCTCGCCTGGCCGAACTGTTCGAGCAATGCGACTTCGAGCACTGGCAACTGGAAGTCAAGAGCGCCTCCAAAGTCCGCGCCGCGCGTATGGTCGAGGCGATTGCCGAGCTGACCGCGCGCTATGAGCTGACCGATAAAGTCACGGTCACCTCGAGCTCACGGGAAGTGCTGAGTGCGCTCAAGCGGCTGACACCGCAGCTTGCCCGCGGCCTGGTGGCGGAATACGCCTGGCTCGACCCGCTGAAAGTGGCCCAGCACCATGGCTGCAGCTTGCTGGCGCTGAACTGGACCCTGTGCACCCCGGAACGCCTGTTGAAAGCGCAGAAAGCCGGCTTGCATGTCTCGGTCTGGACGGTCAACGAGCCGGCACTGATGCGCCGACTCGCCGATTTCGGCGTGGACAGCCTGATTACCGACTTCCCCGGTTTGGCGATACAGACCTTGGGTAGCGCCTAGGGCCTACCCGGACCGATCTTGTCTCTCGACTACTGTTACCTGCAAAGCAGGTAATAAAAAACCGGCCACTTCAGGGCCGGTTTTTAATTGCTGCCTGGTCAGAAACTCTCCCGGTTCGGCCAGCGCCACGCCGGGGAGTCGCTGAACGGATCTTCCCCGACCGGCTCAGGCCACCGGTCGGAGCCGTTCAAAAAAGCCGGTTGAGGCCGTCGAACGCCGCGACCCGGTAAGCCTCGGCCATGGTCGGGTAGTTGAAGGTGGTGTTGACGAAATACCTGATGCTGTTGGCCTCGCCCTTCTGGTTCATGATCGCCTGACCGATGTGCACGATCTCCGAGGCCTGGTAGCCGAAGCAATGCACGCCGAGTACCTCGAGCGTCTCGCGATGGAACAGGATCTTCAACATGCCCACCGGTTCGTTGGAGATCTGCGCCCGCGCCATGCTCTTGAAGAATGCCTTGCCCACTTCGTAGGGAATCTTGGCCTGGGTCAGCTCGCGTTCGTTCTTGCCGATCGAACTGATCTCCGGGATGGTGTAGATGCCGGTCGGGACATCGTCGACGAAACGCCAGCTATCGTTCTCGACGATATTGCCCGCGGCCGAGCGGCCCTGGTCGTAGGCCGCACTGGCCAGGCTCGGCCAGCCGATCACGTCACCCGCGGCGAAGATGTTCGACACTTCGGTGCGGTAATTCTGGTCGACCTCGATCTGCCCACGGCTATTGACCTTGATGCCAATATTTTCCAGGCCGAGCTGGTCGGTGTTGCCGGTTCGGCCGTTACACCAGAGCAGGGCGTCGGCCTTGATCTTCTTGCCCGATTTAAGATGCAGAACCACACCGTTATCCACACCTTCGATGCTCTCGTACTCTTCGTTGTGGCGAATCAGTACGTTGCTGTTGCGCAGGTGATAGCTGAGCGCATCGGAGATTTCAGAATCCAGGAAACTCAGTAATTGGTCGCGATTGTCGATCAGGTCGACCAGCACGCCGAGGCCGCTGAAGATCGACGCATACTCGCAACCGATGACCCCAGCCCCGTAGATGATCAGCCGGCGCGGGGTGTGACTGAGGGTGAGGATGGTGTCGCTGTCATACACCCGCGGATGATGGAAGTTGACATCCGCCGGACGATAGGGACGCGAGCCGGTGGCGATGACGATCTGCTTGGCCACCAGCTTTTCCACCACGCCATTGGCGCAGACCACCTCGATGGTTTGCTCATCGGCAAAGCTGCCCGTGCCGAAAAACAGGTCGATGCGATTGCGTGCGTAGTAACCGGTGCGCGAGGCAACCTGCTTGGAAATCACCCGTTCGGCACTTTTCAGCACATCGGGGAAGGAAAACCAGCGCGGCTCGCCGATCTGGCGAAACATCGGGTTGGTGTTGAACTGCATGATCTGGCGCACCGAATGGCGCAACGCCTTGGACGGGATGGTGCCCAGGTGGGTGCAGTTGCCACCGACCTCGCGCCGGCTATCGACCACCGCCACCTTGCGACCCGCCTTGGCCGCGTTCATTGCCGCGCCCTCACCCGCCGGGCCCGAGCCCAGCACCACTACGTCGTAGCTGTAGACCGCCATGTTTACTCCTTCAGATCACACCGGAGCGCTTGTTCCGCACTCTCGGCAGGGCCAGCACTGCATCAAGGGCAGCCTGGCAATCGATACGTGATTCGCAGCCTGACATGCCGGCCGGCGAATGGCGATTAGCGCTTGGTCGCGTCGTAGGCCTGCGCGCCGGAATTGGTCTGCGGCGCACTGTTGACCTCTTCGCACTTCTCACGACTCCCGCCGCAAATCGAGCACTCCTTCTCGATGCCCAGATTGGCAATACCGCCACAGGAACCGGCAATCGGTTTACGCCCCATGATCACGCCAACGGCCATCAACGACACCACCAACAGCATGGTGAAAAATACGGTCAACCAAATCATTGCTCTTCTCCTGCAGCGAACAGCTGCTCGAAAGCCATGGTACCCCGTGCGACGAAGCCCTCGCCTTCACGGGTCACGAAAAACGCCGCGATGCCGGCCTGTTCAGCGTAAGCCAAACCACGCTGCGGCCCTAGTACCATCAATAATGTAGACAAGCCATCAGCGCGTAAGGTCGATGGATCGGCGACCGTCACCGCTGCCAGCTTGTGAGTGATGGGCGCCCCGGTTTGCGGATCCAGCGTGTGCGAGTAGCGCACGCCGTTTTCCTCGAAATAATTGCGGTAATCACCCGAGGTGGAAATACCGTAACCATCCAGCTGCAGAATCCTCTGCGCCACCCGCTGATCATCGCGTGGCGCCTCGATGGCGATACGCCAGGGCTGGCCATCCGGCTTCTTGCCGGCGGCCTTGAGTTCCCCGGTGACATCCACCAGGTAACTGTCGACACCCAGCTCGGTCAGACGGCTGACGATTCTTTCAACCGTATAACCGGCAGCGATGCTGTTGAGGTCCAGTTGCAGATCGACGTCCTTGCACAGTTGTTGCCCGTCGATGCGCAGATGCCGATAACCGCTGCGCCGGCGCGCCTCGGCCAGTTGCTCGACACTCGGCACCCGTTCGATCCGCGCCTGCGGGCCAAAGCCCCACAGATTGAGCAAGGGTTCGAGGGTCGGATCGAAAGCGCCGCCACTTTCCTCGGCCAACTGCAACCCCACGCGCACAACCTCGAGCACCCCGGCGGGAACGGCCATACAGCTGCCCGCTGGCGCCCGGTTGAACGTCGAGATAACGGAATCCTCGCGGTAGGTAGACATCTGCTGATCGACTTCGGCCAGAATCGCCTCGGTCTCGGTCTTGAGGGTCGGCGCATCGGCGACACCCTCGCCGGTGACATATTTCACCGAGTAGGTACTGCCCATGGTCGGGCCACCGAACTCTTCGACCTGCTCAGAATGCAAACAGCCCGCTAGGGCTGTCGCCAAGGCGACAGCGATAACGGGCTGGAATACCGCTGACTTCATGCTTAGCCGCCGAAGTCGTCGAGCAGGATATTTTCCTCCTCCACACCCAGGTCGACCAACATCTTGATCACGGCGGCGTTCATCATCGGCGGGCCGCACATGTAGAACTCGCAATCTTCCGGAGCCGGATGCTCCTTCAGGTAGTTCTCGAACAGCACGTTGTGGATGAAGCCCTTCATCCCGGTCCAGTTGTCTTCCGGCAACGGATCGGACAACGCCAGGTGCCACTTGAAGTTGGGGTTCTCCGCCTGCAACTGGTCGTACTCTTCGACATAGAAGGCTTCACGCATGGAGCGTGCGCCATACCAGAAGCTGATCTTACGCGTCGACTTGAGGCGCTTGAGCTGGTCGAAGATATGCGAACGCATCGGCGCCATACCGGCACCGCCACCGACAAAGACCATCTCGGCATCGGTGTCCTTGGCGAAGAACTCACCAAACGGACCGTATACGTCGATCTTGTCGCCCGGCTTGAGGCTGAACACATAGGAGCTCATCTTGCCCGGCGGCAGATCGTCCTTGCCCGGCGGAGGCGAAGCAATACGGATATTGAACTTCACCAGGCCCACTTCTTCCGGGTAGTTGGCCATGGAATAGGCACGAATCGTGGTCTCCTCGACCTTGGACACGTACTTCCACTGGTTAAACTTGTCCCAGTCGCCGCGGTACTCTTCCTGAATATCGAAGTCCTTGTAATGCACTTCATGCGGCGGGCATTCCAGCTGGACATAGCCACCGGCGCGGAAGTCGACGCTCTCGCCTTCCGGCAGTTTCAGCGTCAGCTCCTTGATGAAGGTGGCCACGTTCGGGTTGGACAACACCGTGCATTCCCACTTCTTCACGCCGAAGACTTCTTCCGGCACCTCGATCTTCATGTCCTGCTTGACCGGGGTCTGGCAGGACAGGCGCCAGCCAGCCTTGGCTTCGCGACGGGTGAAGGCGGCTTCTTCGGTCGGCAGCATTTCGCCACCGCCGCTTTCCACTACACACTTGCACTGCGCGCAGGTACCACCGCCACCACAGGCGGACGACAGGAAGATATTGTTGGACGCCAGGGTCTGCAGCAATTTGCCGCCGGCCGGTACCACAATGGTTTTTTCGCCATTGATCTCGATACTCACGTCACCACTGGAAACCAGCTTGGCGCGCGCAGCGAGAATGATCAGCACCAGTGCCAGCACAATGCCGGTGAACATGCCGATCGCGAGAAAGATTTCGTAATTGATCATCTATTCATCCCTTCCTTACAACTGCACGCCGGAGAAGGACATGAAGCCCAGAGACATCAGACCGATGGTGATAAAGGTGATGCCCAGCCCCTGCAAGCCTGCCGGTACGTCGCTGTACTTGAGCTTCTCGCGAATCCCCGCCAAAGCGGCAATCGCCAGCGCCCAGGACAGTCCCGAGCCGAAGCCGTACACGGTACTTTCCGCCAGGTTGTAGTCACGCTCGACCATGAACAGGGTGCCGCCCATGATCGCGCAGTTCACCGTGATCAATGGCAGGAATACGCCGAGGGCGTTGTACAGCGAGGGCACGTACTTATCCAGAAGCATCTCGAGGATCTGCACGATCGCTGCGATCACACCAATGTAGCTGAGCAGACCGAGGAAGCTCAGATCGACTTCCGGCATACCAGCCCAGGCCAGCGCACCGTCTTTCAACAAATAGGTGTAGATCAGGTTGTTCGCCGGTACGGTAATCACCTGCACCACGACCACGGCGATACCCAGACCAATCGCCGTCTCGACTTTCTTCGAGATGGCGATGAAGGTGCACATGCCGAGGAAGAAGGCCAGCGCCATGTTCTCAACGAACACCGCCTTGGCCAGCAAGCTGATGTAGTGTTCCATTAGTAGGCCTCCTTACTGGATACCTGAGGCGCCATCTTGAAGCTCGGTTTCTCAACCTGCTCTCTTTTCCAGCTACGCAAGGCCCAGATGAACAGACCAATCAGGAAGAACGCCGAAGGTGGCAGCAGCAACAAGCCGTTAGGCTGATACCAACCACCGTCGTTGATCACCGGAATGATCTCGTAGCCCATCAGCTTACCCGCGCCGAACAGCTCGCGAACTATACCCAGCATGATCAGCATGGCGCTGTAGCCCAAGCCGTTACCGATACCGTCGAAGAACGACAACACCGGCGGGTTCTGCATGGCAAAAGCTTCGGCTCGGCCCATCACGATGCAGTTGGTGATGATCAGTCCGACGAACACCGACAACTGCTTGGACAGGCTGAAGGCATAGGCCTTGAGCACCTGATCGACCACGATGACCAAGGATGCGATGATCACCATCTGCACGATCATGCGGATCGAGCTGGGGATCTGGCTGCGGATCATCGAAATGAACAGGTTGGAGAACCCGGTTACCAGGGTCAGGGCGATCGACATCACCAAGGCGGTTTTCAGGTTCGAGGTCACCGCCAATGCGGAACAGATACCGAGAATCTGCAAACCGATGGGGTTGTTGTTGAAGATCGGGTTAAGCAGGACTTCTTTAATAGTCGGTTGCGACATGATCAAGCCTCCCCTGCGCGCAAGTTCGCAATAAACGGACCGAAACCATTCTGGCCAAGCCAGAACTTCAGCAGATTGTCCACGCCCTTACTGGTCAAGGTCGCGCCGGCCAATGCATCGACCTGATGAACTGCTTGCGGGCTTTGTGGGTCGACGCCGCCTTTGACCACTTCCACGGCAAGTGTGCCGTCTTGGTCAAACAGGGTCTTGCCTGGCCACTGACCTTTCCACTTCGGGTTATCCACTTCGCCACCAAGGCCCGGGGTCTCGGCATGCTGGTAGAAGCCCATGCCGACTACGGTATTAAGATCACCCTTGAGTGCAATAAAACCGTACAGCGTTGACCACAAACCATAACCGCGTACTGGCAAAATCACGGTTTCGACCTGACCATCCTTTTCCACGACATACACAGTGGTGTAACGCTCCAGACGCTTGATCGAGGCGATATCCTGCTCACCCGGCAGAACGCTGGAGAGCTTGGGATCCTTCGAGGCTTTCAACGGATCGAAGGTCACCGGATCCTGGGCATCGGAGAACTTGCCGCTTTCCAGGTCGACCAGCTTGGCGCTGATGGTGCTGTTGAACAGCCCCTTGACTTCGCGCGCCGACATCTTCGCCTCGCCCAGACCGGCGATTGCGAGAATGCTGCGCTGCTTATCCAACAGACGGTTGTCCAGTTGGGTCGGCTTGAGCGCCACGGCGGCACCGGCGACGAACACCGAGCACACCAGGCAGACCAGCAGGGCCACCGTCAGCGTGCGTGCGGTGGATTCTTTTTGACTAGACATTGCGTGCCAGCCTCCGCTTGATATTGGCTTGAACGACGAAATGGTCGACCAGCGGTGCGAACAGGTTGGCGAACAGAATCGCCAGCATCATGCCTTCCGGAAACGCCGGGTTGACCACACGGATCAACACCACCATCACACCGATCAAGGCACCGAAAATCCACTTGCCGGTATTGGTCATGGACGCCGACACCGGATCGGTGGCCATGAACAACATGCCGAAGGCGAAACCGCCGACCACCAGGTGCCAGTACCACGGCATGGCGAACATCGGGTTGGTGGTCGAACCCAGGGCGTTGAACAACAGACTGAGGCCGATCATGCCCAACATCACCCCGGCGACGATGCGCCAGGAAGCGATCTTGGTGAGCAACAGCACACCGCCGCCGATCAGGATCGCCAGGGTGCTGGTTTCACCCAGGGAGCCGTGAATGGTGCCGACGAAGGCGTCCATCCAGGTAATGCCCTGACCAATCACGTTTTCGATCCCGCCGGACGCAGCCAGGCTCAGCGCAGTGGCACCGGCGAAGCCGTCGACCGCGGTCCAGACCGCATCGCCGGACATCTGCGCCGGGTAGGCGAAGAACAGGAAGGCACGGCCGGTCAGCGCCGGGTTGAGGAAGTTCTTGCCGGTACCGCCAAACACTTCCTTGCCGATTACCACACCGAAACTGATGCCCAGCGCAACCTGCCACAGCGGAATGCTCGGTGGCAGAATCAGGGCGAACAGCACGGAGGTGACGAAGAAGCCTTCGTTGACTTCATGCTTGCGGATCGAGGCGAACAACACCTCCCAGAAACCGCCGACGATGAAGATCACCGCATAGACCGGCAGGAACCAGGCAGCGCCCTGGACAAAGTTGTCCCACAGACTGTTCGGGTCGAAACCGGCCAGCGCGCTGATCAAGGCAAAGTGCCAACCTTCCTGGGCCGCCAACAGCTCGGGGCTCTGGGCGAAAATCAGGTTGGCCTGGTAACCGGTGTTCCACATACCAAAGAACATCGCCGGGAAGGTGCACAACCAGACGATGATCATCATGCGCTTGAGGTCGATGCCGTCACGCACGTGAGCAGTGGTTTTAGTCACGCTACCGGGGCGATAGAGGAACGTGTCAACTGCCTCGTACAAGGCGAACCACTTTTCGAACTTGCCGCCTTTTTCGAAGTTGTGCTCGATCTTGTCGAGGAATTCGCGAATACCCATGGGTTAACCCTCCTTCTCGATACGGGCGAGGTTATCGCGCAGGATCGGGCCGTATTCATATTTACCGGCACAAACATAGCTGCACAGCGCCAGGTCTTCTTCGTCGAGTTCGAGACAGCCAAGCTTCTGGGCCATCTCGGTGTCACCGACGATCAGGTAGCGCAACAATTGCGTCGGCAGCACATCCAGCGGCATCACTTCTTCGTAGTTGCCGACCGGCACCATGGCACGCGGGCTGCCGTTGGTGGTGGTGGAAAAGGCAAACTTCTTCGCCGCCGCCAACTTGGAAACGAACACATTGAGCACCGAATGCTTGTTCACCCCGGCACGCAGGTAATGCAGCATCTCGCGCTCATTACCTTCTGCCAGGCAGGACACCTGCAGGTGGTAACGTCCCAGGTAGGCGAAAGCGCCCTGGGCGGTACGCCCGCCCAGCACCGAACCGGAAACCACGCGGTTATAGCCAGACTGCAGTTGACCGGAGGTCAGCTCGTCCAGACTGGCACCCAGGCGGGTACGCAGCAGGCGCGGCTGCTCGACCACCGGACCGGCCAGGGCGACTACGCGCTCGACCCACAACTGCCCGGTAGTGAACAACTTGCCTACGGCAATCACGTCCTGATAGTTGATCGACCAGACACTCTTGCTGGCATTGACCGGATCGAGAAAGTGGATATGGGTGCCCGCCAGACCAGCCGGATGCGGACCGGCAAACGCCTCGGTCTGCACCTTGCTCAGTTGCTCACCCGGCAGGCTGCTGCCCTCGGCCTTGCACAGGAAGACCTTGGCCAGACTGCTCAGCACCTTGAGACCGTTTTCGAAATCGGCGGCATACTCGCCGATAACCACGGCCGGATCGGCCGCCAACGGTTGGGTGTCGATGGCCGTGACGAAAATCGAGCTGGGCTGCGCATCTACCGCAGGCACCTTGCTGAACGGACGAGTGCGCAGCGCGGTCCAGAGACCGGACTGCTGCAGGTTCTGGCGAACCTGCTCAGCACTCAACCCGTCCAACTGCGCCAGCGGATAGCTGGCAAAGGTCACTTGCTCATCGCCGTCCAGGTCGATCACCAGCGACTGCAACACGCGCTTCTCGCCGCGATGAATCGCGCTGACCACCCCGGCACCTGGTGCCGTGTAATCAACCCCTGACAACCTCTTGTCAGAGAACAGCACCTGACCGAGCTTGACCCGATCGCCGACCTGCACCTGCATCGTCGGCTTCATGCCGTGATAATCGAAGCCGACGATGGCGACACTGCGTACCGGCCTCGCGGCCTCTATACGCTGCGCCGGCGCGCCTGTTATGGGCAAATCAAGCCCATGTTTCAATTTGATCATAGGTTTGCCTAACCACTGATTTATAAGCTTTTTTAGAATACGGGCGGCATCTGGTTGCTTAATAGCCATACCCACACTAATAAAAATGCCATTAGTGCGGATAATGATGCCGAGCGCGGGTAAAAAATCCGTTTGATTATAAAGATGTGCTCTCCAACTAACCACCCGAGCGCTTGCTTTTTTTAAGCCTTGCGCACCAAAAGACAGCATCCGAAACTTGACGTAAATCATTGCGCAGGCAAAATAACGACTGCCGCCACCCGGAGTCACCGCATGCGCAAACTGCTGGCACTTGTCGCCCTGCTCCTGCTCAGCCCCACCCTGCTCGCCAACCCTGACGAGCGCTTACGTGAGGCGAATTTCGCTCCCGAGAGACCCCTGGCGCAAGTCAGCCTGGAACGCAAGAACCAAAGCGTCCTGCGCTACCTGTGGGCCGACGTCTACGCCGCTGCCCTCTACACCGAACCCAACGTCAGCGCACCCCAGATCCTGGACAGGCAACGCAGTAAGCGCCTGGAGCTCTATTACTTCCGCAAAATCCAGCGCGAAGACGTGATCGAGGCCGCCTGGACCACGCTGAACAGACAACATGACAAGGCCACGCTCGCACGCCTGCGCAGCGGCCTGGACGCCTTGCACGCGAGCTTCCAGAACATCGCCCCAGGCGATCGTTACGCCCTCAATTACACCACTGACAGCGGACTGAGCCTGGAACGCAACGGCAAACTCGCCTTTACCAGCACCGATCCGGAGCTGGCCAGCGCCTACCTGGGCATCTGGCTGGCACCCAACGGGCTATCGGATAGCCTGCGCAGCAGCCTGCTCAACGATTAGCAGGCAAACGCGGATAAAAAAACGGGAGCCAAGGCTCCCGTTTTTTTCAATTGCCGCTAGCGCTTAGCGCGGAAAAGCCGGCGGATTGACTCCGACCATGTCTTCCATCACACGCACCACCTGACAGCTGTAGCCAAACTCGTTGTCGTACCACACATAGAGCACGACACGATTGTCATTGGCGATGGTCGCCTCGGCATCCACCACGCCAGCGTGACGCGAGCCAACGAAGTCGGTGGAGACCACTTCCTGGGAATTGACGAAGTCGATCTGCTTGTGCAGATCCGAGTGCAGCGCCATGTAGCGCAGGTACTCGTTCATCTCTTCGCGGGTTGCGGCCTTTTCCAGGTTCAGGTTGAGGATGGCCATGGACACGTTCGGCGTCGGCACGCGGATGGCATTACCGGTCAACTTGCCCTTGAGCACCGGCAGCGCCTTGGCGGCGGCAGTGGCGGCACCGGTCTCGGTGATCACCATGTTCAGCGCGGCACTACGCCCACGACGGCTGCCCTTGTGGAAGTTGTCGATCAGGTTCTGGTCGTTGGTGTACGAGTGCACGGTTTCTACGTGGCCATTGATGATGCCGTACTTGTCATTCACCGCCTTGAGCACCGGCACGATAGCGTTGGTGGTGCAGGAGGCTGCGGAAACGATCTTGTCATCGTCAGTGATATCGCCATGGTTGATGCCATGCACGATATTCTTCAGCGCGCCCTTGCCGGGCGCCGTCAGCACCACGCGAGCGATGCCCGGGCAGGCCAGGTGCTGGCTCAAACCCTCGGCGTCACGCCATACACCGGTGTTGTCCACCAGCAGCGCGTTGTCGATACCGTACTGGGTGTAATCGACTTCGCTGGGCGACTTGGCATAAATCACCTGGATCAGGTTGCCATTGGCGGTGATGGTGTTGTTTTCTTCATCGATCACGATGGTGCCGTCGAACGGACCGTGCACCGAGTCACGCCGCAACAGGCTGGCGCGCTTGTCCAGATCGTTCTCGGCGCCCTTGCGCACGACAATCGCACGCAGGCGCAGGCCATCGCCACCACCGGTCTTCTCGATCAGGATGCGTGCCAGCAGACGACCGATACGGCCGAAACCATAGAGCACCACATCGGTGCCCTTGCGAGCCACGACATTCTGCTGACCGACAACCGGCTCGAGCTCGTCGCGCACGAACTGCTCGATGCTGCGGCCATTGGCTTCTTCCAGGTACTTGGCCATCATCCGGCCCAGATCCACGGAAGCGGCGCCCAGCTTGAGCTCGCTCATGGTCTTGAGCATCGGGAAAGTGTCATGCACCGACAGCTCGGCATCGCCATCCAGACGATGGCGGGCGTAGCGATGGGCTTTGAGAATCTGAATGACCGAACGGTTGATCAGGCTACGACCGTAGATCGAGGTGACTACGTTGTTGTTGCGGTAGAGTTGACCAATCAAGGGAATCATCGCTTCTGCGAGGGCTTCACGATCGATCCACTCACCGAGACACTGGTCGGGCTTCTGATTCACGGGCAGTACCTTCCACATGTAGGGGCTGAAAAAAGGGGCTACATTATGACGGCGTAGACAATCGCCGGCAATCTGCAACGGACGAAACACTGACAGCAACCAGCGCGGATAGTTACAATCGCGGGCCATGTCGTCATGCCCGTGAGCCGCCCGTGTCCGTACTGCGTCTACCGTCTCTGCCCGCCACCGCCGGGAAACAGCACTGGGGCAACCTGCCCGGTGCCGCATTGAGCCTGGCGATTGCCGAAGCCGCCAGCGCTGCCAAGCGCTTTACCCTGCTGCTGACAGCCGACAGTCAGAACGCCGAGCGCTTGCAGCAGGAACTGAGCTTTTTCGCCCCGGAGCTGCCGGTGCTGCATTTCCCCGACTGGGAAACCCTGCCCTACGACCTGTTTTCACCGCATCAGGACATCATCTCGCAGCGGATTGCCGCACTCTATCGCCTGCCAGAGCTGAAACATGGCGTCCTGGTAGTGCCGATCACCACTGCCCTACATCGCCTGGCCCCCAAGCGTTTCCTGCTCGGCAGCAGCCTGGTACTGGACGCTGGCCAGAAGCTCGACGTCAAGGACATGCGCACCCGCCTGGAAGCGGCGGGCTATCGCTGCGTCGACACGGTCTACGAACACGGCGAATTCGCCGTGCGTGGCGCCCTGATCGACCTGTTCCCGATGGGCAGCGAGCAGCCGTTTCGCATCGACCTGTTCGACGACGAGATCGAAACCCTGCGCACCTTCGACCCGGAAACCCAGCGCTCGATCGACAAGGTCGAGTCGATCAAGCTGCTGCCGGCCCGTGAATTTCCGCTGGAGAAAAAAGCCGTCAGCGATTTTCGTGGACGCTTTCGCGAGCGCTTCGACGTCGACTTCCGCCGTTGCCCGATCTACCAGGACCTGTCCACCGGCATCACCCCGGCCGGCATCGAGTACTACCTGCCGCTGTTTTTCGAAGAAACCGCGACCCTGTTCGACTACCTGCCCCAGGACACCCAGGTATTTTCCCTGCCTGGCGTGGAAAAAGCCGCCGAGCACTTCTGGAGCGACGCACGCAGTCGCTTTGAGGAGCGTCGGGTCGATCCCGAACGCCCACTGCTAGCGCCGGCCGACATCTTCCTGCCAGTGGAAGACTGCTTCGCCCACCTGAAAGACTGGCCACGGGTCGTGATCAGCCAGGAAGACATCGAACCGGGCGTCGGCCGCCAGCGCTTCAACGCGCAACCCTTGCCCGACCTGGCGATCCAGGCCAAGGCCAGCGAACCCCTGGCCGCCCTGCGCCGCTTTATCGAAGAGCATCCGGGCCGCGTGTTGTTCTGTGCCGAGTCCGCCGGGCGCCGCGAAGTGCTGCTGGAACTGCTCGCCCGCCTCAAGCTCAAGCCCAGGGAAGTGGCCAGCTGGCCGGAATTCACGGCCGGCGAGGAGCGCCTGGGGATCTGCATCGCCCCGCTCGACGACGGCCTGCTGCTCGATGACCTGGCCCTGATCGCCGAGAGCCCGCTGTTCGGCCAACGGGTGATGCAACGCCGGCGCCGCGAGAAATCGCGCGACGGCGGCGACAATGTGATCAAGAACCTCACCGAACTGCGCGAAGGTGCGCCCGTGGTGCATATCGATCACGGCGTCGGTCGCTACCTGGGCCTGGTCACCCTGGAGATCGACGGCCAGGCCGCCGAGTTTCTCGCCCTGATGTACGCCGAGGAAGCCAAGCTGTATGTGCCGGTCGCCAGCCTGCACCTGATCGCCCGCTACACCGGCAGCGACGATGCCCTGGCCCCGCTGCACCGCCTCGGCTCGGAAATCTGGCAGAAAGCCAAGCGCAAGGCCGCCGAACAGGTGCGTGACGTAGCGGCCGAGTTGCTCGACATCTATGCCCGCCGCGCCGCCCGCGAAGGTTACGCCTTCGCCGATCCGCAACTCGACTACGTGACCTTCAGTGCCGGCTTCCCGTTCGAGGAAACCCCGGACCAGCAAACCGCCATCGATGCAGTGCGCGACGACATGCTCTCGGCCAAGCCGATGGATCGCCTGATCTGCGGCGACGTCGGCTTCGGCAAGACCGAAGTGGCCATGCGCGCCGCCTTCATCGCCGTGCACAGCGGGCGCCAGGTCGCCGTGCTGGTGCCGACCACCCTGCTCGCCCAGCAGCACTACAACAGCTTTCGCGACCGCTTCGCCGACTGGCCGGTGAATGTCGAGGTGATGAGCCGCTTCAAGAGCACCAAGGAAGTCGCCAGCGCCATGCAGCAACTGAGCGAGGGCAAGGTCGACATCGTCATCGGCACCCACAAGCTGCTGCAGGGCGACGTCCAGTTCAACAACCTGGGCCTGGTGATCATCGACGAGGAACACCGTTTCGGCGTGCGCCAGAAGGAACAGCTCAAGGCCCTGCGCAGCGAGGTGGACATCCTCACCCTCACCGCCACGCCGATTCCGCGCACCCTGAACATGGCCGTGGCGGGCATGCGCGACCTGTCGATCATCGCCACGCCGCCGGCGCGCCGACTGTCGGTGCGCACCTTCGTCATGGAACAGAACAACCCGACCATCAAGGAAGCGCTGCTGCGCGAGTTGCTGCGCGGCGGCCAGGTCTACTACCTGCACAACGATGTGAAGAGCATCGAGAAATGCGCGGCCGACCTCGCCGAACTGGTGCCGGAAGCACGTATCGGCATCGGCCACGGGCAGATGCGCGAGCGCGAACTGGAACAGGTGATGGGCGACTTCTACCACAAGCGCTTCAACGTGCTGATCGCCTCGACCATCATCGAGACCGGCATCGACGTGCCCAGCGCCAACACCATCATCATCGAGCGCGCCGACAAGTTCGGCCTGGCCCAGCTGCACCAGTTGCGCGGCCGGGTCGGGCGCAGCCACCATCAGGCCTACGCCTACCTGCTGACGCCGCCGCGCAAACAGATGACCGACGACGCGCAGAAGCGCCTCGAGGCGATTTCCGGCGCCCAGGATCTCGGCGCAGGCTTTCTCCTGGCCACCCATGACCTGGAAATCCGCGGCGCCGGCGAGTTGCTCGGCGACGGCCAGAGCGGGCAGATCCAGGCGGTCGGTTTCACCCTCTACATGGAGATGCTCGAACGCGCAGTGAAAGCCATCCGCAAGGGCGAACAACCCAACCTCGAGCAACCGCTGGGTGGCGGCCCGGAAATCAACCTGCGGGTAGCGGCGCTGATCCCGGAGGACTACCTGCCAGACGTACATGCGCGGCTGATCCTCTACAAGCGCATCGCTTCGGCTGCCGACGAAGACGGCCTGAAAGAGCTGCAGGTGGAAATGATCGACCGTTTCGGCCTGCTGCCGGAACCGAGCAAGAACCTGGTGCGCCTAACCCTGCTGAAATTACAGGCGGAAAAGCTCGGCATCAAGAAGGTCGATGCCGGCCCACAAGGCGGCCGCATCGAATTCGCCGCCGACACCTGTGTCGACCCATTGACCCTGATCAAACTGATCCAGGGCCAACCGAACCGCTACAAGTTCGAAGGCGCCACAGTGTTCAAATTTCAGGTGCCGATGGAGCGCCCGGAACATCGATTCGATACCCTGCAAGCGCTATTCGAGCGCCTGACTCCCTCTGCCTAAAGGACTGACCCCATGCGCGCACTCCGCTCCCTGGCCTCGCTCTCGCTTGTTTTGCTGTCGCTACTGAGCACGAGCGCCGCCCTGGCCGAGGCCATGTACCAGGTTGAAGTGATCGTCTTCCGGCAAACAACCCAGCCACTTCCCGCCGCCCGCCCCGCCCCCGATGACTGGGCACAAGGCGCATTGCCGATCGACCCCAGCCAGGAGCGTGCCACTACGCTGAATAATGAAGCGGGCAAACTCACCCCGGCTAACGGTTATACCGTGCTGCTGCACAAAGCCTGGACGCAGAGCATCGGCGCCAGCCCGGGCCGAGTGTCGCTAAGCAGCGGCAGCGAACAGTTCGGTCATTTCCCGGTCGAGGGCACCCTTGAGCTGAAACAAGATCGCCTTATCGACCTGAGCGCCAACCTGTGGGTCAATCGCTTCGATGACAGCGGCGCGCTCAGCAGCAGCGAACTGATCAAGCACAGCGTGCTCCTGCAAAACGGCGAGCTGACCTACCTCGATCACGGCAGCCTCGGCCTGCTGGTGCGCATCAGCCCACTTTAAGCCGCGCGCTCCAAGCTTTGCCGACATGAAAAAGGGGCTGCAAATGAGGCCCCTTTTTATTCACGGCCAATATGCTCAGCTGGCCAACACATGGGCCAGGACGGCCTTGACCCGCCCCATGCCCTCGTCCAGGGCACGCTCGATGGCGGCCATGGTAATCGATACATTGGACTTGCCCGCCGCGGGGTTCACCACCAACGCCAGACAGGCATAAGGCAGCGCCAGCTCGCGTGCCAGCACCGCCTCGGGCATGCCGGTCATGCCGACGATATCGCAACCGTCGCGCTCCATCCGGGCGATCTCGGCAACCGTCTCCAGACGCGGCCCCTGGGTGCAGCCATAGACCCCCTGGGCACTGAATGCGCAGCCCTCGGCTGCCAGTGCGTCGGCCAATTTCCCCCGCAACTCGGCATCGTAAGGGTGGCCGAAATCCACATGGGTGACATGCTCCAACTCGCCCTCATAGAAGGTGTGCGCACGTCCCGAGGTGTAGTCGATGATCTGGTGCGGCAGACAAAAATGTCCGGTGCCCATGGCCGCCTGGATGCCGCCAACCGCATTCACCGCAATAATCGCCTTGGCCCCCGACTGCCTGAGCGCCCAGAGGTTGGCGCGATAATTCACCTGATGCGGCGGAATCCGGTGCGGGTGGCCATGGCGAGCCAGGAACAACACTTGACGACCCGCATACTCACCCCGCAACACCGGGGCAGAAGGCGCACCATAAGGCGTATCAACATGCAGCGCAGCATTGATGGTCAGTCCATCCAGTTGGGTCAAGCCAGTACCGCCGATTATGGCGTAGACAGTCATCAAACTCTCCTCAATCGATTAATTGCGCGGCGCGTAGTGCGCCCACTGCTTCCAGCCATCGCGGGCTCTGCCGGTACTCCGTACCCGGAAAAGCCTGGCGACGCATTCGCGTCAAACCTGGCGGTGTCACAACCTGCAAGCGCTGCAAGGCGCTCAGCGCCAACTCCGCGGCAGCGCGATCATTGCATACCAATCCCATGTCGCAACCTGCGGTCAGCGCCGCCTCGATGCGACACGCCGCGTCGCCCACCACATGGGCCCCGGCCATGGTCAAATCATCGCTGAAAATCACCCCGGCAAACTGCAACTCGCCACGCAGAATGTCCTGCAACCAGCGCCGCGAGAAACCGGCAGGCCGGTCATCTACCTGGGGGTAGATCACATGCGCCGGCATCACCGCCGCCAACTGCCGGCTCAATTGCGCGAACGGCTGCAGATCACTGGCGCGGATCTGCTCGAGGCTGCGCTCATCCACCGGGATCGCCACATGGGAATCGGCCTCGGCCCAGCCATGCCCGGGAAAATGCTTGCCGGTCGCGGCCATGCCCGCCGCGCTCATGCCACGAATAAAAGCGGCCGCCAGCTGCGTGGCGCGCTGCGCATCCCCTTCGAAAGCCCGGCTACCCACCACGGCACTGCGCTGATGATCCAGATCCAGCACCGGCGCAAAGCTCAGATCCAGGCCGACCGCCAACACCTCGGTGGCCATCAACCAGCCACAATGCTCGGCCAATACCTCGGCATTGGTGTTATCGGCAATGGCGCGCATCGCCGGCAAACGCACAAAACCCTGACGCAGACGCTGCACCCGCCCCCCTTCCTGATCGACGGCCAGGAGCAGATCCGGGCGTAGCGCACGAATGGCGGCCGACAATTCACGGACCTGCCGAGGGTGCTCGATATTGCGCCCGAACAGGATCAAGCCAGCCACTTCGGGCTGACGGAGAATCTGCCGATCCTCAGCGGTCAGCCAGGTGCCGGCGATATCCAGCATCAACGAGCCTTGCATGGGTGAACTCACAAGTGATCCTTAACTAAAGTGACGCCGTCGCCCAGACCGGGCACGCCGCCTCGTCGATCAGCACGGCACATTGAACAGGGACGCGCGGGAACAGCGCCAACAGATCGGCATTGCGCAACCGTACACAGCCATGGGAGCGCGGTACGCCCATGGGTTCAGTGTCGGGCGTGCCGTGCAGATAGATATAGCGGCGGAAGGTATCGACCTCTCCCAGTCGATTGCGCCCCGGCTCACAACCACTGAGCCAGATAATCCGCGTAAGTATCCAGTCACGATCGGGGAATTGCGCAGCCAGGGCCGGCGACCAGACCTCGCCCGTCCAGCGCCGACCGCGCAATACCGCCCCCACGGGCAAGCCTTCGCCGATCTTCGCCCGCACTCGATGCAAGCCACGCGGCGTGCAGCCGGAGCCATTCAGCTCGCCCGGGCCATTGCGGGCGGTGGACACCGGCAGGCGCAATAACAGCTGCCCGTCGGCAAAGCCGTACAGGTACTGATCAGCGAGGGAGAGGTGTAGAAAGTCGAGAGCGCGCATGGGCGACTAGCTTAGCGGATCGGACTCGCCAAGCCCACCAGGGTCTGTTGTCGTTTGTTGTGGTCGCGACGAAACGGCAACAGGCCTGGCGTGGCATCAAACCTTGGCGGGTATGCCCGCGCTCTTGACGCGCGGTTTGAGTTGGGCGGAGGCCAGAGCCTGATCGGTCACACCGCTTTCCGAGCGCATGCCAGCCGCCAGGAACGGCACCATCATGCGCATGACCTGCTCGATCGAGGTATTGACCCCGAAGTCGGTCTCGGCCATGGCGCGCAACGCCTTGATCCCGGACATGCTGAAGGCCGCAGCGCCGAGCATGAAATGCACGCGCCAGAACAACTCCAGCGGAGGGATACGCGGCGCAGCCTCATGCACCAGGAGCATGTAACGGCGGAACACTTTGCCGTACACCTCTTCCAGATACTTGCGCAGATGACCCTGACTCTGGCTGAAAGCCAGACCCAACAGACGCATGAATATCGATAAATCGTTGCCACTGCGTGGCTTCACGGCCAGCGCCTGATCCACCAGCAGTTCGAGCAACTCCTCGAGACTGACTTTCATCTCCTGCTTGGCCTGACGACGATCCAGCTCGCGCTCGAGGCTGCTGCAGAAAGGACCGAGGAAACGCGAGAAAACGGCCTGAATCAGGGCTTTTTTCGAACCGAAATGGTAGTTCACCGCTGCCAGATTGACCCCAGCTTTACTGGTGATTAGGCGCAATGAAGTTTCCGCAAATCCTTTCTCTGCGAACAACTGCTCCGCCGCATCGAGAATGCGTTCAACGGTTTCCGACTGAGCCATGACTATCCACCTGACAAACACTTGTTTGAAACATACGTTTCGACCGACTGCCTTGTCAAGTCGCGCGAGCCATTTTCTGGCCGCATAGTCATGTATCGGCAGGGCACAACTCTGGCCCCCAGTCCAGGTGCTGCACAGGTACACCTGTCAGCGCGCCTGGTAAGTAACCCGCTTTGAGCGGTGAAACCGCAAGCAGCGAATTTCAACCAACAAGGAAAAGGAAGATTGCCAACCTCGAGTCACTGTATATAATCACAGTCACTGTATAAAAAGACAGAGTCCAACATGCTGAAACTGACTCCACGCCAAGCTGAAATTCTCGCCTTCATCAAGCACTGCCTTGACGACAACGGCTACCCGCCAACCCGTGCGGAAATCGCTCAGGCCCTTGGTTTCAAGTCACCCAATGCCGCCGAGGAACACCTCAAGGCCCTGGCCCGCAAAGGGGCCATCGAAATGACCCCTGGTGCCTCACGCGGCATCCGCATCCCAGGCTACGAACCGAACAACGCGCAAGAGGGCTTACCCGTGATCGGCCGCGTCGCCGCCGGCGCGCCCATTCTAGCGCAGCAGAACATCGAAGACTCATGTCGGATCAACCCCGAGTTCTTCCGCCCCAGGGCTGACTACCTATTACGCGTGCGCGGCATGAGCATGAAGGACATTGGCATTCTCGACGGCGACCTGCTCGCCGTGCATACCACCCGTGAAGCGCACAACGGCCAGATCGTGGTAGCCCGCATCGATGACGAAGTGACGGTCAAACGCTTCAAGCGTGAAGGCAACAAGGTCTGGCTGATTGCCGAAAACCCCGAATTTGCCCCCATCGAAGTCAATCTGGAAGATCAGGAGTTGGTTATCGAAGGTTTGAGCGTCGGCGTTATCCGCCGCTAGAGGAGGTTCCATGCAGTTCCCGCAGCCCCTAAACCGCACACAGCTGCCCCTGTTCGAGGGGCTAATGGCCTCAGCAGTGACGCCGCGGCTGAACCAGGTGGTGGAATCACCCTGGCAGGAGAATCCCGAAGCCTTCAGTGAAATCTCACTGCGTGGAGCTGCCGGTCATTGCCTGAATCTGCTTGCCCCGATGCTCCGCGAACTGAGTCAGAATAATGATGCGCGCTGGCTGAGCCTGATCGCCCCACCCGGCAGCCTGACGCAAACCTGGCTGCGCGAAGCCGGCCTCAACCGCGAGCGCATTCTGTTGCTCCACCCACGCGGCAAGCAAAGCGCGCTGCAACTGGCCCAGGAAGCACTGAAGCTGGGCCGCAGCCACACCGTCGTCAGCTGGCTGCACCCTCTGCAGCAGCATGCCCGAGAACAACTGGAGCGGGCCGCACGACAAGGCAAGGCACAGAGCCTCAACATTAGCCTGGGGTAGCGTTCGCAAACAATGGCACAGGGACTGTGCATGAGACGGTGCTATCGACCCGGCTCGTAAACCGGCCACAACACTTAAATCCAACTGCTGATAGCGATATCAGCGTCGAGACAAGTCATCTGCAATCAATGCAGCACGCGCGGCCCCTGCGCGTGATCGAAATCACCTTCAGCCAATTTCCCGGCCATTTGCACGCCGACACTGAGCATAGCCTTGGCTACCTCGATATGCTGACCCTGCAAAAAATCCTTGGCATCGGCGGAAAAGTCCAGCACCACCAAGGTTTCTTCGTCTTCTGCACGCCGTAGTGCAATGCGCCCATCGGGCAACTCGACGATCTCAAGGTAGGATGTAGGCATAGGACTGGCTCTCCACGAAAGGCCGGCATTGTAACAGTCGACCGGGGCTCACCCTAGCCCGCTTATCCAAACTCAGCGGCTGGGAAAATATCGAAGGCCGTCGCGAGAGCGCCGTCGGGCCAGCGAAACAAGGCGCGCTACGTGAAAACGAGGGAGTTTGGCGAGCCAAATGACCGAAGTTTTGGCGTAGCGCAACGCAGTTGCAGCCGCCCGGCGACGGTCGCAGCAGGCAAGCGATTTTTTCTTAGCCTCTCAGCTCACCACTCACTCAACGACTCGCGAAAGCGCTTGGCCAAGCCCTTCAACTCCTGCCGCCAAACCTCCAGGGTTTCACGCGCCAGTGGTGGCACGTCCCGATCCAGGCTGAGCGCCTCGATCAGGGGAGTGCGCGGGTCGACCTTGACCTTTTTCGCCGCCTGCGGCGGCTGAAACAGCTCGTCATAAGAGCTCAGCAGTTGAGCCAACCAGCTTTCCGACTGCTGCGCCAACTCGATAAGCTCGGCCAGCTCGGGACTTGGAGCAGCCTCCAACAGCGCCTTGTCCAGCAACTGCTCGGCACGCACCGCACTGCTTTGCGGCAAGCGATAGTAGCCGGCGATCTCGTGACACAGGCCAAGCAGTGCTCCATAGAGATGGAATAGCGTCGCCTCACGCTCGGCCTGAATCAGGGCCAGGGCATTGACCGCCCGCCCCTCTTGCGCGGCGCGCCAGGACTCCAGCGACAGACCGGCATAGAAGAGCTTCTGGTTGGTGCGGGTATACAGCTCATGGGCCATCAGGCGCCCTCCACTACAGACCGATCAGGGGCTGGGAAAATATCGAACACTGTTGCAGTCGCCCGGCGACGATCGCAGCAGTCAAGCGATTTTCTCTCAGCCGCTCAAGGCCACTATAC
This sequence comes from Pseudomonas sp., assembly GCA_030699825.1. Taxonomy (GTDB): domain Bacteria; phylum Pseudomonadota; class Gammaproteobacteria; order Pseudomonadales; family Pseudomonadaceae; genus Aquipseudomonas. The sequence continues at coordinate 53,153 of JAUYKV010000048.1, read as the reverse complement.
GCGCGCCTGCTACCTGCAGACGCGCACCTGGTCCGATCAGCGCTTGTCTTCGACCTTCCACTTGCCGCCGTCGTAGAAGGCACGCCAGCCGGTCGGTTTGCCCTCGACTTCGGTCTGCACGTACTGCTCTTTGGTCTTGCGGCTGAAGCGAATAACCGCCGCACGACCTTCCGGGTCTTTCTTTGGCGCATCACAGAGGAAGTGATACTTCGGATCGATCTCGTCCTTGTGCGGAATCAGCTCCAGCACCAGCGGCGCACGGGTTTCACGGTTCTTTGGAAACTGACTGGCGGCCAGAAACAAACCCGCTGCACCGTCACGCAAGATATAGGTGTCGTTGACCTTCTCGCACTTGAGTTCGGGCATTTTCACCGGATCCATCTTCGGCGGAGCGGCCTCACCGCTTTTCAGCAGCTTGCGGGTGTTCTTGCACTCGCTGTTGGTGCAACCGAAAAACTTGCCGAAACGCCCGGTCTTCAGCTGCATCTGACTGCCGCACTTGTCGCACTCCAGGCTCGGGCCTTCATAGCCCTTGATCCGGAATTGCCCCTGTTCGATCTCGTAGCCCGTACAGTCCGGGTTGTTGCCGCAGATATGCAGCTTGCGCGTCTCGTCGATCAGGTAGGCATCCATGGCGGTGCCGCACTTCTGGCAGCGATGTTTGCCCAGCAGCACCAGCGACTCCGACTCGCCCTCATCGTCTGCGGCAATTTCGTCGCCCGGCACCAGGTTGATGGTCGACTTACAGCGCTCTTTCGGCGGCAGCGCATAGCCGGAACAACCGAGAAACACACCGGTAGAAGCGGTACGAATCATCATCGGCCGCCCACACTCGCGACAGGGGATATCGGTCGGCGTCGGCAGATTGGCACGCATGCCGCTGTCACTGGCCTCGGCCACTTCGAGCTTCTTCTTGAAATCGCCGTAGAACTCGTCAAGCACATGTTTCCACTCGCGCTCGCCCTGGGCCACGTCGTCCAGGTGCTCTTCCATGCCGGCGGTAAAACCGTAGTCCATCAGGTTGGAAAAGCTTTCGCTCAGACGTCCGGTAACGATGTCGCCCATCTTTTCCGAATAGAAACGCCGGTTGTGCAATGCAACATAGCCGCGATCCTGAATGGTCGAGATAATCGCCGCATAGGTCGACGGACGACCAATTCCGCGCTTCTCCATCTCCTTGACCAGGCTGGCTTCCGAATAGCGTGCCGGCGGCTTGGTGAAGTGCTGGCTCGGATCGAGCTTGATCAGCTTGAGCGCATCGCCCTGGGCCATGTCCGGCAACACATCGTCATCGCCCGGCTTGCTCATTTGCGGCAACACCCGGGTGTAACCGTCGAACTTGAGAATCCGGCCCTTGGCGCGCAACTCGAACTGCGCGGCGGTGACGGTCACGGTGGTCGACAGGTACTCGGCAGGCGGCATCTGGCACGCCACGAACTGGCGCCAGATCAGCTCATACAGGCGTTCGGCGTCACGCTCCATGCCGGTTAGCTGGGTCGGTTTGAGGTTGACATCGGACGGACGAATCGCCTCGTGCGCCTCCTGGGCCCCTTCCTTGCTGCTGTAGGCAATCGGGTTGGCGGGCAGGTACTTCTTGCCGAACTCGCCTTCGATGAAGTCGCGCACCATGCTCACGGCATCGGCCGAAAGATTGGTCGAGTCGGTACGCATATAGGTGATGTAACCGGCCTCGTACAGACGCTGGGCCATCATCATGGTTTTCTTCACGCCGAAGCCCAGGCGATTGCTCGCCGCTTGCTGCAGGGTGGAGGTAATGAACGGCGCCGACGGTTTGCTGCTGGTTGGTTTGTCTTCACGCTTGGCAATGCTGTAGCTGGATGCCTCGAGCGTTGCCAGGGCAGCCATCGCCTGAGCTTCATTCTGCGGCTTGAAGGCGGCAGCGTTTTCGCGAGCCACCTCGAAGCGTACATTGGCGCCCTTGGCCGTACCGAGGTCGGCGTGCACCTGCCAATATTCTTCAGGCACGAAGGCGCGAATTTCTTTCTCGCGCTCGACCACCAACTTCACCGCCACCGACTGCACGCGGCCAGCCGACAGACCGCGGGCGATCTTGGCCCATAGCAACGGCGAAACCATGTAGCCCACTACCCGATCAAGGAAGCGCCGCGCTTGTTGGGCATTGACCCGGTTGATGTCCAGCTCGCCCGGCTTGGAGAACGCCTCTTGAATGGCCTTTTTGGTGATCTCGTTGAACACCACGCGCTTGTAGCGGCTGTCGTCGCCGCCAATGGATTCGCGCAGGTGCCAGGCAATGGCTTCCCCCTCGCGATCCAAGTCGGTTGCGAGATAGATGGTGTCGGCATCCTTGGCCAAGCGGCGCAGCTCTTCGACGACCTTTTCCTTGCCCGGAAGGATTTCGTACTTGGCCTTCCAGCCATGCTCGGGATCGACCCCCATGCGCGCCACCAGTTGCCGCTTGGCCTTTTCCTTGGGGGACAGCAGCGGTACTTCACCAGCCGCTGCCTTGCCCCGCTTGACGGGTTCCTTGGCAGCACTTGCCGAGCCACTGGTAGGCAGGTCACGGATGTGGCCGATGCTCGACTTCACCACGTATTGGTCGCCCAGATACTTGTTGATGGTCTTGGCCTTGGCCGGGGATTCCACGATGACCAGCGATTTGCCCATGGATTGGAAAATTCCTGAAATTCGATAAATGAAAGGCGAGAGGCGCCATTACAAACAGTTGAAAATAGTACAAAGCAATAACTGGCAAGGTGAATTCACCCGAAGAAGCAGAGCTTACATGCTGTAAAGAAGCATTCTGCGTTCGCACTCAATGCTGCATCACCCAGCGAGTGGTTTTTCAGTAGCCGGCCAGCGCGGCACCGCTATATATAGTGGCGCTCAGCCTGAGGTCAAGCGCAGCGATAGCGCGACCTGCGCTCAGGGCCGGTCGAACAGGCTTGTTTCGGCCTGAATCAAAGCAAAGCGTGGAACCATCTCACCGTCCACCTCGACGCTTGCGCAAAACATCTCCAGCGGACGCACCCACAAGCCGTAATCGCCGTATAGCGCCTGATAGACCACCATTTGTTCCTCGCTCTCGGAATGCCGGGCCACGCCAAACACGCGGTACTCGGGGCCCTTGTAGTGGCGATAAAGGCCGGGCTGTAATTGCATCGCTGAGCTCCTTGAATTTTTTCCTGCCGACCAAAAATTTCCGGGCGAATTTTTTACGTCGCGTTGCGACGGCCTGAAGAGTGGTCGCTATGGGTGGCAGGCCAAAAACAAAAACCGGGGCACTAGGCCCCGGTTTTTCGTCTCTGAACGCTTTCTCTGATCAACTAAAGGCGTTCGAAGACGGTGGTGATGCCTTGACCCAGGCCGATGCACATGGTCGACACACCAAAAGTGCCACCATTCTGCTTCATCACGTTCAACAGGGTACCGGAGATACGCGCACCGGAACAACCGAACGGGTGACCCAGCGCAATGGCGCCGCCGTGCAGATTGACCTTCTCTTCCATCTTGTCGAGCACTTTCAAGTCCTTCAGCACCGGCAGAGCCTGGGCGGCGAAGGCTTCGTTGAGCTCGAAGAAGTCGATGTCGTTGATGGTCAGGCCAGCACGCTTGAGGGCCTTCTGGGTGGCCGGCACAGGGCCGTAGCCCATAATCGCCGGATCGACACCTGCGACCGCCATGGCCCGTACCACGGCCATCGGCTGAATGCCGAGGTCCTTGGCGCGCTGGGCGGACATGACGATCATGCAGGAAGCGCCATCGGTGATCTGCGAGGACGTACCCGCGGTCACGGTGCCGCCTTTCGGGTTGAACGCGGGTTTCAGCGCAGCCAGGCTTTGCAGGGTGGTCTCCGGACGAATGGTTTCGTCGAAGTCGAACACCTTCAGGAAGCCGTTCTCGTCGTAGCCTTGCATCGGGATGATTTCATCCTTGAACTTGCCTTCGACGGTGGCCTTTTGTGCCAGACGGTGCGAACGCTCACCGAAGGCATCCTGCTGCTCGCGGCTGATGCCGTGCATCTTGCCAAGCATTTCCGCGGTCAGCCCCATCATGCCCGAGGCCTTGGCCGCATACAGCGACAGGTGCGGATTCGGATCGACGCCGTGCATCATGCCAACGTGGCCCATGTGCTCGACGCCGCCGATGACGAACACGTCGCCATTGCCGGTCTGGATCGCCTGCACGGCAGTGTGCAGGGCGCTCATGGAGGAACCACACAAACGGCTGACCGTCTGCGCAGCACTGGTGTGCGGGATCTGGGTCATCAGCGACGCCATGCGCGCGATGTTCCAGCCCTGCTCCAGGGTCTGGTTGACGCAGCCCCAAATCACGTCTTCCACTTCGGCCGGATCGACCTTGGTGTTACGGGTCAGCAGACCGCTGATCAGGTTGGCCGACAGGGTCTCGGCGCGGGTATTGCGATGCATGCCGCCCTTGGAACGCCCCATCGGGGAGCGGCCGAAGTCGACGATGACTGCATCTCTAGGATTCAGGCTCATAAATTTAATCTCACTCTAGTCGTTGCGCGCTTACAGGCTGTTGAAAAACTAACTGCGTTGCCATTGCTGCGTTAAAAACAGGCTCAAATTGCTCATTTACAGCACGTAAACTCCGCTTTTTCGCCTGTTTTTGCCTTGCACTGGCTGCCTCGTCTACGTTTTTCAAACAGCCTGTTAACCGAAAAACTTCTGGCCATTGACAGCCATTTCGCGAAGCTTGGCAGTCGGGGTATACAGCGCGCCCAGATCGGCATACTTGTCGGCCAGGGCCACGAATTCGACCACCCCGACGCTGTCGATGTAACGCAACGCACCACCACGGAACGGCGGGAAGCCGATGCCGTAGATCAGGCCCATATCGGCTTCGGCAGCGGTCTCGACGATGCCATCTTCCAGGCAACGCACAGTTTCCATGCACAGCGGGATCATCATGAAGTTGATGATGTCGTCATCGGTCACTTCACGCTGTTCGGTCACGATCGACTTGAGCAGTTCGTAAGCCTGAGGGTCGATGACCTTCTTCGGCTTGCCGCGCTTGTCCATTTCGTAGACATAGAAACCCTTGCCGTTCTTCTGGCCCAGGCGATCAGCCTCATACATCACATCAACTGCGGTACGGCCTTCGACCGCCATGCGATCGGGGAAGCCTTCGGCCATGACATCACGGCCATGGTGACCGGTATCGATACCGACCACGTCGGACAGGTACGCCGGACCCATGGGCCAGCCGAACTTCTCCATGACCTTGTCGATGCGCACGAAGTCGACGCCGAACGCCAGCAACTTGGAGAAACCACCGAAGTACGGGAACAGCACACGGTTGACCAAAAAGCCCGGGCAGTCGTTGACCACGACCGGGGTTTTGCCCATCTTCTTGGCGTAGGCAACGGTGGTGGCAACAGCCACTTCGCTGGACTTCTCGCCACGGATGACTTCAACCAGCGGCATCATGTGCACCGGGTTGAAGAAGTGCATGCCGACGAAATTTTCCGGACGCTTGAGGGCTTTCGCCAACAGGCTGATGGAAATGGTCGAGGTATTGGAGGCAAGGATCGTATCCTCCTTCACCGCGCCTTCCACTTCGGCCAATACCGCTTGCTTGACCTTCGGGTTTTCGACCACGGCCTCGACAACGATGTCGACGTTGCCAAAATCGCCATAGGACAGGGTCGGACGGATCGCGTTGAGCGCTTCGGCCATCTTCGCTGGAGTCAGACGACCTTTGGCCACACGGTTGCCGAGCAGCTTGGAAGCCTCGTTCAAGCCCATCTGGATACCGTCTTCACGGATATCCTTCATCAGGATCGGCGTGCCCTTGACTGCCGACTGATAGGCGATACCGCCGCCCATGATGCCGGCGCCGAGAACGGCAGCCAGTTTCACGTCTTTGGCGATTTCGTCGTAGTGCTTGGACTTCTTCTTCAGTTCCTGATCATTCAGGAACAGACCAATCAGACTGGCGGCAACCGGGGTCTTGGCCAGCTTGACGAAGCCGGCGGCCTCCACTTCCAGCGCCTTGTCGCGACCAAAGTTGGCGGCTTTCTGGATGGTCTTGATCGCCTCGACCGGGGCCGGATAGTTCGGGCCGGCCTGGCCTGCAACGAAGCCCTTGGCGGTTTCGAAGCACATCATCTGTTCGATGGCGTTGAGCTTGAGCTTTTCCAGCTTGGGCTGGCGCTTGGCCTTGTAGTCCAGCTCGCCGGAAATCGCGCGCTTGACCAGATCCAGCGCGGCGGCCTGCAGCTTGTCGGAAGTCACGACCGCATCGACGGCACCCATTTTCAGAGCATCGTCTGCACGATTTTCCTTGCCCGAGGCAATCCATTCGACCGCATTGTCGGTACCGATCAGGCGCGGCAGACGCACGGTGCCGCCGAAGCCCGGGTAGATACCCAGCTTGACTTCCGGCAGACCCACTTTGGCGCTGTCGGCCATAACCCGGTAATCCGCCGCCAGGCACATCTCAAAACCACCGCCCAGGGCGATGCCATTGATTGCGACCACGGTCGGCACAGCGAGGTCTTCAAAATCACTGAAGATCCTGTTGGCTTCGAGGTTGCCAGCCACCAGCTCGGCGTCCGGCAGCTTGAAGCTGTCGACGAACTCGGTGATGTCGGCGCCGACGATAAACACGTCTTTGCCACTGGTAACAATCACGCCCTTGATCGAAGCATCGGCCTTGATCGCATCAACCGACTGACGCAGCTCGTTGAGGGTATGACGGTTGAATTTGTTGACGGATTCACCCTTGAGGTCGAATTTCAATTCGACTATGCCGCTCTCAAGAGCCTTAACCGTGATGGCTTTACCTTCGTAAATCATCAACTGATCTCCACGGTATGGAAGCTGAACAGTACACATCGGAGCCAACCAGCCGACTACCCCACGGCACAGCCGTTTCAGAGTAACCCTTATAAGCCTGGCACACCCACCGACGCGATAATCGGACTGGATTGGCGCTGCCTGTTTAAGCAAACGCTCAATTCATACGCCCGTTTGATTTGGGTGCGCCCACCTTCAAGGAAAAGCTGCAGATTGTCAATTGATCGCTTGTAGCTTGATGCAACCGCGACTACACGAGTGAGATTTCCTGCTGACGGATAGCCTTATATTGAAGCGATCAGGTGACCATCAGCAGCGATAAACGAAAAAACAACATCTAGCCGACAACAGCAAGCCATGCCGCAGCCCCCTTCAGCAGCCCGGCCAGATCGCATCAACGACGCCCTGACGCACAAGAAAAATCTTCTGCGACTTTCATGCACAGCCGCATGGAAGGCCATCAGCACACTGAAACACCAGGAATTCACTGACTTGCAGGTGGCGGCCGAGCCGGCAGCCAGCGCTCAAAATTGATGGCACTGCGCCAGGAACCATATGCACAATCGAACAGAAAGATGGACCCCGCACCGGCCCAGCACAGCCGCGAGCGAAACCTGCTGACGCAAGCAATTGCGCTCGACCATGCTTCGCTAGACACGACTTTTTATAGTGACGGGGAAACGTGACCGCTGGCACAGATGGCCAGCGAACTGCCGGTAAACCAGAGCGCCCGGAACGGCCCCTGCAGAACAACCGGCAAATCAAGCAGACGCTGAACGGCGTCAGCAGCAAGTGGCGCTTATTGAAGAATCACGGACATGCAGCGCGGAGCCAGAGCGCACTCGGCGCATGGCTGATTCAACCTTTCCGGCCTGCCTGGCCGCATTTATAGCCCGGTGCCTGCATCGGGTTTTCTTTCTCGATTGCCTGACGCCTCAATGAGCGGTCACTCAAGCACGCGCAAGCAAGAAACTGGCAATCGTCGGCAGCGAGTCCGATCCTTCCCGCTCCCCCCAATACAGCGCAATCATCTGTGCGGTTGCCTCGACCTTGTACACATCGACCGGAAGGCTGGCCAATTGTTCGGCCAATGGTACATCGTCGCAAAGCTCGCGCCATTGATTCAGCCACTGACCGGGTTCAGCCTGCCAGTAGCACCAGCAATCTTCATGGCCACGACGCCGCGCCCGGTGATATTGCGGACACTGGCCCGGCGGCTCAATGGCGAGCCAGTGCGGCCATTGTTCGCGCGACAACTGCATCGCCAAGCCCATGCGCCGGGCTTGCAAACGTACATCCATCCGCCCACGCTGTCGCCGCGACGGCATCAGCATGGCCAGTGGGCTAAGCACAAAAGCCAGAAGCAACAATATGATCCATGTGGGCATAAATTTATCTCGCTGGTATAACCCTGTTACAAGCACTCAATGCGGCCATACTTATCACCATCGGTCACCCCTAGAAGGAGCCACCCATGCCTTACCAGCATATTCTGGTCGCTGTCGACCTAACCGAAGAATGCGACCCAGTCATGAAGCGCGCACAGAAGCTGGCCTCGAGCACTCACGCCACATTATCCGTGGTCCATGTAGTCGAACCCATGGCCATGGCGTTTGGCGGAGATGTGCCAATGGACCTGTCGATGCTGCAACAGCAGCAATTCGAACAAGCCCGCGAACGCCTGGACAGCTTTGCCGGAAAATATCCCGACCTGGGCGCAGATCGACGTCACCTGGCTTACGGCCAACCGCGCCAGGAAATACACCGCCTGGCCGAGGAGCAAGGCTGCGACCTGATCATCGTCGGCAGCCATGGCCGCCACGGCCTGGCATTACTGCTCGGCTCCACCGCCAACGACGTGCTGCACGGTGCACCCTGCGACGTGCTGGCTGTACGCCTGAAGAAACCCGAGTAGCGCACACCTGGCGAATGAGGCGCCATGCCTCATTCGCTCCAGGATCATTCGAAATTGTCGCCCGCGCTCATGACCAACGGACGAATCTTCTGCAACTGGGTTTCCAGTGAGTAGGTCATGCTCGACGACATGGAAAAGAAGGTCAGAAAGGCCTTGAGGTTCGAGTCGCCCTCGCAGGTGTCGTGAATCCGCTGCCAGAACGCCTGATTGACCAGTTGCAACTGCTGGAACATGCGCACCAGTCCCTTGAGCTCCCAGTCGGCAAGACGCCCTTCGCGGAAATTGAAATACTGGCGCGCCAGGTACAGCGAAACCGCGCGCAGGATGAATTCCTGATTATTGGCAAACGGCAGGTGATTCTGCGCCATCGGCTTGAGCTTGCCCAGCACCGGACAGGCGCTGGTCGCCATGATCACCCCGAGCAGGGCACGCAGCCCCTCTTCCAGCCCGACCTGCTTGGTGTATTCACGCTCTGGCGTGCGCACCCAGACCATGGCCTTCTTGAAGGCCGGCAACCCCTGAAAATCCTCGATCACCTGGTACAGATCGACCGCTGCCGGGCAGTGACTGAAATCGTTCCTGCTCAGCGGACAATTGCTGCACCGTTGGTAGTCCAGGCGCGTCCAACTGGGCGCCGCCTGAGCCTGGACGGGGTCATACACACGGTTCAGCTCGATCCTGTAACTGAACTCGTGATTATCGTCGAGAGTAATCCGGTACTCGATGGCCATGCATGTCTCCGCCAGACGTATGAGGTTCTGTGTGGGAATAATCGGTACTGCGGCGACGGGCTCAGTGGCTGTGAAAATATCAAGCGCCGTAGCGAGAGCGTCTCCTAGTGTCCGCGGCAAGGCGCATCAGGTGAAAAACGGGGAGTTTAGTGAGCTAAATGGCCCTGTTTTGACTCGCTTCGCTTGCCCTGCGGGCCAGCCTGCGGCTGTTACTCCGCTGCGCTCCGTTTCGCGTAGCGCAACGCTAGCAGCGGGCGCCAGGAGGCGATCACAGTAGGTGAGAGTTTTTTACAAGCTCTCAACCTTCCAGTTCGGCCCAACGCTCGAGCAGTTTATCCAGTTCATGCTGCTGACTTTGCAAACGGGCCAGCACCTCGGCACTTTTTTCCGCGGATTGTTGGTAAAACGTCGGGGCGCCAATCTGCGCCTCCAGTGCCGCGATCTGCACTTCCAGCGCGTCGATCTGTGCGGGAAGTGCCTCCAGCTCGCGCTGCACCTTGTAACTGAGTTTCTTCTTGGCGACCGGCGCATTGGCAACCGGCGCCGTCTCAACCGCTACCGCCTCGACTACCGCGGAAGCCAATTCGGCTTTGCCGGCCTTGGTTTCGCCAACCCCGAGCAAGCGCGGCGAACCGCCCTGGCGCAGCCAGTCCTGATAACCGCCGACATATTCGCGCACCTTGCCCTCGCCTTCGAAGACCAGGGTGCTGGTCACCACGTTATCGAGGAATGCCCGATCGTGACTGACCATCAGCACGGTGCCTTTGAACGTCAGCAACACCTCTTCGAGCAGCTCGAGGGTTTCCACGTCGAGGTCGTTGGTCGGCTCGTCCAGCACCAGCAGGTTGGCCGGTTTGCTGAACAGCTTGGCCAGCAACAGGCGCGCCCGCTCACCGCCCGACAACGCCTTGACCGGCGTGCGGGCACGTTGCGGGCTGAACAGGAAGTCACCCAGGTAGCTCAGCACATGGCGGTTTTGCCCATCGATCTCGATGAAGTCGCGGCCTTCGGCAACGTTGTCGATCACGGTCTTTTCCAGGTCGAGCTGATGGCGCAACTGGTCGAAGTAGGCCACGTCGATGCGCGTACCTTCCTTGACGCTGCCGCTGCTCGGCTGCAAGCCACCGAGCATCAGTTTCAGCAAAGTCGTTTTGCCAGTACCGTTGGCGCCGAGCAGACCGATACGATCCTCGCGCTGCAGGACCATGGAGAAGTCCTTGATCAGGAACGGCCCACCCGGGTGGGCGAAACTGACGTTATCCAGCACCATCACCTGCTTACCGGATTTATCGGCGGTATCCAGCAGGATATTGGCTTTACCAGTGCGCTCACGACGCTCGCTGCGCTCGACCCGCAAGGCCTTCAACGCCCGCACGCGCCCTTCGTTACGGGTGCGGCGCGCCTTGATGCCCTGGCGAATCCACACTTCTTCCTGGGCCAGACGTTTGTCGAACAGGGCATTGGCCACTTCTTCGGCGGCCAGGGTGGCTTCCTTGTGCACCAGGAAGCTGGCGTAGTCGCCATTCCAGTCGATCAGGCCGCCGCGATCCAGCTCGAGGATGCGCGTAGCCAGGTTCTGCAGGAAGGAGCGGTCGTGGGTAATGAACAGCACGGCGCCGTTGAAGCCCAGCAGCGCCTCTTCCAGCCAGGCGATGGCACCGATGTCGAGGTGGTTGGTCGGCTCGTCGAGCAACAGCAGATCCGGCTCGGAGACCAGGGCCTGGGCCAACAGCACCCGCCGCCGCCAGCCGCCGGACAATTCTGCCAGGGTCTTGTCAGCCGGCAACTGCAAGCGACTCAAGGTGCTGTCGACCAGTTGCTGCAGACGCCAGCCGTCACGGGCCTCGAGGTCATGCTGGACGTGCATGAGCTTGTCCAGATCGGCATCGGTGACGATGTTCTGGCTCAGGTGGTGATACTGCGCCAGCAGTTCGCCGACCCCGTCCAGGCCCTGGGCAACCACATCGAAGACGGTCCGTTCGTCGGCAACTGGCAGCTCTTGCGGCAACTCGCCGATTTTCAACCCCGGCGCGCGCCAGACCGAGCCCTCATCGGGCTTCTGGTCGCCCTTGACCAGCTTCAACATGCTCGACTTGCCGGTGCCATTGCGGCCGATGATGCACGCCCGCTCGCCACGGGCAATCTGCCAAGACACCTTGTCCAGCAGCGGCATGGCGCCGTAGGCCAGGGAAACATCGGTGAACTTAAGCAGGGTCATGGCACGCCTCGATAATACAGCGACTGATAAACAGGCAGGTAACGGCTGCAAAAGCGCAGTAAATGAACAGCCATTCACGCGCTCCAGCTCTACTCTGCGAAGGTTCATCAGCGCAAAAAACTTGTTTGTCGACGCCCGCAGGCGTCGACAAAAACTGGGCGCGCATTCTAACCGAGATGAGCACCGAGTTTGCGGGCAATTTTCATTGAGGTGCCAGTCGGCAGCGGAGCTTTCACCTGCCCCCGGCAAAAGGCTAAGCTAGAGGCATCAAGCGTCGGTCTCGCCGCCGCCTCTCCCATTCGTTTACCCGGAAGTGTCATGCGCGGTCGCCTGCTTCACCTGTTCTACTGTTTGATCCTCTCCGCCGCGACAGTTGCAACGGCTCAGGCTGCCAGCCTGACCCAGCAGCGCCAGTACTACGACGAGGCCAAAGCCGCCCTGGCCAAAGGCGACCAAGGCCCTTACCAGCGCTATGCCAAGGCCCTGCGCGATTACCCGCTGGAGCCTTATCTGGCGTATGAAGAGCTGACCGCCCGACTCAAATGGGCCAGCAATGACGAGATCGAAAAATTCCTCGCCGAGCATGGCGACCTGCCGCAAGCCAGCTGGATGAAACTGCGTTGGCTGCGCTGGCTGGCCGAGCGCGGCGAGTGGCAAACCTTCATCAATCACTATGATCCGGCGCTAAATTTCACCGAACTGGATTGCCTGTACGGCCAATACCAACTGGGCCACGGCATGCTGGTCGAGGGCTTTGCCACCGCCGAAAAGCTCTGGCTGGTCGGCAAGTCGCAACCCAATGCCTGCGACCGCCTGTTCGAGCAGTGGGCCGCCAAGGGCAAACTGACCGAAGACATGCGCTGGAAGCGCACCAAGCTGGCAGCCGAAGCCCGCAACTACGGCCTGGCCAGCTACCTGATCAAGGGGCTGCCGACCCTGGGCAGCCACGGCAAGCTGCTGCTGGAAGTGGCGCAGAAACCACAAATCCTCAGCCAAACCGCGCGTTTCAGCCCCAACGATCAGGCCATGGCCGATGTCGTCGGTCTCGGCCTGCGCCGCCTGGGCCGGCAAGACCCGGAGAAAGCCCTCACGCTGCTGAATGGCTATGCCCAGCGCATGAAATTTTCCAGTGACGAAAAAGTTGCCATCGCCCGTGAAATCGGCCTGACTCTGGCGAAACGCTTCGACGCGCGCGCACTCAAGGTGATGGCCCAGTACGACCCGCAACTGCGCGACAACACCGTCAGCGAATGGCGGGCGCGCCTGCTCCTGCGCCTCGGCCGCTGGGACGACGCACACCAGTTGACCCGCCGAATGCCTGCAGAGTTGGGGCAGACCAACCGCTGGCGTTACTGGCAGGCGCGCAGCCTGCAGTTGGCTCAACCCAACAGCCAGGAGCCGCAAGTGCTCTACCAGGACCTGGCCAAGGAACGCGACTTCTACGGCTTCATGGCCGCCGACCAGGTCAAGGCGCCTTACCAACTGAACAACAAGCCGCTGCAACTTTCCCCCAGAACCCTGCAGAAGGTGCGCAACGCCGCCGGCATTCGCCGCGCCATGGAATTCCACGAGCGCGGGCAGATCGTCGATGGCCGCCGCGAGTGGTACCACGTCAGCCGCCTGTTCAGTCGTGACGAATTGGTTGCCCAGGCCCGCCTGGCATATGACATGGAGTGGTACTTCCCGGCGATTCGCACCATCAGCCAGGCGCAGTACTGGGACGACCTGGACGTGCGTTTCCCCATGGCCCACCGCGAACCGCTGACCATCGAGTCGAAGAAACGCGGCCTGCACTCCAGCTGGGTATTCGCCATTACCCGCCAGGAAAGCGGCTTCATGGCCGATGCCAGGTCCCCGGTCGGCGCCATGGGCCTGATGCAGTTGATGCCGGCAACCGCCAAGGAGACCGCGCGTAAATTCGGCATCCCCTTGAGCAACCCGAACAATACCCTGCTGCCGAATGTGAACATCCAGCTCGGCGCCGCCTACCTGAGCCAGGTCTACGGGCAATTCAACGGCAACCGCGTGCTCGCTTCCGCCGCCTACAACGCCGGCCCCGGCCGTGTACGCCAGTGGTTGCGCGGCGCCGATCACCTGGCCTACGACGTCTGGATCGAGAACATTCCGTTCGACGAAACCCGTCAGTATGTACAGAACGTGCTGTCTTATTCGGTGATCTACGGACAGAAGCTCAACGCACCGCACCCACTGATTGCCTGGCACGAGCGTTATTTCGACGATCAGTAAGTTGTCACTGCAAGCCAATCAAGCTGGGTGGCTCAGGCCGCCCATCGCGCTTGCAGCTTATGGCCTAAAGCTTGCGGATTACTCCAGCACCTCAACCGCCATGCCGACCCTCAGCTCGCCGACATCCTGGTTGATCAGGTTCTGGCCGAAGTACAGCTCGCCATCACGGGCGCGGTAGGTCTTCAGCGTGGCCAGCGGTTCACGATCGGCGCTGCGCTGGCCTGTCAGCGGGTCCAGGGTCGGGATAATGCAGCGCGTGCAGCCCTTGGCCACGCGCAACTCGATGCCGCCGATGCGGATCCGTCGCCAACTGTCTTCGGCGTAGGCAGCACCGCCCTCGACCACCAGGTTCGGCCGGAAACGCAGCATTTCCAACGGCCGACCGACCCGCGCCGACAAATCATCCAGCGAAGCCTGACCGATCAACAGCAGAGGGAAACCGTCGGCGAAACCGACCTTCTCTGCCGCGCTGAGATTACCCGCGATATAACGGCCGCGCTCGGCGGGCACATGCACCAACCGGCAGGGCTTGCCGATAAAGCGGCTCAACCACTCGGCCGCCTCATCGCCGGCATCCGGCACATAGAGGCTGTCGCTCCAGATAAACACCCCGCGCAGCGCTGCATCGGCGGCCGGCAAGGGCACCTCGAGCGCAGCAAAGCCGGCCGCACTCAAGGTCAAGCCACCCGCAGCAGTGTGCCGCGCCAGCAATTGACTCATATGCGGCAGTGCCCGCTGGGTAAGAAAGCGCCCATTCTGTGCATCGACTACCATCCAGCGACGGTCACCGACCACACCCAGGGCATCCAGCTGAATGTCAGTCCGCGGTTCGGCGATGGCGGACTTCAGTGGATAACGGTACAACCCGGAGAGACGTAACATGAGCCAGCTTCCCGTTCGGCAAAAAACCCTTATACGAGTAACCCGGCGTACTCACAAGCCCATATTGGCTTTGGCTCTGGCGGCCCTGCTGAGTGCCTGCAGCGGCAACCCGCCGGACAACCTGGGCGTGCACGACGGGCGCCTGACGCCCTGCCCGGGGTCACCCAACTGCGTCAGCAGCCAGGCCAGCGACGAGGCGCAGCGGGTCGAACCGCTGCCGCTCAAGGGCAGCCCGGCTCAGACCCAGGCACTGCTGGTCAAACTATTGGCCGACGAACCCCGCGTGCGCCTGATCGAGCAGAGCGCGGATTACCTGCGTGCCGAATTCAGCAGCCAGGTGCTGCGCTTCGTCGATGATGTGGAGTTCCTGATCGGCGAGCAGGCCGTCGATGTACGCTCAGCCTCGCGCCTGGGTTACTCGGATCTGGGGGTCAACCGCAAGCGCATCGAGCATCTGCGCCAACGTCTCGGCGAGCAGCAGTAGCGGCTGCCTGGCCGTAATCGGCGCGGCGTAAAAATGGCGGACTGTCGCTTCGCTCCGAACGGATCGCCGCCCGGGCCGTCCTACGCGCTTGGTTCATCCAGCATCAAGCGTTCGCGGATCACGTCGACCAGTTTGTCCGGCTGGAACTTGGAGAGGAAGTTGTCGCAACCGACCTTTTTCACCATGGCCTCGTTGAAGCTGCCGGACAGCGAGGTATGCAGCACTACGTAGAGATCCTTCAGACGTGGATCCTGACGGATTTCGGTGGTCAGGCGGTAGCCGTCCATCTCCGGCATTTCCGCGTCGGTGAACACCATCAGCAGCTTGTCGGTCATCACCTCGCCGGCATCGGCCCATTTCTTCAGCATGTTCAGGCCTTTCAGGCCATCGGTGGCCACATGCATCTTCAGGCCCAGCTGCGACAGGGTCTCGCGCAACTGCGCCAGGGCCACGCTGGAGTCATCCACCAGCAGCACCTCACGCCCGCACGCCCGCTCCAGCACGGGATCGGCCAGGCGGTCGCCGGAAATCTTGGCGTTGTAGGGCACGATCTCGGCCAACACCTTTTCCACGTCGATGATTTCCACCAACTGCTCTTCGACCTTGGTGATTGCCGTTAGGTAATGCTGGCGCCCCGCGCCGCCCGGTGGCGGCAGGATGGACTCCCAGTTGAGGTTGAGAATGCGATCGACGCCGCCCACCAGGAATGCCTGCACCGAACGGTTGTACTCGGTGACGATGATAGTGCTGCGCTCATCCGGCACTATCGGGCGCATGCCGATGGCTTGCGACAGGTCGATGACCGGCAGGGTCTGACCGCGCAGATTGACCACCCCGCAAACGAAACGATGGCGGTGCGGCATCAGCGTCAGCTTGGGCATCTGCAGGACTTCCTGCACCTTGAACACGTTGATCGCGAACAACTGCCGCCCAGCCAGACGAAACATCAGGATTTCCAGGCGATTCTCGCCCACCAGTTGGGTGCGTTGATCCACCGAGTCGAGAATGCCAGCCATTACGCGCTCCAAATTTTTTATCGAATCCAGTTACAGCAAGAGTATCGGCCAGGAGCGACAACGCTGAAGCCGACCAGGCAACATCTTGCACGAGCCGGCGTAACGCTGCCAGCCAGGTGCCATCTACTTCATTCGCGCAGCAGCGGCGAGTCCGCCGGCAAATGTACCCGCAAAGCATTGCTCCGTGCGGAAAAGCGCAGTCGCCGGCTTTCCAGCGGCTCGCCATCCAGATTCAAATCCAGCCCATCCGGCGCCTCGATCTCCACCCAGGGCAAGCGCGCGCTGAGGGCGACGCTTTGCAAGCCATTGATCCCGCCGGATAACAAGGTGCCCAAGGTGCCGACCACATCTTCCGCGGCGGGGACAATGCAGACATCCAGCAGGCCGTCATTCACTCGCGCATGCGGACAAAGCAGGTGCCCCCCGCCCGCCTGGCGCCCATTGCCAATGCCCATGGCAATGAACTCGCCCTCCCAGAGGAAATCCGGCCCGCTGAAGCGACCAAAGGCCGAACGCACCTCGGCAAAGCGGGTCAAGCCGGTGAGAAAGTAGGCCGCGCCGCCAAGCAGGCGCTTGAGGTCTTCGGAGGTGTTGGCGGTGACATGAGAGCCGAAGCCGCCCGTGGCCATATTGAGGAAAAGCCGGCCATCGACCTCACCCAGATCGATCGGCTGCGCCGGCGTATCCAGCAACGCCAGGGCCTCGAGCGCAGTCAATGGCAGCCCCGCGGCATTGGCGAAGTCGTTGGCGGTACCGAGCGGCAGTAGCACCAGGCTGGCTTCGGTTTGCGCCAGCGCCATCGCTTCGGCCACCTCGCGCAACAAACCGTCACCACCTCCGGCGATCAGTGTCGGATAGCCGGCCAGCAGCGCCTCGTTGACCAGCCGACGGGCGTCCCCCTCCTCCCAGGTGACCCGCACGTCGAGCCGCCAGCCATCCTCTCGGCGCGTCGTCACCGCGGCGCGCACCTCCTGGTTGCCGGCTTGCTTGCCATGCAGGATCAACAATGCCTTGCGTTCACTCATAACCTGCGCCTTGCAACCTGATCGGATTGAGACTGTGTGGACAACGAAAAGCCTGCAAAGGTGCGCCAGTACTCAAGCGCAACATAGAGCCCGCCGGTCTGTCGCAGCAGGCATCACTCGCCCGCGGGCAGATCGACCGCGCTGTCGCCCTGCGGCGGCTGACGGAGTGGCAACCAGACGGTGAACACGGCGCCACTGCCAAGTTCGCTCTCAACCTCCAGGCGGCCATGGTGCTTGGTCACGATGCTGTAAGACACCGACAGGCCAAGACCGGTGCCTTGCCCGACCGGCTTGGTGGTGAAAAACGGGTCGAACAGGCGGGTCAGATTCTCCGGGGCAATACCACTGCCACTGTCGCGCACCCGCACGAACACCCAATCATCCTCGGCTCCGGTTTCCAGCCAGATGGTGCCCTGGCCCTCGATGGCATGGGCGGCATTGATGATCAGATTCATGAACACCTGATTGAGCTGCGAGCCGAGACACTGCACGGGCTGCAGTTCGCCGTAGTTCTTGACCACCTCGGCCTTGAACTTGATCTCGTTCCAGATCACGTTGAGCGTGCTGTCGAGGCCCTTGTGCAAATCGGCCTCCTGCCAGTCGCCCGAGTCGATATGGGAGAAATCGCGCAGATCCTGGACGATCTGTTTGACCCGCTCCAGGCCCTGGCGTGACTCACGCACCAGGTCGGCCATGTCGCTGCGCAGAAAATCGTAATCCAGCGCCTGATTGGCCTTTTCCAGTTGCGCGCGCAAGGCCTCATCCTGATGTTCGACTGCCAGCGCCTGGTAGCTTTCGATCAGGCGAAACAGGTCACCGACATAACGCTCCAGGCTGCTGAAGTTGGAATAGACGTAACCCACCGGGTTGTTGATCTCGTGGGCAACGCCTGCGGCCAGTTGACCGATCGCCGCCATTTTCTCCGACTGCAGCAGTTGCGCCTGGGTGTCTTCAAGCTTGCGAATCAGGCGTGCCTGCTCGCTTTGCTCGGCGCGCAGCAGTTGATTGAGCTGCTCCAGCTGCAGATGCTGGGCCGCGGTTTCGGTGGCATCGGAGATGGTCAGGCAGACATATTTGACGCTGCCTGTGGCCTCCATCATCGGTGAGAAGGTGCAGTTCTGGTACATCATGTCGGTCGAGCCGGTGATTGGTCGGCTGCCGGCAAAGCTGAACAGGTGCGGACGTTGCTGCCAGGAGGTGAATGCCAGATTATGCAAGGCGAACACCCCGTCGACCTTCTTCTGCACCCACAGCCGCGGCAATTCCGGAAACACCTCGAACAGCGAGTGCCCCCTGACCTCATCGCTGTCCTTGCCGCTGTGGATCGCCATGAAATCGTTCCAGAACGCCACCCGATACTGGCTATCGAGCAACAAGACGCCGAGATTGATGCTCTGCAGCACCGCCACCAACTCCGCGGGCAATACTTCTTCTGGTGCAGACGTCATCTCTCATCCTTATTCCGATGATCTACTAGATATCACTCAGCAACTGGTCGATCACCTCGATAACGGTGGCCACCGTGTCTTCGGTGATGCACACCAGCAGATCACAATAGAAGCTGTGGGTCGCCACTTCGAAATGGATCTCCAACACCAGCGCCTGATGGCCACGCAGCTCCTCGGCGCCGAGCACCTCCTGCAGCGAACGCCCACGCGACAGCAGCGAGGGCGAACCGTAACTCACCTTGATATCGACCTGCTGCGCCAGGCCATTGATACAGGCTCCGGTAAGGATATTGGTGACATCCAGCATCAGCTCATCCTGAATGCTGTGTTTCTCCACGCCTTCATAACCCATCAAGTCGGCCAACTGATCGGCGCCATTGTCGCCAAAGCAGACCATCACCTCGCCGCGCAGGCGGCCGAGAAAGGACTGGCGGGTGATGATGGCCGGCTGACTGGCGATCATCAGCTGGCTCAACAGACAGGTATTGGTTACGTCGACGGCATGGATGCGGGGCACTGACAGGGTGACGAAGGTTTCGGTCAAGCGGGCCAGGCGGTCAGCGCCCTGGCCCATGGCCACGTTCATCAGCTCCTGCAAGGCATCGCGCTGCTCTTCATTCAAGTTCGCCAGCTGGCTGCTCATTTAGATCAGCCCTACTTCATACAGCGCCGCCTGCATGGCTTCGGGCGTAATAGGTTTCTTGACGAAGGCGGCCGCGCCCAGATCGCGCACGCGTTGCTGGGCTTGCGGCTGGATATCGGCGCTGATGACGATGACCACGGCATTGGCATCCTCGCGCTTGAGTTGCTCCAGGGTACGGAAACCGTCCATCACCGGCATGGTCAGATCGAGAAAAATCACCTCGGCATGGCCGGCATGGTAAGCAGCCAAGGCTTCCTCACCGTTAGTGGCCTGGGTCACGACCGCCTGCAACTCTGCCGGCAGGGCTTTGAGCACCAGTTTTCGCGACATGGCCGAATCATCGACTATCAGTATTTTCAAGCGAGCGTTCCTCTGCTTCTTTTTATGATTCTTATGGCATTGCGTGCGACGCGTGGACAGCCGACAGCATACAGCCAGACGCCAAGCTCAGGGTGCTCCTTCAACCTTAGCCGTGCCCCTGCCTTTTATCACGCAGGACGCTCGGCGTGCCAACTGTGGCGGCCAGGCGAGCCGCACACATCGAACCTAACGGGTTTACGTCGGATAGCCGGTGATTGCGCGGATGCGCAGATACAGCGGCTTGAGCTGCTTGTACATGTGCAGGTAGACCTCGCGATACAGTTGCTCATAGATACGCTGCGCCGCCGGATCGGGCACAAACACCTGGCCGACCCGGGTCATGGCCGCGATGGCACTGGGAAAATCCGGGTGCAGGCCGAGGCCCACCGCACAATCGATGGCCGCCCCCAGGCCGGAGGTTTCGTAGACATGCGGGCGCTCGGCCGGCAGGCCGAAGATATCGGCGGTCAGCTGCATGGCCGCATCGCTCTGCGAGCCACCACCGGAAACGCGCAGACGGGTAATTTTCGTCCCCGAGCGTTTCTCGATCCGCTCCTTGCCCTGGCGCAGCGCATAGGCCAGGCCTTCGAGAATGGCGCGGTAGATATGCGCACGGGTGTGCACATCGCCAAAACCGATGATTGAGCCCTTGGCCTCCAGGCCAGGCTCGCGAACCCCCGGCGACCAGTAGGGTTGCAGCATCAGGCCCATGGAGCCGGCCGGCACGGCGTTGACCAGTTCGTCGAACAGCGCCTCGGGCTCGACGCCAAGCTCCCTGGCGCGCTGCATTTCGCGCTGACCGAACTGCTGCTTGAACCAGCTGACCATCCAGAAACCGCGGTAGATCATCACCTCGGTATTGAAGTGAGCGGGAAGCGCCGCCGGGTAGGGAGGGATCAAGCGGATGGTTTCCAGGTAGCTGCGCCGCGTGGTGTTGATGGTCGCGGTGGTGCCATAGGACAGGCAGGCAATATGCGGCTCCCGCACACCCGCGCCGAGCACTTCGCAGGCCTTGTCGGCACCCGCGGCGATCAACGGCAGTCCCTCGGGAATACCGGTGTGGCGGCTGGCCGCGGCGCTGATGCTGCCGAGCCGTTTGCCCGGTTTGCAGAGTTCCGGCAACTGCTCGCGGCGCACCGCTATGGCCTGCCACTTCCAGTCGCGCGGCGCGGCCCATTGCAGGCGCTTGTAGTCGAACGGCAGGTAGCCCACGCAGCAGGCCAGCGAATCGACGAAGCGCCCGCACAGGCGATGGCTGAGAAACCCGGAGAGCAGCAGGACTTTATCGGTTTGCGCGCAGATCTCCGGCTGGTTCTGCGCGACCCAGTTGACCTCGGCCTGGGCGCGAAAATGATCGACCGCCGGTTGCGCGCCGATCAGCTTGAACAACCAGCCCCAGGGCCCCTTGATCCTGCCGCGCACCTCGGCCTGGCGCTGATCGAGCCAGAGGATCGCCGGGCGCAGCGGCTGGCCCAGCGCATCGACATGGATCAGCGTGCCGCGCTGGGTGGTCAACGCCACGCCCTTGATCAGGCTTCGGTCGATATCCACCGCCGCCCACAGCCGCTGGCAGGCCTCGCCGAGGCTGGCCCAGTAATACTCCGGATCCTGCTCGGCCCAACCGGGCTGAGTGGAATAATAGGCCTCAAGCTCCACCTTGCCCTTGCCGAGCAGATTGCCCTGCAGGTCGAACAGCAGCGCACGCACGCTCTGGGTGCCGTTATCGATGGCCAGCAGGTAGCTTTTTTCGCTCAAGGCACAGTCCTTACAGTTAGTTGAACTCGCGTAGGGTGCGCGGGGCCGCCGAGGCCGTGCGCACCACAATCAGATGGTGCGCACCGCGCACCCTACTTGGCTGGCAGGCTGTAACAGCATCGCCAGAGTTCAAGGTAATCACGCTCCTCGCTGTCCCAGCGCTCATCGTCCCAACCCAGACGCGCCTGGCACAGCGCACGGATGCGCGGCAACTCTGCCCGCGCGCCGCCCGCCAGGAGCAAACCAAGGCGGGTGCGGCGCAGCAGCAGGTCGTCCAGGTGCAGCACCAGCTCGCTCTGCGCCGCCCAGGCCAACTCCACCCAGAGCGTGTCGCTGCCGGCCACCCGTTCGCTGCCCACCTCATCGAGCAACGCCAACAATCCCGACAGTTCACGCCCATGCCGGCCGACCAGACGTCTTTGCTGGGCAGGACTCAGGCTCGGCATGGGCGCTGGCGTGCAAGGCCGGAAGGTCGCCGCACCCTGGTCTTCCAGCGCCCGGCCAAGCATCCCGGCGCAGGCCCGCAGCACTTCCAGGGCCAGCAGGCGGAAGGTAGTCAACTTGCCGCCTGCAAGGGTCACGCAGCCCGGCTCGAGCCACAGCGCATGCTCGCGCGTCTCGTCCGAGGGTTTTCGCCCTGCGCCGCCGTCGCTGACCACTGGCCGTACCCCGGCCCAGGTCGACAGCACGTCGCCGGCCGTGATTGCTGCAGCGGGAAACTGCTGGACACAGGCGGCCAACAGGTACTCGAGCTCCTCGCTGCTGATCCGCGCCTCCTGATCCAGCGGCTCGCAATGATCGAGATCGGTGGTGCCCACCACAGTCGCGCCCTCCCAGGGGAAGACGAACACCGGGCGCCGGTCCGCGCCGTGCATGAAGCTGAAGGCATGCGCCACCGGCAGACGCCAGGCCGGCAGCAGCAGATGGCTGCCACGCAACGGACGGATATGCTCGCGGCCGCTTTCCCCCTGCAATCGATCGGACCAGGCGCCAGTGGCCTGGGCCACGACCCGGCTGCGAAAATTGAAGCTCCGGCCGCTTTCGCGATCCTCAGCGAGCAGGCCGACCACCCGGCCGTTGTCGCGCAGTAGCTCGACCACCTTGGTCCCGTTGAGCGCCTCGCCACCGTCGCCGCGGGCCTCGCCCAGCACGCGCATGACCAGGCGGGCGTCATCGGTCAGCGCATCGAAGAAGCGCGTGCCGCCGAGCAGGCCATCTTGCTTGAGGCCCGGCGCCAGATAGCGCAGCTCCTGCAGCGGGTAGTACAGATGGTTGCGCTTGCCGGCCAGGGCGTCGTACAGCGCCAACAGCCCGCCAAACACCTTCGGCCCGGGAAACTGGCCCCGGTAGTGCGCCATTACGAAACTCAGCGGCTCGACCAGGCCGGGGGCCTCCTGCAGCAGGCGCTGGCGCTCGCACACCGAGTCGCGGGTCAGCTTGAGCTGGCCTTTGGCGATATAACGCAGGCCGCCATGGACCATCTTCGACGAGCGACTGGAGGTGCCCCAGGCGAAATCGCGCTGTTCCAGCAGCAGGCATGTCCAGCCACGCCGCGCCGCTTCGCGCAGAATACCGGCGCCGCTGATGCCGCCGCCGATGACGATCAAGTCCCAGTCGCGCGCGGCCAGCTCGGCCAGCGCACCCTCGCGCCAGGCGGCGTTCCAGGCGGGCATGCTCATTGCTCGAGCAACACGCCGGGAACCAGGCGCTGCTCCGGATCGAAGTGCGCGGACAAGGCCTTGAGCGCCGCCATCCCCAGCTCGCCCTTTTCCACGGCCAGATAAGGTGCGTGGTCGCGGCCGACGCCATGCTGGTGGCTGATGGTGCCGCCGTTGGCGACGATGGTCTGGCTGGCAGCGTGCTTGAGCCTTTGCCAGCGCGCCATGGCCTGCTCGTAGTTGTTACCGGGGCGGAACAGGTAGGTGGTGTAGAGGCTCGATCCCTCGCCGTAAACGTGGGACAGATGGGTGAACACATGCACCCGCTCGCCCTCCTCACGCAGACCGTCGCGCAGGCTAGCCTCGACCTTGTTCAGCAGGCTGTCGACATTGCTCCAGTCGGTGGCGGTTTCCAGGGTGTCCACCGCGTAGCCGGCACTCCACAGGCCATGGCGCAGATAGGGGAAGCGAAAGCGGTTCTCCGCCCACTTCTTGCCCAGCAAGGTGCCGCTGAACACGCCGCCAAAACCCTTGAGCAGCTTTTTCGCCTGTTTCAACGAGGCGCCATTCTGCGTACGGCTGCCGGTGACGCCGAAGGTCAGCATGCACTTGCCCTCACGGGCGCCGCGCAGGGCCAGGTATTTCTCCAGCCAGGCGATTTGTTGCGGATGACCGGCCAGGGCCAGTTGCGTCCTAGTTTCGCTGGCATTGGCCAGCCGCAGCATCGACAGTGGCACGCGCGCCTGAGCCAGGCGGCGGATAGCCGCCAATGCCTGCTGCCAGTTGGGCATGAACACCGCGTAGAAGTTTTCCTGTTCGGCCAGGCGACTGATGCGCACCTTGACCTCGGAGATGATGCCGAAGCGCCCTTCCGAGCCCATCAGCAGCTCACGCAGGTCGGGACCGGCAGCCGAGGCCGGAAAGCTCGGAATCGCCAGGGTGCCGGCGAAGGTCTCGACCTTGCCGCCGGCAAACAACTGCTCGATGCGCCCGTAACGCAGCGACTGCTGGCCACTGGAACGGCTGGCGACCCAGCCGCCGAGGGTCGACAGCTCCCAGGACTGGGGGAAATGACCGAGTGTGTAACCACGGGCGCGCAGCTGGCTTTCCACCTGCGGCCCATTGGCGCCGGGACCGAAGGTGGCGATCAGGCTGTCCTCGTCGATCTCGATCAGCTTGCCCATACGCTCCAGCGACAGGGTCAGCACCGGCCTTTCACTCACCTGCGGGTTGATATGCCCGGCCACCGAGGTGCCGCCGCCATAGGCAATCAGGATCAGATCCTGCTGGCTGGCCCAGGCCAGCAACTGGCGAACCTGCGCAGCGCTCTCCGGGAAGGCGACCCCGTCGGGAAACACGCCGAAGTCGCCGGAACGCATCGCCAGCCAGTCCGCCAGGCTCTGGCCGCGAGCGTGACGCAGCCGCGCCTCGGCGTCCTGGCTGATCAGCGGGTGGGCCGGCAGACGCGAAGCCGGCACCTTGGCCAGCACCTGCTCCAGGCTGGCATCGGCCAGTGCCTGACCGGGGCCGATCAGCTCGGCAAGAAAAGCCTCGCCATGGCTCGGCAATTCCACCACTGTTGCCTCATCGCCCCAGCCGTTCCAACGTCGCATCAGCCTCTCCCCTGGATATTTCGGTCGCCATCATTGACTGCCTATACTAGCCAGCCGCCGCCCGGCGTCACTGTCGGATCGGGCCAGGCGCTGTCGCCAATCGAGCCATTGCGAATAACAAGTCTATGCACAATCTCGGCTACACCTCGGTTCCTGCCCTACTCAAGTACCTGCGCCACGCCGAACAGCTGGGCCTGGATATCGACCAGGCGCTGGCGGCGGCCGGCGTGCCGGCCGAAGCGCTCGCGGACAACGGCAAGCGCATTGCCGGTGCAGTCCACCAACGCCTGCTCCAGCACCTGATCGAGGTCTCCGGCGATCCGCTGTTCGGCCTGCATTGCGCGCGTTTCGTGCAGCCCGGTTCCTGGAGCGTGCTCGGCTATATCACCATGAACTGCGCCACCCTGGGCGAGGCCATGAGCCGGATCGTGCCCTACGAAAAACTGGTGGGCGATATGGGGGTGAGCCGGATCGAGGCGACCGCCGATCGGGTCAAGCTTATCTGGAGCTGCCGTCACGAGGCCGCCCTGGTTCGCCGACATATGGTCGAGGACGTCCTGGCGTCCTGGCTGCTCTACGCGCGCTGGATCGCCGATATACAACGCTCGCCGCAGGAAGTCTGGTTCGAGCATGCCCAGCCTGCGGGCGTGGACATCGCCGAGTACAGCGCGGTGTTCGGTTGCCCGGTTCGCTTCGAGCAACCCTGCAGCGCCCTGATCGTGCCGCTGGAATACCTCGGCATGCCGCTACGCCAGGCCGATGCCAACCTGCTGCGCACCCTGGAAGAACATGCCCTGACCCTGATGGCCGGCCTGGATGACGACGAAGCGCTGCCGCAGCGAGTCAAGAACGCCCTGCGCCTGCTGCTCAAGGACGGCCTGCCGCGCAAGGAACGAGTGGCGGAAAAATTCAACATGACCCTGCGCACCCTGCAGCGTCACCTGCAGCAGGCCGGCACCAGCTACCAGCAGATCCTCGATCAACTGCGCCAGGAACTGGCCGAGCACTACCTGCTGCGCAGCGACCTGGCGATCCAGGACATCGCCAGCTACCTGGGTTTTACCGAAGCGCGCTCCTTCCACCGCAGCTTCAAGGGCTGGACCGGCCAGACTCCGGGGCAATTCCGCGAAAGCCAGCGCCAGACCGGCAACGCGTAGGATGGGTTGAGCGAAGCGATACCCATGCTGTCGGCTTGAGCACCGCGATCCCCCTGCTGAGGGCGATGATGGGGATCGCAAACTCCCCCATCCTGCCCAGCTTTAACCGAGAATCTCGCTCAGCGGGATAAAGCGCAGGCTGTCGCCCTCGGCCAGGGTCGTGCCTTCCAGCACCTCAGCCAGCCCCTCGGCCCAGGCGGCGCTGCGCAATACGCCGGAACTCTGGTTGGGGTGCAGCACCACCCGGCCATTTTCCAGACGCGCACGCAGGTACTCGCGGCGCTTGCCCGGCTTGTTCCAGGCGAAACCGGCCGGCAGCGCAAAACCCAGCGGATCGACCCGCTGCACGCCCATGCGCCGCAGCAGATAGGGGCGCGCCAGCAGACCGAAGGTCACCAGGGTCGAGCCCGGGTTGCCCGGCAGACCGATCACCGGCACACCCCGGAACTGCCCGCAGGTCAGCGGCTTGCCCGGTTTGATTGCCAGCTTCCAGAAGGCCAGCTCGCCCTCTTCGCGCAGCGCCACACCGAGAAAATCCGCCTCGCCCACCGACACTCCGCCGGTGGACAGGATCAGGTCGACATCGCTCAGCGCAGTCAAGGCCGCACGGGTCAGTTCCAGGTCGTCGGCGAGAATGCCGCCATCCACCACCGCGCAGCCGAGGCGCTGCAGCCAGGCCATCAGCAGGCGGCGGTTGCTGTTGTAGATCTGCCCCGGCCCCAGCGGCAAACCCGGCTCGACCAGCTCGTCGCCGGTGGACAGCACCGCCACCCGCAGCCGCCGGCGCACGCTCAATTCGGCGACCCCCAGCGAAGCCGCCAGGCCCAGTTCGATCGGGCCGAGACGCGTCCCCGCCGGCAACAAATGCTCGCCGACACGGGTTTCCTGGCCCTGGGGCCGAACGTTCTGGCCGAGCCGCAACGGCTGGCTGAAACGTATCCGGCCATCCGCCTCGACCACCGCGTTTTCCTGCATTTCCACCGTATCGGCACCCGCCGGCAGCGGCGCACCGGTGAAGATCCGTGCGCAGCTACCGGGTCGTAGCGGAGGCGGCGCGTTACCGGCCTGGATGCGCTGGCTGACCGTCAGCGGCTCGCCCGTCCAGTCGGCCAGGCACAGGGTATAACCGTCCATCGCGCTATTGGCCCAGGGCGGCAAGTCCAGCCCGGCAATCAGCGGCTCGGCCAGCACCCGACCATCGGCGTCAGCCAGGCTGACCCGCTCGTTGTCAGTGATCGGCATCGTCTCGGCCAGGGCCAGCAAGCGCTGCAGCGCCGCCTCGACCGGCAGCAGGCCGGGCTGCTCGCAGCCACTCATCCGCGGCTCTCGCAGGCGGCCGCCTGGTTCAGATGAGCAACAAAGTTGCAGGGACCATGGCGGGCATCCAGCTGCTCGGCGAGAATGCCATCCCAGGCAGTGCGACAGGCGTTGGTCGAACCCGGCAGGCAGCACACCAGGGTGCCATTGGCCATGCCGGCCAGGGCGCGCGACTGAATGGTCGAGGTGCCGATATCGACCGCGGAAATCTGCCGGAACAGCTCGCCGAAACCGTCCACCTGCTTGTCCAGCAGGCAGGTTACGGCTTCCGGAGTACTGTCGCGGCCGGTGAAGCCGGTACCACCGGTGATCAGCACCACCTGCACGCTGTCGTCGGCGATCCAGGTCGCGACCTGAGCGCGGATCTTGTACAAATCGTCCTTGAGCAACACCCTTGCCGCCAGGGCATGTCCAGCCGTCTGTAGACGGTCGACAAACAGCTGACCGGAGGTGTCGGTTTCCTGGGTACGGGTGTCGCTAACGGTCAGCACGGCGATATTCAACGGCACGAATTGTGCCTCGGCCTTGTGGTTCATGACAGGCTTCCAGTTGTCTGAGAGAGTGCGCGATGTTATATCACAAGCCCACCCCTGGAGGCTCTGCCATGCCCGCTACTCCTGTTCTGCCGAGCTGTTCGGTCCTGCTGTTGTGCGGTGGCCGCGGGCAACGCATGGGCGGCCGTGACAAGGGCCTGATCGAGTGGCGGGGCCGCCCGCTGGTCGCCTGGCTGCATGACCTGGTACGACCGCTCAGCGACGACCTGATCATCTCCTGCAACCGCAACAGCGAACGCTACAAGCCCTTTGCCGACCGCCTGATCAGCGACGACGACGAGCACTTCCGAGGCCCGCTGGCCGGCATCCGCGCGGGCCTGCAAGCAGCCCGTCACGACTATTTGCTGGTGCTGCCGTGCGATACGCCCCTGCTCGACCGCGCCTTGCTCGAGGCATTACTGGGCAAGGCCGGCAGCCGACCGGTCATGCTGCGTCAAGGCGACTTCTGGGAGCCCTTGTTCAGCCTGATCCCCAAAACCCTGGGCAGCGCACTCGAACAGGCATGGCTGGCCGGAGAACGCAGCCCGCAACGCTGGCTCTGCCGGCATGATCCCGTTGCCGTTATTTTCCCGCCCAACGACCCGCGCCTGGCCAACCTGAACACCCCGGAACTGCTCGCGCAGATCAGCGAATAAGCGCTGAGCGTTTTTCACACCCTAAGAGCACTGAACTTGGCCGCCCATATCCCGTCTGAGACAAAGCAAACAGCCCCTACAAACATAAGGAAACACGTCATGACTCAGCGGACTTTTCCCGCATTCCTGCTCGCCCTGGGCCTAGCCGCACTAGCAGGTTGCGCATCGCCATCGGTCATCACGCTGAACGATGGCCGTGAAATCCAGGCCATCGACACCCCGGCATTCGATGACGAATCGGGCTTCTACGAATTCGAACAACTCGACGGTAACCGCGCCAAGGTCAACAAGGATCAAGTGCGGACCATCGAGGAGCTGTAAGCACAGCCTGCGCTCAGGCGGCCGGCCGAAAAATTGCTGGAACGGTATTCCCGCTCGAAAAAATATCGGCCTAAGCCCTTGTGCAACAAAACTTTTTCAGTACAATTCGAATTATTCGGAGTGTAGCGCAGCTCGGTAGCGCGTCTCGTTCGGGACGAGAAGGTCGCAGGTTCGAATCCTGTCTCTCCGACCAATTCCCAGTTTCAATCTGCCTCGTGCAGGTGCTGAAACAAATTAAACCAAGCCCGCCTCGTGCGGGCTTTGTTTTGCCCTTCGAAAACACCACCGCCCATAAAAACGCACCCCAGCAGACCCGGCGTGCGTTTTTATTTGCTCGACCCAGGCATCCAGGCCTGGCGCCTCCGCCCGCTCAGGCAAGGCTTTGAAACGCGTGCAGTAGCGCCTTGCTCAAGTCCACCGTGGAAAACTTGGTGAGCACATCGTTGGCGCCTACCGAACGGGCCTTTTCGGTGTTCATGGTGCTGTCCAGCGAGGTATGCAGCAGCACATAGGTCTGGCCGATGTCGCTGCGCTGACGGATTTCCCGAACCAGGCTGTAACCGTCCATCTCCGGCATTTCGATATCCGAGACCAGGACTTCAATCGGCAGGCCGGCCTGGTGCTGGGCGAGCAACACGTCCAGCGCACTGGCGGCGCTTCTCACCGCCTGGCACTCCAGATCGAGCTTGCGCAAGGTGGCCAGGGTCTGCTGCAAGGCCACGTGGGAGTCGTCCACCACCAGGACGCGACGACCACGCAACAGATTACGCTCGGTCTCCGTAAGCAACTGCTCATCGACCTCCTCCGGGAGCGCGGGAGCGATCTCGTGCAAGACTTTCTCGATGTCGAGAATCTGCACGATGGCGCCATCGATCTGGGTCACCCCGGTGATAAAGGCTCTCACCCCGGTGCCGGCCGGTGGCGGACGCACGTCGCTGGTAGAGCACTGGACGATGCGCTCGACACTTTGCACATGCAGCCCCTGCCGCGAACGGCTCAGTTCGGTGACGATCAGACACCCATCCCGGCTGTCAGTCTCGCCACGCTCGCCAATTGCCCGCGCCAGGTCGACCACGATCAAGGATGCACCGCGCAGGCTTGCCACGCCGCGCACATGGGGATGCCGATTGGGCAGTTTGGTCAATGCCGGACAGGGCACGATCTCCTTGACCTTGAGCAGGTTGATGCCCAACAACCGGCCACTGTGCAAACGGAACAACAGCAGCGATAACGCATCCCCCAGCACCACACTCATCAACCACCCTCCGCTTCGAATTCAGGCCCGAACATGTTCAAAGCCTAACAGTTGAGCCTGATCCATCCGATAAAAAATCACCTGGTGACCTAGCCGACTCAGCGATTGCCTGCGTAGCGATCAAGGCACCACACCGAGCCAATCGTGTTCACGCAAGGCAAACGAATCGTTTCTTGTAGCCGGATGCAATCCGGGAGAACTTCAGCACCGGCAAGCTGCGCCTGGATTGCATTCGGCTTACGCACAGGGCCCAGCTACAAACCGGCCGAGGCGCGCAGCAAAGTGCGTAATCAGGACAAGTTGAACCCTTATCGGCCGAGAGCGCCGGAACTGAATACTTAGAGGTTGTGAAAATATTGAGCGCCTTCAGGCGTTCGCGGTAGCCGGGAGTTTTTTCACAAACGCTCAACGCAGGAACTCTACAACCTGTTCGGCCTCGAACGGCCAGTTGAGTTCGGCACCGGTATCGCAACGACGCAATACGGGGATGCGCAGGGCATAGCGCTCGACCCAGTCTTCGCGCTCGACGATGTCGATCAGTTCGACCAGCAAACCATGTTCAACAAAAGGCATCAGCATCGCTTCGGCCACATCACATAAATGACAGCCAAGGGTGCCGAACAGTTGGCATTCAGGGAGCATCCACAGACCTCCATACGGGTTTTGCAGTCTAACACCGAGTCCTGCGGGCGTAAGCTGCGACATCCTCAACCCCCTTTCAAGGGGGGCGGAAAAGGGGTACGAAAAAGACCGCCACCAGGCATTTGCGACAAGAGGTCGCAGCGTTCCGCTCGCACAGCGACAACCCGCTGGCTTCTATGCCGCACTAACGAACCATGCTGTACTGCCTGCGGACAGGGCGGCCTCGGAGCGTAGCGACAGCCCGCCGGCTTTTGTGCCGCGCCGCGAACCATGGTGCACGGCGCGCGTTTGCAGATGGTCACAGTAGGCGAGTTTTTTCACAACCTTTCAGGTGATAGCCGGCCCCGCGACAGGGTCGAGCAGGCCTTGCAGACCATCGAGCAAGCGGCTGTTAAGCCGTTCGGCCTTTTCCAGGCGGGCCATGTCGAGGCGTGGATCCAAAGCAAAGCCGCCCTCGAGCAGTTCCTGCAAACCGCCGCGACCGCTCTCAAGCAGGCCATTGACGTTGTGCAATGCCTCGAACAGGCCCTTGGCATAATCAATCAGCGACGGGTTGACCGCGCTGGCCGCCTGACCGCCCTGCCCGGCCACGGCGCTGTAGGCGTCGCTGGCCTGGCGCACGTTGCTCTGGGTCAGGCGCAGGGACATCGAGGCCAGCTGTTCGCCATCCAGCTCCAGCGCCATGGCGCGATCGAAAGCGCCCGTCAGGTCGCCGGCATAAAACTTGGCGGAGAGGTCCTGCACCTGAGCGAAAAGCTTGTCCAGGGCCGCGCGCTCCTGTTCGTCCAGCTCGCCTTCGACGCTGACCTGCCAGGCGCCGATCTGCACGCTGCCGGACTGACTGCTGGCAACCAGCGCAACAACACCGCCGTTGCTGGTGGCTGCAACCCGGGAGTGCGACCAGTTGGCCGACGCCTGGGCGACCGAGATGCGCAGGCGATCGCCATCGCGGGTGGTCACCGCCATCTCGAAGGTCTGCGCGACGGCGGCGAAGCGCTCGCTGGAAGCCGCGACGGGGGTACTGCCGGCGGCTTCCAGGGCGGCCGGATCGAAACGCTTGCCGAGATCGCCCAGACCCTCCTGGATGCGCTGGTAGCTGTCGTCGATATCCGCCGCCACCTTGCCTTGCAACACCCCCATGCCATCGAGAATCTTGCGCGCCTCGGCAAAGCCCTTCTCCACCCCATCGCGCGCCTGGGTCATTAACCCTTGCAGCTTGGCTGGATCGGCGCCGGCGGCCGCCTCGCGGTGCAGACGTTGCTCGATAAAGCCGAGAACCGCCGAGGCGACCTTTTCCGGGCTGAAGGCATCGCGCTTGCCATTCAACGCACCCGGCTCCAGACCGAGACGCGCAGCCAGTCGATTGGCCAGCGTCTGCTGCGCATCGGCCGCATTGCGCATGGCTGGCGGAGGGTTCGGCAGTGACGAACGTGAGGCAGACGATGCGAGCGGGGTCAGAGGGGTCAGAGGGGTCATGACGAGGTACCAGAGCAAGATAGCTAGCCGGTTGACGGCCGCGAACAGGCTAACTTGAGCAGGCAGCGGGCACTGGCCGACCAGCGGCGTGCGGGCCATCCGCTGCAAACGGCGCGAGTCAACCTCTCAGCAACGACCACAACCGTGGCACCAAGTCGTGACGCCAAGCCCGTGGATGCGCGCTAGATCATCCATTACAGACTCGGCAGTCACGCGTAACTCCCTGATACATAAAGCATGGCGACTAAAGTCTAAAGGCCAGTCCGACGCGCGCGTGGTTTATTCCACTGCGCCGTAACAGGTCGGTCACGAGCCGGTCCGCACACCACCCTGGAGACAATAATAATGAGTAAGACGCGCCTCGCCCAAGCAGTGGCCCTCGCCACCCTTGGCGCCAGCCTCACCCTGCCATCCCTGGCTTACGCCGAGTTCATCGAAGACAGCAAAGCCAGCCTGGAGCTGCGCAACTTCTATTTCAACCGCGACTTGCGCCACACCACGGCAACGCAGCAATCCAAGCGCGAAGAGTGGGCCCAAGGCTTTATCTTCAAAGCCGAGTCTGGTTTTACCGAAGGCACCGTCGGCTTCGGCCTGGACGCTTATGCCGGCTTGGGCCTGAAGCTCGATTCGTCGGACGATCGTGCTGGCAGCAACCTGCTGCCGAGCAGTTTCAGCGACGAGGGTCCGGGCGAATATTCGGAGGCGACCGCCACCTTCAAGGCCAGAGCCTCCAAGACCGTGCTCAAGATCGGAGGCTTGATGCCCAAGCTGCCGAGCGTGTCCGCCAACGACTCGCGCCTGCTGCCGCAGAATTTCCTCGGTGGCCACCTGAACTCCCAGGAGATCGCCGGCCTGACGGTCGACGCGGGCCAGCTGAAGGAAACCAACCAGCGCGACTCCAGCGACTTCCAGGACCTGAGCCTGAATTCTCTGGGCGGCATACGCAACTTCAATGCCGCCAGCAAGGGCGAGGGCGACGACTTCAACTTCGCCGGGCTGTCCTACAAGTGGCAGGACAACCTGACCACCAGCTACCACTACGGCGAGCTGGAAGAGCTGTACAAGCAGCACATCTTCAACGTCGTGCATGTGCTGCCGATCGCCGACAAACAATCGTTGAAGACCGACCTGCGCTATGCCCGCACCACCGACGATGGCAGCAGCAACATCGACAACAACTACTTCGGCGCCATGTTCACCTACGCCCTGAGCGGCCACAGCTTCGCCCTGGGTTACCAGAAGATGAGCGGCGACACCGGTTTTGCCTATCTCAACGGCACCGACCCGTTCCTGGTCAACTACGTGCAGATCGGCGACTTCGCCAACAAGGACGAGACCTCCTGGCAGGCGCGCTACGACTTCAACTTCGCCTCCATCGGCATTCCCGGCCTGACCTTCATGACCCGCTATATCAGCGGTGACAACATCGACCGCGGCTCGGCACTGTCCGAGGGCAAGGAGTGGGAGCGCAACATGGACATCGGCTACGTCGTCCAGGAAGGCGCACTGAAGAACCTCGGCGTGAAATGGCGCAACGCCACGGTGCGCTCCGACGGGCTCGGCGAACTCGACGAGAACCGCCTGATCGTTTCCTACACCATCCCGCTGCTGTAAACCCAAGCGCAAACAAGAAGCCCGCTCATTCGAGCGGGCTTCTTGCGTTTTGGATCGCCGTTGATCAGATGTTGTGAAAATATCGAGCGCAACGCCGCAGCCGGCGCTTTTGGCGACCCGTGTCACTCGCCGCAGGCAGTGCACCGTGGTTCAGCGGCGCGGCATAAAGCTGACGGGTTGTCGCTGCGCTCCAAACGGACGGCGCCCCGGCCGCCCTACGTTCCGAACGGACTACCGATGTTTGAAGCGGTCGCAGTAGGCGAGAGGTTTTTTCACGGCTATGTACCCGTTATCTGTTGCATGAGAGATAACGTTTTTGTGGGAGCGGCCGGGCGGCGTTGCGTTTCATCCGCGAAAATATTCGAAACACTGGCAATGTTTCGTGGCTAAAGCCCCTCCCACGAGGTTGTGCTCTGGTTCAACAGATAACGGGTACATAACCTTTTTCACACCCTCTCAGTCGTCGCTGACCGAGCCGATCTTGTGGATCGACAAGTCGGCGCCATTGAACTCGTCTTCCTGGCTCAAGCGGATACCGACCAGCGCCTTGAGTACGCCGTACACCAGCAAGCCACCGAGCAACGCCACCACCACGCCGAGCACCGTGCCGGCCAACTGGCTGCTCAGGCTGACGCCGCCCAGGCCGCCCAGAGCCTGCTGACCGAAGATCCCACAGGCGATCCCGCCCCACACGCCGCACAAACCGTGCAGCGGCCAGACGCCGAGCACGTCGTCGATCTTCCATTTGACCTGGGTCGCGGTGAACGCCCAGACGAACAGCGCTCCGGCGATGGCGCCAGTGGCCAAGGCGCCGACCGGGTGCATCAGGTCGGAGCCGGCACACACCGCCACCAGTCCGGCCAACGGGCCGTTGTGCAGGAAGCCCGGGTCATTACGCCCGACCAGCAAAGCCGCCACCGTACCGCCGACCATCGCCATCAGGGTATTGACCGCCACCAGACCGCTGACGCTGCCCAGGGTCTGTGCGCTCATGACGTTAAAGCCGAACCAGCCGATGATCAGAATCCACGAGCCCAGGGCAAGAAAGGGAATGTTCGACGGCGCGAACGCCACCAGCTTGCCGTCGCGATAGCGCCCGTTACGCCGCCCCAGCAACAGCACCGCCCCCAGGGCCAGCCAACCGCCCATTGCATGCACCACCACCGAGCCGGCGAAGTCATGGAAAGGCGCGCCGAACTGCGCCTCGAGCCAAGCCTGAACACCGTAGTTGCCGTTCCAGATCACGCCCTCGAAGAACGGATAGACGAAGGCCACGATCAGAATGGTGGCGCACAGTTGCGGACCGAACCGGGCGCGCTCGGCGATACCACCAGAGATGATCGCCGGGATCGCTGCGGCGAAGGTCATCAGGAAGAAAAACTTGACCAGGGCGTAGCCGTTGCCTTCGGTCAGCACGCTCGCCGGTTCGAGGAAAGTCACGCCGTAGGCGATCCAATAGCCTATAAAGAAATAGGCCAGGGCCGACACGGCGAAGTCGGAGATTATCTTCGACAAGGCGTTGACCTGATTCTTCTGGCGTACCGTACCCACCTCGAGAAAGGCAAAGCCGGCGTGCATGGCCAGCACCATGACCGCCCCAAGCAGGATAAACAGGGTATTGGAGCCGTGAATCAGGGTTTCCACAGCACTATTGATGTCTTCCATCAGCGAAGAAAACTCCGTGGTTAGGGGTTACGCACCAAAGCAGGTCATCACCGGCTACAGACGCACCATCTGGCAGCACATCGAGCGACCCGCTTTATGCAGCACAGTCATACAGGGCACTGAAATGGCCCCACCTGAAACTGCACAAAAGGCACTTAATCTTTATTTATCATCTACTTATAAATGCACCATGGCGTCCAGGCCGACCCTTGCCAGGCCCCATAAAAGAGCACCAGACCAAAAGCGCGCACCAGCACAATGCAAGCGCTGTACCAGTACTCGATAGATTCGCGGGCGAATCGCCCGGCCATATAAAAAAGGAACCCAATCCCCGCATCACACTCGAACCCCTTACACTGAACAAAACCGCTCAAGGAGAGACCCGATGCCTCGTAAAAACGCCAGCACGACCAGCCAGGACGAACTAATCAACGAATTTCAGGCACTGGTTAGCGACACTGAAAAACTGCTGCAACATTCGGCCAGCCTGGTTGGCGAGCAAGCCGAAGAGCTGCGCGAACAGATCCGCACCAGCCTCGGCCGCGCCCGCTCCACCTTGCACAATGCCGAAGACTCGCTACGTGATCGCGGCAAGGCTGCAGTCCAGGCTACCGAGGGTTATGTGCAAACCCATCCGTGGCAAACCCTGGGAGTGGCGGCCGCCATCGGCCTGCTGCTGGGTATGCTGATCACCCGGCGCTAATGAGAGAAGACATGGACGCCACCCCCTCCACCCCCAGCCGCGGCGGCTCGCCGCGGCGCTTTGCCGGTGCGCTGCTCGGCTTAGTGCATGGCCATATCGCACTGTTTGGCGAAGAGCTGAAAGAACAGCAAAGTCATACGCTTGGCCTGCTGGTATTGGTCAGCCTGAGTCTGGTGTTTGGCTTGCTCCTGGTGATCGGCCTGTCCGCTGCGCTGCTGATCAGTTTCTGGGACAGCCATCGGCTGACGGTGATCTTTCTCCTGTGCGCCGCTTATGGTCTGGGCCTGCTGATTTGCCTGCTGCGCCTGCTGGCACAGCTGCGCAATGCCCCGCCACCGTTCAGTGCCAGCCTCGAAGAACTGGCCCGCGACCGCGAGCAACTGCTGCCATGAGCCTACCCGAACTGCCCGCCAAAGCCTCGCGCAGCGAGTTGCGCAAAGCCATGCTGCGCTTGCGCCTGGAAATGCATCGCCAGGAACTGCGCCACGAAACCCTGGTGATATTGCAACCGCTGCGGCAGGTACAGCATTTCAGCAGTCATTGGCGCGAAGAGTTGGGCAACAGCAACGCCCCACTCTGGGTCGCCGGCGGCGCCCTGCTGCTGGCAACCCTGGGCGTACGCCGCGGCAACTGGCGACGCTGGTTACGCATCGCCCTGATCGCCTTCCCGCTGCTCAGACGCAACCCGCCACGCGGCACTGGCAACGAGGCTGAAGACCCATAAGGCCTAGCTGGGCCATAACGCCGCACTTCGCGGCGTTATGCAGCCTGCCCATGCGCGCGGGAAGTGCTCGCCCGCCCCCGCGACACCGATGACTACCCGCCCGCGACCCTGGCAGCACCCATATTCAATCAATAAGTATGCCCTACAGTGCTTGCAGGCGATCGCGCGAACCCCGAAGCTAGGGGCCATCTGCCACTGAATGGCGAGGACCGGCCTTGGACTGGCAAACACTGCTCAACCGCGAACGACTCGGCAAGCCGATGCACAGCTCCGATGAATTGGGCCGCACGCCCTTCCACAAAGATCATGACCGGATCATCTTCTCCGGCGCCTTTCGCCGCCTGGGTCGCAAGACCCAGGTGCACCCGGTGTCGAGCAACGACCACATCCACACGCGCCTGACCCATTCGCTGGAAGTCAGCTGCGTCGGGCGTTCGCTGGGCATGCGCGTCGGCGAGATGATCCGCTCCGAGCTGCCCGCCTGGTGCGAGCCGAGCGATCTGGGCATGGTCGTGCAGTCGGCGTGCCTGGCCCACGACATCGGCAACCCACCGTTCGGCCACTCGGGCGAGGATGCGATTCGCCACTGGTTCCAGCAGGCCGCAGGGCGTGGCTGGCTGGAGGCGATGAGCGAAGCCGAGCGCGGCGACTTTCTCAGTTTCGAAGGCAACGCCCAGGGCTTTCGCGTGCTCACCCAACTGGAATACCACCAGTTCGACGGTGGTACGCGGCTGACCTATGCAACCCTCGGCACCTATCTGAAATACCCCTGGACCGCGCGTCACGCCGAAGCGCTCGGCTACAAGAAGCACAAGTTCGGCTGCTACCAGAGCGAACTGTCGCTACTCGAACAGATCGCCCACAAGCTCGGCCTGCCACAACTGGAAGAACAGCGTTGGGCGCGCCATCCGCTGGTCTATCTGATGGAGGCGGCGGACGACATCTGTTATGGCCTGATCGACCTGGAAGACGGCCTGGAGATGGAATTGCTCGACTACTGCGAAGTCGAGGCCCTGCTGCTCGATCTGGTCGGTGACGACCTGCCGGAAACCTACCGCCAGCTTGGCCCGCAGGATTCCAAGCGGCGCAAGCTGGCGATTCTGCGCGGCAAGGCCATCGAACACCTGACCAATGCCGCCGCCCATGCCTTCGTCGAACAGCAGGACGCCCTGCTGGCCGGTACCCTGCAGGGCGATCTGGTCGAGCATATGCACGGCACCGCCAAGCGCTGCGTGCAGAGCGCCAAGGACATGGCGCGGGAGAAGATCTTCCAGGACAAGCGCAAGACCCTGCACGAGATCGGCGCCTACACCACCCTGGAAATCCTCCTCAACGCCTTTTGTGGCGCCGCACTGGAACAGCACGGCGGGCGCACGCCATCATTCAAGCACCGGCGCATCCTCGACCTGCTCGGCAACAATGCACCGGATCCGCACCGATCGCTGTATACCTCGTTTCTGCGCATGATCGACTTTATCGCCGGCATGACCGACAGCTACGCTACTGAAATGGCCCGTGAAATGACGGGGCGCTCGAGTCCGGTGTGATCCATGAAAAGCGTACTACGGAAAACCTTCAGCTGGCATGCCGGACCGCCTGCCTGGGGGCCGGCGATGGTCGCCGGCTTCGGCTGCGCCCTGCCCTTGCTGCTTGGCTTGTTCAGTGCCCATCCGGGCTTCCTCTGGGCCTCGGCTGGCGCCTTTCAGGCCGCCCAGGCCAATCCTCTGCACCGCTTCGGCATGCTACGCATGTTGATGCTCATCGGCCTCGGCGCCTGCAGTGCCGGCATGGGCTTCTGGGCGGCCAGCGATCCGCTGATCAGTCTCAGCCTGTTCGCGGCCTTCGGTTTCTTGCTCGCCTGGCTGCAACGCTTCGGCAGCGAGGCCGGCAAACTCGGCATCGGCCTGGCCGTCTGTCTGTGCCTGGGCCAAGGTCAGCAAGGCCTGGGCAACCTGGACAAACCCTTGGCCATCACCATGCTGTTTATCCTCGGTGGCCTCTGGGTGATGCTCCTGGCGTTCGGCCTGCGCGGCATGCATGGCCTGCGTATGTGGCCCTACATGCCTCGCTTCGTCAGCATCCTCAAAGTGCTCAAACGCCATGCCAAACGCTTGCCGCAGCAGCAGTGGCGCCTGCATGCGCTGACCTGCACCCTGGCCTTCTCACTCGCCGGCCTGATCGTCAACCTGGCCAGTCTTGAACGCGGCTACTGGTTGACCTTGACCGTGGTGACCACCCTGCAGATGGAATTCCAGGGCAGCCTGGTGCGCGCCCTGCAAGCAAGCCTGGCCAGCCTGGCGGCTGCCGGGTTATTGATTTTGTTCGGGCACAGCCTGCAGGATCCGCCGCTGATGGTCGCCACCCTGCTGCCACTGATCGCACTCTGTCGCGCCATACAGGCCAACCACTATGGCTTGTTCGTGCTGCAAACCACCGTCTGCTTCGTCTTGCTCGCCGAAAGCCTCGCGCAGGATTGGCAGCTTGCCGAAGTGCGCTTGCTCAACGCTCTGTTTGGCGTGCTACTGGTGCTGCTCGTCGCGCTGCTCATGCACGGCCTGAGTCAGTTGCTGGACAAACACGCGAGGCGCGTTGCCGCACCGCAGCGAATCCCTTGAGCAGGGACATCGAGCCGGTAAATGCGCACAACAGCTTTGACAGGCCGCGAAAAACCCTTGAGACGTTTTCGCCCAATTAGACTGTCGAGCACAAGGGAGGGGAACGCGAAGATCGCAGAGACGGTGAAACAACGGCTGGGCATGTTGCATGCCCAGCCGGCAGACATCAGGCCGGAGTATTGATGGTGCTTTCCGGGTACCAAACGTCCATCAGCGGGCTGACAGTCACGTCGACCAGCTCATCACGGCCTTTCAACCAGGCTTCGACCTGGGCACGCTGCTCTTCGCTGACCGAGCCACGCTTGGCCAGGCACACCAGACCATAGTCATCGCCGCCGACATAACCAAGACCGTTGGCGGTCATGGCGTCACACAGAAACTGATCGAGGAATGCGTCAATGGCCTCTTCGGCCAGATCGTCTTTGAAGTTCAGGTTCAGCTCAAAACCCAGCTCCTGGAATTCATCCACGCAGAGTTTTTTGCGCAGGCGGCGGGAACGGTTAGTAGCCATGGAACAATCCTCAAAAGTGATAACGCGCGGCACTTTAGCAGCTTGCCGTGCGAATTGCCCGTCTCTCTACGTCTCTCTGCCGGTCAGGCGACAGACGCCGTGCAGACAAGCCATCCGAGTGAACATTTACGTCGGTCACAGAGCCGCGCGGGCAGGAAGGCCCTGAGGCATAATGTGCGGCAGCTCACAAAACCTCGACGGGATCTTCCGTGCATATCGCTCGTGATAGCCACCCCCCTCAGCTGGAGGGCATCGACCCATGACCAACACCTTGCGCAAGCTGGCCATCGCCGGCTTGCTCCTGCCGCTCGCCCTGCCCTTGCATGCCGCCATCAACGGCAGTCTGCCGGTCAAGGTCCAGCAAGCGCTGAAAGCCAACAAGATCAGCAGCCAATCCCTGTCGGTGGTCACCCTGCCACTGACCGGCCCAGGCACCAGCACCTTTTTCAACGCCGACGTGTCGGTCAACCCGGCCTCGACCATGAAGCTGGTGACCACCTTTGCCGC
Source organism: Pseudomonas sp. (assembly GCA_030699825.1). Classification (GTDB taxonomy): domain Bacteria; phylum Pseudomonadota; class Gammaproteobacteria; order Pseudomonadales; family Pseudomonadaceae; genus Aquipseudomonas. Next base: position 12,659 of record JAUYKV010000048.1, on the reverse strand, counting down.
GCTGGAACTGCTCGGCCCGACGCACCAGTGGAAAACCGAGTTCTACAGCGACGGCCCGCTGAAGGACGGCGTGCTGCACGGCAATCTGTTCCTCAAAGGCGGTGGCGACCCCAAGCTGAACATGGAACGGCTCTGGCTACTGCTGCGCGATCTGCGCGCCAACGGCGTACACCAGATAAGCGGCGACCTGGTGCTTGACCGCAGCCACTTCGACCAGCCCGAACTGCCGACCTTCAACGATGACGGCGGCGATACCAACAAACCTTACCTGGTCACCCCCGACTCTTTGCTGGTCAACCTCAAGGCGCTGCGCTTCGTCGCCCGCACCGACGGCGGCAAGGTGCACATCGCAGTCGAACCGCCGATCGCCGAAATCCGCATCGACAATCGGGTCAAGGCCTTGCCATCAGGCAAATGCCCGGGCTGGCCGGATGTGCGCTACAACCCGGTGAAACAGTTCGACGGCACTACCGTAATCGTCAGCGGCAAACTGGCAGAGGGCTGCAGCGCGCAAACCTATCTGTCCCTGCTCGACCACCCCAGCTACGCCGCTGGTGCCGTACGGGCCATCTGGCAAGAACTGGGCGGCAAGATCCTCGGCAAGGATCGCCTCGCCGAGGTGCCGGAAAAGGCCCGCCTGCTTGCTCGGACCTTCTCCCCGGACCTGGTGGAGATCATCCGCGACATCAACAAATACAGTAACAACACCATGGCCCGTCAGCTGTTTCTGAGCCTCGGCGCGCAGTTCCGCAATGAGGCCGACGGTGACGATGCCAAGGCCGCCCAGCGGGTGATCCGCAGCTGGCTGGCGCGCAAGGGCCTTACCGCACCGCACCTGGTGATCGAGAATGGCTCTGGCCTGTCGCGTGACGAACGCGTCAGCGCGCGCGAACTGGCACAGCTGCTGCAGGCCGCCTGGCAAAGCCCCTATGCCGCCGAATTCATCAGCTCCTTGCCGCTGGCGGCCATGGACGGCACCATGCGCAAACGCCTGCACCGCACCGCCCTGGCCGGCGAGGCGCATATCAAGACCGGCACCCTGAACAATGTTCGCGCCATCGCCGGCTACAGCCGCGACAGCAATGGCAACAGCTGGGCGGTGGTGGCGATTCTCAATGACCAGCGGCCCTGGGGCGCGTCATCGATTCTCGACCAGGTACTGATCGACCTGTATCGCCAGCCTAAACCTTAAGAGGTGGTGAAAAACTCTCACACCCGACTGATCAGGAATGGCGCGGGCCGTTGCGCATGACCCAGGCCAGCGTCGTCTTCAGCAAGGCCAGGCCGGTCAGCACCATGAACGGTAGCTGATAGTGACCGGCAAGATCACGCGCCAGCCCGGTCAGAACCGGCGTCAAACACGCCATGCTGTATCCCATGCAAAGCATCATCGCGGTCCAGCGACTGACCGCCAGCGGCGAGCCCGCCTCGTACAACGGCAGCACCAGGGACAGGGCGAATGAGCCGCCAAGCGCCAAGCCAATGGTGACCGCCCACAGCTCCGGCACGAAGGTCGGCACGAAGGTGATCATTGCCAGGCTCAGGGACGACAACAGGCCGCAGGCGACCAACAAGGTATAGCGATTGCCGAAACGCTGGGCCAACCAGGGCAGCAGGAACGCACTGGGCATGCCCATCAACATCGAGATACTGAACAGCGCATTGCTATGCAACAGGGTCAAACCCGCCTCGTGGTAACGCGCCACCGCCCAGGTTGCCAGGGCATAGAACAGCCCGGCCTGAAGCGCGAAAAAGCCACTGATCAACCAGGCCCGCGGTTGCTTCCATGGCAAACCGCTGCCGGCTTCCGCAGCATCCACAGCCTCTGCGCGACTGGGCAGGCACAGCCACAACAGCAAGCCCAACAGCGCGGGCAAAGCCCAAACCGCCAGCCCTTGCGGCCAGCTATCGCCGAACAGCTGCGTGGCTGGCGCCGTCAGTACGGCACCGGAAGCACCGCCAATAGCCATGCTCAGGGAATACCAGCCGACCACGGTGCCCATCCGATCGGCGAAGTGGCGCTTGATAAACCCCGACAGCAGCGGCCCGGCAATGGCAATCGCAGCACCCAGCAGCACCGCGCTGGCGATCAGGACCACAATGGACTGGCCGGCCAGGCGCATCAGCAAGGCGGCCGAGATCACCCCCATGCATAAGGCGATAGTGCGTTCCAGCCCCACCCGCAGAGCCAGACGCGGCGCGAAAGGTGCCAGTAATCCCATGCACAGGACCGGCAATGCCGTGGTCAGGCTGATCAGACTCCGGCTCAATACCAGCTCATCGGTAATCCGCTCGATGAGCGGCGCCAGAGAGGTGATACCCGGGCGCAGATTGATCGCCGCGACCACCAGCGCCAGCAACAGCAGGGCCCTGGACGGCGCGTTCAATTTGAGGTTTTCACTAAAAATCCGACATCCTGGCAACTAGCCGACAGAACGGGCAACCCTAGCGCCGTGGCAGCCCGAGAGCAAGTCAAAGAACAGTAAAACTGACCGAACGATCAGCTCGCCAGACCATTGCCAGTATGCCGATCAAGCCAGCGATGCGCTGCCGTACGAGCGCTCAACGATCATTGTGGCCAAGATCCCGGGCCGGATCGATCAAGTCGCGCAAGCGCTGCTTGAGCACCTTGGCTTCGGGAAAACCGCCGTCGGCCTTGCGCTCCCATAGCTGCACGCCATCACAGGTGACGCGAAACACCCCGCCGGTACCAGGTTGCAGGCTGACCTTGCCAAGCTCATCGGCGAAGGTCGACAGCAGTTCCTGGGCCAGCCAGGCCGCGCGCAGCAGCCACTGGCACTGACTGCAATAGGTGATGGTCACTTCAACCTTGCCGCTGGACATAAACCACTCCGCCTACGCAAAAAAACATGATAACTCCGCCCGGCAACAGACCCCAGGTTACAACGTAAAAAGGCCCGCTTACCTTGCGCAGGTAAGCGGGCCTTTTAGCTGACGTCCCGATCAGTCAGCAGGCCGAACCCACTCTTCAGGCAATTTTCGCCAGCAGTTCGCGGGCTTCCTGCCTCTGCTCGTCATCCCCATCGCTGATGACTTCGTTGAGGATGTTGCACGCGCTTTCCAGACTGCCCTGATCGATATAGGCCAGTGCCAGGTTGAGTTTGGCCAGGTTATCGTGACTACCAGCCAACTGATCGAGGTCGTGCAACACCTCGCCGTCACCGGCAGGTGGGCGATCGAGGAAGCCTTCGGTCAGCTCTTCTTGCAACCAGGCGTCTGCCGTTGTTTCTTCAACCAGCATCGACTGGGCGAAAGGGCTGCGCGCATCGCGATTGCCCGCCGACTCAAAAGCCTCCGACAGATCGTCTTGCCCGGAAACCTCTGGTGTCGGCGTCAGGGCCGCACTTTTTTTACTCATGCTGGTTGGAAACGGACTGACCAGATCCCAATCCGCATCCAGCGACAGGTCATCCAGGTTGAGCTGAAAATCATCCGCCGGCGCTGCATCCGCTTGCACCGGGGTTTGCAACTGCGCCTCGTCCAGCACCAACATCGCATCGTCCAGCGTTTCGGCCGTCACAGAGGCATCGAGCAATCCGGGGTGACGCGCCTTGAGCTGATCGATACGCGCCGCCGTGAAACCGGCACTGCGCAACGTCGCTTCCTCCTCGACAAAGGCCTTGGCATTGCCCTGCTGGGCCAACACTTCCAGCAACCGGAAGCGAATATCGCTGCGCTCGGGCTGAACCTGCAGCGCCTTGCGCAGGATTACCGCGGCCTCACCGAGGCGGCCGTAGGCGATGTAGATATTCGCGCCCTCCAAGACGTCGGCAGGACTGGCTGAAGCTGCCGGCGCCTGGTCGACAGGAGCGACCGAAGGAACACTGCGCAGCGGCGGCACCATGGACTCGAATGCTGGCTGAACCTGTTGATTCAGCGCTGGCTGCGGGCTCTGGTTACGCCGATTGCGCCAGAACAACCCGAACAGCACCACCAACAGCAAGGCCAGCGCAGCCACAGCGGCGCTGAACCAGTTGCGGCTCGACGCCTCGTTCGACTCGTTCGGTTCAACCACCGGCGGCTCCGTCACGGCAGGCGCCGGAGACGATTGCGCGAGTGCAGGACGCTCCAGCAACCGGGTTTGCAACTCGCTCAGCTGTCGATCCTTGTCGCCCATCTGGGTCTGCAGCAGCTGCAACTGCGCCTGCAGATCAGTGATGCTCTGTTGCAGCTTGAGATTTTCCTCGGCCTGGCTGAGCAACTCCTGATCCAGGCGCTGTTGCATCTGTGTCATCTGCTCGACTTGCGGATCGGCTGGCAACTCGCCAGGCGCCAGAGCTGACGCACCGACGCGGGCAGTCGCTGCGTCAGCACTGACCTCGGCGATCGGCGCACTGCCCGCCTGGGCTGCATCCGGTAGCAGCAGGTCTGCCCCAGCCTGCAGGCGGTTGATATCACCACGGCTGAATGCCTGCGGATTGAGCGCATGGATATCGCGCATCAGCGCTTGCTGCGATGCCAGGCTACCGGCAGCACGCAAGTCTGCGGCGATCTTCCACAGGCTGTCGCCACTGACGACCTGATAACGCAGCCCCACTTCGGCCATCGGCATGACGCGCGGCGCAGCGACAGCTGTAGCTGGCACGGCTGGCGATGGCGACACCGCCGGACGCACGGATGCTGCCCGCACCTCAGGCACGGCCGCGACGGTGCGGTAGGCCGATGACCCGGGCGGATCGAGCAGCAGGGTGTATTCGCGCAGCAGCGCACCATTGGGCCGCGCCACTTCGACAATGAAGTTCAAATAGGGCTCACGCACCGGCTGGCTCGACACCACACGAATCACACTGTTGCCGCCGCGCAGCAAAGGGGTGAAACGCAGGTCGTTGAGAAAGAACAGGCGATCGACGCCAGAGCGGCTGAATACATCGGCAGAGGCCAGCCGCACCAACAGATCACCGCTGGCCAGATCGGCGACTTGCAACAATTCGATTTCAGCCTCCAGCGGCTGATTCAGCGCTGAATGCAGGGTGATTTCGCCCAGTCCCAAGGCTGGGACTACGCCAGAATAGAATGCCGAGCTTGAAGCAAGACCGAACAGCAATTGCCGGACCCGAGACATATGAACTCTCCCGCTGACTCCGCTCCCGAGTCGTTACACCACCCCACGCTTGGCGTGTGTCTCCATCAGTGGTGAAAACAGTGGGTGCAGCAAATTCTTGCATCCGGACAACACTCCGTGTCGAGCCCGGTTGATGAAGGAGTATGGCCATGATTTACCAGCCTGCACGCTGTTGTTGCAGACACGGCAATAAGGCAGGTAGCCATCATACGCAAAAGCAACGGATAACAGTCAATAAAATGACCATCCCCGCATACTGACTGCATACCGGTTCTCTAGTGCCTTGTCGAGCGCACGCGCCAAGCCGCCAGCACAGTCAGGGCGAAAACCGCCGCCATCAACAAGAAACTCTGCTGAAACGCGACAGCCTCGGCCGCCAGACCACCCCCTTCGCGGCCGTGGCGCCACTCGAGAAAGAACGTTAATAAATTGACGCCAAGCGCCCCACCCAGCTGCCGAACGAAAGTAATGGCACCGGCCCCCAGCGCCAGCTCCTGCGCACTGAGGATATCCAGCGACCCGGTGCTCAGCGCCGGCAACAGCAGCCCGAGCCCGATCCGCCCGATGGAAGCCCAGAAGCACAGCACGGCGAACGAAGCGCCCTGCTCGATCCAGCCGAATCCGGCGGCAGACAAGGCGAAAATCAGCAAACCGCTGACCAGCAGCAAGGCCGCCGACTGTCTATCGCTGAGCCAGCCACCGACAAAGGAAGCGGCCCCCATCAGTATCCCGGCTGGCAACAGCAGCAAACCAGCGCGCCCGGCGCTATAGCCTTCGACCGTTTGCAGGTACAACGGTATCAGATAGGTCGAGCCATACAGGCCCATGCCCAGGGTCAGGGCCACCCAGCTGGCATTACGAAAACCGGCATGTCGCCACAAATGCAACGGCAGCAGCGGTTTGGCGCTACGCCAAGTGCGGGTGAAAAAAACGCTGAATGCCAACGTGCCCAGCAAAGCTGGCAACCATACCCGCGGCGCAAGCCAGGCAAAGCGCTGGGCCTCGGCCAGGGCGCCGAGCAAGGCAAACAAGCCCACGCACAATAAAACGAACGCCCATACATCCAGAAATGGCGTGGTTTTTTCCCGCTGACTGGGCAGCAACCACTGCCCGCCCAACAGCGCCAGGCCGCACATGGGCAAGGGCATCCAGAACACGGCGCCCCAACCAAAGTGGTCGACCAGATAGCCACCGATGGTCGGTCCCAATGTTGGCGCGACCATCACTCCCAGGCCATAGACCCCCAAGGCCATGCCCCGACCGCCGCCAACGAATACGCGAAAGATCAGCACCATGGCCAATGGCTGGACGATTCCGGCACACAGCCCCTGGACGATGCGCAGGGCAATCAGCTGCCAGGCCTCCTGGGCGACCAGGGCCAGCAATGAACTGAGAACGAACAGCCACAGGCCGAACTGCGCGGTGCGCCTGGCGCCAAATTGCGAATGCGCCCAGGCGGCCAATAACAGGCCGGCGGTCATGGCCGCGAGAAAACCGGTGGACAACCATTGCGCCTGCGGCCGGCCAATCGAAAAATCCAGCATGATCGCCGGCAGGGCCACATTGATGCTGGTCGAGGCCAGCACCATGGCCATGCTGCCGATCATCAGGATGCCCAGCAACCAGCGCGGATAGTGCGTACCGAAACGCGCCTGCAAGTCAGGGAGACCCTGCCCCATCAGTGTTTTTCCAGGTTACTCAGAATCCGTGCATGCACCAGTTGGCAACGGCGTAGTTCCTCTTCATCGATGCCGGCGAAGAGCTCTTTACGCAGCTGGGTGGAAATGGCCTCGATTTTTTCGATCAACGGCTGCGCCGGCGGGCTCAGGGAGATCTTCTTGGCGCGGCGATCTTCCGGCACCGCCTGTCGGCTGACCAGCCCCTGGGCTTCCAGGCTATCGAGCAGCCGGGCCAGGGTTGGCCCTTCGACTCCCACGCTTTGCGCCAACTCACGCTGGGTCGGCAGCTCCTCGAAGCGCGACAGGTGCAAGAGCACCAGCCAGCGCGCCTGTGACAGGCCAAGCCCGACCAGACGCCGATCGAGTTCGGCGCGCCAGGAGCGGGATAACCGGGCTAGTTGCATGGCGAAACGGTGTGGGTCCAACTGTGACTGCGACATGGCTAAACGGCTCTTTAAATATCAAAATCTAATTATTAGTGAGCTAACCATAACCCTAACCCCTAGAGCAAGCTCTCTGGGATTTCTCAATATTTCGCCACGTCACACACAGGTCATCCTCGGCGAGGGCTGAAAAGCCGGCGATAGACACTCGCGCTGGCTCGAGAAAGGTAACAACCGGCAAGAACGGCCGAAGATCAGCCTGCTGTTGCGGACGTCGTGGACTCAGGCGCCGAACTCGGCCTGCAATGCGGCACGCACGCAGTACAACACGCCGTCCTCGGCCCGCCCGACGAACAAACCGCTGACTTCAGCCACCGGCGGCAGTTCGCCTTCGCCATCGAGAAAGGCATCCTGGATCTCGCCGAGCAGCTCTTCCGGCAGATCCAGCGCTTGCTCCAGAGATAGCTGCTGGCGACCGATGGCTTCGGCCAGCAGGCTGTAGACATTCTTCTCGCTGCACCGGAGTTGGCTGGCGATCTGCAATGGGGTCATGCCGGCACGGGCCAGGCTGACCAGTTCATGCCGCAGGTCGGCCACCACCCGTGGCGCCTCGACATTACCGCCCAGCACTTCGAGGAAGGCCTCGCCGTAGCGTTCCAGTTTGCGCGCACCGACCCCGCTGACCTGGGCCATTTCGGTCAGAGTGCCGGGCTTGCTGCGCAGCATTTCCAGCAGGGTGGCGTCGGGGAAGATCACATAAGGCGGCACCGCATGCTCCTCGGCCAACTTGCGCCGTAGCGCGCGCAGCGCTTCCCATTGCTCGCGCTCGTCGCCGCGCACCAACTGACTGGCCGCACTGCTGGAAGTTTTCGCCGTGTGCTGCGGTTTCAGATCGCGGCGCAATTGCAGAGTCACTTCACCGCGCAACAAGGGCCGGCAACTGTCGGACAGACGCAGGCCACCATAGCCTTCGAGGTCGACATCGGCCAAGCCGCGCGCCACCAACTGGCGAAACAACGAACGCCACTCGCCCTCGCTGAGCGCCTTGCCGACGCCGAATATCGACAGGTGCTGATGGCCCGGGCCGCGCACCTTGTCGTTGTCGCGGCCGAGCAGCAGGTCGACCAGATGGCCGACGCCATAACGCTGACCGCTGCGGTAGATCGCCGAGAGCGCCTGGCGCGCCGGCTCGGTGGCATCCCAGGTCTGCACCCCGTCGATGCAGTTGTCGCAGTGGCCACAGGGGTTGGGCATGTCCTCGTCGAAATAGGCCAGCAATACCTGCCGGCGGCAGCGGGTTTCCTCGCAGAGCGCGAGCATGGCGTCGAGCTTGTGCTGTTCGACGCGCTTATGCCGCTCGTCGCCTTCTGAGTTGTTGAGCATCTGTTTGAGAAAGATCACGTCCTGCAGGCCGTAGGCCATCCAGGCATCCGCCGGCAGACTGTCGCGGCCGGCACGGCCGGTTTCCTGGTAATAGGCTTCCAGGGATTTGGGCAGGTCCAGGTGGGCGACGAAGCGCACGTTGGGTTTGTCGATACCCATGCCGAAGGCGATGGTCGCCACCATGATCAGGCCTTCCTCGTTGAGGAAGCGCTTCTGGTGATAAGCACGCAGCTCGTTGGCCAGGCCGGCGTGGTAAGGCAACGCCGGAAAGCCCTGCTCGGTGAGGAACGCCGCCATCTCGTCGACCTTCTTGCGCGACATGCAATAGACGATGCCGGCATCGCCCTTGCGCTCGGCGAGGAAAGCCAGCAACTGCTTGCGCGGCTGATCCTTGGGCACGATGCGATAGAAGATGTTCGGCCGGTCGAAACTGGAGAGGAAGCGCTCGGCGTTGTGCAAATGCAGGCGCTGAACGATTTCTTCACGGGTGCGCATATCCGCCGTGGCGGTCAGGGCGATGCGCGGCACATTGGGGAACAGCTCGGCCAACTGGCCCAACTGCAGGTATTCCGGGCGGAAGTCATGCCCCCACTGCGACACGCAATGCGCCTCGTCGATGGCGAACAGGGCGATGTCCAGGCGCTGCAGGAACGCCAACATGCGTGGCTGCACCAGGCGTTCCGGGGCCAGGTAGAGCATTTTTATCTCGCCACGGTTGATCCGCTCGGCGATCTCGCGCTGCTGCTCGGCATTCAGGGTGGAATTCAGGGCCACCGCCGCCACCCCCAACTCGTCGAGGGTGGCGACCTGGTCGTCCATCAAGGCGATCAGGGGCGACACCACCACCGCCAACCCCTCGCGCAGCAAGGCCGGCACCTGAAAACACAGCGACTTGCCGCCGCCGGTCGGCATCAATACCAGGGCGTCGCCGCCGCCCGCCACGCGCTCGATAATCGCGCTCTGGCGGCCACGGAAGCTGTCATAACCGAAAACGTCTTTGAGAATGCGCAGTGCGTGGTCGAGCATGAAAGGTCTCCGAAACGAGCCGCGCATTATACGCACCTGCTCGCCGGACTGAGTTTTGATATGTTTTCACCGGGCATTTACCTAGAACTGTGGCCGCTGTAGCAGGTCTGGACTAGAATCCATCCTCGTTTACTTCTTCAAGGTAGCCCCACGATGTCCTTCGCCGAGCAACTGTCCCGCCTGCAAGCCTTCCTCGACGCCGATGAGCTGCACGAAGAGGCTCTGGACTACGTGGCCGCCCACGGCTACCTGACCGCCTTGTCGATCTGTCCCGATCCGGTACCGGAACGTGAGTGGATCGATGCCCTGTTCTCCGAGCCGCCGCATTACCGCAGCGACGAGGAACGCGACGATATCGAAGCCACCCTGGTGCAACTGCAGACCCATATCGCCCGCCAACTGGCCAGCGACGACGACCCGGAAGTACCGTGCGAACTCGATCTCGGCGCCGACCCGGACGATTCCGATCTGCGTGGCTGGTGCATCGGCTTCATGGAAGGGGTGTTCCTGCGTGAAGCCGCCTGGTTCGACGATGCCGAGGACGAGGTCAGCGAACTGCTCCTGCCGATCATGGTCGCCTCCGGCTTGTTCGAGGAGCAGCCCGAATTCGCCGAAATCGCCAGCGACCGCGACCTGGTAGACAGCATGGTCGAGCAAATCCCCGAACTGCTGACCGCGCTGTTTCTGCTGTGCCATGCCCCGGAAGAGAAACCAGCCCTGCTCAAGCCCCGTCACCATTGAGTCTGCGCCACGACCATGGCGCGTGACATTGAGGAAAACCGCAATCCGCTGATTCGCTGCGCACTGCTGACCCTGGGTTGGCTGTGCGTGGTGCTCGGGGTGATCGGAATCTTCCTGCCGGTATTGCCGACCACGCCGTTCCTGCTACTGGCTGCAGCCTGCTTCGTGCGCAGTTCCAGGCGTTTCTATCTGTGGCTGGTGCTGCATCCCAGGCTTGGCCCGTGGGTTCGCGATTACCTCGAAGGCCAGGGCATCCCGCTCAAGGCCAAGGTCTACAGCATCGCCCTGATGTGGCTCAGTATCACCCTCTCCTGCTACCTGGTTCCCCTGTTCTGGGCCCGCGCCTTCATGCTGACCAGCGCACTGTTGGTGAGCCTCTACATCCTCAAACAGAAAACCCTGCCCAATCCGCGTTAGCCACGCGTTATTGAGCAGGCGCACTGCGATCCCAGGGTGTCGCAGGCAGTGCGCCGCTGATTCACCGACGCGCCACAAGTCCTGGCGGGTTGTCGCTGCGCGCCGAGCGGAACGCCAGGCTGCACGGTGCGGGGCCTTGCCACGAACACGTGGATGCTCTCGCTGCGGCGCTCGATATTTTCACAACCCCTGTCTAGCGGGCTGACTTAATGGTTGAGGCGTTAAACCGTATCAACCTTCAGCGTGCCATCGCCGAGCATACTCAGCATCAGATCGGCCTCGTTGCCCATCCCATAGCTGGCGTACAAGTCGACGTTCTGCAACACGATGGTCTGTTCGGGCGCAACGGCCGGGTCGGCGACCGCTGTACTGCTCACATTGAGCACGGTGTCGAGACCCGAAATGGCGATATCGATATAGCTCAGCAAGTTGCCGAGATCTCCGGGCGCCCCGTGCTCGCCCACCAGCAACTCGGAAAGATCCAGTTGGTCCCCTCCAGAATTGAAGCCCTTGACGAAGTCGGTGATGGTATCGGTGCCGCTTTCCCCGGCTAGCCACTTGAAAATATCGGACCCCGCCCCCCCTGACATCAGGTCGTTGCCCAACCCGCCAACCAAGATGTCATCACCATCGCCCCCCGACAGCACATCATCGCCCAGCAGACCATTCAGGGTGTCATTCCCTTCATAGCCGAACAGGTGATCCACCCCGGCAGTGCCATTGATAACATTGTCGCCACTGTCTCCTTCCACACTGGTGGCCGCCGGGTAGAGGGTCGCATTGATCGCACTGCTGACGGCATCGCCATCGCCATCCGTTGCGGTAATCGCGTGCGAGAGGTCAATCGGCTGCCCCGGAACTGTTTGCGTATAGGTGAAGAAACCCAGCGAGAACTCATCCGTATCGACCGCCCCTTCGACATATACAGCGCTGAACGCCGTGTCAGACGCAATCTGAAAGACCCAGCCATTATGCATGCCTTCGATGGTGATCGAGGTGCCGTTATCGACCAAGGTCACCAGCCCGGTCACATCGACCGCGCCGTCGAACACCTTGATATCGCCAATCGACAGATCGACCTGGGTTTCTCCTCCATCCGTGTTTCCGAACACGTAATCATTGTTCGCGATGATGGCTGTCACGATCAGATTGGCAGTATTAGTCTTGCCCCCCTGGACATACACCTTCTGGCGGAAACCGAACACCGTATTGTGATCGGAATAAACGAATCCCGTACCATTCGCACCACCGGCGGCAAGGCCATTGACGAAGTCGAAGCGCACATTCTCCGCGGTACTTATCCATTGACTACCAATGCCTATGTCATCGATATCGCTGTTGATGCTGCCTGTGGTCGACGAAATCAACGCATCCTGCGTGGTGCCGCCGATATCGATCAGCCCCTTGAAGTTGACATTACCCGCCCCGACCCCGCTCAGGTTGGTCGTTGTCACTTCTGCGACCCCATTCGAGATCACCCCGTGAGTGGTCACGGTATAGGTATCGCTCAGCGGATCGATATCGATGGTGTAGCCGATATCGTTATCCGCCGTCTTGGCGACCAGCTGGGTCTGGTCTGTCCCGTAGTACAGATACAGTTGCTCACCATTGAAAAACAGCGGCTGGACATCTGCATCCGTGGCGATGTCGCCTTCCGTGAAGTTGCTGAAGATCACAGTGCCCACACCGTCCGCGCCTGCGGCACCAGCGAAATTCAAGCTAGCCGTCACCGTGTGCGAGGTGGGCACTTGATCGACCAGTAACGCCTCGACTGGAGCAAAGGCGCGCGGCACGTCGTCGACAACGCGGATGCTGAGGGTGTCGGAGTCGGTGGAACCATCGGCGTCGGTGACGACCACGGCGAGGTTGTCGAAGAGACTGTTCTCGCCCAGACCACTGGCATGCGTCTCGCTGTCGAGCAGCGCGTAGCTATAGCTGACGCTGCCG
>JAUYKV010000046.1 GCA_030699825.1 Pseudomonas sp. | reverse complement strand
CCAAGCGGGCTTTCTGGGCGGAGATTCGAGCGCCCGACAACTTAGCGGCTACTTCCATTTCCTAACCCCTTAACGCTTGGCTTTCTTGTCAGCCACGTGCCCACGATAGGTACGAGTGCCGGCAAATTCGCCCAGTTTGTGACCGACCATGTCTTCGTTCACGAGAACTGGGACATGTTGACGACCGTTATGTACAGCGATGGTCAGACCGACCATTTGTGGCAGGATCATCGAACGGCGCGACCAGGTTTTCACCGGCTTGCGATCATTCTTTTCCACCGCCACTTCGATCTTCTTCAGTAGGTGAAGATCGATAAAAGGACCTTTTTTCAGAGAACGTGGCACTGTCGTATCCCTCTATTTACTTGCGACGACGGACGATCATTTTATCGGTGCGTTTGTTACCACGAGTCTTCGCGCCCTTAGTCGGGAAGCCCCATGGAGACACCGGATGACGACCACCAGAGGTACGACCTTCACCACCACCGTGTGGGTGGTCAACCGGGTTCATGGCAACACCACGAACGGTTGGGCGAACGCCACGCCAGCGTTTGGCACCGGCTTTACCCAGCGAACGCAGGCTGTGCTCGGAGTTCGAGACTTCACCCAGGGTCGCACGGCATTCGGCCAGCACTTTACGCATCTCACCGGAACGCAACCGCAAGGTCACGTAGACGCCCTCACGCGCAATCAGCTGAGCCGAAGCACCAGCGGAACGAGCGATCTGAGCACCTTTGCCCGGCTTCAATTCGATACCGTGAACAGTGCTACCAACTGGGATGTTGCGCAGTTGCAGACTGTTGCCCGGCTTGATCGGAGCCATGATACCAGCTACCAGTTGATCGCCAGCACTCACGCCCTTAGGGGCGATGATGTAGCGACGCTCGCCGTCTGCATACATCAGCAAAGCGATGTGTGCGGTACGGTTCGGATCGTATTCGATACGCTCGACAGTGGCTGGAATGCCATCTTTGTCGTTGCGACGGAAATCGACCAGACGGTAATGCTGCTTGTGGCCACCACCGATATGACGGGTAGTGATCCGACCATTGTTGTTACGACCGCCAGTCTTCGACTTCTTCTCGAGCAGCGGAGCGTAAGGAGCGCCTTTATGCAGCTCCTGATTGACCACCTTGACCACAAAACGGCGGCCAGCGGAAGTCGGTTTGCATTTAACGATTGCCATGATGCACCCCTTCCTTACTCAGCACTGCTGGCGAAATCGAGATCTTGGCCTGGCTGAAGGGAGATGATCGCCTTCTTCCAGTCGTTACGCTTGCCCAGACCGCGAGCGGTGCGCTTGCTCTTACCCAGAACATTCTGAGTAGTCACACGCTCAACCTTCACGCTGAACAGGCTTTCGACGGCCTTCTTGATTTCCAGCTTGGTTGCATCGGTTGCAACCTTGAAAACGAACTGGCTTTTCTTATCAGCCAGAAGTGTGGCCTTCTCGGAGACGTGCGGGCCAAGCAGCACTTTAAATACGCGTTCCTGGTTCATCCCAGCAGCTCCTCGAATTTCTTCACGGCAGAAACGGTGACCAGCACCTTTTCGTACGCGATCAGACTGACCGGATCGGAACCCTGCACGTCACGAACATCGACATGCGGCAGGTTGCGGGCAGCCAGGTACAGATTTTCGTCAATAGCATCGGACACGATCAGTACATCGGTCAGACCCATGCCATTCAATTTGTTCAGCAGGTCTTTGGTCTTCGGCGCTTCAACGCTGAAGTCTTCAACCACGACCAAACGATCGGTGCGCACCAGCTCGGCAAGAATCGAACGCAATGCAGCGCGATACATTTTCTTGTTCAGCTTCTGATCGTGATTCTGCGGACGGGCCGCGAAAGTCACACCACCGCCACGCCAGATCGGACCACGAGTGGTACCCGCACGAGCACGACCGGTACCCTTCTGACGCCATGGGCGCTTACCGCCACCGGACACGTCGGAACGGGTCTTCTGCTGCTTGCTGCCCTGACGGCCGCCGGCCATGTAGGCCACGACTGCTTGGTGAACCAGGGTCTCGTTGTAATCGCCACCGAAGGTCGCTTCGGACACTTCGATCGCTTGAGCGCCATTTACATTTAATTGCATGTCAGCTTCCCCTTAACCGCGAGCCTTGGCTGCCGGACGAACAACCAGGTTGCCGCCAGTAGCGCCAGGAACGGCACCCTTGACCAACAGCAGGTTGCGTTCAGCGTCGACGCGCACTACTTCCAGGGACTGCACAGTCACGCGCTCAGCACCCATGTGACCGGACATTTTCTTGCCCTTGAAGACGCGACCCGGAGTCTGGCATTGGCCAATGGAACCCGGAACACGGTGGGACACGGAGTTACCGTGAGTGTTGTCTTGGCCGCGGAAGTTCCAACGCTTGATGGTACCGGCAAAGCCTTTACCCTTGGACTGACCGGTGACATCCACCAGTTGACCAGCTTGGAAAATTTCAGCGTTGATCAGATCGCCAGCCTGGTAGTCGCCTTCTTCAAGACGGAACTCCCAAACACCACGACCTGCAGCGACATTCGCCTTGGCGAAATGACCGGCTTGCGCCTTGCTGACACGGGAAGCACGACGCTCGCCGACAGTGACCTGCACTGCACGATAGCCATCGGACTCTTCAGTTTTGAACTGAGTGACGCGATTCGGCTCGATCTCAATGACCGTAACCGGAATGGAGACACCTTCTTCGGTAAAAATACGGGTCATACCGCACTTACGACCGACTACACCAATAGTCATGTTGTAACCTCATGAGTGTACGGGGCTTTCACCCGCTATGGCCGCCCATTTCAGAGCGTTACACGACTAAAACCCCAAGGTTTTAGCCGAGGCTGATCTGCACTTCCACGCCAGCCGCAAGATCAAGCTTCATCAACGCATCAACGGTTTTATCCGTTGGCTGGACAATGTCCAGAACACGCTTATGAGTGCGGATTTCGAACTGATCACGCGCATCCTTGTTGACATGCGGCGAAGTCAGAACGGTAAACCGCTCTTTGCGGGTAGGCAGAGGAATCGGACCACGCACCTGAGCACCAGTACGTTTCGCGGTTTCCACGATTTCCTGGGTTGATTGATCGATCAGGCGATGGTCAAAAGCCTTCAACCGAATACGGATTTGTTGGTTTTGCATTTTGACCTCAGATTCCAAGCTGCTATTCCCA
>JAUYKV010000043.1 GCA_030699825.1 Pseudomonas sp. | reverse complement strand
GCCAAGGCTGGCCGTCAATCAGGGCCACACTGTTGGGCTTCATTTCTTGTGCGGTTTTCATACTAATATCCGGATTTGGATGGAGATACGGAAATCTAGGCCGCGTATCATAGCCAATTTAGGTAAAACTCTACCAGTGCCTCGGCAAGATCAGCCTGAGAAGCCCGTTGCAGACACCAGCGCTCGGCATGTTCGGCCAGTTCCGGCCACACCTGCAACAGCGCCTGCCAGTTCGTTCCCATGGCGTCACCGGCATTCCATGCCCGCCACAACCCCTCCAATGCCCCACGCGCGGCAGGCGACAAACCCTGGGTATACAGCGCCAGAAACGCCTCGAGTTTGTCCCAGTGGGCGTCTTCCTCTTGCCCATAGATGTGCCAGAGCAACGGCCGCCCGGCCCACTGCGCACGAACGAACGAGTCCTCGCCGCGCACCGCATTGAAGTCGCAACTCCAGAGCAGGCGGTCGTACTGATCCTGCTCGACGAAGGGCAGCACCTGGACATGCAACCGGCCGCGCTGCTGGCGATCGCCGGCCACCAGCGCCGCACAGCCGAGCCAGGCTTGCAGGTCGGCGAGAATGCGCCCTTCCGGCACCAGCAACTGGGTCACCCGGGAGTCCGCCGCCAGGGCCTCCAGCCAACTGGCCAGGGCGCGGTTCTCGTAGGCGAACAAGGACACCAGCCGCGCCCCCGCAATCGGCGCCACCCCCAGCCCCTGGAGAAAAATCGCACGCGCCAGCGGATCGGCCTGAAACGCCCGGCGTCGTGCCAGCAGCCCGCGCTCGCGCAGCAAGCCCCCGCTGCCTGCGGTGAAACCGGGAAAAAAGAAGAACTTCTGCAAACCATTCGACTGCAAGGACGGCAGACCATGGCAGCCCTCGACCCAGTCCTCGGCACTGAGGTACTCCAGATTCAGCCACAGTACCTTCTGCGGCCGCGCCGCCATTGCCGCGACATAAGCGGCTGGCAACTCGCAGGCAAACGCCTCGATCACCACATCCGCCGGCTGCACAGGCTGCCAAGGCAGCGGCCACTGGCGCACCTCCACGTCCTGCCGGGATTGCTGCGCCGCGTGCCTGTCGGCCTGGGGACACAGGCGAGCGAACGCGCCGAGGTCATCCAGCCACAGGCGCACCGTCACGCCATGCTCGGCCGCCAACTGCCGCGCCAGGCGCCAGGTCACGCCGATATCGCCGTAGTTATCCACCACGCTACAGAAAATGTCCCAGGTGACGCGCATAGGTACTCCACTCAGAGGTTGTGAAAATATCGAGCGCCGTAGCGAGACCGTTTCCAGGCGTTCGCGGCAAGGCGCGCTACGTCAGCAGCGGGCGTCTGGAGGCGGTCGCAGTAGGCGTGGAGTTTTTTCACAAGCTCTCACTAATGGCAAACCTTAAATCGCAGGAGGGTTCTGGGCAAACGCTAGCAACGAAAAAGCCGAGGCGGCGTCGCGCTCAACCCACCCTGCCGCAGCGATTGAATGAACATATTGCCGGTTGACGACTCTACTTAACTCTTAGCAAGCTAATGAAAGAGGTCGCATATGTTCATTAAAAAACCACTCAGCAATCGACTTTCCAAGTGCCTGCTGCAGTCGGCGATACTGCTTTCGCTTTGTACGGCGCCCGCTTTCGCCGCAACTCAGCAAGTGCTCGGCTGGGTTGAGGAAGGGGTGATCCTGCCTGAGAATTTGACGGTGAAGTTCAAGCTCGATACGGGCGCACTGACCTCCTCGATGCATGCCGAAGATATCGAACGCTTCGAGAAAGATGGCGAAGACTGGGTACGATTCAACATTGAGCTGGAAGACATCGACACCAATAAACAAGTGAACGCTCAATTCGAGCGCCAGGTAGAACGAGGCATCAAGGTGCGCGGCGCCGGCGGGGCAGAGAGACGCCCAGTCGTATTGATGAAGGTCTGCCTGGGCGACCAGGTGTATGAAGAGCAGTTCTCACTGAATGATCGAGACCGGATGAACTATCCGGTACTTGTCGGCCGGCGCACCCTGGAGAAGGTTGGCCTGGTGGATTCCAACAAAACCTTTACCGCGGAACCTGATTGCGCGAAGTCCGCATCCAGCGTCTGATTCGCCTATAACGGGCCCCTCTGCAGCTGACTGCGGCTCCTGCCACCCATAAAGCCCCCTGAAAAATTGCTCTCTCAGGGGGGTGTGCGAAAGTGGAGATAACAGTAAAGGGGGATTCGAAGCCACTTCCACACACAAGCAGACCACCACATCCAGCCCCGCAGGATGGGCTTTAGCCGCGAACTCTTCGGCGCACAGCACAGCGTCGCGACTAAAGCAGAATGCCGCCAGGCCCTTCCTATAAAAACGTCATAGCCTATAAAATCAATGACCTATGGGTTGTTTTATAAGCTAATTCAATCGCAAATTCCGCAGATGAAGACTAGCCGTTCCGCTCAGTGCGTTCCTGCTGGGGGACAGATAACCCATGCCACAGATAACGGCTACAGCGCCC
Organism: Pseudomonas sp.; assembly: GCA_030699825.1. Classification (GTDB taxonomy): domain Bacteria; phylum Pseudomonadota; class Gammaproteobacteria; order Pseudomonadales; family Pseudomonadaceae; genus Aquipseudomonas. The sequence continues at coordinate 46,717 of JAUYKV010000043.1, read as the reverse complement.
GATCAATCCACCCGCACCAGCACCCGGCCAACCAGCTTGCCGGCGAGTATCTGGCCGATGGCCTCGGGCAACTGCTGCAGGCTGACTTCCGTAACCAGGCGCTCGAGGTCGTCGAGCTTCCATTGCAGCGAGAGCTTGTCCCACATGGAGGCCTTGACCACCAGCGGCAGTTCGACCGAGTCGACCCCCAGCAGGTTGACCCCGCGCAGGATGAACGGCAGCACGCTGCCCTTGAACGCCACGCCGGCGGTCAGCCCGCAGCAGGCGGCGCTGCCACCGTAGCGCAGCGACTTGACCACATTGAACAGAATATCGCCGCCGACGGTATCCACCGCGCCCGCCCATTGTTCCTTGAGCAGCGGGCGCTCCGCACCTTCCTGCAGCTCACCGCGCGAGACTATCTGCCGAGCGCCCAGGCCTTTGAGAAACTCGCTTTGCTCGGCTTTGCCGGTAGACGCGGCCACGCTGTAGCCAAGCTTGCTCAGCAACGCCACGGCAACACTGCCCACGCCTCCGGTCGCCCCCGTCACCAAAACCGGTCCGGCATCCGGGAGCACGCCGGCTTGCTCCAGCTTGTCGACGCAGAGCGCAGCGGTCAGACCCGCGGTACCCAGCACCATGGCCTCGCGCAGGGACAAACCTTGCGGCCGTTTCAGCGCCCAGGCCGACGGAATCCGAATGTACTGGGCAAAGCCTCCCGCAGTATTCATGCCCAGGTCATAGCCGGTCACGATCACTTCATCGCCCGCGCTGAATTCGGCAACGCTCGACTGCTCGACCACGCCCGCGGCATCGATGCCCGGGGTATGCGGAAAATGCTTGGTCACGCCACGGTTGCCACTGGCAGACAGGGCATCCTTGTAGTTCAACGACGAGTAGCTGACCCGAATCAACAGTTCACCGGCCGGCAGTTCACCGATAGTGCGTTGGACAATCGCCTGTTCGAACTCACCGGTCGCGCTTTCGCGGGCCTGCAGTGCGGTGAATGTGGTCATCTTTATCCCCCAGGGTAAAAGTGGATTAGCAGATTGTTGAAAAACTACTTGCGTGGCCCCTCTCGATAAAAGAAAAGGGGCGTTAAAAACGGCCTGTTACCAGAAACGCTGCTGATTGAGGCGGCTTAGCCAATTCAAGGTAAAACGATCCAGGGCGACGCTGGCCGCCAGACCGACACGCTCCTGCAAACTTTTCTTCTCGGCGTAGTGCAGGTGAAACAGCTCGGCCTCTCTGGCCCGTTCGGCCAGGTATTCGTCGCTGGTCTTGAGCTCATCGACCAGTTGTTTTTCCAGCGCGGCAATACCCAGCCAGACTTCGCCGGTGGCGATGTCGTCGATGTCCAGTTGCGGCCGATAGCGGGCGACGAAGTTCTTGAACAGCTCGTGGATGACTTCCAGGTCTTCCTGGAACTTCTCCCTGCCCTTGTCGGTATTTTCGCCAAAAATCGTCAGGGTGCGCTTGTACTCGCCAGCGGTAAGCACCTCGAAGTCGATGTCGTGTTTTTTAAGCAGACGGTGCACGTTGGGCAGCTGGGCCACCACGCCGATCGAACCGAGCATGGCAAAGGGGGCGGAAATGATCTTCTCGCCGATGCAGGCCATCATGTAGCCGCCACTGGCCGCGACTTTATCGATGCATACGGTCAGCGGGATGCCCGCCTGGCGAATACGCGCCAGCTGCGAGGACGCCAGGCCATAACTGTGCACCATGCCACCGCCACTTTCCAGGCGCAGCACCACTTCATCCTCAGGAGTGGCCAGGCTCAGTACAGCGGTGATTTCATGGCGCAAGCTGTCCGTAGCCGAGGCTTTGATATCGCCATCGAAGTCCAGCACGAATACTCGCGGCTTGTGCACGCCAGATTTTTTCGCCAGCTTGGCCGCCTTGGTTTCTTCCTTGTGCGCCGCCTTGAGTTGATCCTTGTCCAGCACCGCCTGCTCGAGACGTTGGCGCAACTGCTTATAGAAGTCGTTGAGCTTGTCCACCTGCAACTGCCCGGCCACACGCCTGCCCTTGCTGCGGGCCGCAACGGCTGCCAGCAGAATCACCAGAATAGCCACCACCAGCGTTACCGTTTTGGCCAGAAAGGCCGCATATTCAGCGAAAAACTCCACGCATTTCCCCTCATTATTCATTCCAGCGCCCAGTGTTGCTTAGCGCTCGTTTCAACCAGCATACCGACGCCATCGGCTGGCGACCAGTTGCCTGGCGCGTCGTCATGAATGACAGTCCATTAATTCAAACAAGCGTATGTTTTTTCGTTGACAGGCCTGCGCGATCCTCATACCCTCGCCAAACTTTCACCGAACCGGGACAGTGGCGAACGTGGGCAGCATTTACCTGATCAGACATGGCCAAGCCTCATTCGGTGCCGATGACTACGATGTGCTCTCGCCCATCGGTGTCCGCCAGGCCGAAGTGTTGGGCGCACACCTGGCTGATCTCGGCATTCGCATCGATCGCACTCTGAGTGGCGCCTTACGCCGCCAACAGCACACCGCCAATGCCGCGATGCACCAGCTGGGCAGCAGCGGTCAGGCAGTACCGGATCTGCAAGTGGATGCCGCCTTCAACGAGTTCGATGCCGACGCAGTGATCCGCACCCTGCTCCCCGGCCTGCTCGATGAAGAACCAGAAGCCCTGCATGTGTTGCGCAATGGACCACAGAACCGCGTCGAGTTCCAACGTCTGTTCTCGTTACTGATCGGCCGCTGGATTTCCGGTGAACACGACCAGCCTGGCCTGCAGAGCTGGCAAGGATTCGTCGAACAGGTTCGGGACGGGCTGAACCGCCTGCTGCAACAAGCCGACAGCAAACAGAACATCGCGCTCTTCACCTCCGGCGGTACCATCACCGCATTGTTGCAGTTGATTACCGGCGTGCCGGCCGCCAAGGCCTTTGAGCTGAACTGGCAAATCGTCAATGCCTCACTGAGTTGCCTGAAATTTCGCGGCAGCCAAGTGACCCTGGCTTCCTTCAACAGCCATGTGCATCTACAGCTGATGAAGGAGCCGGAACTCATCACCTACCGCTGAGCTCCGGCCTACTGCACCCGCAAGGGTGCAAGAAAACTCTGAAAACAAAGGAAGACATCATGAGCGTTGCAGACATCATCAATACCATGCAGTCCAAGTTCAACGCCTCTGCCGCTGCGGGCCTGGATCTGGTGTTCCAGTTCAATATCGAAGACGGTGAGAACCACTACCTGGTCATCAAGGACGGCACCTGCGACGTCCAGCAAGGCGATGCCGACAACGCCAACGTGACCCTGATCATGGACAGCGAAACCCTCAAGGGCATCACCAGCGGCGAAACCGATGGCATGCAGGCCTTTATGGGCGGCAAGCTGCGCGCCGAAGGCGACATGATGCTGGCCATGAAGCTGGGCGAACTGTTCCCGGTCTAAGCTTCACCGCAGCAGCCTGAGCGAAAAACCGGAGCCCCGCGCTCCGGTTTTTTTTGGCGATGTCCCCGTTAGTTGAGCCAGATCGCAACCTCGTGGGAGGGGCTTTAGCCGCGAAACATTGTCAGTGTTTCGAAGATTTTCGCGGATGAAACGGAACGCCGCCCGGCCGCTCCTACAAAAACGTTATCTCTCATGCAATAAATAACGGGTACATAGCCTTTTTTTCGTCTGCAGGCTTGCCTGCAGCTCAATCAGGCTGCTTGATCAAGCGGCAACACGAGCGCCTATAACGACGTGTATGACTTGTTACGGTCAGGGTGCAGCATTAGATTAGCCAATAATCTAGGGTCTGTTGCCGTTTCAGCACGACCTCGCCGGAGCCCGTTTTACCGCGAGGCAAGGCACGAGACGCGAAGTTTGGCATTCCAAATGAGCGTCGAGAAACGCAGCATTCGCGGCAAAACGGGCCCGGCCCTTCGGGTTGCGCTGAAACGGCAACAGACCCTAGGGCCCCCATCATAAGTAGAAGGGATATGCATGGCGCTTACTGACCAGTCCACTCGCATCCGCGAGGGTGAAGAGCTCGACACTGCGATCATCGATCCGTACCTCAAGGCGCATATTCCCGGCCTGACTGGCGAGCAACGGATCAGCCAGTTCCCCGGCGGTGCATCGAACCTCACCTACCTGCTCGAATACCCCGGCAAGGAATTCGTCCTGCGCCGTCCGCCATTTGGCCAAAAGGCCAAATCCGCCCACGACATGGGCCGCGAGTACCGCATTCTCAACCAGCTCTACGAGGCCTTCCCCTACTGCCCGAAAGCCTATGTGCACTGCACGGACGAAGCGGTGATCGGCGCCGAATTCTATGTGATGGAGAGGATCAACGGCATCATCCTGCGCTCCGACATGCCGGCCGAGTTGAACCTGGATGCCGACAAGACCCGCCAGCTGTGCAAGAACTTCATCGACAAGATGGTCGAGCTGCACAATGTCGACTACGAAGCCTGCGGCCTCGGCGACCTAGGCAAGCCGCAAGGCTATGTAGAGCGCCAGATCGGTGGCTGGAGCGCTCGCTACGAAAAGGCCCTGACCCCTGATGCGCCGCTGTGGGAACCGGTCAAGGCCTGGCTGAAAGACAAGATGCCGGCCGACCACCCCAAGCCGGCCATCGTGCATAACGACTACCGCTTCGACAACGTGATCCTCGACCCGCAGAACCCGATGCAGATCATCGGCGTGCTGGACTGGGAGCTGACCACCATCGGCGACCCGCTGATGGACCTGGGCAACACCCTTGCCTACTGGATCGAGGCCGACGATCCGGCGCCGGTGCAAATGATGCGCCGTCAGCCGAGCAATGCACCGGGCATGCTCAGCCGCCAGGAGTTCGCCGACTACTACGCCGAGCGCGCCGGCATCGAAATCAAGAGTATCGATTTCTACTACACCTACGGCCTGTTCCGCCTGGCCGGCATCGTCCAGCAGATCTACTACCGCTACTACCACGGCCAGACCCAGGACAAACGCTTCGCCCAGTTCGTGCAGATGAACAAGCTGCTGGAGCAGATGAGCCTGCAGGTCATCGCCAAGTCGCAGTTGTAATCGGCCGAACAGGCCTTCAACCAGAAAGGAAACGTCCATGTCCAAGACCCAACTGTTCGACCTCGACGGCAAGATCGCCTTCGTCTCCGGCGCCAGCCGCGGCATCGGTGAGGCCATCGCCAAACTGCTGGCCCAGCAAGGCGCCCACGTGATCGTCTCGAGCCGCAAGATCGACGGCTGCCAGGCCGTCGCCGACGCGATCATCGCCGACGGCGGCCAGGCCACCGCGATTGCCTGTCATATCGGCGAAATGGAGCAGATCAGCAACGTGTTCGCACAGATTCGCCAGCAGTTCGGCCGTTTGGACATCCTGGTCAACAACGCCGCCACCAACCCGCAGTTCGGCAACGTGCTGGACACCGACCTGTCGGCCTTCCAGAAGACCGTCGACGTCAACATCCGCGGCTATTACTTCATGTCCATCGAAGGCGGCAAGCTGATGAGGGAAAACGGCGGCGGCAGCATCGTCAACGTGGCCTCGATCAACGGCGTATCCCCGGGCGAAATGCAGGGCATCTACTCGGTGACCAAGGCCGCGGTGATCAGCATGACCAAGGTCTTCGCCAAGGAATGCGCGCAGTTCGGCATCCGCTGCAACGCCCTGCTGCCGGGCCTGACCGACACCAAATTCGCCTCCGCGCTGACCAAGAACGACGCCATCCTCAACCTGGCGCTGCAACGCATCCCACTCAAGCGCGTGGCCGATCCGAGCGAAATGGCCGGCGCCGTGCTGTACCTGGCCAGCGACGCCTCCAGCTACACCACTGGGGTGGCGCTGAACGTGGATGGCGGTTTCCTGTCCTGATAAAGATCAGCGTCACGCAAAAGGGACCTTCGGGTCTCTTTTGCGTGACGCTCAACCACTCTCAGCTGGGGCGAACTCAAGCGAATCTTGGGGTCATGCCGAGATAAGGGGCTGCGCGGTCCCTTGCGCGACGCCATCGTGGTTCAGGCGGTGACCTCGGCGACCCGCGGTCGCGCCTTCGGCTTTCACCGGGCCATGGATACCCTTGGCGCGGTGATCGGCCCGCTGCTGGGCGTGGCACTGCTCGGGTGGGCACAGAGCTGGCCATGGGAGGACAGCGCCGGACCTTTCCGCTTCGTGCTTTGGTTGAGCATCATTCCGGGCACCCTGGCGGTGCTGGCGTTCCTGACGCTGGTGAAAGACCCCGAGCACTCGCCGAATCCCGAGTTGCAGTTCTTCAAGGCCCTGCGCAGCTTACCGGCATGCTTCAAACGTTACCTGGGTGCAGTGGGCATCTTCGGAATCGGCGACTTCTACCACAGCCTGCTGATCCTCGCGGCCACGCAATTGCTCACCCCGACGATGGGGGTGGTACAGGCGGCTCAGGTCGCCGGGCTACTGTATGTCGGGCGCAACGTGGTACAGGTGGCGCTGTCCTACCCCATAGGTGTGCTGGCGGATCGCTTCGGCTCCTTGCCGATGCTGGTGATCGGTTATGGACTGGGCACCTTGACCGCCATGCTCACGGTGCTGGCTTTCTGGGTCGAGGTCGATGGTCTGGCGATCCTGGTGGTGATCTTCATCAGCGCTAGCTTGTATGTCGCGGTGCAGGAGGCACTGGAGTCCACCGTGACCGCGGATATGGTCAGTGCCGACACCCTTGCCTTAAGCTACGGCGCGCTGGGCACGGTGAACGGCACCACCAAGCTGATCTCCAGTTCGGCGGTGGGTGTGCTGTGGACGGCAGTATCGCCAGTGGTGGCGTTTACCGTGGCGGCGTTGCTGATGCTCGCCGGCACCCTGCTCAGTAGCGGGTGTAGAGTTTCCAGGCTCCGACGAGCAGTGCCAGCCAGAGCAAGATGATCACCAACGCCGCGCCCCGGTTCACTGGGCGCAGTTGCTGTGTGTTTTCCCATTCCAGGGCCTGCTGGCGGCATTCTTCCAGTACGTGATCGGGTATCAGCTTGATTACTAGCCAGATGCCCAGAGGCAGCAGGATTATATCATCCAGGTAGCCAAGGATCGGAATGAAGTCTGGGATCAAATCGATAGGACTCAGGGCATAGGCGACCACAACCATGGCCACCACCTTCGGCAGCAATGGCGTTTGTGGATGCCGGCAGCTGAACCACAACATCATCACTTGCCGTTTGAGGACCTTGGCCCAGACGCGCACTTGCTGCAGTACTCCGCTCATTTTCGTGGAATCCGAGTGAGGGTCAGGGGGTGGCTTTCTTGCACTTGGGCTCCCGAGTAAAGGTACTCGACACATCCACCGCACCGAGGTGCTCCAGTGTTCGACGGCCGATCAACACCGGATAGAGCATTTTTCCCCGGTTCTTCAGGGAGAACTGTTCGTTGTAAAGCTGGTTGCCGATGCACATCTTCATCAGTACCACGGGGCGGTGCTCAGCGCCGCCAGCACCACGGACTTTGACGTTACGCTCAACCCTTCGCTCGAAGGGGATGCTCGCTGCTTTGCCCGTATCGCTGTCTTTCACTTCAACGTTGAAGCGCACCCATTTCTCGCCATTCTTTTCGAAGCGCTCCAAGTCTTTGGCGTCCATGGATGAGGTCAGTGCGCCGCTATCCAGCTTGATTTTCACTGAGACTTTTTCAGGAAGTAGCAGACCCTCCTCGACCCAGCCAAATATCTCGGGCGGACCCGCGTTAGCGGCATTGCATGATGCAACAATTAGCAGTGTCAGTGCGATAGTGGCGGTGAGCCGTCTAATCGATCTTTGGTTCACGATAGGTTCCATTTCGGAGGGTGGACAATACGGAAAAAGGTTACGCCGAGAGTTCTTAAAATTTGAGCTTCAATTTTTCCTGCGTATTCTTTTCGACCACGGACAGAGCGCCTATGGGGGTATCAGGCTTGTTCGGAATGCTATCGCCAGCTCCTGTCGTATTGCTGAGCAGGCTATTGGTTGCAGTCTGCAAATAGGCCTGTAGTTGCTTACCCAAACGGGCATCCTGCTCTGTCGCGGGAGCGAGTACACCCTGCGGCTGTGAGCCAAAATTATATTGATAGCTACGTGGAGGCATGTTCTTCGGCAGTACCAACATACGTTCGCCACTGATCATGGCTACGGTCTGGTCACTGCCTGAGGGTTTTACAATGGCAAAGCCTTTGTCGTCGGCAGGCAAGCTCAACAAGTCGCGCCCCCAGCACTGGTGGCGCACAGGCTCACCGAGCCGGCCCATAATGGTGGGTACGATATCAACCTGACTGCCGACGACATCCTGGGTCTTACCAAAGGCGTCTTGGACGCCCGGCGCGATCAACAGCATGGGGACATGGAATCGGTACAGATCCATCTCTGTTAACTGCTCTTGCGCACCAAAGCCATGGTCACCCACCACCACGAATAGGGTGTCTTTGAAATAAGGCGCTTTACGAGCCTTTTCAAAAAACCGCCCCAGAGCCCAGTCGGAATAGCGCATCGCTGTCAGGTGCTGATCAAGCGAACCTTGCCCTGTGACGGCCTCAACAGGTAAAACACCTGGCAGCGCGTAGGGCGTATGGTTTGAAAGCGTTTGCAGGAGTGCGTAGAAGGGTTTCTTAGGGTCTTGCTTGAGCAGTTCTTCTGCCGCGCGATCAAACATATCCTGATCAGCCACCCCCCATGTCGGATCAGATACCACAGGGTCAACAAAGTCATTGCGGCCGATAAACCGAGTCATGCCCTGGTTACTGAAAAAGCCGCGTTGGTTGTCCCAGGCAAAGTCGCCGTTATAAACATACAGGTCGTCGAAGTCGCGAGCGCTAAGCAACTGAGCCAGACCGGAGAATTGGTGGCCTCCTTCCGGAGTCTGCATCAAGTACTCGAAACCGGGTAAATTTGGGAAGCAGGCCATGCTGGCGAACATGCCTTGATGGGTGTGGGTGCCGTTGGCGAAGAACCGGCGAAACAGCAGGCCCTCCTGAGCCAGTCGGTCGAAGTTCGGCGTAATGCCAGCTTCGCTGCCAAGCGCCCCAACAAAGTGCCCAGCGAAACTTTCCATCAGGATCACCACGACATTGCGGATCGGCAAGCGCGCGTTCTGTGGCGGTTGGAAATCGCGGCGAACCGCTGCCGTATCCTGGTCTGCTAGGCGGTCGTGTTCGGTGAATAAAAGATCGCGGGTCAGGCTTGTTGCCTGATCGGCAGGCATGCGGTTCTTCCAGATCTTGTCGGCGCGATCACCCGAGTACTGGTTCTTGGCTGCGGCGTAGAGGCTCAAGGTGCCATTGAGGGCCAGATGGTTGGCAAACATTGAGTCTGTGGTGAATGCATCTCCCCAGCGTAGCGGCGGCCCTTGGCGCAGGGTGCCGCGCGCCGCAATAACCGATATCGCCAGGCAAAGCAGTAGAACCAGCCCATGGCTGAGGTTCCTCATTGATCGGTGTGACTCGACGGTTAAGCGGCCCTGGCCGCGAGTGCGCATATCCAGCCAACCCAGCGATACCCAAAATACAACGCTAAAAGTCAGCCAGGCGCCCAATAGACGCAGTACCGGAAAGCCATACCAGAGCATGCTCAGCACGGTTGCCGGGTCTTCTTGCAAGTACTGAAAGACCAAGGCGTTGAGGCGCTGATGAAATTCTCGATAGAAGTTCAGTTCGATCATGCCGAGCAGGATAACTAGCGCAGCACAGGCTCCCAGCCAAATACGTTGCCATGTCCGGCGGACCATTGCCGGGCGATATGCCAATGTCAGGGTTAGTGGTGCGCAGATATAGACCACTAAGCGCAAGTCGAAACGCAGGCCATTAAAAAACGCTTCTGCCAGGCTGGGCCAAGCAGTAGTGCCAATCAGCTCTCGGTTGAAAAGCAACAAGGCCACGCGTAACAGAGTCAGCAACGCTACCAGCAGCGCTGCGCTGCCAAACAGAAAGGCCAGGTGTTCGCTCAGGCCAAGTTTGACTTTTGCATGGGAGGCATCAGCGTGTGCCGGTATGCGGGGAGGCATAGATGGGCAGCCTTTTAGAGTTGAGAATTGAGCGGCTATAACAGGATCAAGCCCCAGGTCAGGGCGATCAGTATCAGCGCAATGAGTTGCGCCGCACTTCCCATGTCCTTGGCCTGTTTAGACAGTGGGTGGATGCTCAGAGAAATACGGTCAACAGTGCTCTCTATGGCTGAGTTGAGCAGCTCCACGACTAACGCCAGCATCGGCACGAGTATCAGCAGCACGCGCTCACTGGGTGTTGCGTCCACCAAACAGGCCAGCGGCAGAAGCACTGCATTCAATAACAACAGCTGCCGGAAAGCGGCTTCGCCGTGAAACGCCGCCCGCAAGCCCGCCAGCGAGTATCCAGTGGCATACAGAATGCGGGTAAAGCCGCTGCGGCCTTTCAACGAGAGGGCATCCAATTCGTCGTTCTGTGGCTTGTTGCTCATGGCAGCAACACTCTAGCAGGGTCGTTCAGCGCTTGCTGATAGGCCTGATGGATAAACAACAGATCAGTTTCAGGCATGTTTCCACGGTGTCGACCTAACTGGCCCAAGTCGTGGCGAGCGGCATCTTTGATGCGCAGGCGCCGGCGGCTTTTTTCCAGATCGAGCAAAGCAACTTCGATCTCCACCGCGCCACCTTCGTTTGCCTGGGACTTGACGAAGATATGCTTGGGATAACAGCAGCCATGCTGCCAGCCGGCCACATGCAGGCGTGCCAGGGTTGCTGCCAGCTGTCGCAGCACAGCCCTCGCGAGGGCCGCACTATTCTTGCTGGCGTACCACTGCTCTAGGCTGATGAAGCCTTGCAGAGCTTCGGTGACCAGCAGCGCCCGCCAATTGCCATGCTGCTGCCGGGCAGCGCAATAGACAACGTTAGGTGTCTTGATGCCGAGGCGGGCAAAAGCGCGATAGGCTTGCAGCTCACGCAAGATGGTCGGGCGACCAAACGGATGCAACAAAGTACGGTAGGTGTGCCCAGCCTGGCGCTTGCAGTACAAGGGTGGGCGCGTTGAATCGCGCTGCTGCAGCAACTGAACGCCACTTTCGCCACCACGTCGCTTGTTGGCCGGCTCAACCCAGATGCCGGAGCTATTCCACCAGCGATCAAACTCAGTCGTGATGAGCTGCGGCGATGCCTTTTCGGTTATTACACCCATGGCTCAGACCTCCTTGCGCAGCACATAGGTGCGCCACATGGCGTAGCCAGGCAGGAAATCCAGGTGATCGACGACACGGAAACCGGCTTGCCTAAACTCATCCTCGATAACCGACTGGGCTACGACAAAGCGGTTTTGGTTTTGTGACGCTCGGCCTTCATCTGCGCGTCGTTGTTCCAGGCGGCGACGCTTCCATGCCTTGTAATTACCATCAACCCAGAGCGAAAGGATTACGCTATCGCGGCTGACGCGATGGAACTCACGCAAAATGGCCAAGCGGTGCTCGGATGATTCGATGTGATGCAGCAGGCGGATACAGAAGATGCAGTCCACCGCATTGACACCCAAATCGATGGCAAAGGCCGAAGTCTGGAAGGTATTGACTCGCGACACTACATCCGGATGCTGTGCAGCGCGTGCGGTGGCAAGCATATCGGTAGAATTATCGGCGGCGAGGATCACCCGGTTGGGTTGCTCGCAGAGCATGGGCCAGAAACGCCCGGCACCGCAGGGCAAATCCAGCACCAGATTGGGATCATCCGCTAGCTTTAGAGCCCGGCGTGCCACTTGAATATCGCGCCAGTGCGACAGCCGCCGAGCCAAGCCATCCTGATGTTTGATCAGGTATTGCTGAGCATGCTCTTGGTCATATTTACGGGAAAATTCGAGTTCGATTGGATTTGGTTTAGACATGGCGAGGCGTCCGCAAGAAGGTACGCTCGCCACACTAGAGAGTTGGGCATCAAGGCCTTGTCAAAAGGATGTGAAAAAATCGTCAAACAACGCTTTTCAAGGTCACGTTGAAGCATGCTCCCCCATCGGGTAGGTTATGGACCGAGATCATCCAACCCTGCTTGCTACAGATGCGTTTTACTAATGAAAGCCCCAGCCCCAAACCATCCCCCCGCGCCTGAGTGCCACGTACAAAGGGCTGGAAAATCTGCTCGTGCTGCTCGAAAGGAATGCCACTGCCACTATCCTCTACGCGAAACTCTCCAGTTCCTATCACCAGGCGTACAAAACCCCGCTCTGTGTAATGCAGTGCGTTTCGCAGTAGGTTGGCCATCACCGTGTTGAGAAAAGTAGGATTGTAGCGACCATCATCCGTGCCCTCTTCGATGCACTGGAAATCCAGGTTTTTTTCTCTGAGTATTGGGCCCCAACGCTCGGCTTGCTCGGCGGCCACCTTGGCTAAACTGCTACTAGCGACAAAGGCTGTCTCATTAGTTTTATCTCTGGCCAGTTGCAGGAAGGTCTGTACTAACTCGCGCATCTCCTCACTGGCTCGACCTATACGCTCAATCTGCGCACGCTCGCGCTGCTCCAGTTTCGCCTCTGCAAGCAACTCACAGGAGGTGGCAATGATCATTAGTGGGGTGCGCAACTCATGGCTGACATCACTGGTGAATAGCCGCTCACGTTCCAGTGACTGACGTACTTGGCTCAACGTGCTGTCGAAGGCAGCTGCCAGTTGGCCAACTTCATCATCCGGGTATTCAGGTGCAAGTGGCGGGGCCAAAGAGTGCAATTGGTCGCGATGACGCACCTGCTGGGCCAAGCGGCTGACCGGAGCCATCACCTTACGCGCCATGACGAGTCCGAGCCCCCATGCGCCTGCGATGGTCAGTAGGAAGCCTGCTAGTACAACATCGAATAGAATCTGCTCGCGTGCCTCGAACTCGTGTTGTTCCTGCACCAATAGATAAGTCTGGTTGTTGATTTCCTGGACATAGACATAGAACGCCTCATTGCCATCGACCACCTCATTGAAGCCTTCTTCCAGATTTGCATACTGCTCGGGGATGGCATACTCGGAATGGCCGGAGGCGAAAAACCGAGTACTAGAATCCAGGCGTGGTGGCCGACCTTGATTGATATCTTGGTGCAGCACTGTGTTCAGTTCGCGCTGTAATTCCTCGGAAACCAGATGTTCCTCGACAAAGTGCACCACCGCTACGATTCCAATGGAAAAGGTACCGCTGACCATTACGGTCATCAATACAAAGGCAAGCAGGATGCGCCGTGCGAAAGGTTGTTTAGACACCATCAGTTTTCTCCGCAAGGCGGTAACCCACCCCATGCTGGGTATGAAGTAGCTCTGTGGTGAAGGGTTTGTCGAGAACCTGACGGAGCTGGTGGATATGGCTTCGTAGGCTATCGCTATCAGGGCAGTCATCTCCCCAGAGCGCTTCCTCCAATACTTCACGTCGCACCACGGCCGGACTTTTCTGCATCAAAACCGCCAACAATTTCAGCCCAATGGGATTCAGCTTGAGCGGTCGGCCTGCGCGACTGACATGCAACGTATCCAGGTCATAGAGCAGATCCGCCACTTTCAGTTGACGTTTCCGGCTGCCGTGACTACGACGCAGGATCGCTTCGATACGCGCCACTAACTCGGATAGGGCAAAGGGTTTGATCAGGTAGTCGTCAGCGCCGACATTCAAACCCTGTAAACGATCATCCAGCGCATCACGGGCAGTCAGCATAAGGATTGGCACCTCGTTCTGGCCATCCTCGCGCAGGCGTTTGCATACCTGATAACCGTCGATACCCGGAAGCATGATATCCAGCACGATCAAATCGTAGTGCCCCGTGCTGGCCAGATGCAAGCCGCTCAAGCCATCCTGCGCGCAGTCGACGCTGAAACCCTTTAACTGCAGGTAGTCAAGCACGTTGGCCAGGATGTCGCGGTTATCTTCGATGACCAGAATACGCATTGGCAGATTACCCTTTGGTTTTGACGTTTTTTTCACGTCGTTTTGACAGGCTCCTCACAGCGGCAAATGCAGACTGCGGCCCGTTCATCCAACAAGGATCATACGATGCCCCAGTTTCATTATGCGCAAATTCGCTACTTATCCATCGTCGTGCTGGCGTGGCTAACGGTATTCATTCTGACTCGTAGCCTGTTGCTGGTTAGCCACTTGGCAGACGCGAGTCTCAGCATTTCGAACCTTTTAGGCCTGTATGCCGTTGGTTTGATCTATGACTTGAGCTTCCTGCTTTACGCGACCTTGCCAATGGCGCTGTACCTGCTGCTTTGCCCGCGCGCGCTTTGGCAGCAGCGCTGGCACAAAAGGTTGATGACCTGCGTCATGGCGCTCAGTCTGTTCGTCATGCTGTTCACTGCCGTTGCGGAATGGCTATTTTGGGACGAATTCGGCGTGCGCTTCAATTTCATCGCCGTCGACTACCTGGTGTACTCCAAGGAGGTGATCAATAACATCCTTGAGTCCTACCCGATTTACCCCTTGTTGGCACTGCTCGCCATCCTGGCTATTGGCCTGGCATTCATTCTTCGCAAAACGCTTGCAGCTGCCTTGGATGCTCCGCGCATGGCCCCTAAGCAGGCTTTTTATAGTCTGGCCGTTTTGCTCTTGTTGCTCGGTCTTTGTAGTGGGCTTGTAGGGCAGAACGAGCCGCGTGGGATGGGCGGCAACGCCTTTCAGCGCGAGCTGGCGAGCAATGGTCCTTTCCAATTCTTTGCCGCGTTTCGGAATAACGAGTTGGACTACCAACAGTTTTATTCGACCCTGCCGGAGTCCGAAGTCGCCGGGTTGTTGCGAAGCGAGGTGAGCGAGCCCAATGCCCGTTTCATAGGCAGCGACCCGATAGATATTCGCCGAGAAATTGATAATCCGGGGCAAACCAAACGCCTAAACGTAGTGCTGGTGACCATCGAGAGTTTGAGTGCCAAATACTTGGGCAGTTTCGGTGACAGCCGCGGGCTGACCCCGAATCTGGACGCGCTGCGCAAGCAGAGCCTGGCATTCAGCAACTTTTACGCCACGGGCACCCGGACTGATCGAGGCCTAGAAGCCATCACCCTGTCTATTCCGCCAACGCCGGGGCGTTCGATCGTCAAGCGTATTGGCCGTGAAGCTGGTTATGCGAGTCTTGGCCAGCAGTTTGCCGCCCAAGGGTATGACAGTGCATTTCTCTACGGTGGCCGAGGTTACTTCGACAACATGAATGCCTTCTTCGGCGGCAACGGCTATCGCATCGTTGACCAAAGCAGCGTGGCCGAGGCTGACATCGCCTTCAAAAACGCCTGGGGCATGTCGGATGAAGACCTCTACAAACAAACCCTCAAAATTGCGGATGCCGACCATGCAGCGGGCAAGCCTTTCTTCCTGCAATTGATGACCACCTCAAATCATCGCCCTTATACCTACCCTGATGGGCGCATCGACATACCTTCCGGTGACGGTCGCGAAGGGGCAGTGAAGTACACCGACTACGCCATTGGCCAACTTCTTGCCCAAGTGCGGGAAAAACCTTGGTTCAAGGACACGCTGTTCGTCTTCGTCGCCGACCACACGGCAGGCAGCGCCGGCAAGGAAGATCTGCCGGTGGCCAACTACCACATCCCGCTGTTCATTTATGCGCCGGATCATATCGAACCTGGTGAATTCACCGAGGTTGTCAGTCAGATCGACCTGGCTCCCACTTTGCTGGGCATGCTCAATATCGACTACGTCTCGACGTTCTTCGGCCGCAATGTGCTGCGAGAGGATCGTGCGGCTGGGCGCGCCCTGGTTGGTAACTACCAGCACCTGGGACTGTTCGATGGCAACAATCTGGCCATCCTCAGCCCAAGGCGTGGCATGCGCAAACACGAAGACGCATTGGGGCTGAGCCATGAGTCGATCGTAGAAACCGATGACGGGCTGCTGCGTCGCGATATCGCTTACTACCAGGGGGCCAGCTATGCCTTCCAGAAGGGACTCATAGCTTGGCGAGCAAAGGTACTACCAGATGAAAAGTTGAGCCTGCGCTAACCCTCTCATGCATTACAGGCACCGCCAGGCGGTGCCTTGATTTGGAGCTACTTTGATGACGACCAACCGCTCAGAAAGCACTTCACGCTACTTTGATTTCCGCCTTGCGATAGGCATTCCGTTAGGGCTTATGACCCTGCTGTTGTTGCTTGACCCCAGTGGAGTGGATTTCGCTCTGGCAGAACTGTTCTACGAGCCAGGTCAGGGCTTTATCGGACGTCACAGCTTCTGGCTGGAGGACATACTGCATGACCGGGCCAAGCAGGTTGTCATTTTCTTGGGCGTAATGGCCATTATCGGCTTTGTACTGAGTCTGATGCCAACCAGGCTGAGGGCCTGGCGGCGTCAATTGGGTTATCTGGTACTGGCTCTGGCTTTATCAACCAGTATCGTCACGCCGCTGAAAACACTGACTGGCGTGCACTGTCCCTGGAGCCTAAGCGAATTTGGAGGAGCGGAAACTTTTACGCCGTTGCTAGGCGAGCGTGCACCTACCGCCAAGCCGGGACGCTGCTGGCCAGGGGGGCATGCCTCGGCGGGATTCTCTCTGTTGGCTCTGTTTTTCGCGCTGCGCGACAGGCGTCCTCGCACCGCTCGCATTGCTCTGGTGGTTGCGTTGGGACTGGGGGCAGTGTTCTCGCTGGGACGTATGATGCAGGGCGCGCACTTCCTCTCGCATAACCTGTGGACTTTGTTGTTCGACTGGCTGATCGGAGTGCTGTGCTACCGGTGGATTCTCTATAAAGCGCCACAGCCAATGCGACTGCCACAGCTTGCGCCTGACTTAGCGGGAGGGCAGAACTGATGCAAGGTCTTCTATGGTTCCTTCGCCTGTGCCTGGCAGGGCTGGTATTGGTCGCTGCGTTGGTAGCGTTGCCTATTAGCATGGCCTGGAGTGCCACGCCTACAATGCAAAGTTTGGCTGGCGAGACTCGACCACAGAGTTGGGCGGAGTCGCTAGATAAGCGGTTGAACCTGTATCGGATACAGCCCGATCTCTATCGCAGTGCTTTGCCTGATAAAGAGGCTCAACCGATGCTCAAAGAACTGGGTGTCACGACAGTGATCAATTTCTATCAACGTAGCGATTCAGCTTGGCTGCATGATCCAAAAGTGCGCCAGATTCACCTGCCATTCCATACTGACAGAGTTGATGATACAGATGTGATCGCAGCATTACGGAGCATCCGACAGTCACAAGAACTCGGTTCTGTGCTGATTCATTGTAAACATGGACAAAACAGAACCGGCCTGATTGCGGCTCTATATCGCATCGTTTATCAGGGCTGGAGCAAGGAGCAAGCTCTGGCTGAAATGCGCGGTGGCGGCTTTGGCGGTGAGCAGCGATTAGGCGATGCCGAACGATACTTGCAACAAGTCGATATAGAGCAACTCAAGACCGCATTAGAGAGTGGAGCCTGCAGCACAAACCCATGGGCCTTGTGTGCGATGAAGGCTTGGCTAATCGATGTGCTTAACGTGTAATGCCAGTAGCGGCATACCGAATGGTAGCGTGACGATGCAGAGATCCTAGGCTATATTGTAGTTTCATCCGTGTGCCCCCTCTTATATGCCGCCTACGGGCGGCTTTTTTTCAGGATTCAGCTACTGCACTGCTTGTGCAGCTCATTTAGCTGAGTGTTGAGAGCGTCAACGCTCAACCCACCTTCCTAGTCGCGGTTGGTATATAGTTTCTGATCAGTACCCACGAGTACTGTCAAACTAAGTTGCCCAACTGAGAGTGCTGCTGAGCGACCTTTCTTCGAAACTTGCTACATAGTCTACATCGATTTCATCTGGCTCCTCACCAAGCTGATGGACATGCGCACAGGTACGGAGACTGCGTTAGTCAGAGTGATTGATGTGTCCAGTCCGGCGAATCAACACTGTGCTTATCTGTTCGTCAAGCGCCGCGCGAATCATATAAAAGCTCTGGTGCATGACGGCTGAATCGGAATCTGGCTGGCTGCTAGAGCAGCTTGAACCAAGGCAAGCTCTGACGTCCTTTTCTGAGGAGTCAGAAAAGGTAGTGCAAAGACCAGAGGTTATGCCGGCGATTTAGAAAATCCATCTAAGTCAGAATTTTTACGAGCGAAGTGAGTGGATTTTCCCTTTATCTCAGCATGACCACCCATTGCCCTTCACGATTTATCGGTCTGGCCAGCAGCGATGCTCATCATCAATTATGAAGATATGTTCGTGACGCCGATCAGCACCACTACCTTCAAGATGGGGATGGTCTTCTGACAGGTCCTCATGACTGTGCTCAAGGACCTCTTGATCATGGCTCGGGTGCCAGATTTTCATGCTTACCAGCATCGCCAGCCCGGCCAAGATAGCGAGCCCGGCGAAAGCAGCAGAAAGGCCAAAATTAGCGCCCACCCAACCTGCTAGTGGGTAGGTGATCAACCAGCAGGCATGCGAAAGTGCAAACTGCGCGGCGAAGAGCGCCGGGCGATCTTCTGCATGCGAGGATCGGCGCAACAGCCGTCCGCTGGGGGTCTGCGCCAGCGAATAGCCCATACCAAGAACTAGCCACAATGGCAGCAGGAAGCTATAGCTGGGCAGGCTGATGCCTACGATCAAGCCAGCCACCAGTATCCCCGCTCCGCCTAGCATGGCACTTCGATCCTTGGTGTTCTTGAGCAGTCGGGGTAACGCCAGCGCTGCAACCATTGACCCACCTCCGAAGGCCGCAAGTGCCCATGCGGTGGCACTCTGTGGCAGGCCGAAACGGGACTGTACGAGCACCACGGTATTGACAATCACCATGGCGCTGGCGGCTGCGACAGCCACGTTGAGAGCCAGCAAGCCACGCAGGCGCGGCGTGGCCAGGAAGATGCGCAAGCCGCGGGTTGTTCGATCATAAATGCTGCGCTGCGGCGTTTGTTTTGCCTTAGGCAGCAACACCGAGGCGACCAAGGCTGCCGATGCGAGGAAGCCAATGACGGTTCCCCCGAATAGATTGTGGAAACTGATCACGGTCAGAAGTGCGGCGGCGAGCATAGGGCTGGCGACACTTTCCAGATCATAGGCCAGGCGGGACAGAGACAGCGCGCGGGTGTAGTCCTCTTCGTCTGGGAGAACGTCTGGAATGGTTGCCTGGAAAGTTGGGGTAAATGCTGCCGAGGCGGACTGCAGCACGAAAATCAGGACGTAGACTTGCCAGACTTCCGATACGAAAGGCAGGGCCAGCGCGACTAGCGCCCGCACCAAATCCAGCGAGACGAGCATCGCGCGCCGCGGCAGACGCTCCGCAAAGGCCGCCGCCACTGGGGCAACGCCAATGTAGGCGATCATTTTAATCGCCAACGCCGTACCGAGTACGACCCCGGCCTGGGCGCCCGCAAGCTCATAGGCAAGCAACCCAAGCGCGACGGTGGCTAATCCAGTTCCGACCAGCGCAATGACTTGCGCGAGAAAGAGATGCCGATAGGTTCGGTTGGCAAGGATTTTTAACATATTAAATCTCGGATAACCAAACCTAGGGTATAGCGATTTTCGAGGCGTGCTTAAAACTTATCTGGCCTAAGGTAGATCAATAAAATCTCTATCGATCTTCACCTTAAATAGAAATAGCAGCATTACACTAAGTCACTGCTTTTAAGCTAGCGTTTAATATGCTGATGGCCAGATAATTTTACGTTTATAGATGAGTAAGAAAAAGACTTAAACGCTATGCGCTAATCATGAGCATGCCCGTGACTGTCAATTTCTGACTGGGTTTGAGGATTATCACCACATGCAGCCAGTAAGCTCAGGAGGCAGGCCATTGTGAAGAGACGACCCAGGTTGGTTGCAATTTTCATTTAATATCCATTTTATTGAATTAATTGATAATTGACCCCCTCTTGCCTGATGGCAAGAGGGGGTATATTTAAATAACGCGTTTCATGCTCAGGTATTGACCTTCTGCCTTGAGCGTAATTGTCACGTCGCTTTTGCTGCGATTGCGCCAAAACCATCCATGCGTGCCGTCAAAAATGGCAGTGAACTCGCCTTTGTCGCCTTTGACCTGCAGACCTTTGCTGTAGCTATGAAAATACCCCTTTGCACCGTTGTAGGGTTCGCCGTGAGTATCATGATTAACTGGACCGCCGGCGGTCGACCACTCATAGCTAACCGTTGCGTTCTTAAGCATTTTCAGCTTGATCTCGCTGGCCTCGCCCGGCTTCAAGGTGACCTTTATTTCATCAGATTTCAGTGCCGGCTTAGGCTCCGCTGCAGTTTCTGCTGCAGGCGCTGCCGCGACTTGTAATTGAGGAGCTTGCTGCACAGGAGTGGGGGGAGCAGCAGGAGTTGCAGCCGCCGATTGAGCAGCGGCATCTGCCGCTGCCTCTTCTGCCAGGGTTTCCTTCAGTTCGCCCATTTGAGTCAGGCCGAGTACGCGACCAACACCCGTAGGGTCGATGGCGTACTCCGATGGCATTACAACTGTGGTCAGCAATGCAGCAGCTACACCTATTGCAATCACGGTCGAGCGCAGCAGTTGGCGGCTGGTTGGCAATTCATTAATGGTCGGAAGCTTGGTATTGAACATGATAAGAATTCCTTACTGAGAGACGATCAGGCCGGTGAGCTGGTAACCCATCAAGAGGAAACCGGCGCTCATCATGGCGACGTTGGCGGTGTAGGCATGACGCCAGAAGCTGGCGGTGCGCCGCCAGTAGCCCATGACAATCAGAATGGCGCTCAGAGCCAGGAGCTGGCCGATTTCGACGCCGACGTTGAAGGCGATCAGGTTAGGGATCAGGCCATCTGCCGAGATATCGTACTCCTGAATCTTGGTCGCCAGACCAAAGCCGTGCAGCAAACCGAAGATCAGCGTGGCCCCTTTGGTGTTCGGCTGATAGCCGAACCAGCGCTGAAATGCGCCCAAGTTATCCAGCGCCTTATACACCACTGAGAAGCCGATGATGGCGTCGATCACATAGGAGCTGATGCTGATTTCCGTCAGTACGCCCAGCAGCAGAGTGACCGAGTGACCCACCGCAAACAGTGTGACGTAGAGCCCCACGTCTTTCAGACGGTAGAGAAAGAAGATCACTCCGAAGAGAAAAAGCAGGTGATCGTACCCGGTCATCATATGTTTCGCGCCCATGTAGATGAACGGCAACAACATCACCCCGGAGCTTTCCTGGATAAAGCCCTTGTCACCCTCGGCAACAGCGTGGGCCAGTGCGTCAGGCATGCCGAGAAACAGCAATGCCATGAACAACAGCAACAGTAGTAGCGAGCGATTCGGGCGCACGGAAGATGCGTCCATTGCGCCCATAGATAGCGAATGCATAGTTGAGTCCTAAATTGCAGTGGTCTTGGGCCGCACAGCGGCCTGTGTCAGAGCACGAATGTAGGGCGTGGTGGCCGCTCGATCAGGAAGATCGGGCTGGGGGGAATGGAGTAGCGCGGGGCCTCTATCGGCTGCGCGCGCTCTGGCTGCGTACTGATGCTGAGCAGCGTGGTCAGGTGTGGTGTTTCGTGCACATGGTCAGCGGTCAGCGAGGAGTGGTAGTGATCCGCGCAGGCAAATACGCCATCGTCGTGCGCATGCGAATAAGCACCGTCGCTGCCGCTCCCAGCAGGCTGACTCGCCCCCATAAACAGCGCAGAGGTATGCCCGGCCCAGGCCATCAAGATGGCGAGAGCAAGGGCAAAAATTACCTTGGTGCTGATGGGTTTGCTGAGCATGTCGGGGTTCTTTTAATGCCTGAGCAGTGGCTTTCCTGAAGGGGGTGGTGCGTTTGACCATATCCCCCCCAGGGGGATAGCATGCGAGCGTAATTCATCGACGCATGAGACTCAAGGCATGAGCGATCACGAACACGGCCATCAGCACCAAAGTCATAGCAATATCATCAAAAGGTTGAAGCGTGCGGAGGGTCACCTGCGCAGCATCGTCAGCATGATCGAAGACAGTCGGGCCTGCGTCGACATCGCTCAGCAGTTGCATGCCGTGGAAAAAGCCGTCTGCCAGGCCAAGCGTGTCCTCATCCAAGATCACATTGATCATTGTCTGGAGCACACGGTCGAAGCACTCGCGACAGGCACGCGCGCATCACTCGAAGATTTCAAGCAAATCACCAAGTACCTCTAGCCCGAATTTTTCATAAACAGAGGCGAATCTCGTTTAACCTTTTGATATAAAAGGAGTTACGCCAATAACTCTTCGGACGAAGCTTAAACGAGACCGCCATGCGAGATTCTACCCCGAGCCAGCTGCGTTTTCCTGCCATCGCCGGTTTCACCGTGCGCGCTGATTTCGAAGGCGGCGCGCTCTCGAGTGATTTTGGGCCGCTGCTGCTCCGCGGCATCGAACGGCAGTGCGGGCTGATCGCTCGCCTGGCGGAGGCGATCCATGACGGCCGGCATCCGTCCTACATCGAGCACAGCGTCGTCGATCTGCTGCGCCAGCGGATCTATCAAAGCGCCTGCGGCTATGTCGACGGCAATGACGCCAACAGCCTGCGCCGCGACCCCATGTTCAAGTTGGCGCTGGGGCATGCGCCACTGGACGAAGCCACTGCCCTGGCCTCGGGGCCGACCTTCTCGCGCCTGGAGAACAGCCTCAGCCGCAAGGACATCTACCGATTGGCCAGGGCCTTCGTCGAGGGCTTCATCGCCAGTTACGCGCAGGCCCCGCGCATCATCGCGCTGGATATGGACCACTCCGAAGACCGCACCCACGGCCAGCAGGAGCTGGCCTTCTACAACCATCACTATCGAAGCCATTGCTACCTGCCCTTGTTCCTCTTCGAGGGGCTGTCGGGCAAGCTCATCACCGCCGTGCTGCGCCCGGGCAAGCGACCCACGGGACGGGAGAACGCCGCCATCGTCGGGCGCGTGTTACGCCTGCTGCGCCGGGCCTGGCCGCGCACCCACATCGTCCTGCGCGGTGACGGGCACTTCGCCAATCCCGAGCTAATGGCCCTGTGCGAATCGGACGAACAACTCGACTTTATCTTCGGCTTGGCCGGCAACCAGGTTTGTCCCCCAAGGCCGAGCCACTGCTTAACAAGGCGCGGGCGTTGCGCCAGTACCGACTCGACTACGCCCGCCGCACGGGCGCAGCAGCACCGGGCGCCGTACGGCTGTATGAGAATCTCGACTACAAGGCGCGCTCCTGGGCCAAATCCTACCGGGTCGTACTCAAGGCCGAGGTGATGGCGCTCGGCGTCAACCCGCGCTTCGTGGTCACTTCGCTCGGCGATCCGAGCCCAGAGGCGCTGTACCGGGACCTGTACTGCGCCCGCGGCCAGGACAAGAACTTCATCAAGGCGGTGAAGAACGACCTGGCCAGTGACCGCACCTCCGATCACGCGTTCCTGGCCAACCACCTGCGCCTGTTCTATGCCTGCGCCGCCTACTGCCTGATCCACAGCCTGCGCGAGAACACGCTGTGCCATACCGAGATGGCACGGGCGCAGCCGATGTCGATCATCCTCAAGCTGTTCAAGCTGGCCGTGCGGGTGGTGCAATACAAGGATCGGGTCAAGTTGCACCTGCCGAGCGCCTGTCCGGTCAAGGGCTTGCTGCACCGTGTCAGCGAACTGCTCTACCTCGCTCGCCCTCCCGCTCCAGGCTAACGGCTAACCCAGAACGCCACCTCAGCAACCGCAATGCCTTGATCTGGCCACCGCCAGCGGCACTGGTACGCCTGGCCGCAGCCATTCAGGACGTGCCGCTCCAATAATGCGTACCGCAGCCTTGGTTTTTTGTGCACAGCACATCAACGCCGACCTGGCCGCGCCCGGCTCAGCCTCCAACCGCGCGAGCAAAAACGGCAGCCTGCTCAAAGTTTGAGCAGGCTGCCGTTTTTATGAAACATCCGGGCTAATTACAGATCAAATGAATGAATTTTCCCTTTATCTCGGCATGATCCCATCTTCGCCTGCCTCACTCAGCGCTCGCTACTGCCAATCCTGCAGCGCCTGCTTGGCCGCCTGATTCATCGGCTGCGCCAGCAGGCCGGTCGGCGTCAGGCTGACACTGTAGACCGCCTGGTCGGCGATCGGCAGGTAGGTGACCCGGCGTGCCTGGGCATCGAACAGAAACAGGTCGTGCTGACCCAGGCGCAGCCAGCGCCACAGGTCGATGCCATAGGGGCTGCGGGCAAGCTCGACCTGGGCCTGCTGAGCCTGCTCCTGCTGCTCGATGGCGAGGAAACGCCCCGAGAGCTTTTCCAGCCGGTAGCCCGGCTGCAGGCCAATCAGTGCCGCGAGTCCCTGCCATTGCAATAACCGCGCATCCAGCTGCCACAAGTCCCCCTCCAGCAGCACGCTGCGCTCGCGGCCGCCCTCCAGCAGATTGACCCGATAACGTGGGCCGTCGGCCTCGAAGCTCAGGGTCAGCAGCGGCTTGTCCTCCGGCAGCGGCGTATAGCTGTACAAGTCGTAGGCCACCAAACCGATGAAGCCGGCCAGGGCGACAAAGGCCAGGCCACAGGTGCCGCGCAACCAGCCGAGAAACCAGTGGCGATCGAACAGGATTCGTGCGGCAACCAACACTGCCAGCAATGCCAGCAGTGCCGTTGCCCATGCCAGACCGTCGTATTGCATCGAGTCAGTTCCTTGTCCGTGAAAATCCCGGCATTATGCGCAGCAACCCCGCCAGCGAACAGCAGCTTCGCTGCACAATCGGACACAGGTCGTCTTTTCCATGCCCTTGCCTTTCGAGCTTGCCGTTGACCCGGCAACCCTGGCCATTCTCGCTCTGGTGGCCTTCGTCGCCGGCTTTATCGATGCCATTGCCGGCGGCGGCGGCCTGCTGACCATTCCGGCCCTGCTGATGGCCGGACTGCCGCCGCATCTGGTGCTGGGCACCAACAAACTCTGTGCCACCTTCGGCTCGGCCACCGCCAGCTACACCTTCTACCGGCGCAAGCTGTTCGCCCCCCGGCCCTGGCGCAATGCACTGATAGGCACCGCGATCGGCGCCCTGCTGGGCGCCACACTGGTGCACTGGCTGCCGGCGGCCTGGCTCAATCAACTGTTGCCGGTGGTGGTATTCGCCTGCGGGCTCTACCTGCTGTTCGGGCGCACCCCGGCGGCGCCGCTCAACGCCGATGCGCCTATTGCCCAGGGCCGGCAATGGCCGCAAAGCCTCGGCCTGGGCTTCTACGATGGCGTCGCCGGGCCGGGAACCGGGGCATTCTGGACGGTCAGCAGCCTGCTGCTCTACCCGCTCGATCTGGTCCGCGCCAGCGGCGTGGCCCGCAGCATGAACTTCGTCAGCAACGCCTGCGCCCTAGTGGTGTTCATCGTCGCCGGACAAGTGGCCTGGGTGCTTGGCATCAGCATGGGCATCGCCCTGATGGCCGGGGCTTTTCTCGGCGCGCGCTCGGCAATCCGCGGCGGCTCCAAGTTCATCCGCCCGGTATTCATCGTCATGGTGCTGGCACTGGCCGCGCGTCTAGCTTGGCAGCACTGGTTCGGGCTGGCGTAGCGACTATACCGACAGCCATGGCTCCGGCAGCCCTAGCCGCTGCGCCACGTAGACGTCGATCAGGTAGCGGGCGATCGAGCGTGGCGCCGGCAAGGGCGGCAACTGCTGCACACTGAACCACTGCGCATCCTCGATCTCCTCGACTTGCATGACGATCTCGCCAGCCGCATATTCGGCATGGAAGCCGAGCATCAGCGAATGCGGGAATGGCCAGCCCTGGCTCCCCAGGTACTGCAGGTTCTTGATCTCGACCCCGACCTCTTCGCGTACCTCACGCGCCACGCACTGTTCGACCGACTCGCCCGCCTCGACGAAACCGGCCAGGGTGCTGTAGACGCCGGGGACGAAACGCGGCGAGCGGGCCAGGAGGATTTCATCGCCGCGGGTGACCAACACGATCATGCTCGGCGACAGGCGTGGATAGTGGTGCAGCTCGCAACGCGGGCAATGCATCGCGCGCTCGCCGGGAAAATGCAGCATAGGCTCGCCACAACTGCCGCAAAACCGGTGCTGGCGCGCCCAGGTGCCGATCTGCGTCGCGTAGCCGAGCATCCTGAAGGTGTCGGCATCGCCTTGCAGCATGAACTGACGCAGGCTTTGCCAGCTGCAACCGGGCATATCGACCGGCTGCTGCACCTCCAGCAGGTAGATGGCCTCTCCGTCGAAGTGACCGATGCCATGCTCGGCCAGAATCGGCAGCTCCTGCTTTTTCAGCCATTCGCGGGGAAACAACACGCCGTTGCTGTCCGCCAGAAACTGCTGCCGGCAATGTACCAGGGCCCAGCCACCGGGTTGCTGGCTGTCGAGTAAGGCGGGCCGCCAACGCTGGGTCATTTATGCGGCTACCGGCAAGCCCAGGGCGCGCACGCTGTCTGCGGCCAGGTCGAGCACGCTGGGTTGGGTTTCAGGGCGCATTACCGCACCCGCTTCCAGGTAGTATTCGAGACTGCTGAGTGCATCGGCCAGGGTTTCCAGCATTTGTTCGGAAGGCATCTGCGGCGCCTCGAACATCTGCGTCTGGATGTATTCGGCGCAGGCGCCGACCAGCGCGGCCGCCCGCTCCTGGCCGAGGAACCACAGGCCGCCGCGCACCGCCTGCAGGCTGAACGGCACATTGGACAGGTGCATGCGGTCGCCGTCGGACTCCAGGTAGGCGGTGATCGCACGCTTGGCCAACGCCAGGCCACCGCGGGCCTCGTCGACCACGACGATGCGCGCCTCGTTGAGCTGGTAGTAGGCGAAGGATTCGAGCTCCTTGCCCGGCGCCAGTGACCCTGCACTGTGGTCGCGCCGCTCGCCACGCTCCAGACTGGCAACCATGCCTTCGACATAGAGCACGGCATCGGCCAGCTTGAGCAGCTCCTGTTGTTGCGGGGCGCGCTCCTCGCTCCAGCTGGCAAGCGTCTGCAGCTGCGCATTCAGTGCATTGCCCGCCGAACTGAGACCGACCATGCCCAGAGTCTTGCTCAGCTTGCCGAGCAAAGCATGCAGATTGCCGAGGCTTTCCGCCTGCACGGTGCCCCGTTCGATCAGGTCGAGCATATCCTTGACGCTGGTCAGCTCTTCGCGAATGGCCGAACTCAGCGAGCGCATGACCGCCTGTCCAGGGCCGGCCAGGCGCTGATATTCCGCTTCCAGCAGGTGATCGGTGAAAGGCAGCGGGGTCAGGCCAAACAGCTCGCGCACCGGCGTGACCACAGGCCCGCGACTGTCGGCCAGGGCCACCAGATAGAGCAGTTCCTTGAGCAGGCTGCGCGGCGTCTCGTACAGGCTGTTGGCAAGGACCTGCTTGAGTTCGCGATCGATCCGCGAGAACAGCTGCTTGCGCGACTTGCGCGTCAGTAGCTGACCCTCGAGCTGTGCCTCCACAGCCGCAGCACCGATCCAGCACAGACGGCCCCGCGGCTCGTTGGCGTAGAGGCTGTCCAGGCGGCTCATGGCCCGCCCCATCAGCTTCAGGCTGGCCTGCGGATTCTGTTCACGGATGAAACCGAGCAAGCCCACCTGATACATCTGGCGCAAGCGTCGCCCTTCGATTTCTTTGGCCGCCGCATCCAGGGCGGCTGGCGCGGTGCGCGGGCGTGCATGATCGAGGCGCACGCTGAAGAAGAAGCTTTCCGGCAGCGCCGACTGGCCGCCGGCCTGGCGCAGGTCATTGATCGCCGGCAGCAGCAACTCGGGCATTTCCTGGCGGTGCACCTCGACGTTTTCCAGATAACGGCGCAGCACATGCAGCGCGTTACTCAGCGCCGAGAGCTGCACATCGCGCTCCTCGCCGGCGCCGGCGGGAATATCGGTGGCTTGTTCGAGCACTTCCTGAGCGAGCATTTCGGCACCGGTCAACTCGACCAGATTGAGCGTACCGCGGACCTGATAAAGGCTTTCCACCGCCTGTTGCAGCAGGCTGCCGTTATGCCGCTCGGCAATGAAATGCTCGAGGCTCGACTCGGCCTCCTCCATGGTGGTGAACAATTCGTTGCGCACCAGACCGAGTGACGTGGCTCCAGAAACCATATGCTAGTGCGCCTCCCGTGCCGGTGGAGAAGACAGTGGTCGCATCAGTCGGCGAACTCCGGCTTTTGCTTGCTCATGTGCGCGGCCATGGCCACGCGCAAGTCGACCGATTGCAGCATCGCCGCGTTCCAGGTGGCGATGTATTCGAGACCATCATCGACCCGGTGGTCACGCATGTAGCGAATCATTTCCTTGGTGCCACGCACCGCCACCGGGGATTTCGCGGCAATTTCAGCGGCAATGCCCATCACCCCCTCGAGCAGCTCGGTGGCGTCGGCGAAGGTGCGATTGACCAGGCCGATAGTGCGCGCTTCTTCACCGCCGATGGTGCGCCCGGTGAAGGCCAGTTCGCGCATCATGCCGTCGCCAATGATCCGCGGCAGGCGCTGCAAGGTGCCGACGTCGGCGGCCATGCCGATGTCGATTTCCTTGATCGAGAATTGCGCGTCGACCGTCGAATAGCGCATGTCGCAGGCCGCAATCAGGTCGATGGCACCGCCCAGGCAGTAACCCTGGATGGCCGCCAGTACCGGCTTGCGGCACTGGTCGACGGCATTGAACGAGGCTTGCAGCTCGAGAATCTTGCGCCGCAGCTTTTCCGCATTGCGGCCGACATCCGGGCCCATCTGACTGCCCAGCTGGGCCAGCATCATCAGATCGATACCGGAGGAAAAATGCTTGCCGGCGCCCGACAGCACCACCACCCGCACCTCGTCCGTGGCGTCGATCCAGCGAAAGATCTCGATGATCTCCGTCCAGAAATCGGCGTTCATGGCGTTGATCTTTTCCGGGCGGTTGATCCGCACATGGGCGATCTTGTCTGCCAACTCGACACTAAAGGCTTGGTAGTCGGACACGGCAGTCATCCTCAGCAACAATCAGAAAACAAACGAACTCGCGCACGCGCACAGAGACATTCTTGTGATTACAGCCGGGCAACTATAACAAGCGCTGGATAAATGTCGATGCCGGCCTCTGTGACGCAGAACACGTCATTGGACTTAAGCAGCGTTTTGACTGTTGACGGTAACCACTTGATCTAGTGGAGATAGTCCGGCAAGGCCGATGACGGCTGGCGCGCCGTCCAGCCGACAACGCGCCAGTCGCCTCTCAGAGCTTGATGCAGTCCACCGTGTAGGCGTTGCCGTCCGGCCCTTCGTTGCGCTGCAGGCCGTGCACGTCGGCGTCGAAGCCGGGGAAGCTGCGGTCGAAGGTGCGGGCAAACTCCAGGTAATCGATGATCGAGCGGGTCGCCGGGGTAAAGCGCTCGCCCGGCATGATCAGCGGGATACCCGGCGGATAGGGCACCAGCATGACCGCGGCGATGCGCCCGTCGAGCCGGTCGATAGGCACGGCCTCGACTTCGCCACGCACCAGCTGGTTGTAGGCATCGGCCGGCCTGAGGGCGACTTCCGGCAACACCGTGTACATGCGTTTCATCGCCTTGGCCGTGGCGTTTTCCCCGTAGCAACGGTGCAGCGCATCGCACAGGTCGCGCAGGCCCATGCCGTGGTAGTGCGCGCCGCCGGCCTTGGCGATCGAGGGCAAAGCAAGCGTCAGCGGCAGGTTGACGTCATAGCTGCGCTTGAACTCCAGCAACTCGGTGAGCAGGGTGCTCCACTTGCCCTTGGTGATACCCATGGAAAACAGCACCAGGAAGGAATACAGGCCGGTCTTCTCGACCACCAGGCCGCGCTCCCAGAGGAACTTGCTGACCACCGCCGCCGGAATCCCGCACTGGTCGAGCGTGCCGCCCGCAGTCAGGCCAGGCGTCACCAGGGTGACCTTGATCGGGTCGAGCAGCACATAATCATCGGCCACCTCGCCAAACCCATGCCACTCGGCTTGCGGCTGCAACAACCAGCTCTCGGTCGCCACCTCGTCGACGCCCTCGGCCTGAGGCGGCTGCCAGATACTGAACCACCAATCGTCGGCACTTAGGTTCTGCCGCAGATTGGCCAGGGCACGGCGGAAGCTCAGCGCCTCATCGAAGGTTTCCTGGATCAGCGAACGCCCGGCCGGGCCTTCCATCATCGCCGAGGCCACATCCAGCGAAGCGATGATGCCGTACTGCGGCGAGGTCGAGATATGCATCATGAAGGCTTCGTTGAAGCGATCACGATCGAGTTGACGCGCACCGCCATCCTGCACATGGATCATCGAGGCCTGGCTGAACGCCGCCAGCAGCTTGTGCGTGGAGTGGGTACTGAACACCAGCGGCGCATTGGCCGTGCGGGTAGTACCCATGCCATAGCGCCCGGCGTAGAACTCATGGAACGCCGCATAGGCATACCAGGCCTCATCGAAATGCAGCACCTCGACGCTATTGCCCAAGGTCTGTTTGATCAGTTCGGCGTTGTAACACAGACCGTCGTAGGTCGAGTTAGTCACCACCACCAGCTTGACCATGGCCCCGCTGCTGCTCGGCACGCGACCGCGAGCCAACGGACTGGCGTCGATTTTCGCCTGGATCGACTCGCGACTGAACTCGCTCAGCGGAATCGGCCCGATGATGCCCAGTTCGTTACGCTCCGGGCACAGGTACAGCGGAATCGCGCCGGTCATGATGATCGAGTGGAGGATCGACTTGTGGCAGTTGCGGTCGACCAGCACCAGATCGTCGCGGCCGACCATGCCGTGCCAGACGATCTTGTTGGCGGTCGAGGTGCCATTGATTACGAAATAGGTGTGATCGGCGCCGAAGTTGCGCGCGGCGCGGGCCTCGGCCTCGGCCAGGGGACCGGTGTGATCGAGCAACGAGCCCAGTTCCGGCACCGACACCGAGAGGTCGGAGCGCAGAGTATTCTCGCCAAAGAACTGGTGGAACGCCTGACCGACCGGGCTCTTGCGATAGGCCACCCCGCCGCCATGGCCGGGGGTGTGCCAGGAGTAGTTGGATTGTGCGGTGTGTTGCACCAGCGCCTTGAAGAACGGCGGCAGCAGGCAGTCCAGGTAGTTGCGCGCGGCGCGGGCGACCTGGCGGGCGAGGAACGGCACCGTGTCCTCGAACAGGTAGAGAATGCCGCGCAGTTGATTGAGGTCGGCCATGGCCTCGGCCGGCGCGTTCTCGATGGTCACCTGTTCGCCGAGGGCGAAGATCGGCAGCTGCGGCGCCCGCCGCCGGGCGATGCGGATCAGCTCGACCATGTCCTGCAGCAGGTGCTTGTTCTCCCCCGCCCCCTCGGCAGTCACCAGGATGCAGGCGAGGCCGTGATGGGTCGAGGCGACGATCCGTCCCTCGGCCGAGGTGGCGGTGGAGAGGATGCTGAAACCGTCCTGCTCCAGCTCGGCGGCGATAGCTCGCACCCGATCGCCGGCCACGGTGTCGGCCTTGATGTCGCGGTGCACGATCAATACGGGAAACTTGAGGTCTTTATACATGGGGCAATCCGGCATCCACTTAGCGATTGGGCAACGGCACTCAGTAAACACCATGCAATGACCTTTTAGGAAACCGGGCCGTCGACCTCGGTAATGCTTTGTCGCATTTTTGAATCATTGCAGGATCCGTGGCCTTATCGGGTTGCGAATTGCCAGGTCTCGGCAACCCAGCGGCGCCCCCTCCTCCCAGGCACTATCTTTATCCTCGAGGCCAGCCAATGGGCGCGGCCAGTGCGGGCACCCAGCCGCCCGGGGAGTCTTGCATGGCCAGTATCGTTACCCTGACCCTCAGCCCGGCGCTCGCTGTAGACCGCCGCGCAACGTGGTGCCCGCTGCATCCTCGACAGTTCGGGTGAGGTATTGCGCCAGGCGCTGGACATCGGTGGGCTGTTCCTGATCAAGCCCAATCTCAAGGAGCTGCGCGCCCTGAGTGGTGAGGACATCGACGAATCGGATCAGCTGGTCAGGATGGTCCGCGGCCTGGTCGAGGCTGGCAAATGCGCCGCCGTGCTGGTCTCGCTCGGAGCCCAGGGCGCGCTGCTGGCGACCCGCGAGCTGAGCGAGCGGATCAGCGCGCCGACGGTAAGAAAACTCAGCGCCGTGGGTGCCGGTGACAGCCAGGTTGGCGCCGTCACCCTCAAACTGGCCCAGGGCGCAAGCCTTAGCGAAGCGGCACGCTACGGCGTCGCCGCCGGCAGCGCGGCGACCATGACGGCGGGCAGCGAACTGTGCCGCCGTGCCGATACCGACCGCCTGTTCGCCTGTTCGCCGGCTGCAGGCGCGCGCCGCCGCTGGCGCGCAGGACTAGCCGCCCGTGGGGCGTCACTCGCCGCAGGCAGTACACCGCGGTTCATCGGCGCGGCAGACGACGGTTCGCGGCCAAGGCCCCTCCTACAGGGCTGCGGTGATCTTGTGGGAGGGGACTTGTCCGCGAATGGATATTGACTCGGCCGATCGGTCGATAAAACACCTATCGTGATGTCCGGAAAAACTTGATCGCTAAAGCAGATGCGGCCGGCTGTCGCTGCGTTACGCGCGGAATGCCCTGCGCGCGCAACCCGGCAGATCCGCATTCCCGGACGACTGCCTAATGCCGGGCCGCAACCTTCAGGCGCCGGGCCAGCAGCAACAAGGTCAGCAGAAACAGCGGCGCCAGCACGGCGAACAGCACCTTGCTGGAGAACGGTGCGCCCAGCGCCGCCAGACCTTCCAGGGTGAGTTTGAGCAGGCCGACCAGGTAGTAGCTGATGGCGATCAGGGAGAAGCCTTCAACCGCCTTCTGGATTTTCAGCTGAGTGCTGGTGCGCGCATTGAGACTCTCGAGGATCTCGCTGTTCTGCTCTTCCACCTCCACCTGGGCCCGCGCCTGCAGCAGGTCGCCGAGGTTGGCGATGCCGCTGGCCAGGCGATCGAGGCGGCGTTCGGTGGCGGCGCAATAGCGCACCGTCGGTTTGAAGCGCCGCTCGATGAACACGCCGAGTCGCTGACTGCCGCCGACATGCCGCTCGCGCAGTTCGCCGATGCGCTCGAAGACGATCTGCGCATAGGCCTCGGCGGCACTGAAGCGCGGCCGGCAGGCGGCGCCACAGCGCATCAGGCGGGCGGACAGTTCGGTAAGGGCGTCGAGCAGCTCCTTGGCTTCGCTATTGCCCGCCCCGGCATTGCGCTCAGCCAGGCGGATCAGGCTGCGATCCAGCTCCTGCAGGGTGACGCCGATGTTCTGTGCGGTGGGCAGGGCCAGGGAGGCAAGCATGCGATAGGTTTCGATCTCCAGCAGACGGCGGATCATGCGACCGAGGCGGTAGGCATTCAGGCCCCGGTTGATCAGCAGGATACGGTTGAAGCCCTGCTCCGACAGGCGAAAATCGCTCCACACCGTGGCATCGCCACCACCCACATGGGAGCCGGCGGGATCCTTGAAACCGTAGGCGGCAGGATCGTCCAGCGCCTCCTGCGCGTCTTCGACCAGTACCACCAGGGCATTGATGATCAACGCCTGATGGGTCTGCAGCAGGCCGCGCAGCGGCTCGGGCAGCTCGGCCCAGAGCGGTGTCTGGGGCGTGCGCGGCACCACCCAGGTCAGGGAGAGGAATTCGCTGTGGCGCTCCCACTTGAACGGGCAGCCGTCGATCCGCAGCAGGCCATGACGCGAGGCGCCATGGCTGTGCTGATCGGCCAGCCCTTCGAGCTGGGCGATGATCGGATCGATGCAAACACCGTCGTCCAGCAAGGCGAAATGGTAGACATGGGCCGGGCCGTCGAAGTAGATCGACGGCCGGGCATGCAGCTCATCGTGCAGGCTTTCTCGTAGCGGGTGCATGGCAACTCTCTGCGGTGCGAAAAAGATGACCTAGAACGTTCTAGACTCACCCCGCCCGCCGCTGGACACATCCGCAGGACCAGCGCACAGCTGTGGCCGTGATCACGAACGACCGGTAATGCGCCCAGGCAACGCTCGAAAAAACCCAGCCGCTGCCGCTCTTTGCTTAGGGTCTGTTGCCTCGCTTACGTTTTCAATGACCTGCTAGGGCTCCAGCGTCGCCCACAGCGCCGGGCCGCCGGCCGCTTTCTCGATCGCCGCCAGGCGCGCGGCATGCGCCTCGACCTCGGCCTGGGTGGCGCGCACCACCAGGGTAGGCGAGCGTTCGGCAGGCAGGCGGCGAATCGCGCTGGGTTGCTGGCGGCCATTGCCGTCGCCCTCGGAGCCCTCGCCGGCGAGGGACAGATTGGTCTGTCCGCCGGTCATGGTCAGGTAGACGTCGGCGAGGATCTCGGCATCGAGCAATGCGCCGTGCAGGTCGCGGCCGGAGTTGTCGACGCCATAGCGTTTGCACAGGGCATCGAGGCTGTTGCGCTGCCCCGGATGACGTTCGCGGGCCATCAGCAGGGTATCGAGGATCGAGCAATGCTCGCTGATATCGGCGCGATCCTGCTGCTTGATCAGGGCAAATTCGTTGTTGATGAAGCCAACGTCGAATGCCGCGTTGTGGATGATCAGCCGCGCACCCTTGATGAACTCGAAGAACTCGTCGGCCACTTCCTTGAAGCGCGGCTTGTCCTGGACGAAATCGTTGGTGATGCCGTGCACCGCAATGGCGCCCTCATCGATCTCGCGATCCGGCTGCAGGTAGACATGGAAATGCCGCCCGGTCAGGCGCCGCCCCATCAGTTCGACACAGCCGATCTCGATGATCCGGTGACCATCAGTGACCGGCATGCCGGTGGTTTCAGTGTCCAGTACGACGCTACGCACGTTGCAGCCCTCTCACTTCGTCGACGCCACGGTTGGCCAATTGGTCGGCACGTTCGTTACCGGGGTGGCCGGTATGACCGCGCACCCACTGCCAGGTCACCTTGTGCCGATTGACCTGCTCGTCCAGCTCGCGCCACAGATCGGCGTTCTTCACCGGTTGTTTGGCGGCGGTTTTCCAGCCGCGTTTTTTCCAGTTCGGCATCCAGTCCTGGATACCTTGCATGACGTATTGCGAGTCGGTCACCAGACGCACGTCACAGGCACGCTTCAACTCGGCCAGGGCGCGAATCGCCGCGGTCAGCTCCATGCGGTTGTTGGTGGTCTCGGCTTCGCCGCCCCAGAGTTCCTTTTCCACGCCCTTGAAAATCATCAACGCGCCCCAGCCACCGATGCCGGGATTGCCCTTGCAGGCACCATCGGTGTAAATCTCGACTTGTTCATTCATGCAGAGCCAATCTCTCAATAAGTTCCGCTCGGCAGGCTTTAATACAGGCTTATGGCTTCGGCTCGCGGCGACTGACCTTGGCCACCGGCATGGGCACCAGCTTGCCCATGGGCGCTCGATGCGTCTGCCGTGACGGACGCAAGCCGATCACCAGTTTGCGTGCCACTAATAGATAGAAGCCGCCTCCCGGCGATTGCCAGGCATCGCCCCATGCTTCCAGCGGCGCCAGACGAGCCTGCCAGGCAGTGGAAGCAAGCGGCGGACGATAGCACCCGAAGCGGCGTTTCTCCAGTGCGAAACCCAACAGGTGCAGCCAGTCGCTGACCCGGTTGGGCGCAATACAGCGGGCCTGACGCAGGGCATCCCGGGTGAACAGGTGACGCACGCCCCAGGCACTCCTCGGGTTGATCCCGACCACCAGCAGATGACCGCCCGGGCGCACGCTGTGCGCCGCCTCACGCAACAGACCATGGGGCGACAGACTGAAGTCCAGGCCATGCTGCAGCAGCACGACATCGGCGGCATATTCGGTCAGCGGCCAAGCCTGCTCCTCGCAGACGATCTCCACCCCGCTGAAGGGCGCGCCGACCCGCACGCTGCGCTGGATCTGCGCGGCATTCGGCGAGGCTTGCGCGGAAGGGCCGTAATGCACCATGTAGCCGCCAAAGAAGCGCGCCAGCTCTTCCTCCAGCAAACGCTGCTCGCCCTCCAGCAGCAACTGGCCATAGGGCCCATTGAACCAATGGCGCGCCGTGCCGATGAGCTTGAGCCAGTCGGCATCGGCCTGGGCGAAAGGATGATCGGACATAAGAATTACCTGCGTAGTCAGCACCGCCAATGAGTTCTAAGATGCACCTTTATGACCTGCTTAGCGACCTGCCTGATGATAAAGATCGACGCCCTGCCCGCCTTCTCGGACAACTATATCTGGTTGCTGCAAGACCTCGAACAGCGCCGTTGCGCGGTGGTCGACCCCGGTGATGCGGCGCCGGTACTGGCCTGGTTGAACAGCCATCCCGGCTGGCAATTGAGCGACATTCTGATCACCCACCATCATCCCGATCATGTCGGCGGCATCCAGCCGTTGAAGGCAGCCACCGGGGCACGGGTACTCGGCCCGGCGCAGGAAAATATTCCCGCGCGCGATCTGGCCTTGCGCGAAAGCGACGAGGTCGAGATACTCGGTCAGCGCTTTAACGTCATCGAAGTACCGGGTCATACCCTGGGGCATATCGCCTATTACCAGGCCGAGCAACACTGGTTGTTTTGTGGCGACACCCTGTTTGCCGCCGGCTGCGGTCGCCTGTTCGAAGGCAGTCCCGCACAAATGCACGACTCGCTCAGCCGCCTGGCGGCCCTGCCCGGGCAAACCCAGGTGTACTGCACCCATGAGTACACCTTGAGCAACCTGCGCTTCGCCCAAGCGGTCGAGTCAGACAACCCGCAGATCGCCCAGCGCCTGCAGGAGGTCAGCGCCTGGCGCGCCGAGGGTCGCATCAGCCTGCCGTCCAGCCTGGCCCTGGAGTGCGCGACCAACCCGTTTTTGCGCACGACCGTAGAAGCGGTCAAGGCAAAGATCGACGAGCATGACGGCGCGCAACAACGCTCGCCCAGCGAGGTTTTCGCGCGCCTGCGCGCATGGAAGGATAATTTCTAAAAAGTCGATCACTCTGCAAAAAAGTGGTTAAAACTTGACCACTCCGGCATCGGTTTCTAGAATCGCCCGATCTTTGCCTCGGGAAGCCCCAGCCAACCAATGCCTTTACCACCACGCAAGACCTTGAATCTAAAGGCATTAGCACAAGGCGCACAGGCGCTGGTGGTGGTGTTTTGTGCAACCCTGGCCGGCTGCCAAACCACGGGCAAAGCGCCCGAGGATAGCGGCCGCGACACCGATCTGACGGTGGGCCTGGAGCGCGAACCCGTGTGGCTGACCGACAGTCTCGCCCCGGCCGAGCCCGAGGATATTTGGCAACGAGTCCGCGACGGCTATCAAATGCAGGGCGAGATCGAAATCAATCCGCGCATCGAGCAGCAACGCCTGTGGTTCGTCAGTAATCCTGCTTTTATCGAAAAATCCGGCGCGCGCAGCAGCCCCTATATCCACTACATCGTCGAACGCCTGGCCGAACGCAACATGCCGATGGAGCTGGCGTTGCTGCCGATGATCGAAAGCGCCTACAACCCCTTTGCCTATTCCCATGCCAATGCGGTAGGTCTGTGGCAATTCATCCCCTCCACCGGCCGGCATTTCAACCTGCGCCAGACCAGTTGGTACGACGGGCGCCGCGACGTCATGGCGTCGACCAATGCGGCGATGGACTACCTGTCACGCCTGCATGAAATGTTCAACGGTGACTGGCTGCTCGCCCTGGCCGCCTACAATGCGGGTGAAGGCCGCGTCAGCCGGGCCATCGAGCGCAACCAGAAACTCGGCCTGCCGACCGACTACTGGAACCTGCCACTGCCCAAAGAGACACAGAATTACGTGCCCAAGCTGCTGGCCCTGTCACAGGTGGTGATGTCCCCGGAAGCCTACGGCGTCAACCTCGAGCCGATTGCCAACGAGCCCTATTTCGAGACGGTCGTGCTCAAGCAGCGCATGGACCTGTCCAGGGTCGCCGCCATGGCTGAGCTGGACGAAGATGAACTGTATCAGCTCAACCCGGCCTTTAAACAACGCATCACCCTGGACGGCCCGCAACATCTGCTGGTGCCGACCGCCAACGCGGAACTGCTGGCTGCCAACCTGGCACTGATGAAGCCCCAGGACCTGGTGGACTGGCAGCAGTACAGCGTCCGCTCGGGCGACAGCCTCAGTGGCATCGCCAACCGTTACCACCTGACGGTCGGCACCCTCAAAGATATCAACAAGCTGTCCAGCAATCATTTGCGCATCGGCCAGGTACTCAGCATACCCGCACAACCGGGCGTCACGCCGAAAGAGCCGCTGTTCCAGCCTGCAGCCCGTTCTGTGGCGCAATCACGCAGTTATCGGGTGAAAAAGGGCGACAGCCTCTGGCAAATCGCCAAGACCCACCAGGTCTCGGTGCGAGAGGTGAAGCGCTGGAACAAGATCACCGGCAACACCCTGCGTGCCGGCCAGACCCTGGCCTTGCACGGCGGCCAGCCGGCAACGAGCGCCGAGGGAAGTGACACCACCTATTACAAGGTGCGCAAAGGTGATTCGCTGTACGCCATCGCCAAGCGCTTCAAGGTCGAGATGCGGCACCTGCAGCGCTGGAATCCGCGCGCGGGCAGCGCCATCAAGCCAGGGCAGACCCTGACCCTGCGCCTACCCTGATCGAACCGCACTCAGGCGCGCTGGCTCAGCGCCTCGAGGCAACGTCGGGTAAGCTGGCTGAAGCGCTGAAAGGCAACAAACTGTTCATGCTTCAGCGCGCGCCCGGATACCCGATTGTCGGCATATATCACGCCAATCTCGCGGTTGCCAGCCAATAGCGGGGCAATAAAGAACATGCCCAGGCCGAGCCGCTGACGTATCGGCTGGGTCACCAGTTCGTTGAGGCTGTAGCTGGCGGGTACGCCCATCCACAAGGCTTCTTTATTGCGCAGTACATAACTGAATATATGCGGCTGCTCGCGCTGCTCGACCGGCAGCAGGAAATCGTTCATCCAACCCTCGGTCCCTTCGCCGACCACCCGCTTGGCCCGAAAACAACGTTGTCCGTCGGCCAGCACCACCAGCATCACCCGCTCCAGGCCAGCGCCCTGATGCAGCCCCTTGAGCAGGGTATCGAGAATCAGGCCGAGATCGCCTCGGCGAGACGCCAGCAACCCCAGATCCTGCAGGGCTTGTTGCAGCAGTTGCAGATTGGGTTGCAACAGGCGCGCCTTGCGCTGCTCCTGCTGCAGGCGGATCTGCTCGGGGTCGGTATTGGGGATCAGGCGGCAGAGCTGGCTGGCACCAAAGGTCGCCGCTACCTTGACCGCTTCATCGGCGCTGGCCAAGACCTGCTGCATGGCCTCTTGCGGGCTGACGCCGATGAGGGTCGCCATCTCGCCGACCAAGGCCTCCATCGCCGGCGAGTCCCAGCCGTCGAGCGCCGCCTCGCTGATCCGCGCGCCCAGACTGACGGCGCGCACGGCCGGGTCGTTATGGTTGGCGCTGTTATGCGCCAAGCTGGCAATCTCGCCGATGTTCCAGCCCTTCACCAGTCCCTGGGTCAATTGGCGAAAACTGGTACCCAGCACCGCACGTACCGCTTCCTCGACATTGACGCCAGGCTGGACCAAAACACTGGCCAGCTCGTCCGCCTGCTCACCACCACAGCCCCAGAAGGCCAGCTCGCCCAAATCATAGAGCAGGGCCGCGATGAAGACCTCCTCCTCATGCCGCGACAGCACGTAGCCGGCAATATTGCGCGCCTGTACGGCCGCATGAAACGACCGCGCGAGCAACTCCTGCAGCTGCTCGCGCGGAGCACGGGTGAGCAAGCCATCGATAAGGCTCACCGAGAGGCTGATCAGGCGTACATTGTCGAAGCCGATCAGGACGATGGCCCGCGAGATGGTCTTGATGGTTTCTTGCGAAGGGTTGTAGTAAGCACTATTGCCGACCCGCAGCACCTTGGACGTCAGCGAAGCATCGCGCAGCAGGACGTCCGCCAGTTGCTGCACAGATGCATGCTCTTGTTGCGCCAAGCGTTGCAAATCCTGCACCACTGCGGCCAGGGCCGGCAATTCGGCCTGGTTCAGACGATCAATCCATGACTGCAGACCATGGCTACGTATATCCAAGTTCAAGGCCTCATTGTGATTAATCGAAAGAGAGTGATAATGCCCGCATACTCTGCCAATAGACTCGGCCTTTTTCCTGCGGATACAAGCTGTTACTGTACCGGACAAGAAGCCCAAAAGCCGCTCCGGATCGGATCTTTCACTTGATACGTCCCCTCCTCTCGCTAATCCTCAGCTTGCTCATCGGCTTTCCCGCGTGGGCGACCGTCCGCGAAAGCCACGGCTATGCGCAATTTGGTGCGCTCAAATACCCGGCCAACTTCAGTCATTTCGACTGGGTCAATCCCGATGCCCCGAAAGGCGGCACGCTGCGCTTCATGGGCATGGGCACTTTCGACACCCTCAATGCCTACACCTTCAAGGGTACCAGCCCAATTTCCACCGCCAATTTTCTCCAATACGGCGTCACCGGGCTGAACGAACCGCTGATGGCCGGCACCGGCTATTACGACCCTTCCGGCGATGAGCCAACCTCCAGCTACGGCCTCATCGCCAAGTCGGTCGAGTACAGCGAGGATCGCAGCTGGGTGGTGTTCAACCTGCGCCCGCAAGCGCGCTTCCATGACGGCAAACCGATCACCGCCTACGACGTGGCGTTTTCCTATCGGCTGCTGCTCAAAGAGGGACACCCGCAGTACCGCACCAGCCTGCAGGAAGTGAAGCGGGTCGACATCCTCAATCGCCACCGCATCCGTTTCGTCTTCAAGCGCTCGGGTAACCCGCTGCTGATCCTGCGCCTGGGCGAATTGCCGGTACTGCCGCAGCATTACTGGAAAGACCGCGACTTCAAGGCCACCACCTTCGAACCGCCGCTGGGTAGCGGTCCGTACCGCATCACCCGGGTCAGCCCGGGGCGCAGCCTGACCTTCGAACGGGTGAAGAATTGGTGGGGGGAGAAACTGCCGGTCAATCGTGGCAAATACAACTTCGATCGGGTCGAGGTGGAGTTCTACCGCGATACCCATGTCGCCTTCGAGGCGTTCAAGGCCGGTGAATTCGACTTCTATATCGAGCACCAGGCAAAAAACTGGGCCAACGGCTATCGTTTCCCGGCGGTGGCGCGTGGCGAGGTGATTCGTGCCGAGATCCCGCACCAGATTCCCACGCAGACCCAGGCCTTGTTCATCAACAGCAGGCGGGCGACTTTTGCCGAGCGCAAGGTACGTGAAGCCCTGGGGCTGATGTTCGATTTCGAGTGGACCAACCGTGCACTGTTCAACAGCGCCTATGTCCGTGCCAAAAGCTATTACCCCAACAGCGAGTTCTCCGCCACTGGCACACCCAAAGGCGCCGAATGGCTGATGCTGTCGCCTTATCGCAAGCAACTGCCGAAACGCCTGCTCAGCGAACCCTTTGCAATGCCGCAAACCGATGGCCGCGGGATCCCCCGGGAAACCTTGCGCCGCGCCCTCGGTCTATTGGCCGAGGCTGGCTGGAAACCGTCCGGCCAGCATCTGCTCAACGCCAAGGGCCAGCCGCTGCAGTTCGAGATTCTGCTGGTCAATCCAAACCTCGAGCGCATCCTCCAGCCGTTCACCGAGAACCTGGCCAGTATCGGCATCCAGGCCAACCTGCGCACCGTCGATCGCGCGCAGTACAAACAACGCCTGGATCAATTCGACTTCGACATGATTCTGCTGACCCTGCCACAAACCCTCAGCCCGGGCCTGGAGCAATGGCTGTACTTCCACTCCAGCCAGGCAAAGGTCAAAGGCGGCAAGAACTACGCCGGGGTGAACCATCCGGTGGTCGATGCCCTGCTCGACAAACTGTTGTCGGCGCAAACCCGCGATGAACAGATCGCCGCCACCCGCGCAATCGACCGGGTGCTGCTGTGGCAGCATTACAGCATCCCCAATTGGTACATCAACTATCACCGCCTGGCCTACCGCAACCGGTTTGCCTTCGTCACCACGCCGCCCTATACCCTGGGCCTGCGCACCTGGTGGCTGAAACCAACGGAGAATGCCCGATGACGCCGCCTCTGCGCTCATTTCTACTGCATGGCAGCACCATCGCGCTGCTCGTCCTGGCCGGCCTGGCCCAGGCCGCAGGCAAGCACGCCCTGACCCTGTATGACGAACCGCCGAAATACCCGGCCAGTTACCAACATTTCGACTACGTGAACCCCGCTGCGCCGAAAGGCGGCACCTTGCGCCAGGCCGGCTTCGGCGGTTTCGACAGCCTCAATCCCTTCATCAACAAAGGTGTGGCGGCCGATGATATCGGCCTGATCTACGACACCCTGACTCGCCACAGCCTGGACGAACCCTTCACCGAGTACGCCCTGCTCGCGGAAAAAATCGAGAAAGCCCCGGACAACAGCTGGGTACGCTTCTACCTGCGCCCCGAGGCCCGCTTCAACGACGGTCGAGCGGTGACCGCCGAGGACGTCAAGTTCACCTTCGAAACCCTGATGACCCATGGCGCGCCTACCTACCGTGCCTACTACGCCGATGTCGAGCGCGCCGAAGTCGAAGGTCCCCGCCAGGTACGCTTCATCTTCAAGCATGCCGGCAACCGCGAACTGCCGCTGATTCTCGGACAACTGCCGGTACTGCCCAAGCACTGGTGGAGCGAACTGGATGAGCGCGACGCAGCACAACAACCGCTGCTGGGCGACGAGAACATTGTCGATATCGTCGCTGCCCCCGATAAGGCCAGCATAAGCCTGCGCATCCACGAGGATGCGCGCCTGGTCCGTGACGAGAAACTCGACGCCGAACTGTTGCGACTCAACCTGCAGGCGGCAGCCGATTCACCAAGCGAGGCGTTCAAGCCCCTGGCATCGATCACCGGTTATAGCGCGCCAGACCAGCACACCCTGCGCCTCGAGGTGAAAAAGGGCAGCGCCGAGACCCTGCTGCCGGTGCTCAAACAACTGCAGGTACTGCCCTCCAAGCGGGACTTCAGCAAGAGCAATCTGGAGATCCCGCTCGGCAGCGGCCCCTACAAGGTTGCCGAAGTCAAAGCCGGGCGCTCGATTCGCTATGAGCGGGTAAAGGACTGGTGGGGCGAGGATCTGCCGGTCAACCGCGGTTTCTACAACTTCGACACCATGCGACTCGACTACTACCGCGACAACACCGTGGCCCTCGAAGCCCTGAAAGCCGGGCAATTCGACTATTGGCTGGAAAGCAGCGCGAAAAACTGGGCGACCGCCTACGACACCCCGGCCGTGGCCAATGGCCAACTGATCAAGGAAGAGATCGACAACCATAACCCCACCGGCATGCAGGGCTTCATCTTCAACAGCCGCCGGCCACTGTTCCAGGACAAACGGGTACGCGAGGCGCTGGGCCTGCTGTTCGATTTCGAATGGACCAACCGCCAGCTGTTCAATGGTGCCTATACCCGTACCCGCAGCTATTTCGACAACTCCGAACTGGCCTCCAGCGGCCTCCCCGGCACCGATGAACTGAAGCTCCTCGAGCCGCTGCGCAGCATGATCCCGGCGCAGGTGTTCAGCGATGAATTCCGCGTGCCCGTCACCGACGGCAGCGGCATCATTCGCGAACAGCAGAGGCGCGCCTATCAACTGTTGCAAGAAGCCGGCTGGCGCATCGAAGGCGACCAGATGCTCGACGCCGAAGGCGCGCCGGTCAGTTTCGAGTTCCTCCTCGCCCAGACCGAATTCGAGCGCGTGCTGCTGCCGCTCAAGCGCAACATGGCCGATCTCGGCATCGACCTGGTGATTCGCCGGGTCGACGTCTCGCAGTACATCAACCGCCTGCGCTCGCGGGATTTCGACCTGATCGTGGGCGGTTTTGGCCAATCCAACTCGCCGGGCAACGAGCAGCGCGAATACTGGCATTCCAGCAGCGCCGACAACCCCGGCAGCCGTAATTTCATCGGCCTGAAAGATCCGGCCATCGACCAACTGGTCGAAGGCCTGATCAACGCCGATTCACGACAGAGCCTGGTCGCCCACACCCGGGCACTCGACCGGGTGCTGTTGTGGGGCCATTACGTCATTCCCAACTGGCACATCAAGACCTGGCGCGTGGCCTACTGGAACCGCTTCGAACACCCGAAAGTCACCCCCAAATACGACATCGGCCTGAATACCTGGTGGGCTCGCCCGCAACAGGAACCCGCCGCCACGGACAACGCCACAGCCGCGAGCACGGAGCAATAAGATGCTGGCGTATATCTTTCGTCGCCTGTTGCTGATCATCCCCACCCTGTTCGGCATTCTGCTGATCAACTTCATCATCATCCAGGCCGCCCCGGGCGGGCCGGTGGAACAGATGATCGCCAAGCTGGAGGGCTTCGAAGGGGCCACCAGCCGCATTGCGGGCGGCGGCGCCGAAGTGGCAGTCGCCGGCTCCAACTATCGCGGCGCCCAGGGCCTCGACCCGGAGCTGATCGCCGAGATCGAGCAACTGTACGGTTTCGACAAGCCGGCCCCCGAGCGCTTCTGGATCATGCTGAAGAACTATGCCCGGTTCGACTTCGGCCAGAGCTTCTTCCGCGACGCCGAGGTGATCGACCTGATCATCGAAAAGATGCCGGTGTCGATCTCGCTCGGGCTGTGGAGCACCCTGATCATGTACCTGGTCTCGATTCCGCTGGGCATCGCCAAGGCCACCCGCCATGGCAGCGCCTTCGATGTCTGGACCAGTTCGGCGATCATCGTCGGCTACGCGATCCCCGCCTTCCTCTTCGCCATTCTGCTGATCGTGGTGTTCGCCGGCGGCAGCTACTTCGACCTGTTTCCGCTGCGCGGCCTGACCTCGAACAACTTCGACGAACTCAGCCTCGGCGGCAAGATCCTCGACTACTTCTGGCACCTGGCCCTGCCCGTGACCGCCCTGGTGATCGGCAACTTCGCCACCCTGACCCTGCTGACCAAAAACAGCTTCCTCGACGAAATCAACAAGCAGTATGTGGTCACCGCCAGGGCCAAGGGCCTGGGCAACAACGGCGTGCTTTATGGCCATGTGTTCCGCAATGCCATGCTGATCATCATCGCCGGTTTTCCGGCAGCCTTTATCGGCCTGTTCTTCACCGGTTCGCTGTTGATCGAGGTGATCTTCTCCCTCGACGGTCTTGGCCTGATGAGTTTCGAGGCGGCGATCAATCGCGATTATCCGGTGGTCTTCGGCACCCTGTTTATCTTTACCTTATTGGGGCTGGTCGTGAAATTGATCGGTGACATCACCTATACCCTGGTCGATCCGCGCATCGACTTCGAAAGCCGGGAGAGTTGAGATGACGCTCTCCCCCCTCAATCGACGGCGCTTCGAACTGTTCAAGGCGCACAAGCGCGGC
Source organism: Pseudomonas sp. (assembly GCA_030699825.1). Taxonomy (GTDB): domain Bacteria; phylum Pseudomonadota; class Gammaproteobacteria; order Pseudomonadales; family Pseudomonadaceae; genus Aquipseudomonas. Next base: position 1,790 of record JAUYKV010000043.1, on the reverse strand, counting down.
TGGTGGTCGCTGTGGATCTTCCTCGCCCTGTTCGGCCTGAGCCTGGGTGCCGAACTGATTGCCAACGACAAACCGCTGGCCGTGCGCTATGACGGCGAATGGTATTTCCCGGTGCTCAAACGCTATCCGGAAACCGTCTTCGGCGGCGAATTCCCCCTGCAAGCCAACTACAAGAGCCCCTATATCCAGGAGCTGATCGAACAGAAAGACGGCTGGATGCTCTGGCCAGTGATCCCCTTCAGCTACTCCAGCATCAATTACGAGCTGCAAGTGCCCGCCCCGGCACCGCCATCGCATGCCAACTGGTTGGGCACCGACGACCAGGGCCGCGACGTCATGGCCCGGGTGATCTACGGCTTCCGCATCTCGGTGCTGTTCGCCCTGATCCTGACCGTGCTCAGCTCGATCATCGGCGTATTCGCCGGCGCTCTGCAGGGCTTCTACGGTGGCTGGGTCGACCTGGTCGGGCAGCGTTTTCTGGAGATCTGGTCGGGCCTGCCGGTGCTCTACCTGCTGATCATTCTCGCCAGTTTCGTCCAGCCGAATTTCTGGTGGTTGCTGGGCATCATGCTGCTGTTCTCCTGGATGAGCCTGGTCGATGTGGTGCGCGCCGAGTTCCTCCGCGGCCGCAACCTGGAGTATGTGCGCGCCGCCCGCGCCCTGGGCATGGAGAACGGCGCCATCATGTTTCGCCACATCCTGCCCAACGCCATGGTCTCGACCATGACCTTCATGCCCTTTATTCTCACCGGCGCCATCGGCACCCTGACCGCGCTGGACTTCCTCGGCTTCGGCCTGCCGCCGGGCGCGCCTTCACTGGGCGAACTGGTCGCCCAGGGCAAGTCCAACCTGCAGGCGCCCTGGCTCGGTATCAGCGCCTTTAGCGTGCTGGCGCTGATGCTCAGCCTGCTGGTGTTTATCGGCGAAGCGGCACGCGATGCCTTCGATCCGAGGAAATAAGATGACCCGTTCCGATACCCTTATCGAAGTGCGCGACCTGGCCGTCGAATTCGTCAGTGGCGACTCCAGGCAGCGCGTGGTCGAAGGCGTCAACTTCACCATCCACCGCGGCGAGACCCTGGCCCTGGTCGGCGAAAGCGGCTCAGGCAAATCGGTCACCGCCCATTCGATTCTGCGCCTGCTGCCCTACCCCCTGGCCCAGCATCCGAGCGGCAGCATCCACTATGCCGGGCAAGACCTGCTCACACTCAGCGAGAACAAACTGCGCAACATCCGCGGCAACCGCATCGCCATGGTCTTTCAGGAGCCCATGACCTCGCTGAACCCGCTGCACAGCATCGAGAAACAAATCAATGAAGTGCTGGCCCTGCATAAAGGGCTGTCCGGCAAGGCCGCAACCGCACGGACCCTGGAGCTGCTCGAGCTGGTCGGCATCCCCGAACCGCACAAGCGCCTCAAGGCCTACCCCCATGAACTCTCCGGCGGACAACGCCAGCGCGTGATGATCGCCATGGCCCTGGCCAACGAACCGGAACTGCTGATCGCCGACGAGCCGACCACCGCGCTGGACGTCACCGTGCAGCTGAAGATCCTCGAACTGCTCAAGGATTTGCAGGCGCGCATGGGCATGGCGCTGCTGCTGATCAGCCACGATCTCAACCTGGTTCGACGAATTGCCCACCGTGTATGTGTCATGCAGCAGGGAAAGATCGTCGAACAAGCGTCGTGTGAACAGCTGTTCCATGCGCCGCAGCACCCCTATACCCAGGAACTGCTCGGTGCCGAGCCTAGTGGCGAGCCGGTGGCCAACCCTGCCGGCGAGCCGCTGC
>JAUYKV010000034.1 GCA_030699825.1 Pseudomonas sp. | reverse complement strand
TGACGGCGCGCGACCCTTGGTCGCGCGCCGTCAGGGCAAGCCAGGCGTACCATAGCGCTATAGCGAGAATGACCCCGGCCGGCATGCATCGACCGGGGCAGCCAACCAACCGCCGTGGTACACACCGATGAACACGCAGATTCCTGTCAAAGACGTCACCCCGGCCAAGGTCGAAACCGTCGACCTTTACGCCAACCGCGAAAAAATCTATACCCGTTCCTTCACCGGCATCTTCCGCAATCTGCGCATGCTCGGCGGCGCCCTGCTGTTCCTCCTCTATTTCGGCACTGTCTGGCTCACCTGGAATGGCCGCCAGGCCGTCTGGTGGAACCTGCCGGAGCGCAAATTCCATATCCTCAGCGCCACTTACTGGCCCCAGGATTTCGTCCTGCTGTCGGCCATATTGATCATCGCTGCCTTCGGCCTGTTCTTCATCACCGTCTATGCCGGACGCGTCTGGTGTGGCTACACCTGCCCGCAGAGCGTGTTCACCTGGGTGTTCATGTGGGCGGAAAAGGTCACCGAAGGTGACCGCAACCAGCGCATGAAACTCGATAAAGCGCCGATGAGTGCGCAGAAATTCCTGCGCAAGCTGGCCAAGCACAGCATCTGGGTCGGCGTTTCGCTGCTCACGGCGATCACCTTCGTCGGCTACTTCACGCCGATCCGCGAGTTGATCGTCGAACTCTTCACCCTGCAGGCCGGCGGCTGGGCGGCTTTCTGGGTCGGTTTCTTCACCCTGGCCACCTATGGCAACGCCGGCTACCTGCGCGAACAGGTGTGCATCTATATGTGCCCCTATGCGCGCTTCCAGAGCGTGATGTTCGACCAGGACACCCTGATCGTGTCCTACGACCCGCGCCGCGGCGAACCGCGCGGCCCGCGCAAACGCGATGCCGACTACAAGGCCGAAGGCCTGGGCGACTGCATCGACTGCAAAATGTGCGTGCATGTCTGCCCGACCGGCATCGATATCCGCGACGGCCTGCAGGTCGAGTGCATCGGCTGCGCGGCCTGCATCGATGCCTGCGACAGCATCATGGAGAAGATGAACTACCCGAAAGGGCTGATCAGCTACACCACCGAACACAACCTTTCGGGACAGAAGACCCAGCTGGTGCGTCCGCGCCTGATCGGCTACGCCATCGCCCTGTTGGCGATGATGGCAGTCTTCGTCTGGGCCGTGGCCAGCCGCTCGCTGGTCGAACTGGACGTACTCAAGGATCGCGTGCTCTACCGCGAGAACGAGCAAGGCCGGATCGAGAACGTCTACACCCTGAAGATCATGAACAAGGCCCAGCAGCCGGTCACTTTCCTGATCGAAGCCGATGGCCTCGATGGTCTGGTCTACGAAGGCAAGCGTGAAATCAAGGCGCTCGCCGGTGAAGTGCTGTCGCTGCCGGTCGAACTGTCGATCGACCCGGAAAAACTACCGTCCAGCACCAATGAAATCATGTTCCGCATCCGCTCTGCGGACGATGAGAGCATCCATAACGACGCCGCCAGCCGCTTTATCGGTCCGAGCGTCCGCTGATCAAAAGGCCAAGCATGTCTGATGAAGCACCGATCAAACCCTGGTTCAAGCAGTTCTGGCCCTGGTTCCTCATTGCCCTGCTGGGTTACTCGGTAGTGCAAGGGCTGACCCTGCTGACCATTGCCACGCGCAATCCGCCGGGTTTGATCTCCGATGACTATTACGATGTCGGCAAAGGCATCAACCAGTCGCTGGAGCGCGAATCCCTGGCCTTGCAACTGCAACTGCGTGCCACCCTCGACCTCGACGACGCGAGCGGCGTGGCCAGATTGCAGTTGCAAGGCAATAGCGGCCCGGCGCAACTGGTGCTGAACCTGATCTCGCCAACCCAACCGGAGCGCGACCGCCGCATCGTCCTGCAGCCGCAAGGCCAAGGCCTGTACCACGGGCAGATGCAGGATGTGGTGCAGGGCCGGCGCTTCGTCGAACTGATCGGCCAGGAAGGCGGCAATGACTGGCGCCTGTTCGAAGAAGAAACCCTGGAAAGCGGTAAGACCATCCGACTGGGGGATGCCGAGTAGTGCGCTGTTGCTACGATAGTGATGCTGGCGAAAGGATTCGGAACACAGACCGCAGGAGCCAGCTTGCTGGCGATTTTCGGCGCCTGTCGGCGGATCGCCAGCAAGCTGGCTCCTACATACCCGGTCAAACATCCTGCAACCAAGTGCCCGACCCAAGTTTGCGCCCCCATGGCTAGCCCAACCCCCTGTTATCACTGTGGCCTGCCGGTTCCTGCCGGCAGCCGCTTTCACGTCCAGGTGCTGGGCGAGACTCGCGCCATGTGCTGTCCGGGCTGTCAGGCGGTGGCCGAGGCCATAGTCGCCGGCGGGCTGGAGCACTACTACAAACACCGCAGCGAAAGCGCCGCCAACCCGCAAAGCCTGCCGCAGGCCCTGCCCGATGAACTGGCGCTGTATGACCGCGCCGACGTGCAACAGCCCTTTGTCGAACAGCACGGCGAGCTGAGCGAAACCTGCCTGTTGATCGAAGGCATCAGTTGCGCCGCCTGCGGCTGGCTGATCGAGAAGCACCTGCGCGATGTGCCGGGTATCGCCGAGGCCCACCTCAACCTGTCCAACCACCGCCTGCAGGTGCGCTGGGCCGACAGTCAGCTGCCGCTCAGCCAGTTGCTCAAGGAACTGCGCAAGATCGGCTATGCCGCGCACCCCTGGCAGGCCGATGCCGCCGCCGAGCAGTTGCAGCGGGAAAACCGCCGCGCCATGCGCGAACTGGGCGTGGCCGGCATGCTGTGGATGCAGGTGATGATGGCGACCATGGCCACCTGGCCGGAATTCAACATCGATCTCAGCCCCGAACTGGACAGGATCCTGCGCTGGGTCAGCCTGTTCCTCACCACTCCGATCGTTTTCTACTGCTGCGGCCAGTTCTTCCGCGGCGCCCTGCGCGATCTGCGCACCCGCCACCTGACCATGGACGTCTCGGTATCCCTGGCCATCGGCGGCGCCTATGTCGCCGGCATCTGGTCGACCGTCACCGGCCAGGGCGAGCTGTATTTCGATGCGGTCGGCATGTTCGCTCTGTTCCTGCTCACCGGCCGCTACCTGGAACGCCGCGCCCGCGAGCGCACGGCGGCGGCGACCGCGCAACTCGTCAACCTGCTCCCGGCCTCCTGCCTGCGCCTGGATGCCGACGGCCAGAGCCAGCGGATCCTGCTCAGCGAACTGCGCGCAGGCGAGCAGGTGCTGGTGCCGCCCGGCGCCCTGCTGCCGGCCGATGGCCGCATTCTCAGCGGCCAGTCGAGCGTCGATGAATCGCTACTCACCGGCGAATACCTGCCGCAAGCGCGCGGCGTGGGCGACAGCGTGACCGCCGGCACCCTCAACGTCGAAGGGCCGCTGACCGTCGAAGTGCAGGCGCTCGGCGATGCCACCCGGCTGTCGGCCATCGTCCGCCTGCTCGAGCGCGCGCAAAGCGAGAAGCCACGCCTGGCGGAGATCGCCGACCAGGTGGCGCAGTGGTTCCTGCTGATCGTGCTGGTGGTGGCCGCCGTGGTCGGCCTGGCCTGGCTGCAGATCGATTCCTCGCGCGCCTTCTGGATCGTCCTGGCCCTGCTGGTCGCCACCTGTCCCTGCGCCCTGGCCCTGGCCACCCCGACGGCCCTGACCGCCGCCACCGGCAGCCTGCACAAGCTAGGCCTGCTGCTGACCCGCGGCCATGTGCTGGAAGGCCTCAACCAGATCGATACGGTGATCTTCGACAAGACCGGCACCCTGACCGAGGGCCGCCTGACCCTGAGCGCCATCCATCCGCTCGGCGAGCTGGACAGCGATGCCTGCCTGGCCCTGGCCGCCGCCCTGGAGAATCGCTCGGAACACCCGATCGCCCGCGCCTTTGGCCGCGCCGCCCAGGCTGCCGAGCAGGTCGACAGTATTCCCGGGCTAGGTTTGCAGGGCTCGGTCGAGGGCCGTCAACTGCGCATTGGTCAGCCCGATTTCGTCAGCCAGTTGAGTGGCCGGGCCGCGCCGGCGATCCCCGGCGCACAGGGCCAGTGGCTGCTGCTCGGCGACAGCCACGGCCCGCTGGCCTGGTTCGTCCTCGATGACCGCCTGCGTGACGACGCCCCCGCCCTGCTCGCCGCCTGTCGCGCGCGCGGCTGGCAGGTGCTGCTGCTCTCGGGCGACAACTCGCCGATGGTCGGTGAAGTGGCGCACCAACTGGGCATCGCCGACGCCCGCGGCGGCATGACTCCTGACGCCAAACTGGCGGAGCTGCACAAATTGCATGCACAGGGTCGCCGGGTGTTGATGCTCGGTGACGGGGTCAACGACGTGCCGGTGCTGGCCGGCGCCGATATCAGCGTGGCCATGGGCAGCGCTACCGACCTGGCGAAAACCAGCGCCGATGCGGTGCTGCTGTCCAACCGTTTGAGCAGCCTGGTACAAGCCTTCAGCCTGGCCCGGCGCACCCGCCGGATCATCATCGAGAACCTGGTCTGGGCCAGCCTGTACAATGGCCTGGTGCTGCCGTTCGCCGCCATCGGCTGGATCACGCCGATCTGGGCCGCGCTGGGCATGTCGATCAGCTCGCTGCTGGTGGTATTGAATGCACTGCGCCTGACCCGCAGCCCCAGTCGGTAGGTTGGCGCTGAGGAACCAAGCCCAACACAATCAGCATGTTGGGCTTCGCGGAACTCAGCTCAACCTACCCCGCTTATTATTGGTTATGTACCCGTTATCTGTTGAACCAGAGCACAATCTCGTGGGAGGGGCTTTAGCCGCGAAACATTGCCAGTGTTTCGAATATTTTCGCGAATGAAACGCAACGCCGCCCGGCCGCTCCCACAAAAACGTTATCTCTCATGCAACAGCTAACGAGTACAGAGCCTTATTATTGGCCCCGGAGACCTCATGCCCGCGCTCTACATCCTGATCCCGGTTGCCATTGCCCTGGTCGGCTTCGCCATCTGGCTGTTCTTCTGGGCCGTCGACAGCGGCCAGTACGACGACCTCGACGGCCCGGCCCACAGCATCCTGTTCGACGACGAAGACCCCATGCACAAGGCCGGCGTCAGCCAGGCGCAAAAGCCCGACGAGCCAAGCGACGACGAGGAGCCGCCCCGTGTTTGAACTGGCGCCCCTGCTGTTGTCCGCGCTGATCCTCGGCCTGCTCGGCGGCGGCCACTGCCTGGGCATGTGTGGCGGTCTGATGGGCGCCCTGACCCTGGCCATACCGGCGGAACAGCGCGCGCAACGCTTTCAGCTATTGCTGTCCTACAACCTCGGGCGGATTCTCAGCTATGCCACCGCCGGACTGCTCCTCGGCATGGCCGGCTGGGCCCTGGCCAACAGCCCGGCGGCCATGCTGTTACGGGTTGTCGCGGCGCTGCTGCTGATCGCCATGGGCCTGTACCTGGCCGGCTGGTGGAGCGGCCTGACCCGCATCGAAGCACTCGGCCGCGGCCTGTGGCGCACCATCCAGCCACTGACCCGACGCTTCATGCCGGTCACCAGCCTGCCCCGCGCCCTGCTGCTTGGCGGCCTGTGGGGCTGGCTGCCGTGCGGCCTGGTCTACAGCACCCTGCTCTGGGCAGCGAGCCAGGGCGACGCGCTCGACAGCGCCGCGCTGATGCTGGCGTTCGGCATCGGCACCATGCCGGTGCTGCTGGCCACCGGCATGGCGGCCGAACGCATGACCGCCCTGCTGCGCAAACAGGGCGTGCGCATGGCGGGCGGCCTGCTGGTGATTCTCTTCGGCCTGTGGACCCTGCCCGGCCCGCATCAGCACTGGCTGATGGGGCATTGAGGCACGAGCAGGGATGCCAATCTAATGGCGCTCTACTTGCAGCTATTAAGTCCATGCGCTAAGTGGCCGCGTCGCCCAACCCGAACTTTCCCCATCCCGGCACCCTCATCTGCCGCTCTGCGACCTTGCCCCCGAATTCCCGTTGACACAGGTCAAGACGCTCAAGGGCTCGCTTGCATAGACTCCCGGCATTGATAGTTTGATCGGGGATTACCCGCATGCTTGACGCCATCCACTGGGATACAGATCTGATCCGTCGCTACGATCAGGCCGGGCCGCGTTACACCTCCTACCCCACCGCCGTGCAGATGCACAGCGGCGTCGGTTCATTCGAACTACTGCACGCGCTGCGCGAAAGCCGCAAGGAATTGCGCCCGCTGTCACTCTATGTGCATGTGCCCTTCTGCGCGCACGTCTGCTACTACTGCGCCTGCAACAAGGTGATTACCAAGGATCGCGGGCGCGCCCAACCCTATTTGCGTGAGCTGGAGCACGAGATGGCGATCATCAGCCATCACCTCGACCGCAACCAGCACGTCGAACAGCTGCACTTTGGCGGTGGCACGCCGACGTTTCTCAGCCATGACGAACTGCGTCACCTGATGAGCCAACTGCGCCAGCACTTCAACCTGCTGGATGATGACTCCGGCGACTACAGCATCGAGATCGACCCGCGCGAAGCCGACTGGTCGACCATGGGCCTGCTCCGCGAACTGGGTTTCAACCGGGTCAGCCTCGGCGTGCAAGACCTCGACCCGGCGGTACAGCGCGCGGTCAATCGCCTGCAAACCCTGGAAGAGACCCGTTCCATCGTCGAAGCCGCGCATACCCTGCAGTTCCGCTCGGTCAATATCGACCTGATCTACGGCTTGCCCAAGCAGACCCCGCAAAGCTTCGCCCTGACCCTGGACGAGATCATCGCCCTGCAGCCCGACCGGCTGTCGCTCTTCAACTACGCCCACCTGCCCGAGCGGTTCATGCCGCAACGGCGCATCGACAGCAACGACCTGCCCAGCCCGGCAGACAAACTGGCGATACTGCAGACCAGCATCGCCCAGCTCAGTGCCGCCGGTTACCGTTATATCGGCCTGGATCACTTCGCCCTGGCCGACGACGAACTGGCCAGTGCCCAGGAAGACGGCAGCCTGCAACGCAATTTCCAGGGCTACACCACCCACGGCCATTGCGACCTGATCGGCCTCGGTGTCTCGGCCATCAGCCAGATCGGCGACCTCTACTGCCAGAACGACAGCGACTTGAACCAGTACCAGCAAAGCCTGGCCACTGGCCAACTGGCCACCCGGCGCGGGCTGCACTGCAATGCCGATGACCGGGTCCGCCGCGCGGTGATTCAGCAGCTGATCTGCCATTTCCACCTGAGTTTCGCCGAGATCGAGCAGGCCCACGGCATCCAGTTCCGTGCGTACTTTGCCGAGATCTGGCCACAACTGGAGCAGATGGCCCGGGATGACCTGATCAGCCTCAACGCTGAAGGTATCAACGTGCGCCCCGCCGGTCGCCTGCTGGTACGTTCACTGTGCATGCTGTTCGATCACTACCTCAACCAGGACAGCCAGCAGCGCTTCTCGCGGGTGATTTAGCAGCGTAAGCCGCGGTTAACCGCTAAGCGCATAACCAGCGGTTATGAGCTGGTACTGTAAAGCCGCGTTCAGCGAGCCAATTAAGACTTTCCTCGACTGGCTGAGACCGCCACCCTGCTGTAACCTTACGAGCATTGCGTGTTTTACCTAGGAATCGACGCCGATGTCCGGAAGCATCAAGCTGCATACGCCACATCAAGCTCATTGCCAGGATTGCACTCTGGCGACCTTATGCCTACCGCTGTCGCTGAACATGGAAGACATGAACTCGCTGGACGAGATCGTCAAGCGCGGTCGCCCACTGAAAAAAGGCGAGTTCCTGTTTCGCCAGGGCGATGTGTTCAACTCGGTGTTCGCCGTGCGTTCCGGTGCACTGAAGACCTTCAGCTTAAGCGACAACGGCGAAGAACAGATCACCGGCTTTCACCTGCCCAGCGAACTGGTCGGCCTGTCCGGCATGGACACCGAGGCCTACCCGGTTTCTGCGCAAGCCCTGGAGACCACGTCGGTCTGTGAAATCCCCTTCGAGCGGCTCGACGAGCTGTCGATCCTCCTGCCGCAACTGCGGCGCCAGTTGATGCGGGTGATGAGCCGGGAAATCCGCGACGACAAGCAGATGATGCTGCTGCTGTCGAAGAAAACCGCCGACGAACGCATTGCCACCTTTCTGGTCAACCTGTCTGCCCGCTTCCGCGCCAGGGGCTTTTCACCCAACCAGTTCCGCCTGGCCATGTCGCGCAACGAAATTGGCAACTATTTAGGCCTTGCGGTGGAAACCGTCTCCCGGGTATTTACCCGCTTCCAGCAGAACCAATTGCTCGAAGCAGAAGGCAAGTCGGTGCATATTCTCGACCCCATCGAACTGTGCGCCCTGGCCGGCGGCAACCTCGACGGCTGACCGGAGCGTGAGCGCCGGCCGCCAACAGCCGGCACCTTAGCGGCAGGAATCTTGCGATGATTTTCGACGAATTCAGTATCAAAACCTTGATCCGCCCGGTCGCGGACTTCCCCAAGCCCGGGGTGACTTTTCGCGACATCACCCCGCTGCTGCAGTCGCCACGCGCCCTGCGCATGGTCGCCGACAGTTTTATCCAGCGTTATGTCGAAGCCGAGTTCAGCCATATCGGCGCCATGGATGCCCGCGGCTTTCTGATCGGCTCGATCATGGCCTATGAACTGAACAAGCCGCTGATCCTGTTTCGCAAGCAGGGCAAGCTGCCGGGCGAGGTGCTGCGCGAGAGCTACCAGAGCGAATACGGCGAGGCCTTTCTCGAAGTACAGGCCGACAGCCTCTGCGAAGGCGACCAGATACTCATGTTCGATGACCTGATCGCCACCGGCGGCACCCTGCTGGCCGCCGCACAACTGGTACGGCGCATGGGTGCGAGCATCCACGAAGCCGCCGCGATCATCGACCTGCCCGAGCTGGGCGGCTCGGAAAAACTGCAAGACATCGGCATCCCGACCTTTACCCTGACCGCCTTCGCCCTCGACGACCGCTAATAATGCCCGAAAACATCCTGACCCCGGGCTACGGTACTTGGCGCGAGCGCCTGGCCGACCTGATGGAAAGTCCAGGCATCACCCGCCTGGTAACTGGCCTGATCATCCTCAATGCGGCAATCCTCGGCATGGAAACCTCGCCAAGCCTGATGGCCGACTGGGGCAACCTGCTGCTGGCACTGGACAAACTGATCCTCGGCCTGTTCATCCTCGAACTGGCACTGCGCTTCGTCGCCCGCGGCGCCGGTCTGCTGCGCGACCCCTGGGCGGTTTTCGATTGCCTGGTGGTGGGCATCGCCCTGGTGCCAGCCAGCGGCCCATTCGCCGTGTTGCGCGCACTCAGGGTATTGCGGGTTTTGCGACTGATCTCGATCAACCCGAACATGCGCCGGGTGGTGCAGGCCCTGCTGTCTTCGCTGCCGGGCATGGGCAGCATCGCCATGCTCCTGGGCCTGGTGTTTTACGTGGCCGCGGTGATGGCCACCCAGTTGTTCGGTGAGGCCTTCCCCGAATGGTTCGGCAGCCTCGGCGCCAGCCTCTACACCCTGTTCCAGGTGATGACCCTGGAAAGCTGGTCGATGGGCATAGTGCGCCCGGTGATGGAACAGTTCCCGCTGGCCTGGCTGTACTTTCTGCCGTTCATCCTGGTCGCCACCTTCATGATGCTCAACCTGTTCATCGCGGTCGTGGTCAATGCCATGCAAGCCACCCACGATCAGGAAGCCCTCCAGGCGCCACCGTCGAAGACCGAACAACTGCTGCTCGATGAACTGAAAGCCCTGCGCGCTGAAGTCGCCGAACTGCGCCAGCCACGCGCCTGACCCGCTCCCGACCCAGCCTGTCCTACTCGAAAAACGCCTCGAAGAAACGATCCAGTTCGCCCTCGTACTGATCGAGGAAATACAGGGTGTCGGCCGCCAGCAAGTCGAGCAGGATCATGCCGTTCGGCCCCGAATCTTCTCCGGCCGCTGCGCGCAGGCGTGCCGTCATACCCAGATTGACCAGGCGCAAGTTGCGATACACCTCACGCAAGTCGGTCAACGACCAGTCCGCACTCAGGCCACGCTGCTGGCGCAGGTATTGCCCAAGCAGGTAAGTGCCGAACACCCGGTACAGCGTTTCGTCGGTGCCGCTGAACGGCAGGTGAAACCAGGCCATGGCCTTGAGCTGTCGCGTGTGCGGACAGCCCGACGCGGCTCCAAGCACACCAAGCAGCGAACCGAAAGCACGCTGCAGCGAGGTACGCTGACGGATATCCCGGCCCCGCCACAGCACCCGCACCGCCACCTCCTCATAGGAAGGCATCTGCGCCAACACCTCGACCGGTTTCACCAAGGCCAGTGCGAAAGGACAATAAGGCACCTCCGCGTCACGCAGCGGACAATGTCCGCATTGCTGGAAGCCGAGACGCGCCCAGTCTGGAGGCGCTACGTCGGGCGCGCCGGGTAGCACCGCCAAATCAACCCGATGCTGCCAACTGCGGCCATCGGCGAACTCGAAGTGATATTGGATGATCGAATCATCCATTGCTGGTTGCGCCATGGGCTAACCTGAGAGGCAGAGTCATCAAAAAATAAGTGTGGCAGCGAACCACCAGCATCGACATAATTTAGACGTCAATATAAAGTCAATAACTATAGTTTCAGACCGCAATCCAGGCCACACAAATTACGCCCGGTCTGATCGCCAAGCGGAGCCCGCCATGGATAGCCGCCAAAGTGAATTGGCCTCTGCTCTTGTTGAGCACATTGACGCCGGCGTGATCACCCTGGATACCGAGCTACGCATTCGGTACGGCAACAACGTCGTGAGCCAGTGTAGCGGCAAACGCCTTGAGCAGGCGCAGCAACAGCCACTGAGCCGCCTCTTCCCGGAAGCCGACAGCCCCTGCCTGAACAAGCGGCCATTCGACACCTCCCGCCAGCCAGCCCCACCGATGCGGAAGAACGCCCTGCAGCCCACCCTGCCACCGATCAATGAGGACGCCGGTCACCATGAATGAACCGAACGCCATCGCCAACGTCCTGCTGGTGGACGACGAAGAAAACATTCTCAGCAGCCTGCGCCGGGTGCTCAGGGGCGAAGCCTACAGCGTGCAGATCGCCACCGGCGGCGAACAGGCCCTGGAAATTCTGCGCAGCCAACCGATCGACCTGGTGATTTCCGACGCCCGCATGCCGGGCATGGACGGCGCCACTCTGCTGGCCGAAGTACAGAAGCACTGGCCCGAGACCATGCGCATCCTGCTCACCGGCTACGCCGACATCAGCACCACCATTCGCGCCATCAACCAGGGGCAGATCTACCGCTACATCAGCAAACCCTGGGACGACGACGAACTGCGCCTGACCATGCGCCAGGCCCTGGCCTACCAGCACTCGGAGCGCGAGCGCGTGCGCCTGGAAGCGCTGAGCCAGGCACAGAACCAGCGCCTGCAGGAACTCAACGAAACCCTGGAACAGCGGGTCATGGCGCGCACCGCGGAGCTGGAGCAGACCGCCGACATGCTCGACCTGGCTTACGAAGAGCTCAAGCGCAGCTATGTCACGGCCACCGAGGTGTTCTCAAGCCTGGTCAACCAACGCATCCCCAAGGGCAAGCAGACCAATACTCAAGTCATTGCCCTGGTTCGCGCCTATGCCGAATTGCACGGCCTCGACGCCGCCCTCAGCCGCGACCTGACCATGGCCGCCGCGCTCTACAATATCGGCAAGCTGACCTGGGACGATCAACTGCTCAGCCGCCCTTCCGATCTGCTCTACAAGCAGGAGCGCGAGCGCTACCGGCAGTACCCGGTTCAGGGCGAGAGCCTGCTGATGACCCTGGAGCCACTGCAGGATGCGGCCCGGATAATCCGTCATCACCAGGAGCGCTGGGACGGCAGCGGCTTCCCCGATCACCTCAAGGGAGAGGCCACGCCCTTCGGTTCTCGCCTGCTGAAACTGGCGGTGGATTTCATCGAATTGCAGCGCGGCAGCATTCTCGAGCGCAAACTGAACCGCGACGAAGCCCTGTTGCTGATCAACAAATACAGCGGGCGCCTCTACGATCCGCAGTTGTGCGAACAATTCATCAGCCTGTGCACCGAGCTGGCGCCAGACATCACCCTGGCCGACCCGAGCATTCTCGCTCTGGATACCCGCCGCCTGGAACCTGGCATGGTGCTGGCGCGCAACCTGCACGCCGACAATGGCATGCTGCTGCTCAATGAGGGCAAGCCGCTGACCACTCTGTTGATCGACAAGCTGATCGCCTTCGAAGCCAGCGAAAGTGGCCACTACACCCTGTTTGTCCGCACCGCCGAGGATGCCACGCTGGCCACGGAGAAGACGCCATGATCAAGATTCAACTGCTGGACGATGAACCGCAGATCCTCAAGGCGTTGCAACGGGTGCTGCGCCCTCACAACTGGGAAGTGCATGCCTTCAGCGACGTACAGGAAGCCCTGGAGGCGCTGACCGAGCATGAGTACGCGGTAATCGTCTCCGACTTGAAGATGCCGCACCTGGACGGCGTCACCTACCTGCAATTCGCCAAACAGCGTCAGCCCAACGCCATGCGCATACTGCTGACCGGCCATTGCGAGCGCCAATCGATGATGCAGGCGATCAACCAGGCGGAGGTCTACCGCTTCATCGCCAAACCCTGGGAAGACTTCGAGATCGAAGTCGCTTTGCGCGGTGCCATCGACCTGTTTCTCCTGCGCGACGAGAACCAGCGCCTGCTCATGCAGGTGCGCCAACAACAAAGCGCCCTCGAGCGCCAGCAGCAGGAATTGCTGCGCCTTGAGGTCGAGCACCCTGGCCTTACCCGAGTACGCCGCGACAGTGATGGCTCGGTGTTGATCGATGAGCTGGACGACGCTCAAGCCAACTGATGATCATCCGCGCCAGCCGGCGCAGATCGATAAGGACTCGAGGATGAACATCAAGACCCACCATGTGATCTACCACGCCTACCTGCATATCCTGGCCTTCACCATCCTGGCCCTCAGCGGCATCAGCCTGCTGGATTACCTGTTCTGCTGGCAGCCCGGCGCGGCCCAGGTGGTGCTCCTGCCGGACAGCGCCCTGGGGGGGCTTCTGCTCGGCCTCGGACTCCTGGGCTGCATCCAGCACAAGCCCCGGTTGGCCAAGCCGGCACTCGGCCTGCTGCTCGGGCTGGCGCTCTATAGCCTGGCGCACAACCTGCTAGACGGCAGCCCCGAGCCTGGCCAATCACTGATCAGCGGTTATCAGCGCATGCGCAGTTCCCTGGCCCTGCTGTTCTGCCTGCTCGCCATTGGCCTGCTGAGCAGCCAGTGGGGCAGCAAAGGCCAGCGCCTGAACGCCATGCTCGGCTGCGCAGCGCTGGCGCTGGGTGTCCTGTCACTGCTGTCATCCTGGCTGCCGGAACTCGACGCCTGGCGCCTGGGTTACAACCTCAACGTCAGCCGCCCAGCCAATCTGTTCGCCTTGTCCATGGGCCTGGTGCTGCTTTGCCTTACGCAGCTACCCGCCGAGCGCCACCACCTGCTCGTGCGCAGCACCATCCTGACTGGCGCCCTCGGCACCCTGATCACCTGCAGCGTCTGGTATCTGCTGACCCTGCAGAACATCGAGTCGAGCAGCCGACAAAGCGAACTGCTGCTGGCCAAGCAACAGAACTCGATCAGCAGCAGCCTGGATACCCGTCTCGCGCTGATCCAGCGCACAGCGGAACATTGGACGGTCAGCGGACATCTGCCCACGCACGCGCAATGGCAACAAGAGAGCCGCAACTATCTGCGAGATTTTGCCGATATCGGGGTGGTCGCCCTGCTCGATGAGCAGCTTCGTCCGCAACGGCTACTCGGCCGCAATCACACAGAAACCGCACAGCTATCCACCCTGCTCAGCCAAGCCAGCGTGCGCGCCTGGCTAGAGCGCCTACCCTACGACGGCAAGGCGCACATGAGCGAGGCCCATGGGCTCCCTGCCCAACCCCAAGGGCTGATGGCGACCCGCCTGAGCTTGCCGAACAACCCCGGCTGGACGCTGGTAACCGGCTTGAACCTGACCCGCACCCTGCAGGACGGCCTGGGCAGTGGGCCGCATGACAACGAGGTACGGATCTACCAGGGCGAACAGTTGCTGTTCGACACCACCAGCCACCCGCCCGGAGACACCGGCGCCAGCAAGCTGCTCGGGCCGACTGCCAACGACTGGCGCCTGGTCAGCTACCAGGATGCCGCCACCACCAGCCTGACCGCCAACCATTTGCCTGGCATCGTGATGCTGTTCGGCCTGGCCTTCAGCCTCGTGATCATGGTCAGTCAGCGCTTGGCCCTGCTGGCCATCGAGCATTCCAAACACCTGCAGCAGAGCAACCGGGCGCTTGAGCACAGCCTGCGCCGCCAGGCCGAGCTGCAGGAGCTCAATCAACGGATCATGGACTACTCCATGGACGTGCTCTGCTCGATCGACGCCCAGGGCCGTTTCACCCGAGTCAGCCCGTCCGCCAGCACAGTGCTCGGCTACTCGCCAGAAGAGCTGCTGGGGCAAGCCTACCTGCAGTTCATCGTGCCCGAAGACCGCGAACGCACTCAGGCCGCGGTCGACGCCATCATGGCGGGCGAATCCCAGCACGGCTTTCGCAACAGCTCCCGGCGCAAGGATGGCAGCCTTGTCCACCTGCTCTGGTCCACTGGCTGGTCGCAGAGCGATCGCACCCTGTTTGCCGTGGTCCATGACGTCACCCGCCTGGTGTACAACGAAGCCTACGCCGAGGATCAGCGCGACATCCTCAGCATGATCTCCACCGACCAGGCGCTGCCGGAAATCCTCAAGACCATCTGCCTGCTGGCCGAAGCCCAGGCGCCCGACAGCCGGTGCTCGGTGCTGCTGGTCGATAAAGAGCAGAAACACCTGATCCATGGCGCCACGCCAAACCTGCCGGAAAGTTTCAACCAGGCACTGCATGGCATCGCCATTGGCCCCGGTGTCGGCTCTTGTGGCACGGCCGTGTATCGCCGGCAATTGGTCATCGTCGAAGACATCGCCAGCGACCCGCTCTGGTATAAGTTCCGTGACCTGGCCTTGCAGCATGGTCTGCATGCCTGCTGGTCGATCCCGTTGATCTCCCACCACGGCGATGTCCTCGGCACCTTCGCCATCTACAGCCAGCAACCCGGCAGCCCGGACGACGAGCATCTGCAACTGATGGCCACCGCCGGCCAACTGGCGGCCATCGCCATCGAACGCCAGCACGACCGCCTGCGTCTGCAGGCAAGCGAACAGCGCTACCGCTCGCTGTTCACCTTCAACCCCAATCCGGTGTTTTCGTTCGACCTGAACGGCAATTTCGAAAGCATGAACCAGGCGGGCTGCCAGCTATCCGGCTACAGCGAAGCGCAACTGCTCGGACAACACATGTCGATGCTGGTACACAACCAAGACCTGGCACTGATCCAGGACTACATCGACTCCGCCAGCAGCGGCAACAGCCAAAGCCACGAAGTTCGCTGCCGCAACAGCGACGGGCAACTGCTGGAAGTGGACATCACCAACCTGCCGATCATCATCGACGAGAAAATTGTCGGGGTGTTCGCCATCGCCAAGGACATCAGCGAGCGCAACCGCATGACCCGCGCCCTGCGCGAAGCGTTGCAGCACTCCGAACACCAGGCCGAACTGCTGCGCGGCCTGAGTGCAACCGCCGTCAACATCAACAGCATCATGGGTACTCAATCGCTGCTGGACTACATGAGCGAGCGCCTGCGCTTGCTGCTCGGTGCACACCAGGCCGGCATGAGCCTGAACCGGGTCGGCAACTGGACACAGTCGATCAACGCCGTCTCGCTCTCGGAAAAATACCCAGCCTGGCAGGACGCCCCCGAGCCGTTCGGCGACAGCGCTATCCGTACCCTGACCGGCGAGATCGATCAACCGACCCTGCTGACCCAGGCAAAACTGCAACAGCACCCCTGCTGGCCGCAGCTGAGCCATGCCGACAATCACCACCCGCCCATGCGCGGCTTGCTTGCGGTGCCCCTGAGCGACCACAGCGGAACCCAATTCGGCCTGTTGCAGTTATCGGACAAGTACGACGGCGAATTCAACCCGGACGACCTGGCGATTGCCCAGCAGTTTGCCCAGATGGCCGTCGCGGTACTGGAGAACAACCGCCTGATGCAAGCGGTGATCAGCGGTGAACGCCGCCTGAAAACCCAGCTGGAGTTCACCTCGGCGATCACCAACAGCATCGCCGAAGGCCTGCTTGCGGTAGATCGCCAAGGCCTGCTGAGCTTCGTCAACCCCACCGCCGCCGAACTGCTCGGCCAACCGGCGCAAGCGTTGCTCGGCCAGGCACTGGCCAGCTACCTGCCGCTGGCGCTCAACGACAGCGATCATAACCAGCGAACCAGCAGCTACCACGGCGAGATCAAGCTATCACTGACGTCTCAGGGCGAGCGCTATATCGCCTACGATAGCGCCCCGCTGCTCGATGATGAGGCCCCGCAAGGCTGGGTGGTCGCCTTTCGCGACATCACCCCACAGAAAGAGGCGGACAAGCAGCTACGCCTACTCAAACGCAGCCTGGAAGCCAGTTACAACGGCGCACTGATCTGCGATGCGCTGGCCGATGACCAGCCGATCATCTACGTCAACCCGGCATTCGAACGCATCACCGGCTACAGCGCGGCAGAAGTCATCGGGCAAAATTGCCGCTTTCTTCAAGGATCCGAGCGCGAACAAGTGGGCATCAACGAAATTCGCCAGGCCCTGGCGGAGAAGCGCGACAGCCATGTGGTATTGCGCAACTTCCGCAAGGACGGCACACCTTTCTGGAACGATCTGTATATCGCCCCGGTACCTGACGAGGAAGGCGAGATCACCCACTTCATCGGCGTGCAGAACGATATTTCCGAGCAGAAACGCTACGAATCCGAACTGGCCTACAACGCCAGCCACGATGTCCTAACCGGCCTGCCCAACCGTTCGCTGCTAGAGGATCGCCTAAGCCAGGGTTGCCAGATCAGCCGCCGCTACAAGCGCAGCCTGGCGGTGATGTTCATCGACCTGGATGGTTTCAAGCCGATCAACGACAGCATGGGCCACGGCGCCGGCGACCTGATCCTGATCGAAGTGGCGCGGCGCATGAACCAGCAGGTGCGTCCAGGCGACACCGTCGCGCGGCTTGGCGGCGACGAGTTCATCGTCATCCTGCCGGACCTGGCTCGCGAAGAGGATGTGCTGCTGGTGGCAGACCGGATCATGGAGAGCATCGCGCGGCCCTATACGGTCGGCGGCGTCGATCTGCACATCACCGCGAGCATCGGCATCACGCTCAGCGACGGCAACATCGAACAGCCCATGCAACTGATCCAGCAGGCCGACCTGGCCATGTACAAAGCCAAGCAACAAGGCCGCAACAACTATCAGTGGTACACCGAGGACCTCAACCAGAAGGTCAGCGAGCGGGTGACCTTGCGCAACGAGCTGCAGAAAGCCATCGAGAGCGAAGCCTTCGAACTCTACTACCAGCCGCAGATCGACAGCCGCACGGGCCGGGTGATTGGTTACGAGGCGCTGTTGCGCTGGCAGCACGCCGAGCAGGGGTTCATTTCGCCGGCGCAATTCGTGCCCATCGCCGAGGACACCGGACAGATCATTCCGCTCAGCGAGTGGGTGCTCAAGACCGCCTGCCGCGATGCCCGCCTGCTGCTCGATCGAGGCTTCGATGGTGCGGTGATGGCGGTGAATATTTCGCCGGTGCAGTTCCAGCGCGCCAACTTCGTCGAGTTCGTGCGCAGCACTCTCGCCCAGGCCCAGCTGCCGGCCGAACTGCTGGAGCTGGAAATCACCGAAACCGTGTTGCTGGCGAATGCCGAGCGCGCCATCTTCACCCTGCACGCCCTGAAAGACCTGGGCGTGCGCATCGCCATCGACGACTTCGGCACCGGCTTCTCCAGCCTCAACTACCTCAAGCGCCTGCCCATCGACAAGGTCAAGATCGACCGCTCCTTTATCCAGGACGTGATCAGCGACCGGAATGATGCGGCGATCACCCAAGGCATCATTTCCATGGCCCACCACCTGAAACTCAAGGTGATCGCCGAAGGGGTGGAAACCGAGGCGCAGGCCGCCTTCCTGAAGAGAAGCCACTGCGATGAATTCCAGGGCTACTACTTCGCCAGGCCCATACCGCTGGCAACGCTGGAAAGTTTCCTGCTGCAGCAGTTCGCCGGCGCAGGGCTTGCCCGGCCTCCATCCGGGACCTGACAGTCCCGGCGTCAAGCACAGGCGCTCGCGTGCCAAACCGACAATCACCTGCTGCTGAAATCAGATATCCACGCCCGGTGCCCAGGGATTGCTGCCGACGCGGCGATCCTTGTTACTGCGGCGTTCTTCCTGAAAGCGGATATCGCCGCGGCGATCCTGCACCTTGCGCCGTTCGCCGCCACCGCGGGTATCGATCTGGAACGTGGCTCGACCCTTGTTCAGCCCCTCGTCGACTTGCTCGGCGATAGGTTCGAGCGACAGGTCTTCCAGGGAAATGTCGCGATCGTCATGACTGGCCATTGGCGTACTCCATCTCATCGTGCCTTACACATTGAACTCACCTGACAGCCGCATGGCGTTCGCAACAGATGGGAGACTTTTCACCAACTCAAAGCACTCCCTTGCCGGCATGGCCAAGTCTATGGATAGGCTAGTACGGCCTGACCCGACACGACAGGCACCTCGTCGCCTTGTTCGAAACTGAAAATGGCGGCGAACGGCAGTCAGCACAACGCATCAGCATCCCGGAAGGCAACAACATGCCAAGGTTTGCAGGCAAACCCGGCCAAGGCATCCCGCGCACGATCTGGGCGCTGGGCCGGCTCGGTCATCACGGTGCTGCTCGGCGTCGCCCTGTGGCGTCTGCATATGGGCTTCAGCCAGGGCATTCTGGCAGCGCTGGTGGCGGACACCACGCCAGCCAAACTCAAAGGCAGCGCCTTTGGCCTGTTCAACCTGGCCAGTGGCATCGCCGTGCTGCTGGCCAGCGCGACCGCGACGCGGCCCTTTGCCAATACTGTTTATCGGAAATCCAGGCCAAATCTGAGCAGACCGGAGCAATTCGCGGTCAGACAACAGTCATGCCTTTGTTGTATCTTCGGACCCATGCTGCGACAGCAGCCTTCCTGATGAGAGGCCCACGCTAGACGGGTTCCGCACCTCATCGACGCAACTGACCGGGCACAGGCCTAGAGACCCGCCATGGCGGGTTCTGCCATTGCACAAGGCCAGTACGCTGAAGTGGCAGAAGCCTGAAAGTGGCCTCTGAAGTTCCTTCGAAAGCATGCCGCAGCCCCCTTCGATAGGCTCAGCCGGATCGAGTCCTATTGCACTTCAATGCTAGCCAGGAAGGCATCCATGAACTCGTTTATTCGCTCCATTATCGGCCGCCGTCCCCTCTCACCACCCTGGACCGACACTGCGCCGGTACGCCGGGAACTATTTGGCGTCGAGCGCCTGGAGCAATACGCTCACAGTCTTGCTGCGGTTCAGTCGGTGACCGCGCATCCGCCGGCAGTGCTGTCGCTGCGTATTCGGCTCGATGACAATGCCAAGGTATTGCTCGCCGCCTACAGGGCCAGCGCCGCGGAGCTGGAGCAGAATCGCAGCGTAGTGCCAGCCGCAGAATGGCTGCTGGACAATTACCACCTGGTCGAAGCCCAGATCCGCGAGATTCGCGATGATTTGCCGCCGGGCTTCTATCGCCAACTAGCGAAGCTGGGCCACGGTCCATTCGCCGGCTATCCACGGGTGTTCGGCCTGGCCTGGGCCTTCGTCGCCCATACCGACAGCCACTTCGACCCCGACACACTGCGCCGCTTCATCAACGCCTATCAGCGGGTTCAGCCACTGACCATTGGCGAGCTATGGGCAGTGGCCATCACCTTGCGCATCGTGCTGATCGAAAACCTGCGGCGCCTGGCCGACCAGATCAGCGCTGGCCGTGCCGCGCGCGCCGAGGCCGATGCCTTGGCCAATCGCCTGCTGGCAGCAGGTTCCTCGTGCAGCGCCCTGGATGTGGCGGTCGCCATGCGCAATGCCGGGCTAATGTCCGAGCCTTTCGCCGCAGAACTGGCCAAATGCCTGCGCGACCAGGATCCCAGGACCACCCCGGCGCTAGGCTGGCTGGAGGAACAGCTCGGCCAGCAAGGGGCCTCGATCGATGACGTGGTACAGCGCTCGCAGCAGCGCCAGGGCGCGTCCAACCTCAGTGTGCGCAACGTCATCACCAGCATGCGGTTGATTTCCGATATCGACTGGGCCGAGCTGTTCGAGAGCGTCAGCCTGGTCGATGAGCGTCTAGACGCAGGCAGCACCTTTGCCAGCATGGATTTCCCGACGCGCAACCTGTACCGCAGCGCGATCGAACAGCTGGCACGCGGTTCCTCGGCCACTGAACTGCAAATTGCCGGTCTGGCCCTGGAGGCGGCTCAGTACGCCGAGCAAAGCAGCCAAGGGGAACAGGCCGAACGAGTCGGCGACCCGGGCTACCACCTGATCGCCGAAGGGCGTCAGGCGCTGGAACAGGCCATCGGCTTCAAGCCGCCAATGCGCCTGCGCTTCAGTCGCTTGAAGATCCGCATGGGCATGGCCGGCTATGTCGGCAGTATTCTGCTGCTGGCCACGACCTTGCTCGCGCTGGCCTTGTGGACGTTGTCGGTGCCCGGCGTAACGACTGGCTGGCTGCTGCTGTTGGCCGTACTCGGCTTTCTCCCGGCCACCGAAGTGGCCACGGCGCTGGTCAACCGCGCGGTCACCTGGAGCTTCGGCGCCATGACCCTGCCCGGTCTGGAACTCACCAACGGAGTGCCGCAAGCGCTGCGCACCCTGGTTGCGGTGCCGACCCTGCTGACCAGCGAGGCCGATCTGCTCGAACAAATCGAGCGCCTGGAAGTCCATCACCTTGCCGGTGCCGGTGGCGATCTGACCTTCGCCCTGCTCACCGACGGGCTGGATGCCGATCAGCAAGTGGTCGCGGCCGATGCCCCGCTACTGGCCGTGGCAGTCGCCGCCATCGACCGGCTCAACCAACGTTATGGGCCAGCTCCGGGTGGCAGCCGCTTCCTGCTGCTGCACCGCCGCCGGTTGTTCAATACCAGTGAAAACAAATGGATGGGCTGGGAACGCAAGCGCGGCAAGCTGCATGAACTCAATCGACTGCTGCGCGGTGCCAACGACACCAGCTACATGCCCCTGCCTGGTTGCACCCAGCAGGTGCCTACGGAGGTGCGCTACGTCATTACCCTGGATGCCGATACGCGGCTGCCACGCGATGCGGCGCTGCGCCTGATTGGCAAGATGGGCCACCCGCTGAATCGGCCGCGCTTCAGCGACAGCTTGCAACGCGTCACCAGCGGCTATGCGATTCTGCAACCGCGGGTCACGCCCTCCTTGCCGATCGGTCGTGAAGGCTCGTTCTATCAACGGGTGTTTTCCAGCCCTGGCGGCATGGATCCTTACGCGGCGGCGGTTTCCGACGTCTACCAGGACCTGTTCGGCGAAGGCTCCTACACCGGCAAGGGCATCTACGACATCGATGCCTTCGAGGCCGCCCTGGCCAGCCGGGTGCCGGAAAACTCGATGCTCAGCCATGACTTGTTCGAGGGCATTTTCGCCCGTGCCGGTCTCGCCTCGGATGTCGAAGTCGTCGAAGAATTTCCCTCGCGCTACGATGTGGCGAGCAAACGCCAGCACCGCTGGACCCGTGGCGACTGGCAACTGCTGCCCTGGATCTTCGGGCCGCGTAGCGGTCAGGTGGCGATTCCCTCGGTCGGCCGCTTCAAGATGCTCGACAACCTGCGCCGCTCGCTGCTGGCCCCGCTGACCTTGCTCGCCCTGGCAGTCTGCTGGCTGCTGCCGCTGCCGGCCGCCATCAGCGCAACCCTGCTGATCCTCGCAGGTATGGCGATCCCGGCCTTCCTGCCAATCTTCTTTGCCTTGCTGCCACAACACAGCGGTGTGCACCTGGCCAACCATCTGCGCAGGCTGCTCGCCGACCTGAAACTTGCCACGGCGCAGACCCTGCTGTCCCTGGCCTTCCTGCCCGATAACGCCTGGCGCATGCTCGATGCCATCGGCACAACCCTGGTGCGGCTGGCAATCACCCGCAGCAACCTGCTGCAATGGACCACCGCGGCACAGTCGGCCATCAGCCCGCGCCTGAATCTGCAAGGGTTCTATCGCGGCATGGCCGGCTCGACCCTCCTTGGCCTGCTGGTCACGGCCGGCGCGCTGAGCTTCGCTCCCGGTTCCTGGCCGGTGGTGCTGCCTTTCGCCCTGCTCTGGCTGGGCGCACCGGCCCTTGCCTTGCGCGCCAGCCGCTCGCCACGGGTCGCCCGCAGTCTCGCCCTGAGCGAAGCGCACGCGCGCGACTTGCGCCTCACCGCTCGGCGTACCTGGCGCTTTTTCGAGACCTTCGTGACCCCGGCGGACAACATGCTGCCACCGGACAACTTCCAGGAAGATCCGCAGCCGGTGGTGGCTCATCGCACCTCCCCGACCAACATGGGCCTCTATCTGCTCTCGACCATTGCCGCCCGCGACTTTGGCTGGGCCGGCACCCTGCAAACCGTCGAACGCCTGGAAACCACCCTCGCCTGCATGCTCGGCCTGCAGCGCCACAACGGCCACTTCTTCAACTGGTACGACACCCAGGACCTGCGCGCGCTCGAACCGGCCTATGTGTCATCGGTCGACAGCGGCAATCTCGCCGGCCACCTGATCGTGCTCGCCAATGCCTGTGAAGAGTGGTTCGCTACCCCGCTCGCCCCACAGGTACGCCAAGGCATACAGGACAACCTGCACCTGGCCCGCAGCGCCATCGACGCCTTGTCCGCCAGCAGCGAGCGCGGCCAGCAACTCGCCGCCCTGTTCGACGATATCGCCGCCCAGTTACAGGGCGCGCAAGCGCTGGAGACAGTCTCCGCACCGCTCATACGCCTGACGGAAAAGGCCGTCAAACTGGCCGAGGAAATCGCCCCCAGCGTCGGCGAGGACGGCTTGACCGATCTGCTGTTCTGGCTCGAGGCACTGGGCCTGAGCCTGGCCGAACATGCGCGTGACCGGCAGCAGGCCGACGCGGCGGTCGCCGGCCTCCGGTTGCGCCTGCAGGCACTGGCCGGTACCGCGCGGGAGATGGCGCTGGCGATGGACTTCGCCTTCCTGCTCGATCCCGAGCGCAAACTGCTGTCGATCGGCTACGGCCTCGCCGACAACAGCCTCGACCCGAGCTGCTATGACCTGCTGGCCTCGGAAGCCCGTCTCGCCAGCCTGTTCGCCATCGCCAAGGGCGATGTAAGCACCCGCCACTGGTTCCGCCTCGGCCGCACCGCGACCCCGCTGGGCAACGCCTCGGCACTGATTTCCTGGTCCGGTTCGATGTTCGAATACCTGATGCCGTCGCTGGTCATGCGCGCGCCGAGCGGCAGCCTGCTCGAGCAGACCAACCGCCTAGTGGTGCGACGTCAGCAGGACTATGGGCAGGAGCAGAACATCCCCTGGGGCATTTCCGAGTCTGCCTATAACGCCCGCGACATGGAGTTCACCTACCAGTATTCGAACTTCGGCGTGCCCGGCCTCGGGCTCAAGCGCGGCCTCGCCGAAAACGTGGTGATTGCGCCCTATGCCACGGGATTGGCAACCATGATCGACCCGCAAAGCGCGCAACAGAACTACCAACGCCTGAGCGACATGGGCGCACTTGGCCGTTACGGCTTCTATGAGGCCCTCGACTTCACGCCCACCCGTCTACCCAACGGCCAGCGCGTGGCCATCGTGCGCAACTTCATGGCCCACCATCAGGGCATGACCATAGTGGCCATCGCCAACACCTTGCAGGATGGGCAGATGCGCGAGCGCTTCCATCGCGAGCCAATGATCCAGGCCTCTGAACTGCTGCTGCAGGAGCGCATGCCGCGTGACGTGGCGGTTGCCCACCCACGCGCCGAGGAAGTGAAAATTCGTGCGCCGGAGGCCGGCAGCGACGTGCAAAGCATACGCCGTCTGACCGGCTCGGCGGCCGCTGCACCGCCGATCACCCATCTGCTGACCAATGGCCGTTATGCCGTGATGTTGACCGCTGCGGGCGCCGGTTACAGCCGTTGGCGCGACATCGCCATCACCCGCTGGCGCGAAGACGCGACCCGTGACGACTGCGGCTCGTTGATCTTCCTGCGCGACACCCAGGACGGCAGGGTCTGGTCCGCCGGAGGCCAGCCGATTGGCAGCACGGCGGACTCCCACGAAGTGTTGTTCGCCGAGGATCACGCCGAATTCATCCGTCACGATGGCCGTTTGACCACCTCCATGGAGGTACTGGTGTCCGGCGAGGATGATGGCGAAGTACGACGCGTCTCCCTGGCCAACAACGGCCGTTCGGAGCGTGAAATCGAGCTGACCTCCTACGCCGAAGTGGTATTGACCACGCCCGCCAGCGACAACGCGCACCCGGCATTCGCCAAGCTGTTCGTGGTCACCGAATATCTCGCCGAATTCGGCGCCCTGCTCGCCACCCGCCGCCCACGCGCTGAGGCTGAGGCGCAGGTATGGGCGGCCCACTTTGCCGTGGTCGAAGGCGAGATAGTCGCCGATCCACAGTACGAGTCCGACCGTGCACGCTTTATCGGCCAACGCCCGAGCATCGCCGCCGCCGCGGTGATCGTCGATGGCCAGGCCCTGTCGAACACGGTTGGCAGCGTGCTCGACCCGATCTTCGCGCTCAAGTACCGGGTCAGCATTGCTCCGGGCAAGGCCGCCCGCGTCGCCTTCTGGACCCTGGTCGCCGCCTCGCGGACAGAGTTGCTCGACCTGATCGACAAACACCATGACCGCAGTGCGTTCGAGCGCGCCAAGACCCTGGCCTGGACCCAGGCCCAGGTGCAGCTGCGCCACCTCGATATCCTGGCGGCGGAAGCGGCCGACTTCCAGCGCCTGGCCGCGCCCATTCTGTACGCCGATCCACGCTTCCGCGCGCCGTCGAAGGCGATCCTGCGTGGCGCCGGGGCGCAGGCCGGGCTCTGGCCCCACGGGATTTCCGGCGACCTGCCGATCGTCCTGCTGCGCATCGACGACATCCAGGAAATCGCCCAGGTGCGCCAATTGTTGCGCGCCCACGAATACTGGCGAATGAAGCGCCTCGGCGTCGATCTGGTGATCCTCAATGAGCACGCCTCCTCGTACCTGCAGGACCTGCAAATAGCTATCGAGACCGCGGTGCGCCGCAGCCAATCGCGTCAGCGTTTCGGCGCCGAACTGGCACAAGGCTCGGTCTATGTGCTGCGCGCCGATCTGATGACTGTCGAAGCTCGCGCCTTGTTGCGTTCGATTGCACGGGTCGCGCTGATCGCCCGCCGTGGTCCCATTGCCAATCAACTGGTCAACCACCTCAGCACCGCCCCTGACCTGTCGCCATCGGTGCCCGGCCAGCTGCCGGCGGCGCCAGCACCAGCGCAAGTGCTGGCCGTACAGGCAACGACCAGCGAACTCGCCACGGATCTGGAGTTTTTCAACGGCCTGGGCGGTTTCGCCGACAACGGCCGCGAATACGTGACGCTGCTGCAGGCCGGCCGCAACACGCCGGCGCCCTGGATCAACGTGATCGCCAACCCGGGCTTCGGCTTCCAGGCCTCGGCGCAAGGCAGCGGCTACACCTGGGCCGAAAACAGCCGGGAAAACCAGCTCACCCCCTGGTCCAACGACCCGGTCACCGATCCCTGCGGCGAAGCCTTCTATGTGCGCGACGAAGACAGCCTGGCCCTGTACAGCGCCACGGCGCAACCGATCCGCGATGACGGCCTGTACATTGCCCGCCACGGCCACGGCTACAGTCGCTTCGAGCATCAGGTGGACGGCATCGCCCTGGAACTGCTGCAGTACGTGGCGCTGGCCGATCCGATCAAGATTTCCCGTCTGACCCTGCGCAACCTCTCGGCCCAACCACGCCGGTTTTCCGTCACCGCTTACAGCGAGTGGGTACTGGGCACCGCCCGTGGTGCCTCGGCGCCGTTTATCACCACCCAGGTCGATGCCGGCAGCGGTGCGCTGCTGGCGCGCAATCCCTGGAGCAACGCCTTTGCCGGGCGGGTCGCCTTTGCCGACCTCGGCGGGCGGCAATCCGCATGGACGGGCGATCGCTGCGAGTTTCTCGGCCGTAATGGCAGCGCAGCGGCACCCGCCGCACTGCGCGGCACCAGCCCCCTGTCCGGTACCACTGGCGCCGGCTTTGATCCCTGCGCCGCACTGCAGTGCAGCATCGAACTGGCGCCGGGCGAGTGTGTGGAAGTGGTCGCGTTCATCGGCCAGTGCGCCTCCAGCGAAGCCGTCACAGCGCTGGTCGAACGTTACCGGGCAGCCGATCTCGACGCGGTACTCAAGGAGGTTACCGACCACTGGCAGAACGCACTCGGCGCAGTCCAGGTGCAGACCCCCGACCGCGCCATGGACATCATGCTCAACGGCTGGCTGCTCTATCAGACGCTCGCCTGCCGCATCTGGGCGCGCTCGGCGTTCTACCAGGCCAGCGGCGCCTACGGCTTCCGCGATCAGCTGCAGGACGGCATGGCCCTGACCTTTTCCCAGCCCGAGGCCACACGCAGCCATATCCTGCGCGCCGCCAGCCGGCAGTTCGTCGAGGGCGACGTGCAGCATTGGTGGCTGCCGCATTCCGGCCAGGGGGTGCGCACGCACATCTCGGATGACCGCGTCTGGCTGGCCTTCGCCACCGCCAGCTATATCGCGGTGGCCGACGACCCGGCGATTCTCGACGAGCAGGTGACGTTCCTCGAAGGGCCGCTGTTGAAGCCCGATGAGCACGATGCCTTCTTCCAGCCGATGGTCGCGGCTGAAGAGGCTTCGCTGTTCGAGCACTGCGCCCGTGGTCTCGAGCAGTGTTTGCAACTGACTGGCAAACTCGGCCTGCCACTGATCGGCGGCGGCGACTGGAACGACGGCATGAACCGCGTCGGCGAGGGTGGCCAGGGTGAAAGCGTGTGGCTCGGCTGGCTGCTGCTGAGCACCCTCGACCTGTTCGTACCCCTGGCCGAGGCGCGGCCAACCATCGGCGATGCCGAGCGTGCAGAGCGCTGGCGCGAGCATGCCCTGGCGCTGCGCGCGGCGCTGGAGCGCGAGGCCTGGGATGGCCAATGGTATCGCCGGGCAACCTTCGACGACGGCACCTGGCTCGGCTCGCACACCAGCGCCGAATGCCGTATCGACTCGATTGCCCAATCCTGGGCGGTGTTGTCCGGCGGCGCCGACCCCGTGCGCGCAGCCATGGCCATGCAATCACTGCAACAGCAACTGATCCGTCAGGATGAAGGTATCGCCCTGCTGTTCACCCCGCCCTTCGACAAGACGCCGCTCGAGCCTGGCTATATCAAGGGCTATCCACCCGGCCTGCGGGAAAATGGCGGGCAGTACAGCCATGCCGCCATGTGGGTCATCCTCGCCCATGCCAAGCTGGGCGCCGGTGACCAGGCCTGCGCGCTGTTCGCCCTGCTCAACCCGATCAACCATGCGCGCACACCAGAAGAGAGCCAACGCTACAAGGTCGAGCCCTACGTGGTGGCGGCCGATGTCTATGGCGTCGCCCCGCATACTGGCCGGGGCGGCTGGACCTGGTACACCGGCGCGGCCGGCTGGATGTACCGCGCCGGGGTCGAGGGTATTCTCGGCATTCGCCGCGAAGGCGCCTGGCTGATCGTCGCCCCCTGCATCAGCGCGGCCTGGCCGGCGTTTTCAGTCACGGTCACCCTGGGGGCCAGCCAGTACCGGATCGAGGTGGACAACCCCGCGCGCCGTTGTCGCGGCATCGCCCAGGCGCAGCTCGACGGTGTACCCATCAGCCAGGCCGAGGGTGGCGTACGCGTGCCCCTGGACGGGCAGAGCCACAGTTTGCTGATCACCCTGTAGCAGTAACCCGCCGCCACTCAGAGTCCTCCGGACGCTGCGCGGCTGCGGGCCAACCGGGATAATCCAAGGACAGCATGATGATCGAACCCTTGCTGCTCACCGCAGCCGCCTCTGTAGCTTTCTGCCCCTGGTACGCCGACATTCTGCTGACCCTCACCGAGAACTGAGGGCCGGCCGGCTATAGCCGCCGGGGTTACGTCTGCAGTTGTCCGGCGACAATGGATAGCTGGCGAAAGCCTTCACCAGCGCGCACGACAAACAGCGCATCCATGCCGCGCGCCCGCGCCAGTTCAGGCCCGGCCACTTCCCCCAGCACCAGCAATGCCGTCGCCCAGGCATCGGCGAGCATGCAGCTGGATGCCAGCACCGTTACCGCCGCCAGCTTGTTGCAGACAGGCGCGCCCAACGCGGGATGCATGCTGTGGGCATAGTGCTGATCGGCAATCTCGACCCAGTGCCGGTAATCACCCGAGGTGGCGATGGCGACATCGCTGAGTGCCATCACGCCCATGACCTCGCGTACACCTCGCACCGGCTTCTCGACGGCAATCGCCCAGGGTTGTCCATCGGCTTTCAGGCCGCAGGCGCGCATTTCGCCATCGATCCCGACCAGATAACGGCTGATTCGCCAGCCCTCGAGACAGCTGGCCAGTTGGTCGACACCAAAGCCTTTGGCGATGCCTGACAGGTCCAGCGTGACCGCTGCGCGCTTGCGCACCCGGCGGTGTAGTTGATCGATCTCCAGCAGCTCTGCCACCGACTGCCGCCGCCGCCGCGGTGCCGGTAAATCGGTCGGCGCTTGCCTGGCGGGGCCAAAACCCCAGGCATTGACCAGATCGCCTACGCCGATATCGAACGCACCATTGGACTGACGGCCGATGCGCAACGCCGTCGCCAGCACGCTGAGCAGTTCTTTCGGGATGTCCAGCCATTGCTGCTCGGGCATGGCGTTAAGCCGGCTCAGATCCGAATCGGCTTTCCAGGTGGACATCTGCCGATCCACCCGATCCACGGCGGCGAACAGACTGGCAGCGATGGCGGGCTCATCCAGCCCCGGCGCGGCGAAGAATACGGCGCTGTAACGCGTGCCCATGGTCGCACCGTTGAGGCTGTAGCGCTGCAACGCGGCAATATCAGTAGACATCTTCACGGTAACGTCCCTGCGCTTTGAGCGTCAGCACATTGAGGTTGAGCGGCAGCAACACCTGATCCAGCGCCTGCATCACGTTCTTCGCCATCTCGCGGCTGCCACAGACCAGGATCTGCGCGCCTTTTTCAATCAGCCGGCGCATCTGCAAGGCATCGCCAACGATCCGGTCCTGCACATAACTGCAGTCATTGACCCGCGAAAAAGCCGCATTCAACCGGGTCAAGCGACGATCCGCCAGGTAGCTGTTGAGTTCTGGCTCATAGAGAAAATCGGAAGCCGGATTGCGCCCGCCCCAGTACAGGTGCATCGGATGCCTGGCGCGGTTGTTGCGGATAAAGCCGGCCAAGGGACCGATCCCCGTGCCCGCGCCGATCAGGATCACCGGAGCTTTACCCGACGCCGGACGGAAATCCGGGTTGGGCTGAATAAAGGCGTCCATCCTGGCGCCGAGCGGCATGTCATGCAGAAACCCGGAACACAGACCATTGGGGTGCTTGCGCACACAGATTTCCAGCACCCCGTCACGCGAGCCACTGGCCAGCGAATAAAAGCGCGGCACAGGACTGCCCGGCGGCACGACGCCAAGCAGATCGCCGGCCTCGAAATGGCCCACGGCATCAGCCCCGAGCCTGCGCTTCAGCCAGCCGACCTTACCCGCCGGCGCTGCCGCCTTGAAGCGCAACACGCTGGTAGGCGCTTGCACCTGCTCGCCATACTCGACCCGTTCCACCAGTTGCCAGGACTGGCAACGCGGACGCGCGGCCGTGTGCACCAGAGCCAGCTCCTGACCGAGCAACTGGCCGACGGTATGACCCCAGCGGGCAAACTCCTGGGTGGATTGCCGATCGATGGTCTCTAGCGCCAGCAAGCGCGACCAGCCCCGCTCAAGCAGAGCCGTATCGGCCGCCTTGGCAAACTCACAGAACTGCGGGAACTGCCGATCGCCAAAGCCCAGCACGGCGAAACCTGCCCCAGGCCGAACCCTGGTCTTGGCCAGCCGCGCCATAAATTGCCGGGCCGAAGCCGGCGCATCGCCATCGCCATAGGTGGCCGTGAGGATGAACAGGCGCTGCGCGTGGCGGTATTCGCTCGCCAGCTGGTTCATTGCCGCCGTGTGCACGCGCAAACCAGCCTGGTGCAGGGCGTCGTGCAGGGTGTTCGCAAAACCCCAGGTGCTGTTGCTTTCACTGCCGACCAGAATCACCGTATCGGCCAATTGCGCGGCGCTGTTATTGGCCAGCCGCGGCATGGCCTGGCGGCGTAGCCACCAGAGCCGTGCGCCAGTGACGCTCATCAGGGGCACGCCCAGCGCGCATACGCCCAGCAGCAGACCGAGCCACCAGAAACCTTCCCCGGTGTGCAACTGGTAGATCAACTCATAGGTGCGACGCGCGGCGCCATGCGCCTGATAGGACAGCAGCGCACCACTGGCCTGATCGACATAGCCATCGCCCTGGGCGGTACGCAGCGAATAGACATCGCCGGGGTCGCTGGGATTGGGGTACACCAGTTCGCGCAGGTCATTCAAGTCGGTAGCCCGCAGCGCCGCCAGGCTTGCCACCGAAGCCGCCGGACCAGGGTCCACTGCTTGCGGAAACTCGGGCTCACGCTGCATGCCATCGGCAATCAGGCCAAAGGTCGCCGCCGACATATAGATCCCGCTCAGCGCAGACAGCAGCAGGCCCAACACCACCAGGCGACCCACTTCGGCATGCCAGCGCTGGCTGAAGCCGCCACGTAATGGATGCAGCAACTGACGCCAGCCGCCTAGACGTTTGGCCAGCATGGCGGCTCCGGTGATCGACAGCAGCAGCATCAGCAGCGCGGCAACACCCGAGACCGCACGCCCCGGAGTATCGAGCAACAACGAGCGATGCAGCTCTTGCACCCAGGGCAAAAAATCCGCCGGCGCATAGGCGCCAATACCTTGCCCGGTGCGCGGGTCAATGCGTGCGGCACCGGCCTGGCCGTTCTCGCTGTAATAAACGATGAGCGTGCCGGAGGGGCTGCGCTGCAGCTGCTCGGCTCCCGGGTAGTGCTGCGCCACCCGCCCTGCCAACTCGGCGACGCTGATCTGACCGGTGGCAGGCACGCTGGCATCGAGCCGTTCCAGCGCCGGGGTGACCGACAGCACTGCGCCACTGAGCGCCAGCAACATGACCAGCAGGGCGGCCAGCAGACCGGGCAGTGAATGAAGCTGGCGGAGCATGGTGTACCTCCTCTGGTTGGCCTTACAGGTCGTAGCTGAAGGAGTCGATATAGCCGCTGCCGCTGGTTGGCTTGCCGGCGCCTTGGCTGGTCAGCGGTACCTTTACCTCGGCGCGGTTATCGCGTTTGTCCTCGACCGCAGTGTCCACGCGTATTTCATAACCGGCATCGATCAGCGCATCGGCCAGCTCAACCGTCACTGTCAGGGTCTGCCCACTGCCAACGCTGGCACCGGTGACGCCGTCGAATTCGCTGGAATTCAAGCCGCTGCCACGCGCCCAATCGCGCAGGTGTTTGTAATACTTGGCCTTCTTGCCGGCGACCCAGAGCGTGCTCTGGTACTGGCCATTGCCATCGGTGAGGTAAAACGCCAGGTAGGCATCGTCACCTCGATAGCTCTTCAGCTCGGTGGTCAAGGTCACTTCGCGGGCCTGGGCAAAGCCTGGCAGCGCAATGGCGCCAGCCAGACAAACGGCGGCAGCAATCTTTTTCACGGCATAGGGCTTCATCGTGGATCTCCGGTTCAATGGTTATGGCCCGTACCCTAGCGCCGAGAGCTGACAGCACGCTGAATGACGCCCGTGGTGCAGGGTGGCCACAGGATTTACTTCAGGTATTCGGAGGCATCGCCGTCGGGCCTGAAGTCAATTTCCAGGGTGCGAATCGACAACGAGGCAGGGGCGAATTTGGCCTCGAACCTGTTACCCCAGCGATCGACCCCACGGACCTCGTAACAACCGTCGTCGACCTTGATCCGTTGCACGCTCCAGCCGTACTGCGCAACCTGCTGACGCAGTACTTCGCGCGGTTGCCAGTCGGCTACCGGGTCCACACAATCGTCGCTGGCCAGAACGTTGCCGCTCACCAGCGTACCGAGTAGCGCGGCACTGACATAAAACGCAGAGTTCATGATGTTTCCTCCTGCCTGGGCATGTGTGGCATACCCTAGCGCGACTTCCTGACGGCAACCTGAAGGGCCACCCTTCAGGTTGTCGTCAGGTACAACCGTTAATCTGCAGGCCAGCAACTGGGCACAAGAGGTGTGGATATGCGGGTATTGCTGATCGAGGATTCGGCGGGTCTGGGCGAAGCTGTGCGCGAACAGATTGCCGATGACGGCCATGCGGTGGATTGGGTGCAACGCCTCGCGCATGCCGATGCGAGCGTACACACGACCGCTTATGACCTGATCTTGCTCGACTTGATGCTGCCAGACGGACGTGGCCTGGACTTTCTGCGCCAACGCCGCAGCGCTGGCGATGCCACCCCGGTGATCATTCTCACGGCCCGGGATCAGATCTCCGACCGGATTGCCGGCTTGAATGCCGGGGCTGACGATTACCTGGTCAAACCCTTCGACCTGTTCGAACTGTCCGCACGGGTCGCCGCAGTGGCGCGCCGCTACAGTGGCAATCCCAACCCGCAGATCCAGCTGGGTGAACTGCAGATCGACCTGGCTGCCCGCAGCATTGCGCGCGCCGGCATTGGCGTGGCTCTGACCGCGCGCGAGTGGGCATTGCTTGAAGCCTTTATCCAGCGTCCCGGCGCCCTGCTGTCGAGATCGCAGCTTGAAGAACGCCTGTACGAATTCGGCGCCGAAATCGAGAGCAATACCATCGAGGTGTACATCAGCCGCCTGCGCAAGAAACTGGGCCGCGAGCTGATCGAAAACGTGCGTGGCATGGGCTATCGGCTGGGCTCGAAATGAAGCCTGCCGCCAGTTTGCAAAAACGCCTGGGCCTGGGTCTGACCCTGGGCATTAGCGTACTCTGGCTGATCGCCACGGCAATCGCCGGAATGGTCGTACAGCATGAGTTGGCTGAAGCCTTCGACAGTGCCCTGGAAGAAACCGCGCAGCGGATTCTGCCTCTGGCTGTACTCGAGATTGTCAACCGCGAGGAACCCCGCGCGTTGCAGCATATTGCCTCGCTGCAAGCGCACAAGGAGTACCTGACTTATCTGGTGCGCGATAACCACGGCAATACCCTGCTGCAGTCCCATGATGCCGACCCGGCAATCTTCAATGCGCAGCCGCTCGAGGGCTTTTCCACTAGCGCCACGCACCGCCTTTATGCCGCCAGCGCGCTGCGCGGAACCGTATTCATCGAGGTCGCCGAGCCGCTGGCGCATCGCCGCGAAGCGGCCAGGGAAACATCCTTGTCGCTGCTGCTGCCGTTGCTGCTGTTGATTCCGCTCAGTCTGCTCGGCACCTGGCTATGGGTGCGTCTGAGCTTGCGCACTGTGCTGGCCTATCGGCATGCCATCGAGACCCGCGGGGCCGGTGATCTATCCCCGATCAAAGCGGCGCAGTTACCCGCCGAGATCAATCCGCTGGCGGATGCCGTCAACCACCTGATGGAGCGACTGCGCCGAGCACTGGATGCCGAGCGTAGCTTTACCGCCAACAGTGCCCATGAATTGCGCACTCCGCTGGCGGCGACCCTGGCTCAAGTCCAGCGCCTGCGCCGTGAAGCCCCGGACGGCCCGCTGCAGGAGCGGGCGGCGCAGATCGAGGCGTCACTGCGCGAACTGGCACGGCTTTCGGAAAAACTCATGCAGCTGGCCAAGGCCGAAGGCGGCGGCCTGCTGTCCGAGACGCCGCAAGATCTAGTGCCGCTGCTCGCGCACGTTGTCGATGACCTGCGCCGCACGGCCGGTGTGCGTCTGCACCTGCAGTTGCCGAGCACGCCGGCGGTGCTTGTGACAATCGATCCGGATGCCTTTGCCATTCTGCTGCGCAACCTGATCGAGAACGCCATGAAACATGGCGCAAGCGGTCAGGCTATCGAGGTGAGTCTGTCCAGCACAGCCCTGCTACGGGTGGTGAATCCAGGCCCGGTGGTTCCCCCGGCACTGCTGGCGCAACTGAGTGGCCGCTTCGTGCGCGGCAACAGCCAGGCCGAAGGATCGGGACTTGGCCTGGCGATTACCCAGACTATCGCCCAGGGGGTGGGTGCCAGCCTGCAGTTTGCTTCGCCGGCACCCGGTCAACCCGACGGTTTTGCCGTCAGCCTGCAGTTTTTACCTGCTTGAGCGCTGGCGCGCCCCACTATCTGCGGTCGCGCCAGCAAGCGCTCAATCCTTGCTCAGCGCCACATCGACGATCTGCTGCGCCTCGCCAAGAATCCGCTGCAGGTGCGCCTGGTCGCGGTAGCTCTCGGCGTAGATCTTGTAGATGTCCTCGGTACCCGAGGGTCGCGCGGCGAACCAGCCGCCGTCGCTGATCACCTTGATCCCGCCAATCGCCGCGCCGTTGCCCGGCGCCTTGTCGAGCACCCGGGTGATCCTGTCGCCGGCCAGCTGGGTGCTGCGCACCTGCTCAGGCGAGAGTTGGCTGAGGGCCTTTTTCTGCACCGGGGAGGCCGGCGCATCGATACGGTCGGCCACTATCGCGCCGAATTCCTCGCTCAGGCCGCGATACAGCTCACCGGGGTCGCGACCGCAGCTGGCGGTTATTTCCGCCGCCAGCAAGGCCAGCGCCATGCCGTCCTTGTCGGTGGTCCAGACCCTGCCGTCGCGGCGCAGGAAGGTGGCGCCGGCGCTTTCCTCACCGGCAAAGCCCAGGGAGCCATCGAACAGGCCGTCGGCAAACCACTTGAAGCCGACCGGCACTTCCTGCATGGGCCGGCCCAGACGGGCACTGACCCGATCGATCATCGCGCTGCTGACCAGGGTCTTGCCCACCGCCGCGCTGGCGCTCCACTGCGGGCGATGCTGGAACAGGTAATCGATGGCCACGCTGAGAAAGTGGTTGGCCGGCAGCAAGCCGACACTGGGCGCGACTATACCGTGGCGGTCGTAATCGGTGTCGCAGGCAAAGGCGATGTCGTAGCCATCTTTAAGGCCGATCAGCCGTTGCATGGCATGGCTGGATGAAGGGTCCATGCGGATCTGGCCGTCCCAATCCAGGCTCATGAAGGCGAACTGCGGATCAATCACCTGGCTGACCACCTGCAGATCGAGCCCGTACCGCTCGGCGATGCGCGACCAGTAATGCACGCCCGCGCCGCCCAGCGGATCGACGCCCATACGCAGGCCGGCGGCGCGGATAACCGCGAAATCGATCACGCTGCCCAGGTCGTCGACATAGGCCGTCAGGTAATCGTGCGCATGGGTGGTGGCGGCCTGGCGCGCCTGGGCCAGCGGCATGCGCTTGACCTGCTTGAGGCCGTCTTCGAGCAAGGCATTGGCGCGGTTCTGCACCCAGTTGGTGATGTCGCTGTCGGCCGGGCCGCCATTGCACGGGTTGTATTTAAAGCCGCCGCTGTCCGGCGGGTTGTGCGACGGGGTGATCACGATACCGTCGGCCAGGCCCGTGCTACGGCCCTGGTTGTGCACCAGGATGGCGTGGGAGATCGCCGGGGTCGGGGTGAACTCGCCGCCGGCGGAAATCATCGTCTGCACGCCATTGGCGGCCAGCACTTCCAGCGCCGTATCGAACGCCGGTTGCGACAGGGCATGGCTGTCCGCGCCAATAAACAGCGGGCCATCGATGCCCTGCGCGTTACGGTAATCGCAGATCGCCTGACTGATGGCGAGCACATGCCACTGGTTGAAGCTGCAGGCCAGCGAACTGCCGCGATGCCCCGAGGTGCCGAAGGCCACACGTTGGGCGGCCACGGCGGGATCGGGCTGCAGGTCGAAGTACGCGGCCAGCAGTTGTTCGATATCGACCAGCATGTCTGCAGGCGCCGGCTTGCCGGCCAATGGATGGATGCGTGAACTCAAAATTTTCTCCCTGAATAACGTGTACAGGTTGTTAGTGTCACGGCAACGTTGAAATGTCGGTTAATCGTGGTCTTCCCCATGTACCGCGATCCCCTGTAGGGTGGGTTAGGCGCATGCTATCGATAGCAATGAGCCAGCAAGATCCGTTGCGCCGTAACCCACCATCGGCGCAACGCAGGCATATCGCCTGGTGGGTTACGCGGCGCGCCACGATGGCGGTGTCTGATCATTCGGAGGTTGGCGCCGCTAACCCACCCTACAGTGATCCGACATTTCAGGATTGACACGACCCTAGCCTAACAGGCGCCGGCACAATCGCCGACCGCCCCGCCGCCGCTCACTCCGCCTTGCCCAGCCAGCGCCACTGGCGAATCTCCGACAGATCTTCGCCGTGTTCCTCGATGTACCGGCGATGCTCCAGCAGCTTTTCATCGACAAATTGCCGGGCCGCCGCGGCCTGCCCAGCCAGTTGCGGCAGGCGCGCGACCACCTCGGCAAACAGGTGGAAACGGTCCAGCTGGTTGAGCACCACCATGTCGAACGGCGTGGTGGTCGTGCCCTCTTCATTGAAGCCGCGCACATGCAGGTTGGCGTGATTGCGCCGGCGGTAGGTCAAGCGGTGGATCAGCGTCGGGTAGCCGTGATAGGCGAAGATGACCGGCTTATCCACGGTGAACAGCCCA
The DNA here is from genome assembly GCA_030699825.1 of Pseudomonas sp. Lineage (GTDB taxonomy): Bacteria > Pseudomonadota > Gammaproteobacteria > Pseudomonadales > Pseudomonadaceae > Aquipseudomonas. The sequence goes on along the minus strand of JAUYKV010000034.1, from coordinate 180,742 downwards.
TCGAAGTCGGCGTCGGCCAAGCCATGCGGGTGTTCGCTGGCCGGTTGCAGACGCATCAGGTCGACCACGTTGATCAGCCGCACCTTGAGCGCGGGGAAATGCTCCCAGAGCAACTGCACCGCCGCCAGCGCTTCCAGGGTCGGCACATCGCCGGCGCAGGCCAGCACCACATCAGGCTCACTACCCTGTTCATTGCTGGCCCACGACCACACACCGATGCCGGCGCGGCAATGGGCGATGGCAGCGTCCATGTCCAGCCATTGCGCCTCGGGCTGCTTGCCGGCGACCACCACGTTGATGTAGTTGCGGCTGCGCAGGCAGTGGTCGGTGACCGACAGCAGGCAGTTGGCATCGGCCGGCAGGTAGACCCGCACGATCTCGGCCTTCTTGTTCAGCACATGGTCGATGAAGCCCGGGTCCTGGTGGCTGGAGCCGTTGTGATCCTGGCGCCAGACGTGGGACGACAGCAGGTAGTTGAGCGAGGCAATCGGCTGCCTCCAGGCAATCTGGTTGGCGCTCTTCAGCCATTTGGCGTGCTGATTGAACATCGAGTCGACGATATGGATAAAGGCTTCGTAGCAGGAGAAAAAACCGTGGCGCCCAGTCAACAGATAGCCTTCCAGCCAGCCCTGGCACTGGTGCTCGCTGAGCATCTCCATCACCCGCCCGCTAGGCGCAAGCTTGTCGTCGTAGTCGAACTGCTCGGCCATCCAGGTGCGCGGGCTGACATCGAGCACGTCCTGCCAACGGTTGGAGTTGTTCTCGTCGGGGCTGAACAGGCGGAAGTTGTTACTGGCCAGGTTGAGCCGCATCACGTCGCGCAAGAAACGCCCCATCACCCGCGTGGCCTCGGCCTTGACCGCGCCGGGGCGCTCCAGCGCCACGGCATAGTCGCGCATGTCCGGCAGCTGCAACTCACGCAATAACCCACCGCCATTGGCATGCGGGTTGGCGCCCATGCGCAGCTTGCCCTGGGGCGCCAGCTCGGCCAGTTCGGCCAGCAGCTTGCCGCTTTCGTCGAATAACTCTTCGGGGCGATAGCTGCGCATCCAGGTCTCAAGAATCTGCACATGCCCCGGTTTGCTCATCTCGCCCATCGGCACCTGGTGCGCGCGAAAGGTACCTTCGACCTTCTGACCATCGACCTGCGCCGGGCCGGTCCAGCCTTTCGGCGAACGCAGGATGATCATCGGCCAGCGTGGCCGCGTAGTAACGCCATTGACCCGCGCCTCATGCTGGATACGCTGGATGTCGGCCAGGGCGGCGTCCAGGGTGGCCGCCATCAACTGGTGCATGCTCGCGGGATCGTCGCCCTCGACGAAATACGGCGCATAGCCGTAGCCGTAGAACAGCGCATGCAGCTCGTCATGCGGGATCCGCGCGAGGATGGCCGGGCTGGCGATCTTGTAGCCGTTCAAATGCAGAATCGGCAGCACCGCACCGTCCTGCGCCGGGTTGAGAAACTTGTTGGAATGCCAACTGGTCGCCAGCGCGCCGGTTTCCGCCTCGCCATCGCCGACCACGCAGGCCACCAGCAGATCCGGGTTATCGAAGGCCGCACCGAAGGCATGGGACAGCGAATAACCCAGCTCCCCGCCTTCGTGCAGCGAACCCGGGGTTTCCGCGGCCACATGGCTGGGAACGCCACCCGGGAAGGAGAACTGCTTGAACAGCCGCTGCATGCCCTGCTCGTCCTGGGAGATGTGCGGATACACCTCGCTGTAGCTGCCTTCCAGGTAGGTATTGGCCACCAGCGCCGGGCCACCGTGCCCGGGCCCGGCGACATACAGCACGTTCAACTGGTGCTGCTTGATCAGCCGATTGAGGTGCACATAGATGAAGTTCAAGCCCGGCGTGGTGCCCCAATGACCGAGCAAGCGCGGCTTTACATGGTCTAGGGTCAGCGGCTGCTTGAGCAGCGGATTGGCGTATAGATAAATCTGCCCGACCGCCAGGTAATTGCTCGCGGCCCAGTAGGCGTTGAGCTTGCGCAGCTGCTCGGGCGAAAGTGGCGCGGGGTTGAGCGGAGTCTGTTGGTTGAGCATGGCGGCTAATCCTTGGCGAGTAGCAGAGCGCACACAAGACCTGGGGTCGGCCTCCGGCGAGAGCGTTGACAGTTGGTGGCGTTTGCTCGTCAGGCCGCAGCAGGCGCAGTGCTCGCCGGCTAATGACGACAAGCCCTGCCGGGCGACTGCAGCTCGATGGTAACCCAGTCTGCCGCGAGGTCCGGGACTTGTCTGTCCGCTGCCCCGCTTAAGCCCATCCCGCCAGCACCATCAAATGCTTGACAACGAACGCAGCACGCACTGCTGGATTTTCTCGTTTACTGCCCACATGGGTGCGCTAGCGAACGGACGCCATTTTCGTTCTATCTCATTCTTTCCAAGTCGCATCAGTCAATGCGTTTCCCTAACCGCAGAACACCTGTGGGGATCATGGGTTCCGCGAGCAACGATCCTGCCCCCGCTGCATCGAGCTTCGATGCCGACTAACTGTGGAGAACAGCATGCCTTCCAATCCGCGCACATTGGCATTCACATCGGGTTTCGCTATTGCCGTAGTTGCCATGAGCAGCGCAGTCAGCGCAGACGGATCGTTCAGCGATGTCCAGCAGGAAACCCAAGTCTGGCGGGCCTATGCGCAAAGCCAATACCTGCGCGCCAACAACCTCGAAGTGACCGTGCTCAACGGTAAAGCCACGCTCACCGGCAAGGTCGAAGGACAGCTTAGCAAGGACCTGGCCAGGCTCATAGCGCTAGGCGTCGAGGGTGTGGCCGAAGTGGACAACCAGATCGTGGTGCGCAGCCAAACGCCATTGCCGAAACCACCTGGCAGCGCTGACACGCCGGCGTATTTCGCCGAACGCGCGCGGCGCGGCAGCTGGGACGGTAATCTGAACCAATCGGCTTTTCCGCCCTCCTATAAAGCGCTCGACTCTCGTCCGCCGGGCAACCGCGTTAACAGCGGTTGGCTGAGTGGCGGCGCAGATAATCCCGAGCAGCGGGCTCCAGTCCTTGGCCGTGTGCAAACCCGAGATGAAGCCAACAGCGTCAATCGGGAGGGCTTCAAGTTTTAACTCGGTGACAGCCCGCAGGCCCTGGTTTTGCAGGATGCGGGCAGCCATTTGGTCTGGCCTTATGCGTTGTTCAAAAAGAGTGGATGTGCGACATGGCCAATCGAATACTGATCATCACCGCTGATGCCGAAGATGCCGCGATTCTGCAGAACGTTCTGAACAAGGCCAAAGACGGCCCATTCATCCTCGAATGGCAGCAAAGCCTGGCCGATGCCCTGGCGAGCCTGCAGACCGGCTGCATCGATGCGATCCTGACCGACCTGTCGCTACCCGACAGTCAAGGCATCGAGACCTTCGACCAGTTGTTCGCCTGCGTCCCACAGATCCCGATCATGACGCTCAGTGAAGTCCATGACGAAGAACTAGCCATCGAAGCCGTAGAGCGTGGCGCGCAGGGCTATCTGTCCAAAGGACATTTTGACAGTTATCTGGTGCCCCAATCACTGCGCAACATCATTCAGCGCAAGGCGGTTGAGGAAAACGTTTTCCTGGAAAAGGCCCGGGCCGAAATCACCCTCAACTCGATCAGTGACGCGGTTATCGGCACCGATATGGCGGGCAATGTCGACTACCTGAATATGGCGGCAGAGACGCTCACCGGTTGGTCGCGCGAAGACGCCCGCGGTCGCCCCATCGCCGAGGTGATGCAGATCATCAGCGGCGCTACCCGCGAGCCGCTGGCCAACCCGATCGAGTCGGTACTGTTGCACAACCAGGCGAAGTTCTTGGCGGCGGGCGCGATACTGGTCAAACGCAACGGCAGCGAGGCGGCGATCGAAGACTCCGCCGCGCCGATTCATGACTCCAGCGGGCAGATCAAGGGCGCTGTGATCGTGTTTCACGACACCACTGCCGCCCAGGCGATGACCATGAAGATGGCCCACCTGGCGCAACACGACTTCTTGACCAACCTGCCCAACCGCGTACTGCTCAACGACCGTATCGCTCAGGCGATCAGCCTGGCCGAGCGCCAGGGTACGACGCTGGCCGTACTGTTTCTCGATCTGGACAACTTCAAGCACATCAATGATTCGCTCGGCCATGCCGTTGGCGACCAATTGCTGCAATCGGTCACGCGCTGTTTGTGCGCGAGCGTGCGCAATTCCGACACGGTGAGCCGCCAGGGCGGCGACGAGTTCGTGGTACTGCTTTCCGAAGCGCATGACGCACAGGACTCGGCCCTGACCGCGGAAAAAATCCTCGCCGCGCTGGCCAGACCCCATGCCATTGATCAGCATGAGCTGCATATCACCACCAGCATCGGCATCAGCAGCTACCCGGCCGATGGTCGGGACGCGGAAACCCTGATCAAGAATGCCGACACCGCGATGTACCAGGCCAAGGACAGGGGGCGCAACAACTACCAGTTCTTCACCCAGGACATGAATGTGCGGGCGGTCGAGCGGCAACTCATCGAATGCCATTTGCACCATGCGCTGGAGCGACAGCAATTCGTCCTGCATTACCAGCCAAGAATCAATCTGCGCAGCGGCGCCATTACCGGTGCCGAGGCACTGTTGCGCTGGCAGCATCCGCAATGGGGCCTGGTAGCACCCGCTCGCTTTATCTCGATTGCAGAGGATTGCGGGCTGATCGTGCCGATTGGTCGCTGGGTGATGCGCGAAGCATGCGCCCAGGCAAAGCGCTGGCAAAACGCCAGTGCAGAACCCACCACGGTTGCAGTCAACATCTCGGCCCGGGAGTTTCGCCACCGGGACTTCATCGCGGGGGTTCGCGCCATCTTGAGCGACAGAGGATTGGCGCCCGGCATCCTGCAACTGGAAGTGGCCGAGAGCGTGTTGATGCGCGATGCCAAGGCCAGTATCGAGATCCTTAACCAGCTCAAGGACTTGGGCATACAACTGGCGGTAGACGGCTTTGGCACCGGTTTTTCCAGCCTGAGTTACCTGAATCGATTTCCGCTTGACACACTCAAAATCGATCGGTCGTTTGTCCAGGAAATCGGCAGCGCGGATGGCACCGGCATCATTGTTCGCGCGATGATCGCCATGGGCTCCAGCCTCAATCACCGGGTGATCGCCGAAGGGGTGGAACAACAATCGCAACTGGCATTTCTGCAGGAACAGTTATGCGAGGAAGGCCAAGGCTACTTTTTCAGCCGGCCGCTGGAGGTGGAACAATTCGCAGCCCTGCTGCAAACGGGCATCTGTCCAACGACCTATAAATCAGGTCCTGAGTTCTCGCCACGGCAGCACGCTTGAATCTGCATGACGGTGACGTTGCCACCGCCTGAACCCATGCAACGTACAGACAACCACGCGGCCCTAACTCAACAACTGCGCATAGTCATCGATGGCGGCGTCATAACACTCGCAGGAAGCGGCCTCCAGCCCTTTGCGGTCGAGGATGCTGATCTCGCCACGGGTGTAGTGAATCAGGCCGCGCAGTTGCAAGGCCCCTGCGGCGACGGTGACGCCACTTCTGCGCACCCCGAGCATGTCGGCCAGGTATTCGTGGGTAAGGTAGAAGTGATCGGCGTGCGCACGATCATGGGTCATCAGCAACCAGCGTGCCAGGCGCGGTTCGATTTCATGGAAGTGGGTGCAGGCAGCGGTTTGCGACAGCTGCGCCATCAGCACATACAGGTAGCGATTGAGTAGACGCAGCAGCTCCGGACACTCCTGCAGCTCGCGGCGAAAATCTGTCGCACTGATCCGTAATGCCGTACCGCTACCCTGCACCACCGCGCGCATCGGCAAGCTGTTCACGCCCAGTACCAGGGTCGCGCCGAGCATGCCTTCATTGCCGATCAGACCCGTTTCCAGCGGCTGATGGTCACGCAGCATGGTCACCAGCGAGATAAACCCGGTCAGCGGAAAGTACAGGTGGCGTAGGGTTTGCTCCGACTCACCGAGGATGGTGCCGAACACCAGATCGACCGGTTCGCAGCACGCCAGGATTCGTACCGACTCCTGGTGCGGCAAACTTTCAAGCAGCTGGTTAACCACGGGAACCCGTATTGCTGCTGACATTCAACAAGCGTCCTGCAGCACGAGTAAATCGGGAGGCGATACAGGAAAGGTGCCGAACAGTCCCGATTCGGCAGTCTGATTGAGCGGCGCTGGCTTGTCTGTTCGCTATGGTACGGATGGCGCTAATACCTTGATTGACATCGAAGATGTCGGGCCGCTCGGCGCTTTAATCCGGCGCAGCCGCTGGCACCGCAAAGGGCAGCAGGCGATCCGTCTCCGTCTTGACCACCGCATAGCACTCGCAACTCATCTGTTCGAGCCGAGGCCGGTCGAGCACCCTGATACGCCCGCGGCTGTATTCGATTACGCCCAGCTTGTGCAGCTTGCCAGCCGCCTCGGTGACGCCCTCGCGGCGCACGCCCAACATATTGGCGATCAGCTCCTGGGTCATGAGCAGATCATTGCTTGGCAGGCGATCGAGTGACAGCAACAACCAGCGGCACAGTTGCTGGTCAATCGAATGGTGGCGGTTACACACCGCCGTCTGCGCCATTTGCGTGATCAGCGCCTGGGTATAACGCAGCATCAGGTGCAACAGCTCGCCGTAGTGGTTGACCTCTTCCATGAACTGCCGCGCCGACAGCCGATAAGCGTAGCCGGCGCTTTGCACGATGGCGCGATTGGTGGTGCTCTCGCCGCCCATGAACACGGCGACGCCAATCAACCCATCGTTACCGACCACGGAAATTTCCGCCGAAGCGCCGTTCTCCATCACGTAGAGCAACGAGACGATGGAATCGATCGGAAAATAAACGTGGCGCAAGGCGTCGCCCGACTCATACAAAACCTTACCCAGGGGCAGTTGCATCAGTTCCAGCTTGGGCAGCAGGCGCTTTTGAATATCCGCAGGCAAGGCCGCCAAAAGATGATTTTGCTGGGCTGTAGCGTGCATCTCATGCATATCGAACTCAATAAATCGAGGCATAACTGCCCCCTCGCTGACAGCATATGCATATTCGGCATGCTATCTGTTCGCTAGCGAACATAGCGGCCGAAACAGCAGGAGCGAGCTGAAGCACTCGCCAGCATCGAACGTACCCATCAATGCAGTGACGAGCAGGCGGCATTTTTCACAACCGGCCCATCAGCAGCAGGACCAGCACGATGACCAACACCAGGCCCAACCCGCCAGTGGGGCCATAGCCCCAGCTCCGGCTATGTGGCCACGCGGGTAAAGCACCCACCAGCATCAGTATCAACACGATCAACAGAATCGTTCCCAAGCTCATGGCGTTCTCCTTGAATGGTTCAAGCACACTGCGGCGAACCATGCCGATCCGCGTTGAACGACTTCGATCAACCTTTCTCGACACGGCACCCGGGCAGCTTGAACGGATAGCGCGCTCAGTTCAGTGCGTTATCGAACATAGCGAGCACCGACCACTGGTCTGCCTACTGAATGCGGCGTAGCGACTATCCTTTTGCGTGTACATTCAGGAATGTATCGCTTCGACAGCCAGCCGGCTGCGGCGCGATATACCTCCCCGGGAGGATGGCCAATGCAAGCAGCCTATTGCTGGAAGCTGGGTATCGTGGTGATCCTCTGCCTGGCGCTGAGCGTCTGCAGTTCATTGCCGACCCTCACGCCCGATATGGCGCGCCCCGATGCAGCGCCGGTGCAGCTCGACGGGCCCCACGGACCACTCTCGGCCACGCGCAGCAAGGCCATTCTCGATCGGCTGCAGGCGCGCGGCGCCGAGACCAATATCTTCGACCTGCACCTGGCAGTCGAAGAAGCCATCGTCGGCAGCCCCCTGACTACCAGCAACAAGGTCGAACTGCTGCAGGACGGCCCCGACACCTATCAGGCGATGATCGATGCGATCGACACCGCACAGGACCACATCAACCTGGAAACCTACATTCTCGACGATGACGAAGTCGGCCAGCGCTTCGCCGATGCGTTGATCGCCAAGCAACTGGCCGGTGTGCAGGTCAACCTGATCCGCGACAGCGTCGGCACCCTCGGCACACCGACCCAGTTCTTCACCCGCCTCAGCGCGGTCGGTATCCAGGTGCTGGAGTTCAACCCGGTCAACCCGCTGACCGCCAAGGCCGGCTGGACGGTGAACCAGCGCGACCACCGCAAGCTGCTGATCATCGATGGGCGCGTCGCCTTCCTCGGCGGCGTCAACATCAGCAGCGTCTATTCCGGCGGCTCCTTCAGCCAGCAGTCGGGCGAACGTCCCGGCGCAGCGCTACCCTGGCGCGACACCCACCTGCAGCTCGAAGGCCCGGTGGTCGGCGAGCTGCAAAAGCTGTTCATCGAGACCTGGGAAAAACAGCAAGGCAACGCCCTCATACCACGCGATTACTTCCCGACCAGCCAACACCCGGGTAACGATGTGGTACGCGCCGTCGGCAGCTCGCCGGACGATCCCTACAGCCTGATCTACGTCACCCTGATCTCGGCACTGCGCAGCGCACAAAGCGAGATCTGGCTGACCAACGCCTACTTCGTGCCCGACCCGCAGCTGCTCGCGGCCCTCAAGCAGGCGGCGGCGCGCGGCGTCGACGTGCAGCTGATCCTGCCCAGCAGCAGCGATTCCTGGCTGGTCTTGCATGCCGGCCGCGCCTACTACAGCGAGTTGCTGAAGGCCGGAGTCAAGCTGCACCAGCGCCGCGATGCCTTGCTGCATGTGAAGACCGCGGTGATCGACGGAGTCTGGTCGACCGTCGGCTCGACCAACCTCGACTGGCGCAGTTTTCTGCACAACCAGGAGGTCAATGCGGTGGTGCTCGGCACGGATTTCGGCGACAAGATGCGCGCGGCCTTTGTCGCCGACCTGGAGAAATCGGAGCAGATCAGCCTGGAACAATGGCGCCGTCGTCCCCTCGACGCGCGGGTCAAGGAATTGCTCGGACGCCTGTGGGAGTACTGGCTGTGAGGCGTTTGCTGCCAGCCGGCGCAGGCTGTTTGCAGTGGCTTGGCGCGGCCATGCTGGTGGCCCTGCTACTCGCGGCGCCGGCCTACGCAGAGGACGCCGAGGCGCTCAAGGCCCGGCATGCCGCACTGACTGAACAGCTCGGCGACAACCCGTTCCAACGCCCGTTGCATCTCGAATCCCGGCAAACAGAAGACGCGTTGCAAGGCGATATCTACGCGGTGATCGAGCAGCCCTACGCCTTGGGCGGTACGGCATTGCAAGGCAGCGCGTACTGGTGCGATATCCTCATCCTGCACCTGAATGTGAAAAGCTGCCGCGTTGCATCGAGTCCGGAGGGTGATGTTCTGCGCCTGAATATCGGCCGCAAGTTCGAGCAGACACTGGCCGATGCCTACCTGTTCGAGTTTGCCTACCGGGTCGCATCGGCGACACCCGACTTCCTTCAGGTGCGGCTGGATGCCAAGGAGGGGCCGCTGGGCACCAGCCGCTACCGCATCAAGCTCGAAGTGGTGGCCCTCGATGACCGGCGCAGCTTCCTGCACCTGTCCTACTCCTATGCTTACGGCGTAGCGGCCCGCGTGGCCACACAGGGCTACCTGACGACCCTGGGACGGGACAAAGTGGGTTTCAGCATCGTCGCCCGCAACGCCGAGGGTCAGCCCGTCTACATCGATGGCATGCGCGGCGTGATCGAGCGCAACACCATGCGTTACTACCTGGCGATCGAGGCCTACTTGAGTGCGTTGTCGGCGCCGCCAGCGGAGCAGTTCGAGAAGCGTCTGGATCATTGGCAAACCGCTGTCGAACAGTACCCGGCGCAGTTGCACGAACTCGAACGCGACCAGTACCTCAGCATGAAGCGCAAGGAAATCCAGCGCCAGCAGGCGGACTCGGCTGTCGAATAGGCGCCCGGGGCTGCGCCGGCCCTCTCTTCAACCGCGATGATCTAGCGCAAGAGTCCGTCTATGCTGGCACGGCCAAACCGCTGGTGCCTGACCGACCTCTGGTTGCACGCGATCGCCTGAACCTACGGAACCACCGCATTGGATCGTCTGACACTGGAACGTCGTCAAGTCTGGGTTTACCTGACGGCCATCAGCGCCGGGCTGCTGCTCGGCTGCCTGCTACCAGGCCTCGCCCCGACCCAAGCCATGCTGTGGCCGACACTGCTGCTGTTGCTCTATGCGACCTTCGTGCAGGTGCCGCTGCTGCACCTGCGTGAGGCCTGCGCCGACAGACGCTTCATCAGCGCCTTGCTGGTCGGCAACTTCCTGCTGGTGCCGCTGCTGGTCTGGGGCCTGTTGCACTGGTTGCCGGATGACCCGGTGCTGCGCGTAGGGGTGCTGCTGGTGTTGCTGGTGCCTTGCGCCGACTGGTTCATCACCTTCACCCAGCTGGGCGGCGGCGATGTACCGCGCGCGATGCTGTTGCTTATGGGGCGGACCTTGTCCGCCATCGCAGCTGAAGCAGCTCCTACAAGGGAATGCGGTGTCTGCTGCTTTTGTAGGAGGTGGCGGGCCGCGTAGGCTTGAGCGCAGCGATACCCATCGAGCGGAGGAATGCGCTGTCTGCTGTTGTAGTAGGGTCCGGGCGGCGTTCCGTGATCCCGGCGCGATGCTGTTGCTTGTGGGGCGGACCTTGTCCGCCATCGCAGCTGAAGCAGCTCCTACAAGGCTCAGCGTGGATTTAATTTCTATATATAAAAGCGGGTAATTTTTAGCCTGACAGGAGGAACCGTCAGGGCACCTTGTGCCCGCGCGCCGCTTCGGCCAGGTAGAACCAGGTCGGCGCGTCCAGTTGCAGCGCCGCACCATGCAATGCCTCTTCGATCCGCGACCAGCGCAGGCTGCCGAGGATCGGCCGCGGACTGCCCGGCAAACGGCGCAACCAGGCCAGGGCGACCTGATTGGGGGTAGCCTGCAAGACGCCAGCCACCTCGGCCAGGGCCTGCTGCAAGGCCGGGGGAAAAGCCCCGCCGGCCAACGGCGACCAGGCCAGCACTTGCAAGCCATCGGCCTGCATGGCCTGCAACTGACCATCCCAGGCGCTTTGTTGCGCCAGCAGCGACAGTTCGATCTGGTTGCAGCGTAGCGGCAGCTCGCGGCCCAGGCTTTGCCAGTGCAGCGGCGCGGCGTTGGACAGCCCCAGCCAGCCGACCTTGCCGCTCTCGACCAGGGCTTGCAGGGCGCGCACCACTTCGTCGGCGCACAGCAGCGGATCGGGACGATGCAGGAGAAAGCCATCCAGGCGCTCGACGCCCAGTCGCGCCAGCGAAGCCTCGACCGCGGCGGTCAGGTAGGCCGCCCCGCTGTTGTAGTGTTTGACCTGCCAGCGCGAGCCGTCCAGCGCCGCCGGCACAATATCAGCCTTGCTGATCAGTTGCAGTTGGTCGCGCAATTGCGGGCGCAGGCGCAAGGCCGCGCCGAAGTGCGCTTCGCACTGGCCCAGGCCATAGATATTGGCGTGATCGAACGCATTCAAGCCCTGCTCGACGCAGCGCTCGACAAAGCCCAGCAGGGCCTGCGGGGTAGCCAGCTCGGGATAATCGAGCAGGCGCATCATGCCGAGCAGCAGGGGCTGCTCGATCGGTGGCGGATTCATGCTAGCGGATTCCAATAAGAAGTCGGGCGAACGCCCGTAGCCCGGATGCAACCGCATCAGTCCAGCAACTGCAGAGCCTCGGCGCTGCACTGCTGAATACGCGCCCAATCGCCATGCTTGACCCACTCACTGTCGAACATCCAGGTGCCACCGACGCACATCACGTTGGCCAGCGCCATGTAGCGCTGCAGGTTGTCGGGGTTGATGCCGCCGGTGGGGCAGAACCGCACATCGCCGAAGGGACCACCGAGGGCCTTGAGCGCCGCCGTGCCGCCGCAGACTTCCGCGGGGAACAGCTTGAAGCGGCGGTAGCCGAGGGCATAGCCGAGCATGATGTCCGAGGCACTGCTGGTGCCGGGCAGCATTGGCACCGTGCTGTCCAGGCTGGCCTTGAGCAGTTCGGCAGTGGAACCGGGGGTGACGATGAACTGCGCCCCGGCCTCCTCGGCGGCGGCGAGCATCTGCAGGTCGAGCACGGTACCGGCGCCGACACAGAGTTCGGGCCGCTGCTCACGCAGCAGGCGAATGGCGGTCAGGCCGTGGGCCGAGCGCAGGGTGATTTCCAGCACGCTCAGACCGCCGGCCGCCAGGGCATCGGCCAATGGCAGGATGTCCGCCTCGCGGGCGATGGTGATCACCGGCATGATCCGCGCACGGGCGCAGAAGCTGTCGATCTGGGCGATTTTTGCAGCCATGCGGGCCTGCGGGCTTTGGTCGTTGGTCGTCATATCGGCTGGTCCTTCGGCCCTAGGGGCACCAGTAAATCTCGAGGGGGGAATGTAAGAGCGCGCGCACCGGCATGTTCGCCACCTCGCCTGCAACCAGGGCAGCGGCCAGGGTCGCAAGCTTGCCTTGACCCTGCAGGGCCAGTAGCGGCAAACGTGCAGAGGTCAGCAACGGCAAGGTCAGGCTCAGGCGCTGATGCGGCACGCTGGGCGCCAGCATCGGCAGACAGCGGCGCGGGCAGTCGGCCTGCAAGGCATCGTGCAGATTCGGGCTGTTGGGGAACAGCGAGGCGGTATGACCGTCGTCGCCCATGCCCAGCACCAGCACGTCAATCGGCGGCAACTCGGCCAGGGCCTGGTCGGCCTTCAGCGCCGCCTGTTCCAGGTTGGCTGCCGGCTGGTACAGGCCGACAAAGCGTGCCGCTGCGGCCGGTCCGCGGAGCAAATGGCGGCGCACCAGGCCTTCGTTGCTGTCAGGGTGGGCGACCGGCACCCAGCGCTCGTCCGCCAGGCTGATCACCACCTGCGCCCAGTCCAGCGGCTGCTGCGCCAGTTGCTCGAAGAAGGCGATCGGGCTACGCCCACCGGACACCACCAGGGTCGCCTGGCCCTGGATTTCGATCGCCGCGCGCAACGCCTCGGCGACCGCCTGGGCCAGGGCTTTGGCCAGCTGCACCGGATTGCTCAGGCTGCGCGCCACCACCCCCAGCGGTAAATCGAGATCAGAGATCGCCATACCAGGACCTCCCGTCACGGGTGATCAGGGCAATCGAACCCATCGGTCCCCAGGTGCCGGCGGCATAGGGTTTCGGCGCATCGCCCAGCTGTTTCCAGCCGGCAATCAACTGGTCGCACCACAGCCAGGCGCACTCGATCTCGTCCTTGCGCACGAACAGGTTCTGATTGCCGCGCATCACTTCCAGCAGCAAGCGCTCGTAGGCATCGGGGATACGTGCGCTGCGGTAGGTGTCGGAAAAATTCAACTGCAACGCGTGACTGCGCAACTGCATGCCCTTGTCCAGGCCCTGATCCTTGGTCATCACCTGCAGGGCAATGCCCTCGTCCGGCTGCAGGCGGATGATCAGCTTGTTACCGATCAACTGACGCTGCTCCGGGGCGAAGATGTAGTGCGGGGTTTCCTTGAAGTGGATGACGATCTGCGACATTTTTTCCGCCATGCGCTTGCCGGTGCGCAGGTAGAACGGCACGCCGGCCCAGCGCCAGTTGCGAATGTCCGCACGAATGGCGACGAAGGTTTCGGTATCGCTCTGGGTGTTGGAGTTTTCCTCTTGCAGATAACCCGGCACTGCCTTGCCATCGCTGCTGCCGGCCACGTACTGACCACGCACTACCTGGCGGCTGAGTTGCGCGGCGGTGATCGGCTCCAGTGCCTTGAGCACCTTGACCTTCTCGTCGCGAATGCTGTCGGCGGACAACTCGCTGGGCGGGTCCATGGCGATCAGGCAGAGCAGTTGCAGCAGGTGATTCTGGATCATGTCGCGCAGTTGCCCGGCCTGGTCGAAGTAGCCCCAGCGGCCCTCGATGCCGACCTTCTCCGCCACGGTGATTTCCACGTGGGAGATGTGATTCTGGTTCCACTGGGTTTCAAACAGGCTGTTGGCGAAACGCAGGGCAATCAGGTTCTGTACCGTCTCCTTGCCCAGGTAATGGTCGATGCGGTAGATGCGGGTTTCCGGGAAATACTGGGCGACTGCGTCGTTGACCGCCCGCGACGACTCCAGATCGTGGCCGATGGGTTTTTCCAGCACCACCCGCGTCCGCTCGCTCAGGCCGACCCGCGCCAGGTTGGCGCAGATGCCACCGTAGACCGAAGCCGGCGTGGCGAAATAGGCGATCACCCGTTCGCCGCTGCCGACCTGCTCGGCCAGCGCGTCATAGTCGTCGCCTTGGAGGAAGTCCATGGTCAGGTAGCTGAGGCGCGCCTGGAAGCGTTGCAGCACCACCTTATCGACCTCGCCGGCCGGCACGTGGCGCAGCAGGTGCTCGCCGATACTGGCCAGATGCTGTTGCGCCTCGCCATTCTCGCGCGCCAGGGCGAAAATCCGCGTATCGGCATGCAGCAGGCCGGCACGATCGAGCTGATAGAGCGCCGGAAACAGCTTGCGCAGGGCCAGATCGCCCAGCGCGCCGAACAAGGCAAAAGTACAGGATTCAACGGTTATCGAAGGCATGATGTTTGTTCTTTTATCAAGTTAAGCTAGAAATACCCTGTCACAGGGATTTTATCAAGGCCATATGTAGTAATAAAAACAACATTTTGCTAAAAAACACTTACCAGTGGTAGCCCCTTGGGCCCATCAGTACGATAGGCCAGCAATTTCAGCCCTGGCTAAGGAATGACAATGGACCACGCGCGCAACCTTCTGGAGCAGATCCAGAGCCGGCTCGACAGCCTGAACAAGGCCGAGCGCAAAGTCGCCGAGGTGATTCTGCGCAACCCGCAGCAAGCCACCCGCCTGAGTATCGCCTCCCTGGCGCAAGCCGCACTGGTCAGCGAACCGACGGTCAACCGCTTCTGCCGCTCCTTCGGCGTCAGCGGCTACCCCGAGCTGAAGATGCAGCTGGCGCAGAGCCTGGCCAGCGGCGCGGCCTATGTCAGCCGTGCGGTGGAAGCCGACGACGCCCCGGAGGCCTACACCCGCAAGATTTTCGGCAGCGCCATCGCCTCGCTGGACAGCGCCTGCCAGACCATAGACCCGCAGCTGATCAGCCGCGCCGTCGACTTGCTGATCCAGGCCCGGCAGATCCACTTCTTCGGCCTCGGCGCCTCGGCCTCGGTGGCCCTGGATGCGCAGCACAAGTTCTTCCGCTTCAACCTGGCGGTCACGGCGCATTCCGACGTGCTGATGCAGCGCATGCTCGCCTCGGTGGCGCACACCGGCGACTTGTTCGTGATCATCTCCTACACCGGGCGCACCCGCGAGCTGGTGGAAGTGGCGCGCCTGGCCCGGGAAAACGGCGCCTCGGTACTCGGCCTGACCGCCGCCGACTCGCCACTGGCCAAGGCCAGCACCCTGAGCCTGAACATCCCGCTGCCGGAAGACACCGACATCTACATGCCGATGACCTCGCGGATTATCCAGCTCACCGTGCTCGACGTGCTCGCCACCGGCATGACCCTGCGCCGTGGCGTGGACTTCCAGCCGCACCTGCGCAAGATCAAGGAAAGCCTCAACGCCAGCCGCTATCCGCTGGATGAGGAAGCGCTGTAACTAGATTGCACAGACCCTGAACCCGATCGAGGAGCCGGCCCCGTAGCCCGGATAAGCCCTGGCGCAATCCGGGGCCGCGCAACCGCAGATCGCATCGGGCTACGGCCTGAATCGCGCATACCCTCACTGCAACTCCAGCACGACCGCCGCACCCGGTTCGAAGGTCAGGCTGCCGGCACCGCAACTGGCGGCCTCGACGCAGACAACCCGGCCGGGGGATGCTCTGCAGCAGCCCCCGGCCGGATTGTCGGCGTACCGGGCGAACGCCGCGGCTTAGCCGGCAGCATCGCCCTGCCCTTACCTGGCGATCACCACCAGTATTCGACCTGCACGCCGAAGTTCGAGCCGTGCCGCGCGCTACCGAAGGCGCCGCTGTCGGACAGTGCCGAACCCGCCGCCAGTTCGCTGGCCGCACGTTGCGCCGCCTGGTTCCAGCTGGCATAGGTGTAATACAGGCGGATTTCCGGGCGCGCCCAGAAGTCCTGGCCGGCTGGCGACCAGGTCGGTGCCACGGTGAACTTGCTCAGCTTGCGCGTGCCGTCAGCTGCATCGACCTGATCGTGGCCCAATTCGCCGACCAGCTTGAACTGCTCGGTGAAGGCATAGCTGGTACGCCCGCCCACCGACAGCCAGTCCTGATCGCTGCCATCGGGACGCACATCCTTCTGGTAGACGAACTGCGCCTGGCCACCCCAACGCGGGGTGGCCTGCCAGTTGTAGATCTCCACCAGCCGATAGCTCTTGTTGTCGCTGTCGAGGGTCACATCGCCGGTATAGCCCAGCCCCGCGCCCGGACCGCGACCGTACTGCAGGGCCAGGGTGTTGCTGCCACCAAGGAACTCGTTCTGCTTGTGCTGCGCGGTCAGCGCCCAGCCACTGTGGGCGTCGGTGCTGTCGGGCTTGTCGATGTAGCTCAGACCGAACTCCAGCTCGCCGCCCGGATTGACCTTGAAGCCGGCGACGTTGAAGTCGTGACGGTTGATATAGTCTTCCTGCCACAGACTATCCTTGCGCGAGAAGGCGTAGCTGTACTTCAGCCCGCCCAGCTCGAAGTCCTCGATGCCGGCGCCAGTGGCGCTCTGGTTCCAGTAGAAGAAGTCGGAGATATGGATGTCGTTACGCTTGTAGTAACGCCGCCCCGCCCACAGCGAGCCATTGTTCAGTGCCGGCACCTTGCTCCACTCGACGAAGGCCTGGCTCATCCGGGAAAAACCATGCTCGCCGGTGAATTCCGGCGTATGGCCGTAAGCGTTGTACAGCTGCGCCATGCCCTCGACGCTGACCACCGAGCCGTCATCCAGGGTCAGCAAATCCTGGCGCAGGTCCAGCTCCGAATACTGCTCGCATTCATTGCCCAGGCGGTATTTCGACTGAGCGCCGGGCAACTGGAAGCACGACTGGCTGCCATTGCCGTCCGCACTGCCGGCGCCGCTGCGCACATAGCCGGTGAACTCCAGGGCCTGGGCCTGGGGCAAGGCCAGACCGAGGGCCAACGCGACCAGGTAGGGTGCGCTGCGCTGCGATAACTGAGGGCTGAGACTGATCTTCATGGTTGCTCCTGATTGTTTTTATTGTGTGAAGTGCTGCGGTTAACCGCCGAAGCGGCGGATTCTGTGAAGTCCGTTGGCGCCCGTGGCGCACCCAAGCTGAGTGCGCCACGCGCAGCAAAGCCCAGGGCCGAGGCTGACCTGCATAAGGATTTGCGATTGTGTCAAGCGACCGCCGAAACGGTCTGGGCAGCGGTGCGCATGGCCTAGGTGGCCCCGCGCACCCCAGGCACTTAGCCGATCTTCAACTGAGCCACCTTGTGCTCAAGCGGCTGCGGCCTTCCCGGCAGCAGGCGCTCGCCGCTTTTGGCGTCGAACAACAGCACCTTGCCCGGATCGAACTGCAACTCCAGGGATTGCCCCACCTGCGGCGCATCGTCCGGGGCCATGCGGCAGCACACCTTGGTCTGGTTGAGTTCGACGAACACCAGGGTGTCCGGCCCGGTGGGCTCGATGACCTCGACCTCGGCGCGAATCGACGATTGATTGCGGCTCTCATCCGTGGCCAGGAGGATCTGCTCGGGACGGATACCGAGGATCACTTCGCGATCCTCGAAGCCCGCCTCCATCGCCCCCAGCGGCAGTTCGCAACGCGCCTGACCCGAATCCAGCAGCGCCAGCAACTGACCGTCGCGGCGCTGCAAACGCAGGGGGATGAAATTCATCGGCGGCGAGCCGATAAAGCTCGCCACGAACAGATTGGCCGGGTCGTTATAGATCTGCTTGGGGGTGCCGAACTGCTGGATGATGCCGTCCTTCATCACCGCCACCTTGTCGCCCAGGGTCATGGCCTCGATCTGGTCGTGGGTGACGTAGACCGTGGTGGTCTTCAGGCGCTGGTGCATCAGCTTGATCTCGGTGCGCATCTCCACCCGTAGCTTGGCGTCGAGGTTCGACAGCGGCTCATCGAACAGATAGATCTTCGGCCGTCGCGCCAGCGCCCGGCCCATGGCCACGCGCTGCTGCTGGCCACCGGACAGCTGGCCGGGCTTGCGCCCGAGCAGGTGCTCGATCTGCAGCAGTTTGGCCACCCGCGCCACCTCTTCCTCGATGGCCGCCGGGGCCATCTTGCGCATCTTCAGGCCGAAGGCGATGTTGCCGTGCACGGTCATGGTCGGGTACAGCGCATAGGACTGAAAGACCATGGCGATATCGCGATCCTTGGGGCTCTTGCCGCTGATGTCCTGGCCGTCGACCAGGATCGCGCCGCCACTGATGTCTTCCAGGCCGGCGATGCAGTTCATCAGGGTCGATTTGCCACAACCGGACGGACCGACCAGGATCAGAAACTCGCCGGACTCGATCGATATCTCGATGTTCTTCAGGGTGTCCACCAGGCCGCTGCCGTAGGACTTGTTGACGTTACGCAGTTCGAGGGTTGCCATATCGTTCTCCATAAGAGGTCGCTTAAAAACGTAGCGAGCGAAGGTCAGGCAAGGCGGAATCAGGCGAGGAAGCGGAGTTTAGGCCGCTAAATGAGCATTCCGAGCCTGATTCCAACGCCGCATGACCGAGCGCAGTAGTTTTTCAGCGACCTCGTTAACCTTTGACCGCGCCGGCTGTTAGCCCGCGCAGGAAGTACTTGCCGGCCAGCACATAGACCACCAGGGTCGGCAGGCCGGCGATCATCGCTGCGGCCATGTCGACGTTGTATTCCTTGGCCCCGGTGCTGGTGTTGACCAGGTTGTTCAGGGCCACGGTGATCGGCTGGGTATCGCCGCTGGCGAACACCACGCCGAACAGGAAGTCGTTCCAGATCTGGGTGAACTGCCAGATCAGGCAGACCATGATGATCGGGGTCGACATGGGCAGCAGGATGCGGCCGAAGATGGTGAAGAAGCCCGCGCCGTCCAGCCGTGCCGCCCGTACCAGGGCATCCGGAATGCTCACGTAGTAGTTGCGGAAGAACAGCGTGGTGAAGGCCATGCCGTAGACCACATGGATCAGCACCAGGCCGCTGGTGGTGTTGGCCAGGCCGAGCTGGCCGATGGTGAAGGACGCCGGCAGCAGCACCACCTGGAACGGCAGGAAACAGCCGAACAGCAGCAGACCGAAGAACAGCTGCGATCCGCGGAAGCGCCACATGGCCAGCACATAACCGTTCAACGCGCCGATCACGGTGGAGATCAGCACCGCCGGAATGGTGATCTTCACCGAGTTCCAGAAGTAACCGCCGACCCCGTCCCAGGCCTTCAGCCAGCCGATCGCGGTGAACACCTCGGGCCAGGACAGCAGGTTGCCGGTACGGATGTCTTCCGGGCTCTTGAAGCTGGTCAACAGCATGATCACCAGCGGGATCAGGTAGACCGCGCAGGCGGCCAACAGGGTGGCGTAGATCGCCACGCGGCTCAGACTAATAGCAGGCTTAGTCATGGCGTTTGCCTCGCAGTTCGGAATACAGGTAGGGCACCAGGATCGCCAGCACCGCGCCGAGCATGAGAATCGCACTGGCGGCGCCGAGGCCCATCTGGCCACGGGTGAAGGTATGGGCATACATGAACATCGCCGGCAGATCGGAGGAGTAGCCGGGGCCGCCAGCGGTCATCGAGGCGACCAGGTCGAAGCTCTTGATGGCGATGTGCGAGAGGATCATCAGGGCACTGAAGAACACCGGGCCCAGGCTCGGCAGGACGATGCGCAGGTAGATGTTCGGCAGGCTGGCGCCATCGACCTGGGCGGCGCGGATGATCGACTGATCGACCCCACGGAGGCCGGCGAGGAACAGCGCCATGACGAAGCCCGAGGACTGCCAGACCGCGGCGATCACCAGGCAGTAGACCACCCGATCCGGGTCCACCAGCCAGTCGAAGCGAAAGCCTTCCCAGCCCCAGTCGCGGAGCATCTTGTCGATGCCCAGGCCGGGGTTGAGCAGCCACTTCCAGGCGGTGCCGGTGACGATCATCGACAGCGCCATGGGGTAGAGAAAAATGGTGCGGATAAAGCCTTCGCGGCGAATCCGCTGATCCAGCAACACCGCCAGCAGCACACCGATCACCAGGCTGATGCCGATGAACAGGCCGCCGAATAGCAACAGGTTCTGGCTCGCCACCCACCAGCGGTCGTTGTCCCACAAGCGGGCGTACTGCTGCAGGCCAACCCAGGAATAGCTGGGCATGAAGCGCGAGCTGGTGAACGACAACACAAAGGTCCAGAGGATGTAGCCGTAGAAACCGACCAGCACGATCAGCATCGTCGGCGCCAACACCAGCTTGGGCAGCCAGCGTTGCAGCGCATCCAGCGGTGAAGCCTTGGTGAAAACTGCGATTGAACTCATGGGTGACTCCGTTGCGTGTTGCGCCGCTTGTGGGAACCAGGGGCCGCCTGGCTCCTACAGAAATCCGGCACGGCCGATCCCGTGGCACGCACCGGAGGGCATGCGCCAGGGACAAGCAGGTCAAACGTAGTGGGTTATCGCCGGCGAACCGGCGGCCGGGCTGGCTTTACTGCACGGCCTGGATAGCCGCGGCCAGCTGTTGGGCAGCCTTCTGCGGATCGGCCTTGGTGTCGTTGAAGAAGTTGGTCACCACGTCAAACACCGCGCCCTGCACATAGCTGGAGGCGGCCATGCCGTGGGCCAGGCTCGGCTGCAGACCACCGCTGGCGGCAGCAGCCTTGAAGTCGACCATGGACTTCTGCGCGCAGGCATCGAAGCTGCTCATGTCCTGATCCATACGCACCGGGATCGAGCCCTTGTTCTGGTTGAAGAACTGCTGGAACTCCGGCTCCATCACGGTGCGCGCCAGGTCTTCCTGGGCCTTGCGGTTGTCCGCATTGCTCAGTTTGAACATGGCCAGCGAATCGATGTTGTAGGCGAAGCTGCCCTGGGTGCCGGGGAACGGCAGGCACTCATAGTCACTGCCGGCGACCTTGCCGGCGGCGGTCCATTCGCTCTTGGCCCAGTCGCCCATGATCTGCATGCCGGCCTTGCCATTGATGACCATGGCGGTAGCGCTGTTCCAGTCGCGTCCGGCGGCATTGGCATCGACATAACCGCGCAGTTTCTGCAGGGCGGCGAATACCTCGACCATCTTGGCGCTGGTCAGCACGGACTCGTCCAGCTCGACGAAGGCCTTGTGGAAGTCATCCGGGCCAAGCACGGCCAGGGCCAGGTCTTCGAATACGGTGCTGTCCTGCCAGGGCTGACCGCCATGGGCCAGGGGCATGAAGCCGGCGGCCTTGAGTTTTTCCGCGGCGGCGAAGAATTCATCGAGGGTGGTTGGCGGCGTAGCGCCGGCCTTGGCGAACACCTCGGGGTTGATCCACAGCCAGTTGACCCGGTGCACGTTGACCGGTACCGCCACGTAGTCGCCGCCGAACTGCATCGTCTCGATCACCTGGGGCGGCAACAGCTCATTCCAGCCGTTTTGCTCGGCCACCTGATTGAGGTCGGCGAGCAGGCCCAGCTCACCCCACTCCTGGATATCCGGGCCCTTGATCTGCGCGGCGGCCGGCGGATTGCCGGAGACGGCGCGGGTTTTCAGCACGGTCATGGCCGCTTCACCACCACCACCGGCGACGGCGAAGTCTTTCCAGGTGTGGCCCTGGTCTTCGACCAGTTTCTGCAGGGTATCGGCGGCGCGCTTTTCACCACCGGAGGTCCACCAGTGCAGCACTTCGACTTCGCCGGCAAGGGCGGTCAGCGGCATCAGGGCAGCGAGGGAAATAGCGGTGGACAGACGAGAAATCGCATTCATATGAGCAGGTTCCTTTCTTGTTGTTATTCACCGGCAAGTCTGGTGCTTGCGCTGGAATCGAGTCTAACCAGGGACGGCTGCGTTGCGGGTAACGAAGGGACGCGCAAAGGTCACGGGATGGTTACAAAGCAGGCCACCATCACGCGCCCCATCAACGCGGCAGGCTCAGGGTCACCCGCAACCCACCCTCGCGCAGGTTGCGCAGGCTCACCTCACCGCCGTGGCTGTGGGCGATGTTGCGCGCGATACCCAGGCCCAGGCCATAGCCCTGCTGCTGTCCGGCCAGGCGGAAGTGCGGCTCGAACACCTGCTCCAGACGTTGTTCGGGCACGCCCGGGCCCTCGTCGTCGACATGCAGGACAAAAGCCTGGCCATCGTCCTCGATATGCAAGTGGGCGTTCTGCCCATACTTCAGGGCGTTGTCCACCAGGTTGCCGATGCAGCGTTTGAGCGCCAGGGGCTTGCCGGGATAGGCCGCGCACGCCTGGCCATCCAGGGTCACCCGACCATTGCCGGCCGGCGCCAGGTAGGGTTCGACCACGCAATTGAGCAGCTGATTGAGGTCGACCGGCTCGATATTTTCGTGAATGTCGGTGTCCTTGACGCACTGCAATGCGCCCTTGACCAGCATCTCCAGCTCGTCGAGATCTCGACTGAACTTGGCCTGCACGGCTTCGTCGTCGAGCAGCTCGACGCGTAGGCGCAGGCGGGTAATGGGCGTGCGCAAATCATGGGAGATGGCGCTGAACAACTGACTGCGTTCGCGCAGGTAACGACCGATGCGCTCGCGCATGGCGTTGAACGCGCGGCTGACCTCGACCACCTCGCTGCCGCCCGCCTCCGGCAGCGGCTCGACCTCGCTGCCCAGCGACATCTCCCGCGCCGCCAGCGCCAGGCGCTTGAGCGGCCGGCTCTGCCAGTGCACCAGGATACCGATGAACAGCAGCAGGAAGCTGCTGGTGAGGATGATGAACCACAGCTGCTGGGCCGGCAGCCCCTGCTGTTCCAGGCTGACATAGGGTTCGGGCATCAAGGAGGCGAGGTACAGCCATTCGCCCGGCGCGATCTGGATCTGCGTCACCAGCACCGGCGGATTGAGCGGTTCCAGACTCAGGGCGTAATGCGCCCAGGAGCGCGGCAACTCGTCGAGCTTCAGCGCGTTGTTGAAGATGCGCAGGTCATCCGGGTTGACGAACTGCGCCGACACATCCAGGTCCTTGCCCAGACGCTCGCGCAGGGTGGCGTCGACCGCATCGAGCACCGCGCGCTTGCGCGGGGTTTCCGGCAGCACCTGCATATCCAGCGGTTTGTCGTTGAGCGAGACGAAGAAGCGCGTGCCGCCCATATTGCGCAGTTGATCGAGCACCATGGGCCGGTAGCCCAGCGGCAGCGAGCGGAAGTAGCCGACGCTGGCGGCCATCGACTGCGCCAGGCTGCGGGCACTGGTGAGCAGACCCTCCATTTGGCTGGCGCGCAACTGCGAGACCCAGATCACGCTGGACAGCGCCTGCGCCAGCAACACCACCAGCAGGGTCAACAGCAGCATGCGCCCTAGCAGCGAGCGCGGCAGCGACAACCACTTGCGCAGGCTAAACATGGTTATGCGGCGTGACCATCGCCGCCAACTGGTAACCGCTACCGCGCACGGTGCGGATCAGCCGCGCCGGCTTGCCGGTATCGCGCAGGCGCTGGCGCAGGCGGCTGACCGCCATGTCGACGATGCGCTCCAGCGGCATCACCTCGCGCCCGCGGGTGGCGTTGCCGATGGTGTCGCGGTCGAGGATCTGCTGCGGGTGGTCGAGAAACAGCTTGAGCAGGGCGAAGTCGGCACCGGAGAGGATCACCTCCTCGCCATCGGCATGGAACAGGCGGTGACTGACCATATCCAGACGCCACTCATCGAAGGCCAGCACCTCGCTGCCGCGCTCCTGAGTGAAGTGCGCGCGGCGCAACAGGGCCTTGATCCGCGCCAACAGCTCGCGCGGGCTGAACGGTTTGCCCAGGTAATCGTCGGCGCCCAGCTCCAGACCGATGACCCGGTCGGTCTCATCCGAGCTGGCGGTGAGCATGATGATCGGCACCTGGGCAAAATGCTGATGCTCGCGCACCCAGCGACACAGGCTGAAACCATCCTCGTCGGGCAACATCACATCGAGAATCACCAGGTCGGCAGACTCGGCGCACAGGGCCTGGCGAAAGCCCGCACCATCGCCGACGGTACGCACCTGAAAGCCGGCACGACTCAGGTAGGTGTGCAGCAGTTCGCGAATTTCCTGGTCGTCATCGACCAGCAGAATCGACTTTCCGGGCTGGCTCATGGTCCGCCGTCCTTATTGTGATCAATCATCAACCCCGTGGGAGGGGCTTCAGCCGCGACGAGTACAAAGCAGACGCTATGAGCGCCGTCCAAGCGCCTGCTGCAAGGCCACACCCGCGCCCATCAGCCCCGGGTATTCGGCCGTCACCAACCATACCGGGATGCCGGCAAAGTAATCACTCATGCAGCCTTTGTCACTGAAGCTTTTGGCAAAACCGCTGGCGAGGAAAAACTCGGCAAAGCGCGGCACCACGCCGCCGACGATATACACGCCGCCGCGCGCGCCCAGGCTCAGCACGTTGTTGCCGGCGGCGCGCCCCAGCCAACAGCAGAACTGCTCCAGCACCGCCACCGCCACCGTATCACCGGCCAGCGCCGCCGCCGTGACCTCGGCCGGCGAACTCAAGCGCAGCTCATGTCCATCCAGCGCGCAGACGGTGCGATAGAGCAGCAGCAGGCCGCTGCCGCTGAGCACATCCTCGGCGCGCACGTGGCCGAGCTGGCGATACAACTGCTGCCACAACTCGGCCTCGCGCGGGCTGCCGATCGGCAGGTCGACATGGCCGCCCTCACCGGGCAAGGCCAGCCAGCTGCCGTCGGCCAGGGCCAGCAAAGTGCCGACCCCCAGACCGGTGCCCGGGCCGATCACCACGCAGGGCCGCTCGATCTCGGGCGTGCCGGGACAGACCGACAACCGCTCGTCGTCACGCAAGCGGGTCATGCCCAGGGCCATGGCGGAAAAATCGTTGACCAGTAGCAACTCGCGCACCTGCAGCTCGCGGCAAAAAGCCGTACGACTGATACGCCAGTGGTTGTTGGTAAAGCGGAACAAGTCACCGCTGACCGGCCCGGCGCAGGCCAGGCACACCGAATCGACCGCGCCGAGCGCCAGACCCAGTTCGCTCAGGTAGGCACGGATCGCCGCCTCCGGCCCCGGAAAATCGGCGGTGGCCAGCACCCGCACCGACTCCAGCTGTTCGTCGCGCCACAAGGCGAAGCGCGCGTTGGTGCCACCAATGTCACCGACCAGGGCCAGTTTCACTTCAGCGACTCCAGGCTGGTGGTGAAGGCACAGGCACCCTGCTCCGCCGAGCTGAAGGACTGACGCATGAAGGCGAACAGCTCGCGACCGCAGCCCACGGCATTGTCCAGGGTGCCGACCGCCGGCTCGCGCGCCGCCAGCTCGGCGGCATCGACCAACAGCTGCAATTCGCCGGTGTGACCGTCGAGGCGAATCAGGTCGCCGTCACGCACCAGCGCCAGCGGCCCGCCACCGTAGGCCTCGGGGCAGACGTGAATGGCCGCCGGAATCTTGCCCGAGGCGCCGGACATGCGCCCGTCGGTGACCAGCGCCACCTTGAAGCCGCGATCCTGCAGCACGCCGAGGAACGGGGTCATCTTGTGCAGTTCCGGCATGCCGTTGCTGCGCGGTCCCTGGAAGCGCATCACCGCAACAAAATCGCGCTCCAGCTCGCCGGCCTTGAAGGCATCGGCCAGTTGCTGCTGATCCTCGAACACCAACGCTGGGGCCTCAACCAACTGGTGCTCCAGGGCCACGGCAGAGACCTTCATCACCCCGCGCCCGAGGTTACCCTGCATCAGGCGCAGGCCGCCCTCGGCGGAGAACGGATTGGCCACCGGGCGCAGCACGCTTTCGTCGTAACTCTTGCTCGGGCCGTCGCGCCAGACCAGTTGGCCGTCCTCGAGGAAGGGTTCGCGGGTGTAGCGACTCAAGCCATGACCGGCCACGGTGTTGACGTTCTCGTGCAGCAGCCCGGCATCGAGCAGCTCGCGAATCAGGAAGGCCATACCGCCAGCGGCCTGGAAATGGTTGATGTCGTCCTTGCCGTTGGGATAGACGTGGGCCAGGGTCGGGGTCACGGCCGACAAATCGGCCATGTCCTGCCAGGTCAGCTGGATCCCCGCTGCCCGAGCGATGGCTGGCATATGCAGGGTGTGGTTGGTCGAACCGCCGGTGGCACTCAGGGCGACGATGGAATTGACCAGACAGCGCTCGTCGACGATCTCGCCGAGCGGCATGAACTGCCCGCTCTGCTTGGTCAGGCGGGTGACCTGCTGCGCCGCCTCGCGGGTCAGGGCATCGCGCAATGGGGTGCCCGGGTTGATAAAGGACGCGCCCGGCAGATGCAGGCCCATCACTTCCATAAGCAGTTGATTGGTGTTGGCGGTGCCATAGAAGGTGCATGTGCCGGGGCTGTGGTAGGCGGCCATCTCGGCCTCCAACAGCTCGTCACGCGTCGCCTTGCCCTCAGCATAGCGCTGGCGCACGTCGGCCTTTTCCTTGTTCGACAGCCCGGACGGCATGGGTCCGGCCGGCACGAACAGGCTCGGCAGGTGGCCGAAACGCAGGGCGCCCATCATCAGGCCGGGGACGATCTTGTCGCAGATGCCCAGGTACAGCGCGGCATCGAACATGTTGTGCGACAGCGCCACCGCGGTGGCCATGGCGATCACCTCGCGGCTGGCGATGCCGAGTTCCATGCCCGGCTCGCCCTGGGTCACGCCATCGCACATGGCCGGCACGCCGCCAGCGAACTGACCGACCGAACCGATTTCGCGCAGGGCCTGCTTGATTCGCTCGGGATAGTCTTGGTAGGGCTGGTGGGCCGAGAGCATGTCGTTATAGGCAGAAATAATCGCCACGTTGGCCGCGTCCATCAGGCGCAAGGCCTGTTTGTCATCGCTGCCGCAGCCGGCCACACCGTGGGCGAAATTGGCACATTGCAGCTTGCCGCGCTGCGGGCCTTCGCTGGCCGCCGCGCGAATCATCGCCAAATAGGGCTCGCGCGTGGCGCGGCTGCGGGCGATCAGGCGGTCGGTTACCTCAAGTACGCGGGGATGCATGTGGTTGACTCCAGGCTGGTGGATAGTGATATTTTGTACTTACAACAAAAATACTGCCACTTAAAACACTTGATTTCTATAATTAGCGGCATAATCTTGTAATTCCAACAACAAAGCCAGGTCGAGACCTCTCCCATGACTATACGCATCGCAATCAACGGTTTTGGCCGCATCGGCCGCAACGTGCTCCGCGCCCTCTACAGTCAAGACTACCGCCAACAGCTACAGGTGGTCGCCATCAACGACCTCGGCGACAGCGCGATGAATGCCCACCTGCTCAAGTACGACAGCGTGCACGGGATCTTCGCCGGTAACGTCGACAGCGATGGCGAAAGCCTCACGGTCAACGGTGATCGTATCGCCGTCAGCGCCATTCGCAACCCGGCCGACCTGCCGTGGCAGGCGCACAAGGTCGACGTGGTCTTCGAATGCACCGGGCTGTTCACCGAGCGCGACAAGGCCGCTGCCCATCTCGCCGCCGGCGCACGCAAGGTGATCATCTCGGCACCGGCCAAGGGCGCCGACGCCACCATCGTTTATGGCGTCAATCACGATATTCTGCGCCAGTCCATGCAGATAATCTCCAACGCCTCCTGCACCACCAACTGCCTGGCCCCGGTGGCCCAGGTGCTGCAGCGCGAGCTGGGCATCGAACACGGCCTGATGACCACCATCCACGCCTACACCAACGACCAGAATCTCTCCGACGTCTACCACAGCGATCCCTACCGCGCCCGCTCGGCCACCCAGTCGATGATCCCGACCAAGACCGGCGCCGCCGAAGCGGTCGGCCTGGTGCTGCCGGAACTGGCCGGCAAGCTGACCGGCATGGCCGTGCGCGTGCCGGTGATCAACGTCTCGCTGGTCGACCTGACCCTGCAGGTCAAGCGCGAAACCAGCAGCGATGAAATCAACCAGCTGCTGTTGAGCGCCAGCCGCACTTCGCCGGTGCTGGGCTACAACAGCCTGCCGCTGGTCTCCTGCGACTTCAACCATAACCCGCTGTCGTCGATCTTCGACGCCAACCACACCAAGGTCAGCGGCAAACTGGTGAAAGTCATGGCCTGGTACGACAACGAATGGGGCTTTTCCAACAGGATGCTGGATACCTGCCTGGCCTTTTGCCGCGCCCAGTGAAGGCTATTGCGCCCGACCATGTCGATCGTAGCCTGGATAAGCGCAGCGCAATCCGCGACATTGCCATCCCGGATTGCGCCTAGGCTTAT
Source organism: Pseudomonas sp. (assembly GCA_030699825.1). Classification (GTDB taxonomy): domain Bacteria; phylum Pseudomonadota; class Gammaproteobacteria; order Pseudomonadales; family Pseudomonadaceae; genus Aquipseudomonas. The sequence goes on along the minus strand of JAUYKV010000034.1, from coordinate 152,577 downwards.
TCGGGCTACAGGAACAACCCCCGACCGCGGTGATCGGCCAGAGGCTGGCGCTGAGCCTGCGAAGCCCAACGCAAGGCACGCAGCAGCAACCCAGGAAACCTTTAACCCGTTCACCCAGCAAGACCAGGAAACCACCATGCCGCGTATCAGCTTTACCACCGCCACCCTGCCCGAGCGCAAGCGCATCGCCCTGGTCGCCCACGACCACTGCAAGGAATTCCTCCTCGACTGGAGCGAACGCCAGCGCGACAAGCTGGCCAGGCACCACCTGCTGGCCACCGGCACCACCGGCCTGCTGCTCGGCCGGCGCCTCGAGCTGCCGATCGAATGCATGATCAGCGGCCCGCTCGGTGGCGACCAGCAACTGGGCGCGCGCATCGCCGAGCGGCGGGTGGACATGCTGGTGTTCTTCTGGGACCCCTTCGAGCAGCAGCCCCACGACCCGGACATCAAGGCGCTGCTGCGCGTCGCCGCGGTGTGGAACATCCCGGTGGCCTGCAACGAAAGCAGCGCCGACTACATGCTCGGCAGCGCGTTGCTGGATCAGGCCCACGACTATCGGGTGCCTGATTACCAGACCTACCTCGATAACCGTCAGTAACCCTCGCCTTCCTGCGCCACGCAACAGACGCGGTTGTCCAGCGCCTCCAGCAACCGACAATGTTCGGCCTCGGCGCTGGTGCAGCCGGCAAGCTTGCCCAGCTCCGTTTTCATCTTCTGCAGATCGCGAATCCGCGCTTCGATGCTCAGCAGGTGTTCCTGCACCAACTGGTCGGCTTCGGCACAGGGACTGTGGGGCTGCGCGGCCAAGCCGAGCAAGGTGCGGATTTCTTCCAGGCTGAAACCCAGCTCGCGACCACGACGGATAAAGCGTACCCGGCGTATATCGGCGTCTTCGTAATGGCGGTAGCCCGAGGCGCTGCGCTTGGGCGGCGGCAACAGTTCGCTACGCTCGTAGAAACGAATGGTCTCCAGGTTGACCCCGCTCTCGCGGCTCAACCCACTGATGGTCAACGGCTTACCCATAGCTTGACTCCGTAGTGGCTACGGGGTTTAGCGTAGCGCCCATACCCTTCCAGGAGAAGCCTAATGGGCGCCAATTGCTGCAACGCCGCATCCAGCTGTGCAACCACCCGTACCAGCAAACGCTACCGCAAAATCCTGTGGCTGGCCCTGGTGGTCAACCTGGGCATGTTCGGCGTGGAAATCATTGCCGGCATACGCGCCGATTCGGTGTCGCTGCTCGCGGATTCGCTGGACTTTCTCGGCGATGCCGCCAACTACGGCATCAGCCTGGCGGTCCTGGGCATGAGCCTGACCCTGCGCGCCAGAGCCTCGCTGTTCAAAGCCCTGTGCATGCTGGTATTCGGCGTCGGCGTGTTGATCGCGGCGATCTGGCACCTGCTCAGCGGCCAGGTGCCGGACGCGCCGACCATGGGACTGGTCGGCAGCCTGGCCCTGCTGGCCAACGTCGGCGTGGCCGCCCTGCTCTACGCCTACCGCGAGGGCGACAGCAATATGCGCAGCGTCTGGCTGTGCTCGCGCAACGACGCCCTCGGCAATATCGCCGTGCTGTTCGCCGCCCTCGGCGTGCTCGGTACTGGCAGCGCCTGGCCGGACCTGCTGGTGGCCAGCCTCATGGCCGGCCTGGCGGTCACTGCGTCCTATCAGGTGATGCGCCATGCACGCCAGGAGCTGGCCGAGGAAGCCGAGGCCAAGGCCGTGGTCTAAGCGGTGCGCTATGCCCGGGGGTGCCAGCCCAACCATCGACCGCGGATCGCCGGGCCACTAAATCTCCACCTGTCCCTACCCGCCCCACCCTTGTTCTTGCTTTCCGATTCAGAGCTTTTTCGAGCCCAGGGTCGGCTTGCTCGAGCGCCGGGCTTTTTCGGTTTTGCCGGCGTTGCGGATCAACTCGGCCAAACGCTCAAGGGCGCCGGCGCGGCTGCGTTCCTGAGTGCGGTGATGGCCATTTACACCGTCGGCGGTGATGCGGTTTTCTCACAGCGTCAGCAAACGCTCCTTGTACAACGGCGGCATGGACCAGGCCTGGCTGTCGAACTGCAGATGCATGGCGCTGGAAACCCTGTAGACGTTCTGCCCGCCCGTGCCTTGAGCACGCATGGCGGTCAACTCGATTTCGTTATGGGGCGGACGCCACCGGAAATAGCCCGCACGCAGCATGTCTCGGCCAAGTTGAGTGGATAAATGCAACCGCCACTGCGTCAGTACGTTATTGCACAACCCGGACAGCCCCCGAGCCAGAGCCTTATTAGCAATTGCCTGACGGCTCATTGAAATCATTAATAACTGTACACAAATATATTACTGTATAAGTTCTGCAACGGAAAACCGCTCGCCTGCTTGGTTAGAGAGTTACCTCTAATTTGCAAGCATGGGACTCTGAGACAAGGCGCTGCGATCAGTCATAGCCCGCTCTGGTAATAACAGCAATGCAGCATCCGGACCCTAGGCGGCGAGATCGACTAGTTGAATGGACTGAAAAGATCACCAGCGCCTAACCCCCTTTAAACCAGTCACACCCGCCTGCCACCGCCCGCGGGGCAAGAAGGAGCGCTTCAATGCAAGCACAACTGAGCATCGCCCAGCGTCTGGGCCTGGGGTTCGGCCTGATTCTGTCGCTGATGGTTCTGATCACCCTGATCGGTATGCAGCGGGTCGGCTTTATCGACAGCACGCTGACGTCCATTAGCGAAGGGGCCTCTGTGCGACAGCGCCATGCCATCAACTTCCGCGGCAGCGTGCATGATCGCGCCATTTCCATCCGCGACGCGGTACTGGTGAACAATGACCAGGAACTGAGGCGCCATCTTGACGAGATCGCCCGCCTTCACGCCTATTACCAACAATCCGCCCAACCGATGGACCGCCTGTTCGCAGAGGGAGACCCGACACCGACCGAGCAGAAGCTGTTGAACGACATCAAGGATATCGAGCGCAGCACCCTGACCCTGACCGACAGGCTGATTGGCCAGCGTCAGGCCGGCGATATCCCGGGCACTCAAGCTTTGTTGCTGAGTGAGGTGTCACCGGCTTACCGTGAATGGCTCAAGCGCATCAACGCCTTCATCGACCATGAAGAAAAAGTCATCAGCCAGGATATCGGCGCGGTGCGCGAAGCAGCAGCCGGCTTTCGCCTGCTGATCCTGCTGGTTACCGCGGTGGCTATCGCCCTCAGCATCGGCGTGTCGCTGCTGATCATCCGCAAGCTTAAATCGACCTTGGGCGCCGAGCCTTATGAGGTGGCCCAGGCCATCCAGCGACTTGCCGCCGGCGAACTGAGCCAGCGTATCGATACCCGCTACCCGCATAGCGTCATGGGCGCTTTGCATAACATGCTCGGGCGCCTCACCGACACTATCGCCCAGGTGCGCAGTGCGGCCGGCGAGCTGAGCCTTTCGTCCGAGCAGCTGCTGACCACATCGGACAGCAACAATCAGCAGATCCGCCTGCAATCGAGCGAAGCCGAGCAAATGGCCACGGCGATCAACCAGATGGTTGCCACCGTCAATGAGGTGGCCGGTTACGCCGCAAGCGCCGCCTCCGCAACGCGCACCGCAGACAACGAAGTGGCGACCGGCAACCGCATGGTCAGCGAAACCGCCGGAGCCATCCAGAACCTGGCGAAGATTCTGGAAAGCGCTGCCGAAAGCGTGCAGCAGGTGTCCAGCGACAGCGAGAACATCGAGAAGATCATCGAGGTAATCACCTCCATTGCCGAGCAGACCAACTTGCTCGCGCTTAATGCCGCCATCGAAGCGGCGCGGGCCGGCGAGCATGGCCGAGGATTCGCCGTGGTGGCCGACGAGGTTCGTTCCTTGGCCACCCGCACTCAGGACTCCACCCGGGAAATCCGCGGCATGATCGGCAAGCTGCAAGAAGGCGCCAGCAAAGCCGCCGAAGTGATGCGCAGCAGCCGCCAACTGGCCCAGCAGACCGTGGAGCAGACAGGCTTGGCGGAAAGCGCGCTGACCAAAATTCGCACTGAAGTGACCGCGATCAACGACATGAACGCACAGATCGCTAGCGCCGCGGAAGAACAAAGCGCGGTGGCCGAGGAGGTCAACCAGAACATTAGCCGCATCCACAACGCCACCCTGGAAACCTCGACCGGCTCCGCCCAAGTGGCCTCCTCCAGCCGCGAGTTGGCGACCCTGGCCAATCGTTTGAGCGACAAGGTCAGTTTCTTCAAGCTTTAACGGGCCGTTAAAAATCCACCTTGCCGCGCCCCGCCTTGATCGTCCCGCGCTTGGTCTTGCCTTCCAGGCGGCGTTTCTTCGAGCCCAGGGTCGGCTTGGTCGGGCGCCGGGCCTTTTCGGTCTTGCCGGCATTGCGGATCAACTCGGCCAGCCGCTCCAGGGCATCGGTGCGGTTCTGTTCCTGGGTACGGTATTGCTGGGCCTTGATGATCACCACGCCCTCGGCGGTGATGCGGCTGTCGCGCAGCGCCAGCAGGCGCTCCTTGTAGAACGCCGGCAGGGACGAGGCCTGGCTGTCGAAACGCAGGTGCACGGCGCTGGAAACCTTGTTGACGTTCTGCCCACCGGCGCCTTGCGCACGGATGGCGGTCAACTCGATTTCAGCGTCGGGCAGGTGAACGCTGTTGGAAATAACCAGCATGGCAAAGGACTTCGGCACAAAGGGCCGTCAGGATATACCCAAGTGCGCCTGGAAGAGGTCGCGGCAAGCGCGATTCTTCAGTTCCACAGGCTAGCAGTCGCTCCGGCGGCGACCGAGGCAATCGCTGTAGTTCGCCCGTAACAGGGCAAAGCAAAGCACCCGAAACCGGAGGCACTCTGCGCAAGTCATGGCATACTGCCATCTGTCTGAAAGCGTATAGATGCGAGCACAGCAGCTTGCACAAATAGCCAATCAGCAGCACCTCGACAACTCCGGACATGCTGGCATCCATCGGCCTCATGCACCACCAGATAGCGGGCTCTCACCATGCCATCACTGCTCAAGCGCCTCATCCCGTTGCTATTGCCCATCTGCCTGGCAAGCCCTGCCGTGAATGCCGCAGATGACTGGCAGGCGCTTCCGGCAAACCCGCTGATCCTGACGGTCACCGGCGAGCTGGGCTGCTGCCCGCAGGGCCAGGCCTTGTTCGACTTGCAGCGCCTCGATGCCCTGCCCCAGATGGAGGTGAAAACCCTGACGCCCTGGACCGACCAGGAGGACAACTATCGGGGCGTCAGGCTCAGCGTGCTGCTCGACGAGCTCAAGGCCCAGGGCCAGCGCATCGACGCCACCGCCCTCAACGACTACAGCATGCTGTTGAACCTGCCGGCCGCGCGCCAGTACCCGGTGATCCTGGCAACCCGCAAGAACGGCAAGGTCATGCGGGTGCGCGACAAGGGCCCCATCTGGATCATCTACCCGTTGAGCGACTTCCCCGAACTGCGCAAGGAGGAGCATCACCACGCGATGGTCTGGCAGCTCAAATCGTTGAACATTGGCCGGTAGGCGCCAATGCGTCGCTTGCGCTACCTGTTTCTACTGCTGATCACCCTGGGATTCGCCGTTGGCATCGCGACTTCGCTGGTCTACAACCAGCGCAATGCGCAAATCACCTCGGCGCGCATCCAGCTTTCCGCCTGGTCGCTCGCTCAGCTGGAATTCGAATACCTGCGTTTCGTCAACACGTTGCAACTGTTCCAGGCTGGAGGCACCTCCCGGGAACAGTTGCACCTCGATTACGACCTGCTCTGGAGCCGCCTCGAAACCTTTCTCACCGGCCAGGAAAACAGCGCCATCCGCCAACGCTTCAATGCCGGCGAGATGGTTGCCCAGCTGTTCAGTCAACTGCGCGACGATGAAGCACTGCTCTTCAGCCCCGACCTGCAACCTGGCGCACCGATCGAGCAGGCCATCGAACGCTACAACCTGTATCTGAAGCCTATCCGGCAAGTGATCATCAACAACTTTACCGGCCCGGAAGCGGCGCGGATTATCGACGAAATTCACCATAACCAGCGCCTCGGCCACTTGCTCTTGCTCGGCCTGCTGTTTTGTGGCGGCGGACTGATTCTGATGTTTTATCTGGAGGCACGACAGAATCGCCTGATGGGCCGCAATGACGCCTTGACCAACCTGCCCAACCGCAACAGCTTCCAGGCCCTGCAGAACGATCCCAGGGCTGCCAGCTGCTGCGCCCTGGCGGTAATCGAGCTGAGCAATTTTCGCGCGGTCAATGAATGCATCAGCCACGAGGCCGGCGATCGCCTGCTGCAGCGCATCGGTGAAATCCTCAACCAGCTGAAACCGCAAGGCAGCTTCATTGCCCGGGTGGCCGGTGACGAGTTCGTCATAACCTTTCCCCATGGCTTTCCCGAAGAGCTGGTGATCAGCGCCCTGAACAGCCTTGCCTTCGCCTTGAGCTTCGACTTCCAGAGCGACAAGCACCTGTTTCAGGTGGGGGCGCGCATCGGCCTGAGCTTCAACCCCAACCACAGCTTCAGCCTGCAGAAGCTGTACTATTTCGCCACCCTGGCCGCGCGTGAACTGCGCGCGGGCAAGCACAAGGGCGTGGGAGTCTTCAATGAAGAGATCAGCAACCGTTACCTGCGCAGCCAGAACCTGCTCGACGACCTCAAGCGGGCGATGGCGCAAAGCGGCCCATCGGGCCTGAGCCTCTGCTACCAACCGATTGTCGGCCTGGTCGACACCCGCATCGGGGCTGAAGCCCTGCTGCGCTGGCACCACCCGACACTGGGCTATATCTCGCCGCTGGAAGTGGTGGAGTTGGCGGAGAACAATCAGCTGGGGCAAAAACTCGGTGAGTGGATTCTGCAGCGGCTCAAGCAGGACCTGCTGCGCCTGCCCCAGGGCCTGCGCGAGACACTGTACTTTTCGGTGAATCTCTCCCCGGCACAATTTACCGCCAGCCTGCCCGAGCAGATCGAGCAATGGCTTGGCGAGGCGCCGATCCGCGCCAACCAACTGGTTCTGGAGATGACCGAGTCGATTGCCGTGGCCAACTTCAATGACGGCCGCAGCATCCTGCGCAAGCTCAATGAGCAAGGTGTCGCGGTGGCACTGGATGACTTCGGCACCGGCTACTCGTCGCTGTCCTACCTGCGCGAACTGCGCGTACAACGGATAAAAATCGACAAGTCGTTCATTCAGGGCATTAGCCACGACCAACAACTGCAGCGCGTGGTGCGCAGTATCGTCGAGCTTTGCCATACCTTCAGGTTCACGGTGACCTGCGAAGGCATCGAGGATGAAAACGATGCCCAGCAAGTCATCGACCTCGGCTGCGATCATGCCCAAGGCTATTGGTACGGCAGACCCATGCCCGTGCCGGCATTGATCACCTGGCATGCTGACTTTCTCGCCCGCTCCATGCTGAAAAAACGCCTGCAGGTGCAATAAGCGCAAGGCACTGCCCAGGTAAGGCAAAATCGTTGCCTGGGATTTCCGGGCAACAGCGGCAACGCCTGTCGATGTAACCTGAGCGTCTCGACAAGGCGGACGATCAAGCGATGGATTCCATCACCCAGGTAATGCTCGGCGCCAGCATCCAGGGGGCACTGCTCGGCCGCTGGCAGGGCCGCAAGGCGCTGCTGTACGGCGCCATGCTCGGCACCCTCCCCGACATGGATGTGATCCTCGATTACGGCGACGCCGTGGCCGAGATGACCTACCACCGCGGCTTCAGTCACTCGCTATTCGTCCTGTTCGGCGTGGCGCTGCTACTGACCTGGCTGGTCCGACGCCTGCGCCCGCATCCGGGCTACTCGACGCAACGCCTGTTCGTCACCCTGGCCCTGGTGCTGCTGACCCATCCGTTGCTGGACAGCTTCACCAGCTACGGCACTCAGCTGTTCTGGCCGCTGACGCCGACGCCCACGGCCTGGTCGAGCATCTTCATCATCGACCCGCTCTACACCGCGCCGCTGATAATTGCCGTGCTGCTGGGGCTGGCCTTCGGCCTGCGCGACAAAATGGCCAAGGCGCCGCTAGTCGCCCTGGCCCTGTCGACCCTGTATCTGGGCTCGACCCTGGCCGGCAAATCCATGGCCGAACAACATGTCGAGGCGCAACTGGCTCGCCAGGGCATCCAGGCCGAAGCGCTGTTCAGCACCCCGACGCCCCTCAACAGCCTGCTCTGGCGCGTGATAGTGCTCGATGGCGAGGATTACCACGAGGCCCTGGTCGGCTGGTTCGACCCGCAACCACCGCAGCTCATCCGCCTGCCGCGTGGCACTGCGCTGGCCGCGGTACTCGCGGACTCGGCTGCGCACCAGCGCCTGGCCTGGTTCACCGATGGGTTGCTGCGCTACGACCAGATCGGCGAGCACCTGGTGGTCACCGACATACGCCTGGGCATGACCGGCGTGCACCCGTTCCGCTTCGACTTTGCCCGCAAACACAACGGTGAATGGCAAATTCATCAGCAGATCGATCGCTGGCCGTCAGAGCTGACCGACCTGCAGCGCTTGCAGGTGCTGTGGCAGCGCATCTGGCAGCCGGATCTGCAGGTGCCCCTGGCGGCCTGGGCCAGCGAACTGGGCAAGCCCCTGCTCAGCGCCGCCCGGCAGGCCTGCGAGGCGGAGCACCATGAGTGCTGACGGCGTGTAGCAGAACGGAGCCAGACTCGGTTGGCGACCGCCCCGGATTACGCCGGGGCTCATCCAGGCTACGGCTCTGCGGCTGCACCCAGGGCGCCTATATCGCATGCCAGGCCTGCGACATCCAGCCGGCTCCGGCGCTCGTAGCCCGGATAAGCGCAGCGCAATCCGGGGGACTGCCACCCCGGATCGCGCCAGCCCCTCAGGTACGGAACTGCGCGACCAGGCCCTGCAACTCGACACCCAGGCGCGCCAGCTCGGCGCTGGAGGCGGCGGTTTGCTCGCTGGCACTGGCGCTCTGCTCGCCGATATCGCGCACCCGGGTGATGCTTTCGCTGATGGAATCCGCCACGGCGCTCTGCTCTTCGGCGGCCGCGGCGATCTGCTGGTTCATCTGTTCGATGGTACTCACCGCCTGGGTGATGCGGCCCAGGGCAGCGCCCGCCTGATCGGCCAGGCTGACGGTGCCCTGGGTCAGGGTACGACTGCTTTCCATCTGCTCCACCGCCCCGGCCGCCATACGCTGCAGGCTGCTGATCAGGCCTTCGATTTCTTCCGTCGAGTCGTGAGTGCGCCGCGCCAGCGCCCGCACCTCGTCGGCGACCACGGCGAAGCCGCGACCCTGGTCTCCGGCCCGGGCGGCCTCGATGGCCGCATTGAGCGCCAGCAGGTTGGTCTGCTCGGCGACCGCACGGATCACCTCCAGCACGCCGCCGATGCGCACACTCTCCTGATTCAGTGCCTGGATCGTTGCGGCCGACTGCTCGACCTCCAGCGCCAGGCTACCGATCTGGCTCACCGCCTGCTGCACCACCTGATTGCCCTGCTGCGCCTCGCGGTCGGCCTCGCGGGCCGCCATGGATGCCTGCTCGGCGTTCTGTGCCACTTCCTGCACGGTGGCGGCCATCTGGTGCATGGCGGTGGCCGTCTGTTCGGTTTCCTGGCGCTGGTTGTGCACCCCGGCACTGGTTTGCGCGGTGATCGTCGACAGTTGCTCGGCCGCCGCAGCGATCTGGCTGACGCCGCTGCCAATCCGCCCAACCAGAGTGCGCAGGCTGCTGGTCATGCCCTGCATGGCCGCCTGCAACTGGCCGAGCTCGTCGCGGCGATCGAGCGGCAAGTCCTGGCTGAGGTCGCCTTGGGCAATGCGCTGGGCAATGGCCACACTCTGGCGCAGGGGGATAACGATCGAGCGGGTGATCAACCAGGCGGCCAGCAAGCCGAAGACCACCGCCGCCACGCCCATGGCCGCGAGCAGCAGCACGGCTTGGCGACTGGCGGCAGCCATACGCTGTTCTTCGCCGACTTGCGCCGCTTCGGCCAGATTGAGTACCGCCCGCGCCCGCTCGATCATCGCGCTTTCTGTGGTTCGGCTCTGCTCGCGAACCTGCCGGTAATAGCCGAAGGAGCGCTGGTAGGTGGTCAGCGCTTGCAGGGCCGTTTCGATCGAGGCCTTCTGCTCATCGCTCAACCACACCATCAGGCTGCGGGCGACACTTTGCAGATCCTCGCTGATGTAGGCCCACTCCTCCAATGCCGCGGCCGAACCATCGATGATGAACAGACTTTCATAGCCACGCAGATCGAGCATGCGCTTGCTCATGCCGGACGCCGTTTCGGCCAGGGTCAAGGGATCGCTGCCGCGCAGCCGGTCACCCTGCAGGCGCAACTCGCGCACGGCGTCGTACATCGCCAGTTCGAGCGTCTCGAACTGGTCGCGCGTCTCGACCGCGGCATCGCCCATGTCCTGGCGCGCCTCGCCCGCCTGGCGCTGCAAGTCGACATAGGTGTCGAACTGGCTCAGATAGTCGGCAACCGCCTGGCGCATGGTCTGATAATGCCTGGCTTGCGCCTTCGGGACTCCCTGTTCCAACTGAACCAGCAACTCTGTAACTGCCGTCAGGCTCTTGCGCACTCGCTCGGCACTCTCGGAGCTGTGCTCGATGGCGAAATTACGCTCCAGTCGGCGCGCCTGGAGAATCTCCATATTCACGGCCGCCAATTGCCCGGTCAGGTTGTGCCCTTGCAGGATGGTCTGCACCGCGATGAAGCCGCCAGCGGTCACGGCGATGGTCAGCAATAACACCAGGGCAAAACCACAGAACAGCTTCTTGCTCACGGCAAGGTTGGTAAACAGGCGGGCGGCAGACGACATAAGCACAACTCCGTTATTGTTATTCGACACGCCGCCCCGCCTTCCGGGGAGCGGTTTGGCTGGCATGCAGGTGCACGGCATCGATTTTTCAGGCCTGGAGCATCGCAACCCTTGTGCCAGCTTTAGCCTTTACCTCCGTATATAGTCGAACGTTTGCCGCGAACCTTTAGGGCAGAGGCGGTCAAGCATGCACGACCACTCGGATCATGACTGCACCCCGCCTCTTGCCTGAGCCTGTGCCGGCGACTTTCCGCCGATCAAACCCTGCAAGTGGCGGCTATTCGCCGATCTGCCGATCGCCAGATACGCGTCTGCCTCAGTCACGTCCGCATAAAATGAGGCGCGCGATTCGATGTCGGGCGCCTCTTTATGTATGCCTGACATGTATGTCTGACGACAAACTGCACGCTCACTGAGCGTCGGGCTGCACCTCTGGAGCGGCCTGCTGGAAGGCCTCGAGGGATTCACAGCGCGCCGCCATGGCGAGGATGCGCGGGTAGGCATCGAGTGCACAGTTGAATCGGCGGGCGTTATACAGCTGCGGAATCAGACAGGCCTCCAGGTAGCCGGGGCGCTGGCCCAGGGACAGGCGCCCCTCGAACGCCGCCAGGCCCTGCTCCACTGCTGTCAGCCCGGTATCGACCCAGTGCCGATACCAGGTGGTTTTCGCCTCCTCGCCCACGCCTAGCTGATTGGCCAGGTACTGCAGCACGCGCAGGTTGTTCAGCGGATGGACATCGCAGGCGATGTGCAACCCCAGCGCGCGCACCTGGGCGCGTTGCGCCGGATCGGCCGGCAACAACGCCGGCAGCGGGTACACCTCGTCCAGGTATTCGAGAATTGCCAGGGACTGGGCGATCCTGAGCTCGCCATCGACCAGCAGCGGCACCAGCTGCTGCGGGTTGAGCGCCCGGTACTCGGCCGCGTGCTGCTGGCCGCCGTCCTTGACCAGGTGTACCGGCACCTGCCGATAGGCCAAGCCCTTGAGGTTCAAGGCGATACGCACCCGATAGGCGGCGGTGGAGCGCCAGTAGGAATATAGAGTCAGCATGCGAGCTCCTTTGCCGACGTAACCAAGAGCGAAACGTAGGATGGGTTGAGCGCAGCGATACCCATCACTGCACCCGATGGGTATCGTCGCTACGCTCCTCGACCCATCCTACGATCTACCAATTCACGAACCGTACTTCTCCACCACCTGATCGATGGCGCCGAAGATGCTGTGGCCGGCGGCATCGAACATCTCGATGCGTACCCGGTCGCCGAAGGTGAGAAACGGCGTCCTGGCCTCGCCCTGCTCGATGATCTCCAGCATGCGCTTCTCCGCCAGACAAGACGAACCGGCGCTGCGGTCGTAATTGGAGACGGTGCCCGAGCCGATGATGGTGCCCGCTCCCAGCGGCCGGGTCTTGGCGGCATGGGCCAGCAGGGTCGGGAAGTTGAAGGTCATGTCGGTGCCGGCATCCGGCTGGCCGAACAGCACGCCGTTGATCTGCGAGACCAGCGGCCGGTGGACCTTGCCGTCTTTCCAGCAATCGCCCAGTTCGTCCGGGGTGATGGCCACCGGCGAGAAGCTCGACGACGGTTTGCTCTGGTAGAAGCCAAAGCCCTTGGCCAACTCACCGGGGATCAGGTTGCGCAACGACACGTCGTTGACCAGCATCAGCAACTGGATGTGCTGCGTGGCCTCGGCCGCGGTGACACCCATCGGCACGTCGTCGGTGATCACCGCGATCTCGGCTTCCAGGTCGATGCCCCAGGCCTCGTCAGCCATCTGGATCGGCGCCTGCGGCGCGATAAAGCAGTCGGCGCCGCCCTGGTACATCAGCGGGTCGTGCCAGAAGCTCTCCGGCATCTCGGCGCCACGGGCCTTGCGCACCAGCTCGACGTGGTTGACGTAGGCGCTGCCGTCGGCCCAATGGTAGGCGCGCGGCAAGGGGCTGTGGCAGGCCGCCTGGTCGAAGGCGAAAGCGCCCGGTTCCAGACCCTCATTGAGGCGCTGGTAGACCGCGTCCAGCTTGGGACGGGCCACGGTCCAGTCGTCCAGCGCAGCCTGCAGGGTGGCGGCGATGGTCGGGACTTTTAGTGCGCGGGTCAGGTCGCGGGAGACCACGACCAGCAGACCGTCACGGCCTTGCTTCAGTGATGCGAGTTTCATGGTTCAACCTTCAAATTGTGTGGCGCTGGCATCCCTCACCCCAACCCTCTCCCGGAGGGAGAGGGGGCTGAGCGGAGGCGCTCTCAAGAATCTTTCCCCGGCGCGCGCCAGGAGTTCACGTATTCGGGCACATCGACCTGCGCGGCCGCCGGATCGATTTCCAGGGCACGGCGTGCATCGATCATCACCGCCACCTCATCGACGAAGGTCGCCGGACTTTCCAGGCTTTTCTGCAGCGCCTTGGGGTGCGGGCCGTGGGGGAAGCCGCAGGGGTGCAGCGTGACCATGCCCTGCTCGATATTGTCGCGGCTGAAGAAGTTGCCGCGGTGGTAGAACAGCACTTCGTCGTAGTCGTCGTTGTTGTGATAGAAAGGCACTTTCAATGCCCCCGGATCGCTCTCCACCGGCCGCGGGGTGAAGGTGCAGACCACGAAACCATTGGCGACGAAGGTGGTGTGCGCCGAGGGTGGCAGGTGATAGCGATGGCTCATCAGCGGACGGATATCGCGCCAATTGAGCCGCACCACGGTGTTGTCGCCATGCCAGCCGACCACGTCCAGCGGGTTGTAGGGGTAGGTCACGGTGCTGATCTGGCTGCGTCGTTTGATCCTGATCTGCCAGGTGCTTTCGTCCTGCTGGGCCTTGAACGCCTCATCCAGCCTGGGATAGTCGAGCACCGCCGGATCGAAGATCGCCTGGGGTCCGAGCAGGCCTTTGTCCGGCAACTGGTAGGCGCCATCGCTGCTCTCGATCAGCAGCATGAAGGTCGGCTCACGGGTCTCGATGCGCCAGGCAGTGCCGCGCGGAATCACCAGGTAGTCGCCGTCGCGGTAGCTCAGGTGGCCGAAGTCGCAGTAGAACTCCCCTGCCCCTTCATGGATAAACAGCAGGTCATCGCCATCGGCGTTGCGCACCAGGTGACGCATGGCGCCGTGGGTCTTCCATATGCGCAGCTTAACGTCGGCGTTATGCAGGCACAGCGGCGCCTCCAGCGGACAATCGCGCTCGCTGGCGATGTCGTTGAAGTTGAAGGCGTGCGGGCGCAGCGGGCCTTGCCAGTCGATCCAGGCGGTCGGCGGATGCTTGTGGTGCAGGTGCGCGGTGGGGCCGAAGAAGCCCTCGCGGCCCATCTCACGCTCGTAGGTGCCTTCGGGAAAGTCGCAGTGCGCCTGGCGCGAACAGACGCCTTCGCGCAGGGGAAAGCTGATCCAGTTACGGCTCATGGCCGGTATCTCCTCGACTCGACATCTGTTTCGTAGGGTGGGTTAGGCGCGCATCCACCGCTTTGCAATCACACGGCTGATTCTTGCGCGCCGTAACCCACCATTGCTGCGCCTGCTGACACGCATCGGTGGGTTACGCGGCGCTCGTCCACCGTGCCGGCCATAAGCCTTGTGTTTTGCGCCACTAACCCACCCTACGGTTTTTGCTCATTCGGCCTTGAGCACGCCGCGCCTGATCTGGTCTTCCTCGATCGACTCGAACAGCGCCTTGAAGTTGCCCTCGCCGAAACCCTGGTTGCCCTTGCGCTGGATGATCTCGAAGAAGATCGGGCCGATCACCGTGTTGGTGAAGATCTGCAGCAGGATGCCGTCGTCTCCCGGTGCCCCATCGATCAGGATGCTCAGCTCGCGCAGCAACTCGGTCGGCTCACCGTGGCCGGCAACGCGGCTGTCCACCTTGTCATAATAGGTGCCCGGGGTTTTCATGAAGTCCACGCCGTTGGCGCGCAGCTGGCGCACGCTGGCGTAGATGTCGTCGCTGCTCAGGGCGATGTGCTGAATGCCTTCGCCGTGGTATTCGCGGATGAATTCCTCGATCTGCGACTTGTCGTCGGCCGACTCGTTGATCGGGATGCGGATCTTGCCGCACGGCGAGGTCATGGCCCGCGAAACCAGGCCGGTGAGCTTGCCTTCGATGTCGAAGTAGCGGATCTCGCGGAAGTTGGCAATCCGCTCGTAGAAGCCCGACCAGACATCCATCTGCCCGCGTTTGACGTTGTGGGTCAGATGATCCAGCGCTTTCAGGCCCACCGCGTTGTCCTGCGGCGTGCGGCCTTCGATGTACTCGAAATCGACGTCATAGATGCTCTTGTCGCCGTAGCGGTCGACCAGATACAGCAGGGACCCGCCGATGCCTTCGACGCAGGGGATGTTCAACTCGCCGAAGTTGGCGTGGCTGCCGACCAGCGTGGCACCTTGCGACTCGACATAGGCCGCCGCCTGGGCCGCGTTCTTCACTCGAAATGCCATGGCACAGGCGCTTGGCCCGTGCTTCAGGCCGAACTCGCAGACATGCCCGGTGGGGCTGCCGTTGAGCACGAAATTGATGTCGTTCTGCTGGAACAGCCAGACTTCCTTGGAACGATGCTTGGCGGTTTCGGTAAAGCCCATGGCGGTGAACAGTTCACGCAACTGCTGAATGCCTTCGGGCGTCGGCGCGGTGTACTCGACAAATTCGAAGCCGTCGGTACCGATGGGATTGTGCTGTTCGATCTTGTTCACGGCGGTCATTACGCCTCCTCGTTATTGTTGTGGATTCAACGTCCTCGCCAACAGACAGAACGACGCCGATAACTCCATGACACCCGAGGCAAGCGCGACTCACAAGGTGGCCCAGACACTGGACAGCGGCACCCCGCATGCCCATTGGCAATAAAACCTTACGACTGGATAAAAACCAGGCAAAGTCTTGTTCACCCGCCTAAAACCCGACCATGCCGTAACGATTTATTTACAAAGTGGTGCATTTAACTGCCAAACAAGCACGGACTCTGCCGATGGCTGCGGCCTAAACTCTCCACCAGCACGGCCAAACCCAGTTGAATATGCCCAGCGAAGGAATAAGTGAACGCTGACCACCGAATCGCGGCCAAGGCCTGCAGGTACTGACTATTCGGTACAAGCTAATACGTGAAGTGCCAGCCACCCTCAAATAGTGGCACAATGCCACTTAGAGATTTGCCACTTCGACCAGCGCATCCACGCGACGGAACAGCCATGAGCAATGACCCACAAGAAAGTAGCGGCGAACCCATCAGCGCAGAGCAACGCCTGGAACTGCTGGAAAAAGGTCGCCGCCTCGATCGCATCCTGCTGTTCATCCTCGCCGCCGTGCTGGCCATGACGCTCGCCAGCTGGCTGACCATCGGCTTGCTTGGCCAGTCCGGCGAGCAAGCGGAAAACAACGGCGCCGAGCAGATCCAACGCTTGCAAGAACAGGCAACCACCCTGCAAAAACAGCTCGCCGAGCTCGAACAGCACGTGGCCCAGCAGGGCCAGCAGCTGAGTACCCTGCAAAGCAGCAAGCCGGCAGCGCCGCTGAGCAGCGGCGACAACCGCGCCGTGCAGCAACAGGTCGCACACACCCTGATCGGCCAGGAACAGAGCTTCCAGCACAGCCTCGGGACCCTGAAAAACGGCATGCGCGACCTCGCCGGCATGATCGCGGGGTCACGCAGCTGGCTGAGCGACTACCAGGAGGCACTGGACAAGCAAGTGGGTGAAAGTCAGGCGCGCGCACAACAGCTGCAGCAGTGGGTCAGCGACTCAAGCGACTCGCCAGCGGCGCCCTAATGCTGCAAATGCCCATATAGTTTGGCGTACAACCCACCATCGGCGATCAGCTGCTGGTGATCGCCATCCTCGGCGACGCTGCCTCCATCGAATACCAGCACCCGATCCGCCTGCTTCACCGCCGACAGGCGATGGGCGATGATCAGGGTGGTACGGCCGTTGAGAAACTGACCCAGGGCCTGATGCAGGGCGTACTCGGTGGCGGCATCCAGGGCCGAGGTGGCCTCGTCGAGAATCACCACTTTCGGCTCGGCCAACACCATGCGGGCGATGGCCAGGCGCTGGCGCTGGCCGCCGGATAGGCGCACCCCGGAACGGCCGACGATGCTGTCCAGGCCGTTGGCCAATGCACCTATGGTGCCGGCCAACTGGGCGATTTCCAGGGCGCGCCAACAGGCTTCGTCGCTGCGTTCGCGGCCCATGCACAGGTTGGCGCGCACCGTGTCGTTGAACAGCGCCGGATGCTGCAGCACCACCGCGACCTGCTCGCGCACGGTTTCCAGACCGATCTCCTGCTGGCTGCAGCCGCCGAAGCGAATGATCCCCGCCTGCGGCGTATAGAGGCCGAGCAGCAACTGCACCAGGGTGCTTTTACCGCCGCCGCTGGCGCCGACGATGGCCACCTTCTCGCCCGGCGCGATACTCAGGTCGAGGTTGTCCAGCACCGGCTCGTCGCCGTAGGCGAAGGTCAGCCCGCGCACCTCGATACCGACGGTGTCGCGCCCCTTGAACGGATCGGCACCCCCCGGGTACTGCGGCTCGTCGCGACGCGCGAGCAATTCGTTGATCCGCGCCAGCGCCCCCCCGGCGGCGTAGAAGGCGTACTGCAAGTTGAGCAACTGCTCGACCGGCCCGATCATGAACCACAGGTAGCTGAATACCGCGAGCATCTGGCCGATCGACAGGTCGGAGAACAGCACGGTGAGCATGGCGGCGGCGCGGAAGACGTCGACACCGAACTGGAACAACAAGCCACTGGCGCGGTTCGAGGCATCGGTGCGCCACTGCGAGGCCACCGCGTAGTCGCGCACCTCCCGGGCCCGCCCACCGAGACGTCCAAGGAAGTAACCCTGGCGATTGCCGGCACGGATCTCCTGGATCGCTTCGAGGGTCTCGGTGAGCGCCTGGGTGAAACGCGAGGTGCTGTCGTTTTCCAGCCGTTTCAGGTGCTTGACCTTCTTGCCCAGCAGCACCGTGGCGTAGATCACCAGCGGGTTGAACAACAGGATCAACAGCGCCAGCTGCCAGTGCATCCACAGCAAAATGGCCGAGGTCCCGACCAGAGTCAGCACGGCCACCAGAAAGCGGCTGAGGGTTTCGCCGACGAACTTGTCCAGGGTCTCCAGATCGGTAACCAGGTGCGTGGTCACGGTGCCGCCGCCGAGGCTCTCGTATTCACTGAGGGAAATGCGTTTGAGTCGCTCGATCAGGCGGATGCGAATGCGGTAGACGATGTCTTTCGACAGGCGGGCGAACAGGCGCGCCTGCAACACGTTGAAGATCAGTGCCGAGCCGCGCAGCAGCAGGGTCAGCACCAGCATCAGGCCGATATAGCCGGCCGCGGTTTCCCAGCCGGCCGGGAGAAAGCGATCCATCACCTTGAGCGCGGCATCACCATCGTGCAGCAGTACTTCGTCGACCAGCAGCGGCAGGAGCAGCGGGATGGGCACGCTGCACAGGGTGGCGAACAGCGCCACCAGATTGGCCAGGATCAGGGCTTTTTTGTGATGCAGGGCCAGGCGGCGAATTTCCGCCCAACTCAACCGATCAGGCATGAGCCGCGCGCTCCAGCCAGCGACCGAGCAAGGGCGCCAGAACCTCGAGCGGCTGATAACCATTGGTCAGCAGGGCCAATTGGCCGTTGCGCTCGGCCAGCAAGGTGGGAAAGCCGGAGATGCCCAGATCCTGCACCCAGCTGAAATCGGCCAGGGTGGCTTCACGCTGCTCGACACTGTCGAATGCGGCGGCGAACTCGATACGTGGAATCCCGGCACGCTCGGCCAGATCCACCAACACACTGGCCCGGGTGACATCCACACCGCTGGTGTAGAACGCCCGCTGGATCAACTTGGCCAGTGGCCAGACGCTGTTCACGTCCAGGCTGCGCGCGGCAACCAGCGCCCGGCAGGCCGGTTCCGTGTCGTAGATCAGGCCCTCAGGCAGACCCTGCTCGAAGTTGAACAACTGGCCGGTGCTGGCATTGACCGCCTGCCAGTAACCCAGATAGCGCACCCGCGCCGCCGTATCGATGGCCACCGCATCACGGCGCAGGCCGCCGAGTACCAGGTGCAGGGGCACGCCGGCCGCAGCCGCCTGCTCGGCGAGGGACTCGAGCACCGGGGCAAAGCCCCAGCACCAGGAACACATCGGGTCCATCACGTAAAGCAGGCGTGCTTGCATGGTCTAGCCCTCGTTGGCGTGGCGCGGGTTATAACCCAAGGGGTGCGGCTGGTTGCGGGCCTTGGCCAGTTCGATCTGTTTTTGCCGTTCGCGGGCGCCGGTGCGGGTTTTCTCGGGCAGCGAATCCCAGCAATGCGGACAGCTTACGCCTGCGCTGTAGTATTCGGACTGGCGATCTTCCACGGAAATCGGCGTGCGGCAGGCATGGCACTGGTCATAATCGCCCGCAGTCAGGTCATGCCGCACGGTGACCCGGTTGTCGAAGACGAAGCAGTCACCCTGCCACTTGGTCTGTTCCTGGGGCACTTGCTCCAGGTACTTGAGGATTCCGCCCTTGAGATGGAACACCTGCTCGAAGCCGGCACCGAGCATATAGCTGGAGGCCTTCTCGCAGCGAATGCCGCCGGTGCAGAACATCGCCACCTTCTTGTGCCTGGTCGGGTCGAAGTGCGCCTTGATGTACTCGGGAAACTCGCGAAACGATTTAGTCTTGGGGTCGACCGCGCCCTCGAAAGTGCCTATCGCCACCTCATAGTCGTTGCGCGTGTCGATCAGCAGCACCTCGGGATCGCTGATCAGCGCATTCCAGTCGTGGGCCTCGACATAGGTGCCGACCTGCTGGTTGGGGTCGACGCCCGGTACGCCCAGGGTGACGATCTCCTTCTTCAGCTTGACCTTGGTGCGGTAGAACGGCTGTTCGTCGCAGTACGACTCTTTATGGTCGACATCCGCCAGGCGCGGGTCCAGGGCGAACCAGGCGAGCAGGCCATCGATGCCGGCGCGCGAAGCGGAAACGGTGCCATTGATGCCTTCTTCGGCGAGCAGCAAGGTGCCCTTGATCCCGTTGGCCAGCATGCTGTGCAGCAGGGGCTCACGCAACTCCTGGTAATCCGGCAGGGAGACGAACTTGTACAGCGCGGCCACAACTATCTTGTCACTCATTTATCTTGCTACTCATTGAGCGTTTTCCTTCAGTAGTCGCCCACGTAAAGGGCGGACTGGGTCTGCAAACGAGCGCGCCGGCGTTAGCCGGCGCGCTGCCTAGTCTACTTTTCCTGGGGCTTGCCGTGTAGGGGCGGATTGACTCAGCGCTGACTGAACAACTCGGTTGCTCGGTAGCCCGAATGAGCCGAAGGCGTAATCCGGGAACGACTGCCCCGGATTACGCTGGCGCTCATCCAGGCTACGGGAGCGGTGTAGGGTGGATGACGCCTTATCCATCCACCATCGCGATTGACGGATGAAAAAAGGCGTCATAAACCCACGCGTATAAACATAGGATCTACGGGTTCAGCACCTGCTTCACTCCGTCGGTCTCAATGCCCGCCCTGGCAGGTCGGCGATTTCGGCGCAGCCCCCTGTTGCGCCCACTCCTCAGGGGTATAGGTATGCAGCGCCAGGGCATGCACCTGGCTCATCAGCTCGCCCAGGCTGGCGTAAACCTTCTGGTGCCGTTTCACCGCATTCAAACCGGCAAATGCAGGGCTGACGATCACCGCCTTGTAGTGGGTTTCCTGCCCGCGGCTGTGCATGTGACTTTCGTCCAGCACCTCGAGATGCAGGGGGTCAAGTGCAGCCAAGGCAGTCTGCAGTTGAGCTAGCTTCGACATATTCAAACTCCATTCACGGTTTTTTCGGCCCCAGCTCGGCGGTCATGTCCGCCAGCAGTTTATTCACTTGCGGTACCGCTGTTTCCAGCTTGCCCTGGGTCATTTGCGCCGATTTCTCGGTCAACATCGGCATCTTTTGCAAGACCTTCTGACCCAACGGCGATTGGTAGAAGCTAACCAATTCCTGCATTTCCTGCTCGTTGAAATTGCTGGTGTAGAGCTTGATCATATCCGGCTCGAGCTTGTCCCAGGCGACGGCCCGATCCAGCTCGGTATTGGCCTTGGCCTGGTAGGTTTCCAGCAGAGCCTGTTTGCCCTTGCCCGCGTCGCTCTCGGCGAAACGCTGGGCGAACATCTGCTGCACCTGGGCATAGACTGGCACCACCAGTTTGTCAGCCTGGGCCAACTGCAGAAAACGCTCCGCATCGGCAGCATGACTGCTGGCATCGGCAAACGCCTGAGCGCTGCCGCAGGTCAATATGGCGACGGCACAGAGGGTAGATAAACGTGACATTGGATGCTCCGGATTTAATGGGACGAGTATGTATGACCCATGGTCGGCCATTTTGTGCCCAAGCCCCCCCGCCACTCAAGCGAACTCCACAGGCGTGTAAATATCGAGCACCAGCGCAAGCCCGACGCCAGGCGCTGAACCAACCTGCGTCCTCGACCTCAACAGCAGTTAGGGAACCCGCAAGCGGCTCCGACAGCCTAAACTTGCTGAACCGCCTCCCGGAGAGTTCCATGAGCCGCACCGAAACCGATAGCCTTGGCCCCATCGAAGTGCCTGCAACGGCTTACTGGGGCGCACAAACCCAGCGCTCGCTGATCAATTTCGCCATCGGCGAAGAGCGCATGCCGGTGGCCGTGCTGCATGCCCTGGCCCTGATCAAGAAAGCCGCCGCGCGGGTCAATGACCGCATCGGCGACCTGCCGCCGGACATCGCCCGGCTGATCGAGCAAGCCGCCGACGAGGTGCTGGCCGGCCAGCACGACGAGCAATTCCCGCTGGTGGTCTGGCAAACCGGCAGCGGCACCCAGAGCAATATGAACGTCAACGAGGTGATCGCCGGCCGCGCCAACGAACTGGCCGGCGGCGCCCGCGGCGGCAAGAGCCCGGTGCATCCCAACGATCACGTCAACCGCGCGCAAAGCTCCAACGACTGCTTCCCCACGGCCATGCACATCGCCGCGGTCGGCGCCGTGCTGCATGACTTGATGCCGGCTCTGGCCGAACTGTCCGGGGGGTTGGCCGAGCAAGCCGCCCGCCACAGCCATCTGGTGAAGACCGGACGCACCCATATGATGGATGCCACGCCGATCACCTTCGGCCAGGAACTCTCTGCCTTCGTCGCCCAGCTTGACTATGCCGAGCGAGCGATCCGCGCCACCCTGCCGGCGGTTTGCGAACTGGCTCAAGGCGGTACTGCCGTCGGCACCGGGCTCAACTCGCCCCAGGGCTTTGCCGCTGCCATCGCCGCCGAACTGGCGGCCTTGAGCGGCCTGCCGCTGGTCAGCGCGCCCAACAAGTTCGCCGCCCTGGCCGGTCACGAAGCCCTGACCAGCCTTTCCGGCGCGCTGAAAACCCTCGCCGTGGCCCTGATGAAAATCGCCAACGACTTGCGCCTGCTCGGCTCCGGCCCGCGCGCGGGGTTTGCCGAGGTCAAACTGCCGGCCAACGAGCCCGGCAGTTCGATCATGCCGGGCAAGGTCAACCCGACCCAATGCGAAGCGCTGTCGATGCTGGCGTGCCAGGTCCTGGGCAACGATGTCACCATCGGTTTTGCCGCGAGCCAAGGGCATCTGCAGTTGAACGTGTTCAAACCGGTGATCATCCACAACCTGCTGCAATCGATTCGCTTGCTCGCCGATGGCTGTCGCAACTTCCAGCAGCACTGCATCGCCGGCCTGCAACCGGATGCGGCGCAGATGGCCGCGCACCTGGAGCGCGGCCTGATGCTGGTGACGGCCCTGAACCCACATATTGGCTATGACAAGGCGGCGGAAATCGCCAAAAAAGCCTATCAGGACGGCAGCACCCTGCGTGAAGCCGCGCTGCAACTGGGTTATCTGACAGAAGCACAATTCGACGCCTGGGTCCGCCCGGAAACCATGCTGGAGGCCGGCAACCATGACTGAAGCAGGCAAAAGCGGCGCCACCCCGATCGAAGGCGACGGCAAACGCATCCTGATGATCCTCGGCACGCCAAAAACCAATAGCCTCTGCCACGCCCTCGGCGAAGCCTATGCCCAGGGCGCGCGCAACGAGGGGCATGTGGTGCGGCAATTGAAGCTCGGCGAACTGAGCTTCGACCCGGTGCTGCGCGACGGTTATGACCAGAGTCAGACCCTGGAGCCGGACCTGCTCGAAGCCCAGCGGCAGATCCACTGGGCCGAGCATCTGGTGTTCGTCTATCCGGTCTGGTGGGGCGGCTTGCCGGCACTGCTCAAGGGCTTCTTCGACCGGGTGTTTCTGCCCGGCTTCGCCTTCAAGTACCGCGGCCGCTCGCAGCTGTGGGACAAACTGTTGAGTGGCCGTACCGCCGATTTGCTGGTGACCCTGGACACCCCGCCCTGGTACTTCCGCTGGATCTATGGCGCGCCGGCCCATCGACAGATGACCCGTACCATCCTCGGCTTCAGCGGCATCAAAACCCGGCGCCTGAGCGAATTCGCCCCGGTGCGCCCCTCGACCGAGGAGCAGCGGCAGAGCTGGCTACGCCGCGCCGAAAGCCTCGGCAGCCGAGCCTGAGGGGCCGTCAGGAAAATCGTATGGCCGGGCGCATGGGCAAATCTGCCCCTGGTACAGGAGTCGGCGCGCCGTAACCCGCCAGACGCCACCACGCCGCCAGCCTACCCCTACACCGCCAGGCGCACGCGACGGGCATGCAAGCTGGCCATCAGCGATGGGCCGAGGGCCGTCAATGCCGACCCCAGCACCACCAGGGCCGCGCCGCCGTAGGCAAGCCAATTGATCTGCTCGGGCTGCACATGATCCGGCCACCAGCTCGCCGCCAGCGCTACCGCGCCGAACGTCACCAGCGGCGTGATCGCCAGGGTCGCACTGATCCGCGAGGCCTCCCAGTGCGCCAACGCCTCGGCGAACGCGCCATAGGCCACCAGGGTGTTCAGGCAGCAGGCGAACAGCAGCCAGCCCTGCAACGCACTCAACTCAAATACCTGCTGCGGCTGCGCCCAGGGCGTCAGCAGCAGCGCGCAGGCCAGGTAGATCACCATCATCACCTGCAACGAGTTCCACACCGTCAGCAACTGCTTTTGCGCCAAGCCATAAAATGCCCAGACAACCGCCGCCAGCAGCACGATCAGAACCCCGGCGGTGTACTCGCTCAACGACGTCAGCAATTCGCCCAAGCGCTGATTGAAAAACAGCACAAATCCGCACAGCAGCACGGCCAGGCCCATGCCCTGAGCGAGACTGAAACGCTCACGGAAAACGAACAGGCTGCTGATCAGCAGCAAGATTGGCGCGACCTGGATCACCAACTGCGTGGTACCGGGGCTGAGCAAGCTCAGGCCCATCAGATAGAGCACATAATTGGAACTCAGCGCCGCAATCGCCAGGGCCAAGAGCCAGGCACCCTTCCTGCCCAAGGGGCGAAAGCGCGGCAAGCGCCGGGCCGCCGCCAGATAGGCCAGCAGGATCGAGCCGGCAACCAGTAGTCGATACCAGGTGACCGTGACCGGATCCATCACCTGTAACACTTCTTTGAGTTTGATCGGCAACACGCCCCACAGCAGCGACGTGAGCAGCGCCAGGAACAGGCCGTAGAGCCAACGGCCGGAAGAGATATGCATGACTGCCTCGAGCGCAAGCTAACGGCGCAAAGCGCTAGTTTATGCCGCCACGGCCAACCGACACAGTCACAGTTCAGAGGGCTTGCATATCAAAACTGTACTGCCGACCAACGACAGGCAGCCGTGCAATTGACGCCAAAAGAGCACACACAAGCAGAAATGCGTGCGCACCCAGTCAAGAAACAACCATTGGTCGCCAACTCAGCCGAGCCCATCCGCGCGGCTTAGACTGAAACCATCAGGCTCTTTGCATGAGGTTCTTGTTATGTTCGGTCAACGCACCGCCGACTCCAGCCCCGGCACGCACTACCGCAGCGAGCGAGTCAGCGCGGTCAACGGCCAGTATTTTTTCGCGACCCGCGAGGGCACCCTCGAAGGCCCCTACTTCACGCGCATCGACGCAGAGCGGGAGATCGGCGCCTATGTCCGCCGCGTGATGCAGGCCAGGGGCAGCGTCGAGAATCGGGCACTCTGATCCAGATAGTGCCACCCATAAAAAACCCCCAGGTATCGCTACCTGAGGGCTTCGTATATGGCGCAGCGGACGGGACTCGAACCCGCGACCCCCGGCGTGACAGGCCGGTATTCTAACCGACTGAACTACCGCTGCGTGTCGGATGGGCTTGCGCCCAAAGAACTCTTGCTTCATCTGACAGGGCGGCTGTACTAGCCGTTCTGCCTCATGCCAGGCGAACCCTGCATGGAAAATATGGCGCAGCGGACGGGACTCGAACCCGCGACCCCCGGCGTGACAGGCCGGTATTCTAACCGACTGAACTACCGCTGCGCGTCGGTCGGACTTGCGTCCGATTTTTCAATCAAAAAACCACAAAGAGTGGTGGGTGATGACGGGATCGAACCGCCGACCCGCTGCTTGTAAGGCAGCTGCTCTCCCAGCTGAGCTAATCACCCATCGCTTTGTGAGGCGCGCAATTTACGGGTGAGACGGAGCTAAGTCAATACCCTGCTTAAAGTTTTTCTGAAAATACAGCAACCATCGCAATACTGCCCAAGGACATGAGCCAGGCGCCAGACCCTGGCGCGGGTTAGAACCGCCGCCTTATTGCGCCACGTTCAAGGTCAACCTGGCCGCCACTCGATTGTCCTCGGTACGCTCCAGGCCCGTCTCGGCAATTCGCACGCCCTGCTCCTCCAGGCTACTGAACCAACGCAATAACTGGGCAAATGGTGCCGGCTGCACACTGACCTGCAGCGAACCGTCGCTGTCGCTGTCCAGGCGCACGATGGCCAAACCCTGCTCGGCGGCGCTGGCGGTAACCAGCCCTTGCAGGCGCGCCGGATCGAGACTGGCCTGTGGCTTGCCCACCAGGCTGCGCGCCAACGGCGCCTGTGCCTGCAGGTAAGCATGCAGGGCACGCTCCTGCTCATAGGCACTGCGGGCCGCAGTCACGCCCTGCTGCGCCGGCTGCCAGAGCAACAGGTACATCAGCGCCAGCAGCACAAACAGCGCCAGCAGTCCCAGCGCCAGACGCTCGCGCGATTGCAGGGCACGCCAACGCTGCACCAGCGGCGAGCCTTGCAGCTGCGCCGCAGAGGGTTTCAGCAACTCGCCCAAACGACTCATGTTCATCCTCCGATCACCACACGGGCGCTGATCCCGGCCCCTTCTCGACTGGCCGAACCCAGTTGTACCACCAGGCCGGCCTCCTGCAGACGCTCACGCAGCCGCTCCAGCTCGGCAAAGCCGGGCGCCTCAATTTGCATGGCCAGATCACCACGCAGTTCGCTGAAATCCACCTGCTGCACCAGAATCTGTGTGCCCTCCGCGCTCAGCGCCTGATTCACCTGCATGAGCAGGCCAAGCAAACGCCCCTGACCACTGGCGCCGCCCGCGGCCAGGTGCTGATCCAGCTGGGCACGCAGGTTGACCAGCTTGTGGTCTTCGGGGAACAGCTGCCGATAGAGCGTCGCGCTGGCCTCGGCATAGGCCTCGGCCTGGCGCTGCAGATGCCAGCCCTGGGCCAGATTGAAGCCCCACTGCAACACCAGCCACAGACCGACCAGCCCCAGCAGCGGACGCCAGCGCTGCCACTGCCCGCTGCTTTGCTGCGCGGCAAATTCGCCCTGCGCCAGATTGTTGCCGCCCGCCTGACGGGCCAGCCAGACATGCCCATCGACCACCTCGGCCGCCTCGTCCAGCGGTTCCAGCACCGCCTGACGAGCGGTTCGATTGACACTATGCGGATGCGCGCAGCCGGCGGCCAGCGCCGGCCAATCCTCGCCGGCCAGCGCCAGGCGGGCCACCCCTTCCCCGCCGAGCAACCAGCGTGAATCCAGATACAGCAGCTGGGTGCCCCGACGCGGCAGCAGGTCGGCATCCACAGCAATCATGCCGGGCGGCGTCGCGCACAGTGCCAGCCAGTTGGCCAGCCAACTGCGGCGTACGGCGAACACCCGATGACGGCCGTCCTCGAGCCGCTCGCCCAAGGCCAGGTGCAACTGCTCGATGTCCTCGGCGAGCAACTCTTCCACCGCGAACGGCAGGGCCTGGCGCAACCAGCGCGCCTTCTGCGTCGGCAGGTGCACGGCGCAGGCCGTCACTGCCTCGACCGGCAGGACCAGGGTCCAGGCAGCGCCCGCCCCGGCCACCGCCTCGGCGAATGGCAGACACTGACTGTCGTCCCCGCGCACCCGCTGCACCGACAACTCCGCCCGGACGCCAGCACAGGCCGCAGGTGGCAGAAACACATACAACTGATTCATTGCTCGACTTCCTCGACGGATGCAGGCGGAACACCGCTCTGCCCCAGATCACGGGCCAGCACATACAACCGGCCATCGCTGGCACGCTGCAGGGTGCTGCGTAAAACCTGACGGCGATCAGCTACGCTGACCTCGCTGATCACCTGAAAATACTGACTGCCCACCGCCAGCCCCTCGCTCTGCACCGGCAACCCGGGCAACTGCGCGAGAAAACTCGGCAGATCGGCATAGCCCTGGCTCGCACGCGCGGCCACCAGCCCCTCGGCCGTGCTCAGCGGCAAGCCTCCGACCAGACTCGCCAGCACCCGGGCGCTGGCGGTGTTGACGTTGAGGCGCGCATCCGCCGGCAAGGCGCTGACCCAGGGCAACAGGCGCCGGTAATCGACTTCATTCATCTCCAGCAGCAGGCGCAACTCGGACACATCGACCAGCGCACGATTGGCCGCGCGGTAGGCCGGCGCTGCCAGCAGGTACTGATTATCCTCGGCGCCATAGCCGCCGCTCGGTTCCTGATCGGCGTCCAGCCAGTCGAGCAGACGCTCGGCATAGGGCGCCTCGATCTGCAGACCGGCGAGCAGGCGGCGAAACTGCGCCACTGCCGCGTCGTTGGGTGCACCCTCGCGCAGCAGACTATTGAGGTTGAAACGCCCCGTCGGGTCGATGATATGCACCCGCAACTCACCGCCCTCGTCCAGGGCGAACGGCGTCAACGGCTGCGCCCAGGCTTCACCCAGATGATCCACAGGCGCCCGCGGGTCGCCTTGCTGCAGATCACGCCGCAGCAGCGCCTTGCCCAGGGTTTCGCCACCCAGTGCGTAATGCCAGGCCTGGCGCACATGCAACTGGTTGGCGCTGCTGCGAATCGACAGCTGCTGGCGGGCGATTATCCCGGCGCAGACCACCGTCACCACGGCCACCACCAGCATCACGGTGATCAGCGCCACACCGCGCTGCGCCTTCATGGTTCGAGTACCTCGCCCTGTTCTTGCGACTCTTGCGGTTCGCCCGACTGACCCGCCTGCGGTGCCTGCGCCGCACCCTCGGGCGGCGCATCGGCCAAGCGCAGCAGACGCCGCAACTCGCCATAACGCCGGTGTTCGAGCAGCAGTTCGAGCGCCTGGGGCAACTCGCTCAAGCGCTTTTCGCCGCTGGCCGACGGCGGCGGCCAGCTACTTTGCCAGTTGCCGTCGCCATCCAGGTAACGCAGGCGGATGCCGGTCACCCCATCCAGCGCCTGCTGCACCTGGGGTTGGCTGTCCTGGGCCTGGTCGAGCACATTCCAGTAGCGCCGCTGCCACTGCTCGCCGCTCAGCTGCCAGCGCACCCGCTGCACCTCGGCGCGCGCCAGGCCGAGCGGATTGCGCCAGCCGGCACGGCTCAGCTCCACGCCGGCGTCATCACCCTCCTCACCGAGCAGGGCCGGGCGCGGCTCGCCGAAGGGATCGCGCACCGGCCGCGCGCTAACCTGCAGCAGGTCGCGCTCGAAGGCGGCGATGGCACGCACCAGTTCGCGCAGCTGTTGTTCGTGAGCGCGCGTGCTGCTGTCGGTCTGCAGCACGCTGTCGAGCATGCGATAGGTGGCCAAACCGAGCAGGGCGAACAGGGCGATGGCGATCAGCAACTCGAGCAGGGTGAAACCGCGGGCGCGCCTCATCGGCCCTCCTCGAGAAAGCCGTTGAGGCTGACCACCGCGCGCTCGCGCAGGTCGCCAGCGCCACTGCCGCCGACCGGGCGCGACGCCACCCACAGGGTGACCCGGCGCATGCTCGGCTCGCTGCTCGCCCGGATCTCGCTCTGCCATTGCCAGCGCCGCCCGGCGAACACCAGCTCGCCCTGGTCGCGGCCATCGTCGGCGGGCGTTTCGGCCAGTTGCAGTTCGCTCAAGCGATTATCGGCGATCCACATCGCCAGGGTCTTGTCCTCCAGGCGGGAGGCGGTCTGCAGGCTGCGCGCGCTTGCCGTCAGCACGCTGGCGGCGACCACGGCGAAGATCGCCAGGGCGATCAGCACTTCGAGCAGGGTGAAGCCACGGCAGCGCTTCATCCCGGCCGCCCCGCCGCACCCTCGACCTCGACCCTGGGCAAGCGGAAGCCATCGCTGGACAACAGCAAACGCAAACCGTCCTTGCGCCGCTCGCTCAGGCGCAAGCGAAAGGGGCTGAGCTCGCCGCTGGAAAGCAGCAGCAGTTGCGGTACGGGATCGGCCGCACTGCGCGACTCGGTCGTCGGCTGCGGCAATTGCAGCGCCTCGCCCTCCAGTTCGACGCTCAACTCGGCCCAGGCCGGCAAACGATGCGATTGCTCGTCCAGAGCTTGCCAGCGCGCGGCCAACGGATCGTAACGCAGCACCCGATAGCCCTCGGCCTGCAACAGCAAGCCGTATTCGCGGTTGTCCAGCACCGCCTCCTCGGCCAGCACCCCGATCAACCCGGCCAAGCGCTCGGCCTCGTTACGCAACTCGCGGGCCGGGCCGGCGATGCCGGTACTGAGCACGGCCAGGCCGATCAGGCTGCCGAGAATCACGATAACCACCAGCAACTCGACCAGGGTAAAGCCCCGGCCCGGGCTGGACGCGCCACTGCGCCGGGCATGCATGCTTCAGTCAAGCCTCATCAGAGATCCCAGTTGCCGATATCGGCATCCAGCTCGCTACCGCCCTGCTTGCCGTCGGCGCCCAGCGAATAGAGGTCGAAGGCGCCCTTGGTACCGGGGGCCAGGTATTGATAGACAGTGCCCCACGGATCGACGGGCAGGCGTTTGAGGTAGCCGTCGCGGTTCCAGTTCTTCGCCGGTGGGTTGCCGGAGGGCTTCTCCACCAGGGCCTCCAGCCCCTGCTGGGTGCTCGGGTAGGCGTGATTGTCCAGCTTGTACATGTCCAGCGCGGCGGCCACCGCCTTGATGTCGCCCCTGGCCACCGTGACCTTGGCCTGATCCGGCCGGCTCATGATCTGCGGCACCACCAGGGCGGCGAGAATGCCGAGGATCACCACCACCACCATTATTTCGATCAGGGTGAAACCCGTTTGACGCTTAGCGGACCGTCGCAAAGCTACCTGCGTTGCCGATCCTGCGTTAGTCATGCTCTCAGAATGCTCATTTACAACACGTAAACTGCGCTTCTTCGAGCATTCCTGCCTTGTCTCGGCTGCCTCGCCTACGCTTTTCAACGATCCGCTATTCACCTACTTACCCCACCAACTGATTGAGAGACAGAATCGGCAGCAGGATGGCCAGCACTATGACCAGCACCACTGCGCCCATAAACACCAACATAAACGGTTCGAACAACCCGACCAGCAGCGCCACCTGGGCGCCCAGGTCGTTTTCCTGATTGCGCGCGGTACGCGCGAGCATCTGGTCCAGCTCGCCGGAGCGCTCGCCGCTGGCGATCATGTGCAGCATCATCGGCGGAAATTGCCCGCTGGCCTCCAGCGCGCGGGTCAGGCTGCCGCCTTCGCGGACCTTTTGCGCAGCCACCACCACCTGCGCGCGGATCACCCGGTTGACGATCACCTCGGCGCCGATGCCCAGCGCCTCGACCAGTGGCACGCCGCTGCGGCTGAGAATGGCCAGGGTCGAGGCGAAACGGGCGCAGTCGGTGGCGCGAATCAGGCCGCCGAACAAAGGTACGCGCAACAGCAAGCGGTGCCAGCGCAGCCTCAGCGCCTCGTCGCGCAAGGCGAAGCGCAGGGCGAAAAAGCCCAGCACGGCAAGAATCAGCGCCAGCCAGCCCCAGCCCTTGACCCATTCGCTGGCGACGATCAGCCCGCGGGTCAGTGCCGGCAGGGTCTGCCCGGAATCGACGAACACCCGCACGATATCCGGCACCACGTAGCCGAGCAGAAAGCCGACGATCAGCAGCGAGGCGCACATCAGGATCAGCGGATAGAGCAGCGCCAGCTGGATCTTCTGCCGCGACTGCTGGCGCTGCTCGGTGTAATCGGCCAGTTGTTCCAGCACCGGACCGAGGTGGCCGGCATGCTCGCCGGCCGCCACGGTAGCGCGGTACAGCTCGGGAAAGGCCGCGGGAAATTCCTTCAGACTGCTGGCCAGGCCATGGCCCTCCAGCACCCGCGCGCGCACCGCCAGCAGCATGCCCTGGATCCGCGGGGCGCGGGCCTGGGCCGCCGCCGCGCGCAGCGCCTCCTCGATCGGCAGCGCGGCCTGGATCAGGGTCGCCAGCTGGCGGGTGAGCAAGGCCAGATCGCGCGCCGACAGCCCGCGCGCCAGACTGAAATGCCCGCCACCACGGGCCTGCTCGCGGGTGCGCGTGGCCTGGACATCCAGCGGCGCCAGCTGCCGCTCGCGGAGGATTTGCCGCACCTGGCGGGCACTGTCGGCCTCCAGCACGCCTTTCTGCTGGCGACCATTGCCATCGAGGGCGAGGTATTCGAATGCGGCCAAGCGTTACTCCTCCTGGGTCACGCGCAGCACTTCTTCCAGGCTGGTCAGCCCTTCCAGCACCTTGCGCCGACCGTCCTCGCGAATGCTCGGCCCGAGGCTGCGCGCGTGGCGGAGCATGTCCTGCTCGGCGGCGGCGTTATGGATCAGGCTGCGCAGCTGGTCGTCGAACATCACCAGCTCGTAAATCCCGGTCCGGCCACGGTAGCCCTGTTCATGGCACTCGCTGCAGCCGCGCGGGTGATACAGGGTCGGCGGCGCTGCGGGCGCCACGCCAAGCAGTGCGCACTCGGCGGCATCGGCCTGGTAGGCCGCCTTGCAGTGCGGGCAGAGTACCCGCACCAGGCGCTGGGCCAGCACGCCG
This sequence comes from Pseudomonas sp., assembly GCA_030699825.1. GTDB lineage: Bacteria > Pseudomonadota > Gammaproteobacteria > Pseudomonadales > Pseudomonadaceae > Aquipseudomonas. The sequence goes on along the minus strand of JAUYKV010000034.1, from coordinate 120,778 downwards.
AGCACGGAGGAAGACAGCAGGAAGGGTTCGACGCCCATGTCCACCAGGCGGGTGATGGCGCCGATCGCGCTGTTGGTGTGCAGGGTGGAGAGCACCAGATGACCGGTCAGCGAGGCCTGCACGGCGATCTCGGCGGTGTCCTTGTCGCGGATCTCGCCGACCATCACCACATCCGGGTCCTGACGCAGGATGGCGCGCAGGCCGCGGGCGAAGGTCATGTCGACCTTGGGGTTGACCTGGGTCTGGCCGATGCCTTCGAGGTGGTACTCGATCGGGTCCTCTACCGTGAGAATATTGCGCGTGCGGTCATTCAGGCTGACCAGGCTGGCGTACAGCGTGGTGGTCTTGCCGGAACCGGTGGGGCCGGTGACCAGCAGGATGCCGTGGGGCTTGCGCACCGCCGCCTCCATCAACTGGCGATCGCGCGCGCTCATGCCCAGGTGCTGCAGATTGAGGCGCCCGGCCTGCTTGTCGAGCAGGCGCAGCACCACCCGCTCGCCATTGGCCGAGGGCAGCGTGGAGACGCGGATGTCCACCTCGCGGCCACCGACCTTGAGGGAGATGCGCCCGTCCTGGGGCACGCGCTTCTCGGCAATATCCAGGCGCGCCATGACCTTGATCCGCGACACCAGCAGCGCCGCCAGCTCGCGCTTGGGCTCGAGCACCTCGCGCAGCATGCCATCCACGCGAAAACGCACCACCAGGCGTTTCTCGAAGGTTTCCAGGTGGATATCCGAGGCGTCTTCCTTGATCGCTTCGCCGAGGATGGCGTTGATCAGACGGATGATCGGGGCGTCGTCTTCCTGCTCCAGCAGGTCTTCGATTTGCGGCACCTGCTCGGCCAAGGCCGCCAGGTCGAGACTGCCGCCAAGGCCCTCGGCCAGTTGCATGGCCCCGGCTTCGTGCTGGTAAGCCTTGGCCAGGGCCTGCTCGAACGCCTGCGCGGAGATGGCCCGCAGCGGCAGGCGCTGGCCAAGGAAACGTTGCGCCTCGGCCAACGCCACCAGCTCGACCGCCGGCCGGTAAGCCAGGCAGGGCGTTGGCTGCGCGGCCAGCAACAGCACCCCGTGACGCTTGGCGAAACCGAAGGGCAAACGGCGCAACGGTTGTTCAACGAGTAGAGCGCTCATCCTGAAAATGCCTTGAATCTGTGGCCTGGGGAAAGCATCAAGGCCTAATACTGGCCCACGCTCATCGGGGTTAATGCTTATGATTGTGCGCCGCCGGACTGAAGCACGGGGCCATCTTTAGCACATCATGCGTAGCGACACACCACCCTGACGGGTGACTGGAAAATCCTCGTCGACTGACTATGATCGGCGCGCGAAGCATGCCGCCCAACCCTGGATCCCTGGAGTGACACCCTTGCCTTTTTCGGCAACCCTACGCTGGCTGCAGCAGCACGCCACCGCCCTGAGCGGTGCCGTGCTGGTCCTGGCCATGAGTGCCAGCCTGGCCTGGCAAACGGCCGACTGGCTGCGCCTGCTGCGCACACCCGCACTGCCCCCTTCGCTGCAAAGCGCACAACAGACAGTGGTGCCGCCCAGCCAAACCCTCGCCCAGTTGTTCGGTGGCAACACGAGCGACAGCGCTACTGCGGCACGGCCCACCAGCCTGCGCCTGACCCTTTTGGGCAGTTTCGTGCATGCCGACCCTGCGCGTTCCAGCGCGATCATTGGCAGCGCAGGCCAGGCGCCGCAGCGGTTCTCCATCGGCAGCGAGATCAGCCCTGACGTGCACCTCGATGCGGTGCATGCCAACCACGTCGAACTGCTGCGCAATGGCCGCCGGGAGACCCTGGCGTTCCCCCGCAGCCGATCCGATCAATCGAACCAGACATCGGCGCAACCGGTAACGGACAGCCCGAGCCAGCTCGATGAGCTGGAAAACCATGACCTCACGCAACTGCGCGAACGCATGGACGCCCTGCGCCAGCAGATGGAGGCGTCCGGCAGCGTACCGAGCGATACCGAACCCAGCGATCAGACCACGGAAAGCAACTGAACCGATGACCCCGATTTTCTCGCGCCTCACCTTCGCCCTGCTTGCCGTCGGCATGACCCTCGGCCCCCTGCCCCTGCATGCCGCCATCGACCCGGTCGCCCCCAGTGCCAACCAACAGGAAGAAAGCTGGACCATCAACCTGAAAGGCGCCGATATTCGCGAATTCATCGAGCAGATCGCGCAGATCACCGGCGAAACCTTCGTCGTCGACCCACGGGTCAAAGGCCAGGTCAGCGTGGTGTCGAGCACGCCACTGACCCTGAGCGAGGTTTACCAGCTGTTTCTCTCGGTGATGACCACCCATGGCTTCAGCGTCATCACCCGAGGCGAGCAGTCGCGTATCGTGCCCAACGCCGAGGCCAAGGCCGATGCGGGTCAAGGCCCGGCAGCGCCGGATCGCCTGGAAACCCGCCTGATTCAAGTGCAGCACAGCTCGGCAACCGAACTCATCCCGTTGATTCGCCCGCTGGTGCCGCAATATGGCCACCTGGCGGCCGTCACCTCGGCCAACGCCATCATCATCAGCGACCGCAGCGCCAATATCGCCCGCATCGAGGATCTGCTGCGGCAACTCGACCAGACAGGCGATCGCGATTACAGCGTGCTCGACCTGCAGCATGCCTGGGTCATGGATGCCGCCGAATTGCTCAATAACACCCTGGAGCGTGGCCAGGCCAAAGGCTCGGCCGGCGTCCGGGTGATCGCCGACGCGCGCACCAACCGCCTGATCATCCTCGGCCCGCCGGCCGCGCGGGCCAAATTGGTCAAGCTGGCGCAATCGCTGGACAGCCCGACCAGCCGCTCGGCCAATACCCGGGTGATTCGCCTGCGTCATAACGACGCCAAGGCCCTGGCAGAAACCCTCGGCGAGATCTCCGAAGGCCTGAAAACCCAGAGCGACGGAGAGTCCGCCAGCAAACCGCAGAACATCCTGATTCGTGCCGACGAAAGCCTCAATGCCCTGGTACTGCTGGCCGATCCGGAGATGGTGGCGACCCTCGAAGACATCGTCCGCCAGCTCGATGTGCCACGCGCCCAGGTGATGGTGGAAGCGGCCATCGTCGAAGTGTCCGGTGACATCAGCGATGCTCTTGGCGTGCAGTGGGCGGTGGATGCCCGCGGCAGCACCGGCGGCCTGGGCGGGGTGAATTTCGGCAACACCGGACTGTCGGTCGGCTCAGTGCTGAATGCGATCCAGGAGGATACGCTCCCGGGCAATCTGCCGGATGGCGCCATCATCGGCCTCGGCAGCGACAGCTTTGGCGTGCTGATCACCGCGCTGTCGGCCAATACCAAGAGCAACCTGTTGTCGACGCCCAGCCTGCTGACCCTGGACCACCAGAAAGCGGAGATTCTGGTCGGCCAGAACGTCCCCTTCCAGACCGGTTCCTTCACCACCAGCGCCTCGGGGGCGGACAACCCCTTCACCACCATCGAACGCCAGGACATCGGCGTGACCCTCAAGGTCACCCCGCACATCAACGAAGGCGCCAGCCTGCGCCTGGAAATCGAACAGGAAATCTCCTCCATCGCCCCCACCACCCAGGGGGTCAATGCAGTGGATCTGATCACCAACAAACGCTCGATCAAAAGCACCATCCTCGCCGAAGACGGCCAGGTCATAGTGCTGGGCGGATTGATCCAGGACGACGTGACCCAGACCGATTCGAAAGTGCCGCTGCTCGGCGATATCCCCCTGATTGGCCGCTTGTTCCGCTCGACCAAGGACACCCGCATCAAACGCAACCTGATGGTGTTCCTGCGCCCGACCGTGATCCGCGATGCCGCGGGCCTGGCCGCGCTCTCGGGGAAGAAGTACAGCGACATCCGCGTGCTCGGCGACGTGCGCAGCGACTACCGTCCCGGCATCCTGCCGAAAGACTCGAGCAAACTGTTCGACCGCGACAGCATGCCGGCCATCGACGTGCGCGAGTAAAGCTTCGGGGACTTCGCCTGCTGCTTGCTGAAAACCAGCGTCACCTTGCGCACTGAACAAAAAAACCGCGTCCAACACGCGGTTTTTTGTGGCTAGCCTCTGCTTATATGGCTGCGTCTCAGCGATAGGCCTCGAACAAGCCGGTAGCGCCCATGCCGCCACCCACACACATGGTGACGATGCCGTAACGCAGATTGCGCCGCTGCAGTTCGCGCACCAGATGGCCGACCTGACGCGAGCCGGTCATGCCGAACGGGTGGCCGATGGAAATCGACCCGCCATTGACGTTGTACTTGGCGTTGTCGATGCCCAGGCAATCGCGGGCATACAGGCACTGCGAGGCAAAGGCCTCGTTGAGCTCCCACAGATCGATATCGGCAACGTTCAAGCCCTTGGCCTTGAGCAGCTTCGGCACCGAGAACACCGGACCGATGCCCATTTCGTCCGGCTCGCAGCCGGCGACGACGAAGCCGCGGAAATAGGCCTTGGGCTTGAGGCCCAACTCCAGGGCCTTGTCCAGGCTCATGACCAGGGTCATGGAGGCGCCATCGGACAACTGCGAGGCGTTGCCGGCCGTTACCGAGCCGTCATCGGCAAATACCGGCTTGAGCGCGGCCAGGCTTTGCAGGGTGGTGTCGGCACGGTTGCAGTCGTCGCGCTCGACCACGCCTTCGACGATCTTCTTCTCGCCAGTGGCCTTGTCTTCGACCAGGTACTTGACGCTCATCGGCACGATTTCGTCGTCGAACAGGCCTTCGGCCTGGGCCCGCGCGGTGCGCTGCTGGCTCTGCAGGGCATAGGCGTCCTGGGCTTCGCGGCTGACGTTGTAGCGCCGCGCGACGATCTCGGCGGTCTGGCCCATGGGGTAATAGATCCCCGGCACATCCTTTTGCAGGATGGGGTTGAACAGGTTGTCGGTGTTCATGCTTTTCAGGGTCATGGTGATCGACTCGACGCCGCCGGCGACGATGATCTCGCTGCAACCCGAAGCGATCTGGTTGGCGGCGATGGCAATGGCCTGCAGACCCGAAGAACAGAAGCGGTTGAGGGTCATGCCGGCGACCTGGGTGCCCAGGCCGGAGAGTACCGCCACATTGCGGCCGATGTTCATGCCCTGGGCGCCCTCGTTGGAGCCGGCACCGACGATGCAATCCTCGACCAGCGCCGGATCCAGGCCGCTGCGCGCCAACAGCGCATTCACGCAATGAGCCGCCATATCGTCCGGACGGGTCTGGTTGAACTTGCCACGGAAGGATTTGGCCAGGCCAGTCCGCACGCTATCGACAATCACCACTTCACGCATGACGCACCTCATTGTTATTGACGTTGAATAGGCTGCGAGAATAAGGCTGGACAATCTCAGCCCGCGATGATCATTCACCAGCCGTATGCGCGACCATCTTCGGCTAGATCCCGGGGTTCTGCTGCGAGCGTCAATCCTTGGCGAACGCCGCCTCCAGCGCCTCGTTGATGGTGCGCAACACCTTGACCCGGGCGAAGCGCTTGTCATTGGCCTCGACCAGGGTCCAGGGCGCGATTCCGGTACTGGTACGGTCGACCATATCGCCCACGGCATCGCGGTACAACGGCCACTTCTCGCGATTGCGCCAGTCGTCCTCGGTGATCTTGAAACGCTTGAAGGGCGTCTGCTCGCGCTCCTGGAAGCGCTGCAACTGGGTCTCCAGATCGATCGCCAGCCAGAACTTGACCAGCACCACACCGGAGTCAGTCAGTTGCTCTTCGAAATCGTTGATCTCGCCATAGGCACGCAGCCAGTCCGCCGGGCTGCAATAACCTTCGACCCGCTCCACCAGCACCCGACCGTACCAGGAACGATCGAACATGGTGAATTTGCCGCGCGCCGGAATATGCCGCCAGAAACGCCACAAGTACGGCTGCGCGCGCTCCTCGTCGGTCGGCGCCGCCACCTGCACGATGCGATACAGGCGCGGATCGAGCGCCGCCGTCACCCGGCGAATCGCGCCGCCCTTGCCGGCCGCATCGTTACCCTCGAACACCGCCACCAGGGCATGCTTGCGCATGCGCTTGTCGCGCAGCAAACCCGACAGCCGCGCCTGTTCGCCGACCAGTTGCTCGTTATAGTCGGCCTTGTCCAGCGCCTGACTCATATCCAGGCTGTCGAGCAAGCCCAGGTTATCCAGACTGGAGGTCAGCGGCGCCGCATGGGGCTGAGGCAGCGGCCGGCTGTTGGCCTTGAGCGCCGCTTGCAAGCCATCGAGAAGAATCCGCCCGACCGTCAGGCTGCGGTAATACTCGTCCACGCCCTCGACCACATACCAGGGCGCATAGTCGCGACTGGTGCGGCGCAGCACCCGCTCACCGAACCGCACATACTTGTCGTAGGTCTTTGATTGCTGCCAGTCCAGCGGGCTGATACGCCAGCTGTGCAAGGGATCGTCCTGCAGCGACTTGAGGCGCGCCTTCATCTGCTTCTTGGAAAGATGGAACCAGAACTTGAAAATCAGCGCGCCTTCGTCACAGAGCATGCGCTCCAGCGCCGAGGCCGTATCGATGGCTTGATCCAGCACGGCATTCTTGAAATTCCCGTGCACCCGCCCCTGCAACATCTGGCTGTACCAGTTGCCGAAGAAAACCCCCATGCGCCCCTTGGGCGGCAGCTGCCGCCAATAGCGCCAGGCCGGCGGGCGGGCCAGTTCCTCGTCGGTTTGCTGGTCGAAGGTGCTGACCAGGATCAGCCGTGGGTCCATCCACTCGTTGAGCAGCTTGACCGTCTCGCCCTTGCCGGCACCCTCGATCCCGCAGAGCAGAATGATCACCGGAAAACGCGCCTGCTGGCGCAATTCGTACTGCGCCTCCAGCAAGGCCTCGCGCAACACCGGCACGGCGGCGTCGAACGTGGCTTTGTCGATGGCATGACCAATTTCGGCGGACTCGAACATGGCTGGCTCCCTGATGTGATCAGCAGAGCCTAGCGGATCGCGCGCGCGACGGGGTGAGCCATCTGCTGTTGCCCGGCAGATTCACCCGGCAAAGCAGCCCGCGGCTCGCCTACACAATCAGCCGACGCTCGCAAAATCCTCGGCACCGACCAAGGCAAGCAGCCAATCACAAACACCCCACTGGCCCTGTGGGAGGGGCTTTAGCCGCGATAACACCACGCCGGCACAAACCCTTTCGCGGCTCAAGCCCCTCCCACATTTTCCGCGGCAAGCCCTCCATCGCGAACCGACCAAAGCCCCCGCCCCGACCGAGGCAAGCAGCCAATTGCAAACACCCCACTGGCCCTGTGGGAGGGGCTTTAGCCGCGATAACACCACGCCTGCAAACCCTTTCGCGGCTCAAGCCCCTCCCACACTTTTCGAGGCAAGCCCTCCACCACAAACCAAAACCCCCGCCCCGACCGAGGCAAGCAGCCCATCGCAAACACCCCACAGGCCATGTGGGAGGGGCTTTAGCCGCGATAACACACGCCGGCACAAACCCTTTCGCGGCTCAAGCCCCTCCCACATAATGCCCGCCTGCTCAATCTGGTGCTCTCGCCATGCCCGACACCCCGCTCGACCTACCCGACAGCCAACCCGCGCAGCTCGACTGGGATGCCGAGGGGCAGCCGTTATCGCGGCTGTTCGGCGATGTCTATTTCTCCAAGCAGAATGGCCTGGCCGAAACCCGCCATGTGTTTCTCGCCAATAACGATCTGTCGGCGCGTTTCAGTGCCCTGGGCGACGGCGAGCAACTGGCGATAGGCGAAACCGGCTTCGGTACCGGGCTGAATTTTCTCTGCGCCTGGCAGCTGTTCGAGCAGCAGGCGCCTGCGGGCGCGCGGCTGCACTTCGTCAGTGTCGAGAGATACCCGCTCGACTACGCCGACCTGCAGCGCGCCCTGGCCTTGTGGCCGGAGCTGGCGCCCTTCGCCCACGAGCTGCTGGGCCAGTACGTCGCCCTTCATCCGGGTTTTCAGCGCCTGAACCTCGCCGGCGGACGGGTCATTCTGACCCTGCTGGTCGGCGATGCCTTGGAGCTGCTGGCGCAACTCGACGCGCGCATCGACGCCTGGTTTCTTGACGGCTTCGCCCCGGCAAAAAATCCACAGATGTGGACTGCAGAACTGTTTGCCGAACTGGCCCGACTTAGCGCCCCCGGCACCAGCATCGGCACCTTCACCAGCACCGGCTACGTGCGTCGACGCCTGAATGACGCCGGCTTCAAGATGCAACGGGTACCGGGCCTGGGCAGCAAGTGGGAAGTGCTCAAAGGCCAGTTCATCGGCAGCGCTGCGGGTGCCGGCAAACCCTGGTTTGCCCGCCCGCCGCAGCCCCAGCGCGAACGCCGGGCCCTGGTCATAGGTGCAGGACTGGCCGGTTGCGCCACCGCCGCCAGCCTGGCGACGCGCGGCTGGCAGGTGACCCTGCTGGAACGCCACGCGGCTATCGCCGAGGAAGCCTCGGGCAACCCGCAAGGCGTGCTCTACCTCAAGCTGTCAGCCCACGGCACGGCGCTGTCACGCTTGATCGTCAGTGGCTTCGGCCACACCCGCCGCCTGCTCGAACGCCTGCAAAAAGGCCGGGACTGGGACAACTGCGGGGTACTGCAACTGGCCCTCGACGCCAAGGAAGTGCAGCGCCAGGCGCAACTGGCGGCCGCCTTCCCCGGCGACCTGCTGGTCAACCTCGACCAGGCCAGCGCCGAAGCCAAAGCCGGCATCCGCCTGCCGGCCGGCGGGCTGTTCTACCCGCAAGCCGGCTGGGTGCACCCGCCGGCGCTGTGCCAATTGCTCGCCGAGCAGCCGAATATTCGCCTGCAACTGCACCAGGAAGCGCTGCAGTTACGCCGCGACGGCCAAACCTGGCAGGCCTGGAACGGTACACAACTGCTCGCCGGTGCCGCCGTGGTGGTGCTGGCCGGCGCCGCCGAGATCAAGCGCTTCCCCTATAGCGCCGAGCTGCCGCTCAAACGCATTCGCGGGCAGATCAGCCGAATACCAGCCACCGCGCAGAGCACGGCGCTGCGCAGCGTGGTTTGCGCCTCGGGTTATATCGCTCCGGCACGCCTCGGCGAACACTGCCTGGGCGCAAGTTTCGACTTCAAAAGCGACGACCTGCGGCTCAACAGCGCCGATCATGCGGACAACCTTGGCCTGCTCGAGGAAATCTCCAGCGACCTGGCCGAACGTCTGCACAGCGCCCAACTCGACCCGGCGCAGCTTGAGGGCCGCGCCGCCTTTCGCTGCACCAGCCCGGATTACCTGCCCATCGTCGGCCCCCTGGCTGACCGCCCGGCCTTTCTCGAGGCCTACGCGGTGCTGGCCAAGGATGCCCGCCAGCTGCCGAATACCCCCTGCCCCTGGCTCGACGGCCTGTATATCAACAGCGGCCACGGTTCGCGCGGGCTGATCACCGCGCCCTTGTCCGGCGAACTGATTGCCGCCTGGCTCGATGCCGAACCGCTGCCCGTGCCCCGCGATGTCGCCGAGGCCTGCCACCCCAACCGTTTCGCCCTGCGCCTGCTGATACGCGGCCAATAGTCGCAACCCCGGACGCTGCGCTTGCTTGCTTTCGCGACCCTTCATACCCTACGGGGTATACAGACACGGAGTGATACCGCATGCGCCTGCTTCTCATACTCGCCGCCCTGCCGACGCTGGCCTGGGCCGCTCCTGCTGCAGACCTGACCAGCCTCGAACGCGAAGCCGCCGGCCTTATTCCACCTTTCCAGCAACAGCTGATGCAGACGGTAAAACAAGCAGTCGCTCAGGGCGGCGCGGTGCAAGCCGTGCAAGCCTGCCAGTTGCTCGCGCCAACGATCGCCGCGGAGCACAGCCAGCAGCCCTGGAAAATCGGGCGCACCGCGCTGCGCCTGCGCAACCCGGATAATCAGGCGGATGCCTGGGAGCGTCAGGTACTCGAAGACTTTTTACAGCGGCAACGCGCCGGCGAAGAACTGACGCAGATGAGCGCGTCGGCGGTCGTCGACGGCGAGTTCCGTTATATGAAGGCCATCGCCACCGGCGAGCCGTGCCTGGCTTGTCACGGCCAGGCGATCAAACCCGAAGTGGCGGCGCAGATCGAACAAGACTACCCCGAGGATCAGGCCACTGGCTTTGGCCTGGGCGAACTGCGTGGCGCTTTCACCCTGCGCCGCACGCTGGCGGAGGCGACACCATGAGCGAACAAACCCGCGCCGCCCATGAAGACGCGATGCTCAAGCGCCTGGCCCGGGTCGAAGGGCAGATCCGCGGCATCCAGGCGATGATCCGCCGCAGCGAAGACTGCGAGGCCATCGCCCAGCAATTTGCCGCCGCCCGCAAGGCCCTGGACAAGGCATATCAGGAGATGCTCGCCTGCCTGCTGGAAGAAGCCGTACTCGACCCCGAGCACGACCCCACTGAAACCCTGGCCCGGGTTCGCACCATTTTCACCAAGTACACCTAAATGGTGTAAGTGCCAGAGGGGACGCCAAGTCCTTGCTGGCTCCTGAAGAGTACCGCTTGAGCGCTTTGGTCCAGATCTGGCGAATTGTCGAGATCGTAGGGCCGAAGGGCGGTCCGAGCGGCGGTCCGTTCGGAGGTAGGGCGGCTCGGGCGGCGATCCGTTCGGAGCGCAGCGACAACCCGCCAGCTTTTGTGCCGCGCCGCAGAACCATGGTGCACTGCCTGCGGGTAGGGCGGCCTCGGAGCGCAGCGACAGCCCGCCAGCTTTTGTGCCGCGCCCATTGACCAATGGTGCACTGCCTGCGGCGAGTGACACCCTACGGATCGCGGGCTGCTCCAGATCTGACGGTGCCAGCTACCGCTCCAAGCGGCACTTCCCGCCGTTCGTTCACTCCATCTCGCCGCAGAGTTCCGCCGCACGCAGCAGCGCGGCGGTCAGGTTGTGCCGCTCCCAATCCTTGAGCGCGGCGAAGCGCTGGCGAAACTCCGGCGGCAGTAGCGTCGGCGCTTGCTGCACCAGTTCGCGACCGGCCTCGCTGAGCAGCAGCCACTGGCGGCGGCGATCCTGATCGTCGCGCTGGCGCTGCAACAGGCCGCGCTCCTCCAGACGATCGAGCATGCCCGACAGCGTTGCCGCCGTCAGGCTGACCCGCCCGCTCAGGTCGCTGGCGGTCAGCCGTGCCTCGCCGGCCAGCACCTGCAGGATCATCAACTGCATGGGCGTCAACCCGCCGAAACGGGCCAGGCGCTTGGCATGTACCTCACCGGCCTGCTGCAGGCGCCTGAGCGACTGGAAAATCGGCAGATCGAGCGCCATCACAGATGACAAATCTATTTCAGTAGAAACTATTTTTTCAGCCATATATGCCTTCAAAACCCAGATTAACGCTTTGACATGAAAGCATTTTTTTGCTTCCCTGTAAAAGGCTCGGCAAGCCCCGAGCACTCCCCAACGGCAATACCGGTAAGGAATTATGTGCGGAATAGCTGGAGAACTACGTTTTGATCAACGACCGGCCGATCTGGCTGCGGTCGAGCGAATCACCCATCACCTGGCCCCTCGCGGCCCCGATGCCCACGGCTTTCACAGCCAGGGCCCGATCGCCCTCGGTCATCGCCGGCTGAAGATCATGGACCTGGCCGAAGCCTCCGGCCAGCCGATGATCGACAGCGACCTCGGCCTGTCGATGGTATTCAACGGCGCCATCTACAACTACCCGGAACTGCGTAGCGAGCTGCAAGCCCTCGGCTATCGCTTCTTTTCCGCTGGCGACACCGAGGTGCTGCTCAAGGGCTATCACGCCTGGGGCAAGGATCTGCTGCCCAAGCTCAATGGCATGTTCGCCTTCGCCGTGTGGGAGCGCGACACCCAGCAACTGTTTATCGCCAGGGATCGCCTGGGGGTCAAGCCGCTCTACCTGTCGCGCACCGGCCAGCGCCTGCGCTTCGCCTCCAGCCTGCCGGCGCTGCTTGCCGGCGGCGATATCGGCAAGACCCTCGACCCCATCGCGCTCAACCATTACCTGAATTTTCATGCCGTGGTTCCGGCGCCGCGCACCATCCTTGCCGGCGTGGAGAAACTGCCCGCGGCCAGCTGGATGCGCATCGACGCCCAGGGCAACTGCGAACAGCAGACCTGGTGGAGCCTGCAGTTCGGGCCGCAGGGCGATGAAGTCGACTTCAGCCTGCAAGACTGGAGCGAGCGCGTGCTCGATGGCATGCGCGAGGCGGTGTCGATTCGCCAGCGTGCGGCGGTGGAGGTCGGCGTACTGCTGTCCGGCGGGGTCGATTCCAGCCTGCTGGTCGGCCTGTTGCGCGAGGCCGGGGTGGAGCAGCTATCGACCTTCTCCATCGGCTTTGCGGATGCCGGCGGCGAGCGCGGCGACGAGTTCCAGTATTCCGACCTGATCGCCGAGCGCTTCGCCACTCGCCACCACCAGCTGCGCATCGGCGAACACGAGATTCTCGAACAATTGCCAGCCGCCTTCCGCGCCATGAGCGAGCCGATGGTCAGCCATGACTGCATCGCCTTCTACCTGCTGTCGCGCGAGGTGGCCAGACACTGCAAGGTGGTGCAAAGCGGCCAGGGCGCCGACGAGCTGTTCGCCGGCTACCACTGGTACCCGCTGGTGGATGGCGCCGAGGACGCCTTCGCCGCCTACCGCCAGGCCTTCTTCGACCGCGACCACGACGAGTACGCCGCCTGCGTGCAGCCCGAGTGGCTGACCGGCGACATGGCCGGCGACTTTGTACGTGACCATTTCGCCCAGCCCGGCGCAGTGGCAGCCGTGGACAAGGCGCTGCGCCTGGACAGCACGGTGATGCTGGTCGACGACCCGGTCAAGCGGGTCGACAACATGACCATGGCCTGGGGCCTGGAGGCGCGTACACCGTTCCTCGACTATCGCCTGGCGGAACTCTCGGCGCGCATTCCGGGTCGATTCAAGTTACCCAACGGCGGCAAGCATGTACTCAAGGAAGCCGCGCGCCAGGTGATCCCGGCGGCGGTGATCGACCGCCAGAAAGGCTACTTCCCGGTGCCGGGCCTCAAGCACCTGGAAGGCGCAACACTGGGCTGGGTGCGCGACCTGCTGGTCGACCCGAGCCAGGATCGCGGGCTGTTCAACCCGGCCATGCTCGACCGCCTGCTGAGCGACCCGCACGGCCAGCTCACGCCGCTGCGCGGCTCCAAGCTGTGGCAGCTGGCGGCGCTCAACCTGTGGCTGAGCGAACAAGGCCTGTAACAGCGTCAGGGTGGAAGAACGCGAAGCGTTTTCCACCGCCGAGGTACATCCGTGGGAGAGGCCTTGGCCTCGATCGAAAAGCTCGCAATCAAGACCGCTCCCACCCATTCACGCCCCGGAACCCATCCGGGCGCCGCAGAAAGCAAAGGACACTTCTCCAATGCGCGCCACTGCCTTCAATCAACGTCTTCTGCGCGGCCAGGCACCCTCCTACGAGCGCCTGCAAGCCCGCTTCGCCGAGGATAACGGGGCCGAACCCTGCCAACCCCTGGCCGTACATTGCGGCTGGGGTCGTCTGCTGATCGGCCACACCTACCCCGATGCCGCCGGGCTGGCGCACGACTTGCTGGCCGAGCGCTCGGGCGAGCGCGATATCGCCCTGTATGTCGCCGCCCCGCAGCAGGTGCTGGCGCAGGCGCCGCAGCAATTGTTTCTCGACCCCTCGGACACCCTGCGCTTGTGGTTCAGCGACTACCGCCCGGCGCACAGCGGCTTTCGCGGCTACCGCATCCGCCGCGCGCAGCACGCCGAGGACTGGCAGGCGATCAACTGCCTGTACCAGATGCGCGGCATGTTGCCGATCGACCCGGACAAACTCACTCCGCGCCATCAGGGCGGACCGGTGTACTGGCTGGCCGAGGACGAGGACAGCGGCGCGGTGATCGGCAGCGTCATGGGCCTCAACCACCACAAGGCCTACCGCGACCCGGAGCACGGCTGCAGCCTCTGGTGCCTGGCGGTCGACCCGCGCAGCAGCCGGCCCGGGGTCGGCGAGGTGCTGGTGCGCCACCTGATCGAGCACTTCATGAGCCGCGGCCTGAGCTACCTCGACCTCTCGGTGCTGCACGACAACCGTCAGGCCAAGGGACTCTATGCCAAGCTCGGCTTTCGCGAGTTGCAAACCTTCAGCATCAAGCGCAAGAACAGCATCAACCAGCCGCTGTTCCTCGGCCCCGGTCCCGAGGCCGAGCTCAACCCCTACGCCCGGATCATCGTCGACGAGGCCCTGCGCCGCGGTATCGAAGTGCAGGTGGACGACGCCGAAGCCGGACTGCTCACCCTCAGCCATGGCGGCCGGCGCATCCGCTGCCGCGAATCGCTGAGCGACCTGACCAGCGCGGTGAGCATGACCCTGTGTCAGGACAAGCGCCTGACCCACCGCGCCCTCAGCCGTGCCAGCCTCAACCTGCCGGCCCAGCGCCTGGCCGGCAGCGCCGAGGAGAACGCCGCCTTTCTCGCCGAGCATGGCAGCCTGGTAGTCAAGCCGGTGGACGGTGAACAGGGCCAGGGCGTCGCGGTCGACCTGCGCAGCCCGGCCGAGGTGCAGGACGCCATCGAACGCGCCAGCGCCTTCGACAGCAGGGTGTTGCTGGAGAGTTTTCATGAGGGCCTTGACCTGCGCATCCTGGTGATCGGCTTCGAGGTGGTCGCCGCAGCCATCCGTCGCCCGGCCGAAGTGATCGGCGACGGCCGCCACTGCATCGGCGACCTGATCGATGCCCAGAGCCGCCGCCGTCAGGCCGCCACCGGCGGCGAGAGCCGCATCCCCAAGGACGCGGAAACCCTGCGCACCCTGCATGCCGCCGGGGTCGACTACGCCAGCATCCTGCCCCAGGGCCAGCGCCTGGCCGTACGCAAGACCGCCAACCTGCACACCGGCGGCTGCCTCGAGGACGTCAGCGCAATCCTCCACCCGGCGCTGGCCGAAGCGGCGGTTAAAGCCGCCCGCGCACTGGACATCCCGGTGGTCGGCCTCGACCTGCTGGTGCCGGCGGCCGACCAGCCCGAACACGTATTCATCGAAGCCAACGAACGCGCCGGCCTGGCCAATCACCAACCGCAACCGACCGCCGAGCGCTTCATCGACCTGCTGTTCCCGCTCAGCCAGGTGGATTAAGCCATCGCCAGAACCGCGCCACGCGGCGCAATCCGGGTCGCGGCCATCCCGGATTGCGCCGAGGCTTATCCGGGCTACGGTTGAGTTGTAGCCCGAACAAGCGCAGCGCAGTCAGGGAGCGGAGTAAATAGCAGATCAGGTATATGCGACAGGCCGCTCCGACCAATTTCGCAAGGAGACGTTAATGCAGAAACTACCCGAACCCGACCTCGACTACCTGCAAAAAGTCCTGCTGGAGATGCTCGCCATCCCCAGCCCGACCGGCTTTAGCGACACCATCGTGCGTTACGTCGCCGAGCGCCTGGAAGAGATCGGCATCCCCTTCGAGATGACCCGCCGCGGCACCATTCGCGGCACCTTGAAAGGCAAGCAAAGCAGCCCGGACCGCGCGGTGTCGGCCCACCTCGATACCATCGGCGCGATTGTCCGCGAGCTGAAGGACAGCGGCCGCCTGGCCCTGGCCCCGGTGGGCTGTTGGTCGAGCCGCTTCGCCGAAGGCAGCCGGGTCAGCGTATTCACCGATCACGGAGTGATCCGCGGCAGCGTACTGCCGCTGATGGCCTCGGGACATGCCTTCAATACCGAGATCGATCAGCTGCCGATCAGTTGGGATCACGTCGAACTGCGCCTGGACGCCTACGCCACCACCCGCGCCGATTGCGAGTCGCTGGGCCTCTCGGTGGGCGATTTCGTCGCCTTCGACCCGCTGCCCGAGTTCACCGACAGCGGTCATATCAGCGCCCGCCACCTGGATGACAAGGCTGGCGTCGCAGCCCTGCTCACGGCGCTCAAGGCCATCAAGGAAAGTGGCCTGGAAGCGGAAATCGACTGCCATCCGCTGTTCACCATCACCGAGGAAGTCGGCTCCGGCGCCGCCGCCGTGCTGCCCTGGGATGTCAGCGAGTTCGTCGGTATCGACATCGCCCCGGTCGCGCCCGGCCAACAGTCCAGCGAGCACACGGTCAGCGTGGCCATGCAGGACTCCGGTGGCCCCTACGACTATCACCTGTCGCGGCACCTGCTGCGCCTGGCCAGCGACAACGAGATCCCGGTGCGCCGCGACCTGTTTCGCTACTACCACAGCGACACGCAGTCGGCCATCACCGCCGGCCATGACATTCGCACCGCCTTGCTGGCGTTCGGCTGCGATGCCACCCACGGTTACGAGCGCACCCATATCGACAGCCTGGCGGCCTTGACCCGTCTGCTCGGCGCCTACCTGCTGAGCCCGCCGGTGTTCGCCAGCGACGCGCAACCGGCCAAAGGTTCGCTGGAGCGTTTCAGCCATCAGCTGGAACACGATGCGCAGATGGAAAGCGAAACCCGTGTGCCAACCGTCGACAGCCTGCTCGGCCAGCGCGACAAGGACCCTTGAAGGCCAACCCACATCCGGGCAAAGTGGCTGGCATGGGATGACGGCGTGGCCTGTTTCACGCGCCCCCAATAACGATAACGGGGGGCGTGGATGCCGCGGATGTGCCTGGCGGTGCTGTTGCTCTGGCTGTGTGGCCCGGCCTGGGCTTTATTACCCGCCGAGCTGGATAAACAAGAACTGCGCCTGTCGCTCGGCGCCGCCATGGGTTATCTGCAAGACCCGGATGGCAGCCTGACCCTCGAACAGGTCAGCGCCCTGGGCGACGAGCGCTTCGAAATGGTCCACGGCGAGCACGCCAACCTCGGCAAGAACCGTTCGGTCTGGTGGTTCAAGGTGCGCCTGCACAACAGCCTGGCGCAGGACCTGGCCGGCTATCTGGAAGTCAATTACCCGCTGCTCGATCATATCCAGATCTACCTGAGCGGCAGCGACGGTAACTGGCTCGTGCAGGAGAGTGGCGACCGCTACGCGTTCACCCAGCGCCCGGTGCAGGTGCGCAATTTCTGGTTTCCAGTAACCCTGCCCCCGGGCGACAACAGCCTGCTGGTACGGGTAGACACCAGCAGCACGGTATTCGTGCCGTTGTTCTTCAGCACCCACAACGCCAGCGCGGCCGCCCAGGAAAACCTCATGGGCATCAATGGCGCCTTCTACGGCGTGCTGTTCGCGATGTTCTGCTACAACCTGTTCCTGTTTATCTCGCTACGCGAACCGGCCTATTTCTGGTACCTGGTCTACAGCCTGAATATCGGCCTGTTCAGCGCCAGCTTCGACGGCCTGCTGTTCAAGTTGTTGCCGCACTACATCGGCTTGCAGTCGATCGGCATCTACGCCCTGATGTTCCTCCACTGCCTGAGCGCCAGCCAGTTCAGCCGTCATTTCCTGCATACCCGGCAGTACTTTCCGCGCCTCGACCTGGGCCTGCGCCTGTTCATGCTGGCCACGCTCGGCTGCCTGCTGTCACTGCCGCTGATCGGCCTGCAGGCCTGGAACATCCTGGCCAGCCTGACCGTATTGGCGGTCTCCCTGGTGCTGTTGCTCAGCGGCGCCTATGTCTGGCGCCAGGGCTTGCGTTACGGCTCCTACTACATCCTCGCCTGGGGCATTCTGCTGGCCTCGTTCATCATCGCCACCTCGGGTTCGCTGGGGGTCGAACTGTTCGGCCTGTACGGCGCCGCGGTGGTCAAAGTAGGCGTGACCATTGAACTGATCGCCCTGTCCATCGGCCTGGCCGATCGCATCAACACCCTCAAGGAAGAAGGCTTCCAGTCACGCCGCGCCGCCGAACAGGCGGAAATCGAAAACCAGGCCAAGAGCCGCTTCCTGGCCATGATGAGTCACGAGATCCGCACCCCGCTCAATGGCGTGCTGGGCATGTTGCAACTGCTGCGGGAAACCTCGCTGGATCGCAGTCAACGCTTCTATGTCGACACCATCTCCAGCTCCGGCAGCTCCTTGATGGCGGTGATCAACGACATCCTCGACTACGCGCGGATCGAATCCGGCAAGCTCAGCCTGGAACATATCGACTTCGACCTCGAACAACTGACCTCCGACACCCTCAGCCTGTTCACCGGGCAAGCACTGGACAAGCAACTGCGCCTCTACATCAGCCTCGAAGCGGGCGTACCGCAACGTATGCGCGGCGACCCAACCCGACTCAAGCAGGTACTGATGAACCTGCTGAGCAATGCCCTGAAATTCACCGACACAGGCCATGTCGGGGTGAATATCTGTTGCCGTAGCGACTCACTCGGCCAGGCCCATCTGGTGTTCTCGGTAAGCGACAGCGGCGTCGGCATCAACCCGCAGAATCAGGCCCGGCTCTTCGAGTCCTTCTCCCAGGGCGACTCCAGCACCACCCGACGCTATGGCGGCAGCGGCCTCGGCCTGGCCATCAGCAAGGAACTGGTGGAAATGATGCACGGACGCATCGAGGTTCAGAGCACGCCAGACCAAGGCACGCGCTTCGCCTTCGACATCCCCCTCGACGACGAAGTACGCGAAGCCGATGCCCTGGGTCTGCTGCTCAAGGGCCGCAGCGCCCTGCTCTGCTCGCTCGACGGCCTCGGCCTGGATGCCCTGAGCCGCCTGCTCGGACGCTGGGGCATGCGCACCGAGCACTGCCAAAACCCGGACAACCTGCATAATTACCTGGCAGACGTCGCCGTCGCGCCGCTGCTGGTACTGATGTCGCCCTGGCCCGGCAGTGCCAGCCACTGGCTGGATTCACTGCACCCGTACCTGCAACCCGGCCAACGCCTATTGCTGCTCTGCCCACCGCAGCAATGCCAGCAACTGCCATCCAGCTCCAGCCTGCGCCTGCTCAGCCTGGCGCAACCGCTAACGGTCAGCGCCCTGCGTGCCACCCTGGTCGAACTCTTTGAAGAACACCGCGCCGAAGTGCGCAACCTGCCGCGCGCAGCACGCCCCAACCAGCAGGCAGCCCCGTGCATCCTGGTCGCCGAAGACAACCCGGTTAACCAGTTGGTGGTGCAAGGTTTCCTGAAGAAACGCGGCTATAGCGTGCGCCTGGTGACCAATGGGCTGGCCGCTCTCAACGAATACCAGCGCGACCCGGCGGCGATACAACTGATCCTGATGGACTGTGAAATGCCGGTCATGGACGGTTTCGAAGCAACCGAGAAAATTCGCCAGATGGAGCGGCAACAGAAGCTCGCGTCGGTGCCCATCGTCGCCCTGACCGCGCACATCCTCGACGAACACCGCCAGCATGGCCTCGACGTCGGCATGGACGACTTTCTCGGCAAGCCACTGGACAGCGCCCAGTTCTACGCCACCCTGGAACGTTATCTGCTCGGGCAGGACGTGGATACGCCCCTGGCGTGAGGGGATGGGGGATGGGGGATGGGGGATGCTCTCACTCCTCATTCCCGTTCCCGCTTCCCGCTTCCCGCTCCCAGGTTTCACGTATACAGCCATGGCCAGCGCGCCCACGGCGCGTTAGCATCGCCGCTGCGTTCTGGAGAAACAAACCGTGCTGATCCCCGCGTCCCTGCTCGAAGCCGACACCCTCACCTGCCTGATCGAGGACTTCGTCACCCGCGAGGGCACCGACAATGGCGACGACACCCCACTGCAGACCCGCGTGCAACGGGTGCGCCGCGCCCTCGACAAGGGCGAAGCGGTCATCGTCTTCGACCCGCAAAGCCAGCAATGCCAACTGGCCCTGAAACGCGACGTACCCAAGGAGTGGCTGCAAGCGCTCGGCGAGTGACAGGCGTTAGGCCTTTCTGGCTTGGAACCCAGGGCTTAGAGCCGTCCGGGCGGCATTCCGTTCGGAGGTAGGGCGGCCGGGGCGCCGTCCGTCCGGAGCGCAGCGACAACCCGCCAGCTTCTGTACCGCACTAATAACCCTGGTGCACTGCCTGCGGGTAGGGCGGTCCGGGCGGCGATCCGTGCGGAGCGAAGCGACAGCCCGCCAGCTTTTGTGTTGCACCGACGATCCATCGGTGCACTGCCCACCCCACGGATCGTGGACTGCTCGAGGTAATGGCTCGGAGCGCAGGGCCTTTGGAAACGCCCGCAACAGGCGAGCGCTTTTTCACCAGCCCTCAGCCTTGCGCGGTCAGACGCCAGGCACGGTGAATTTTCGGGTTGCGGGCAAAGTCAGGATCCAAAGTCGTAGCGCTGATTTCCTCCAAGCCGTAACGTGCCGCCAGCCCCTCATCAAGCTCGAACTTGCGGAAGTTATTGGAGAAATACAACACGCCGCCCGGCGCCAGGCGCGCCATGGCCAGGTCGAGCAACTGCACGTGGTCGCGCTGGATGTCGAATACGCCCTCCATGCGCTTGGAGTTGGAGAAGGTCGGTGGGTCGATGAAGATCAGATCGTATTCGCCGCGATCCTCTTCCAGCCAGCCCATCACATCGGCCTGCTCGAGCTTGTTCTTGTCCGAGAAGCCATTGAGCGACAGGTTGCGCCGCGCCCAGTCCAGGTAGGTCTTCGACAGATCGACGCTGGTGGTGCTGCGCGCGCCGCCCTTGGCCGCATGCACGCTCGCCGTGGCGGTGTAGCAATACAGGTTGAGGAAGCGCTTGCCGGCGGCCTCACGCTGGATGCGCAGGCGCAACGGGCGGTGATCGAGGAACAGCCCGGTGTCGAGGTAGTCGGTAAGGTTAACCAGCAGCTTTACGCCACCCTCGCTGACTTCCAGAAACTGGCCCTGAGTAGCCTGGCGCTGGTACTGCTTGGTACCGCTCTGGCGCTCACGGCGCTTGATCACCACTTTGCTCTTGTCGACGCCCAGCGTTTGCGGAAGCGCTGCGATGGCGTCAAACATACGAGCTTTGGCTTTCTCAGGATCAATTGACTTGGGTGCGGCATATTCCTGCACATGCACCCAATCACCATACAAATCCACCGCCATGGAGTATTCCGGCATGTCCGCGTCATACAAACGGTAGCACTGCACGTCTTCGCGGCGCACCCACTTGCCCAACTGTTTAAGGTTCTTTTGCAGACGATTGGCGAACATCTGTCCGCCTTCGCTCAGGCGCGCCTGCTCGACCACAGGGGCGGGGGCAGGTACAGGCTTGAGCGGATTGCCGTTCTTGTTGTACTGACGCTCTTGCGGCTCCAGCGGCGCCTTGTCGGCTTCGGCCTGCTCGCGCTCGCGTTCACGCTGCTCCGGGGTACGTCGTTCGCCGGTGACGAACTGTTCCGGCTGCACCTTGATCAACAGTAACTTGCACGGCAGCGCGCCGTTCCAGAATGCGTACTGCTTGTGGCTGCGAATGCCCATGCGCTTACCCAGGTCCGGCGCGCCGGTGAACACTGCCGCCTCCCAGCCCATGCAGGCCTGGCGCAGGCGTTCGCCGAGGTTCTGGTAGAGGTACAGCAGGCTGGCCTCATCGCCCAGACGCTCGCCATAGGGTGGATTGCAGATCACCAGACCTTTCTGGTTCTGGTCCGGGCGCGGCTCGAAGGTCGCCAACTCGCCCTGATAGACCTTGATCCAGTGGCTTAGCCCGGCCCGCTCGATATTGTTGCGCGCCGGCTGAATCAGACGCGGATCGGCCTCGTAACCACGAATCCATAACGGCGGCTTGGCCAGCCCTGCGATAGCCCGCTGCTCGGCTTCGGCGTGCAGCTTCTTCCACAAGGCCGGTACATGACCCAGCCAGTGGCTGAAGCCCCACTGCTCGCGGTTGAGGTTCGGCGCGATGTCGGCGGCGATCATGGCCGCCTCCACCAGGAAGGTGCCGACCCCGCACATGGGGTCGGCCAGGGCGCCACCCTCGGCGGCAATACGCGGCCAGCCGGCACGCAGCAGCACCGCGGCGGCCAGGTTCTCCTTGAGCGGCGCGGCGCCCTGCTGCAAGCGGTAACCGCGCTGGTGCAGGCTATGCCCGGACAGATCGAGAGAGAGAATTGCCTCGCCGCGATCCAGGCGCAAGTGCACGCGCATGTCCGGATTGAGCTTGTCGATCGACGGCCGCGTGCCATCCTTCTGCCGCAGTTTGTCGACGATCGCGTCCTTGACCTTCAACGCCCCGAAGTGGGTGTTGTCGATCCCCGAACCATTACCGCTGAACTCCACGGCCAGGCTGCCGTCGGGTTCCAGGTGCTCGAACCAGTCGACCTCCAGCACGCCTTCGTAGAGGCTTTCGGCGTCCTGGATCGGGAAGCGCTTGAGCACCAGCAATACCCGGTTGGCCAGGCGCGACCACAGGCACAGGCGATAAGCCGTCTCCATATCGGCGACGCCCCGGATGGCGGACGTATGCTCGCGCGCCTCCTCGAGCCCCAGGTTGCCGGCTTCTTCAAGCAGCAAGCCTTCCAGGCCCTTGGGGCAAGTGAGAAAGAGTTCGTAACGATCCGACATGGGAATATCCAGTGCCTAAGGCAGTAAACGGCAGGTGAGCGAGTCAACACGGCCAAAATAAGTGACAAAACGTCGCAAGGCGACCCTTCATCGGAATAAACAGAACATGCCAGCGCGATTAATTCACAGTGGCGAAACACCAGTACGCACGCTGAAAACGCCCGCGCCATGGGTGGTAGTCCCAAGAAATAGAACCTCTTGGATGTCGCCTTATGGCTTGAACAGCAAAAGTGTTACTTCCTTATGACAAAACGATCATTCCCAGGCACCCAAGCATTCGATAGAAATCTACCCAGGCCTTCGTTGCAACGACGAGGGCACGGGGCAGAACCGCCACGCCGGCAGCGGCTTTCTCCCCTGGCAGATCTTTCTGCCTGACCTCGCGACGAGGTCGCCGAGGTCTAAGGGACATAACAGTCAACATTGAGGGCAACACCCTATGAGAAGACTTAAGCGTGATCCGTTAGAAAGAGCTTTTTTGCGCGGCTACCAATACGGCGTCCATGGTAAATCCCGCGAAATGTGTCCTTTTACCCTTCCTTCCGTTCGTCAAGCCTGGTTAAACGGCTGGCGCGAAGGTCGCGGCGATAACTGGGACGGACTGACCGGCACCGCCGGTATCCATCGACTCAACGAACTCAACGCTGTCGGCTAACTGACTCAAGGAACCCACCGACTTCATCATGCACGCCCCATCCGGGCGGCGGGCGAGAGCCCAGGGGCTCCTTCAGGGAGCCCTTTTTATTGCCTGTCATACCAAACCTCGGCGTAGGAGCGGCTTTAGCCGCGAACTCTTCGCCGCACAGCAAAAGCTTCGCGGCTACAGCGCAACGCCGCCCGGCTGCTCCTGCAATCCGTTGCCCGCCACACCTCGCGTCGCTCAACCCTTGCGCGGCAAACCGGCAATCGCATCCACCGCTTCGCGGATCAACGCCGGGCCCTTGTAAATGAATCCGGAATAAATTTGTACCAGACTTGCCCCGGCGGCGATTTTCTCGCCTGCATGCTTGCCTTCGGTAATGCCGCCTACGGCAATGATCGGCAAACGACCTGCCAGCTCCGCAGCCAGCACCTCGACGATATGGGTGCTCTTGTCGCGCACCGGCGCGCCGGACAAGCCGCCGGCCTCATCGCCAAACTCCAGGCCCTGAACGCCTTCACGGCTCAGGGTGGTATTGCTGGCAATCACCGCATCCATACCGGCCTCGACCAGCGCTTTGGCTACTTCGATGGTTTCTTCGTCGCTCATGTCCGGGGCGATCTTGATCGCCAGCGGCACGCGCTTGCCATGCTGGCGGGTCAGGTCTTCCTGACGCAGGCGCAAGGCTTCGAGCAACTGCTTGAGCGAGTCGCCGAACTGCAGGCTGCGCAGGCCCGGGGTATTCGGTGAGCTGACGTTGACCGTCACATAACTGGCGTGGGCATAAACCTTGTCCAGGCACAGCAGGTAATCGTCTACCGCGCGCTCGACCGGGGTATCGAAGTTCTTGCCGATATTGATGCCCAGCACGCCTTTGTACTTGGCCGCCTGCACCCTGCCCAGCAGATGGTCGACGCCGAGGTTGTTAAAGCCCATGCGATTGATGATCGCCTCGGCCTCCGGCAGGCGGAACAGCCGCGGCTTGGGATTGCCCGGCTGCGGACGCGGAGTCACGGTGCCAATCTCGACGAAACCGAAACCGAGCTGGGCGAAGCCGTCGATGGCATCGCCATTCTTGTCCAGACCGGCGGCCAGACCGACCGGATTGGCGAACTCCAGCCCCATCACCGTGACTGGCAAACTCGCCGGCGCCTTGCATAACAGGCCATTGAGCCCCAGACGTCCACCAGCCCCGACCAGGTCGATGGTCAGCTCGTGGGAGGTTTCCGGGGAGAGTTTGAACAGTAGCTGGCGGGCCAGGGTATACATGGGCAGGCTTAGCTCGATAGTGACGAAGGCAGAAAAGCGGCGATTATACAGGCCGGGGGAACAGCTAGCGAGCGAAGGTCGAGCAAGCCCCCGGGTTGGCCGCGACGCCAGCACAAGCGGCGAGCGGCATCAGAGCTTGTGAAAAAATCGAGCGCCGTAGCGAGAGCGTCTCCAGGTGTTCGCGGCAAGGCGCGTAACGCCAAAAACGGGGGAGTTTAGTGAGCTAAATGACCCCGTTTTTGGCGTTGCGCAACGTCAGCAGCGGGCGCCTGGGGGCGTTCGCAGTAGGCGAGAGTTTTTTCACAAGCTCTCAGCCCAGACGGCGCAGACTGAGTAATTGGCCAGCCGGATTGAACTCCAGCTCGAAGCAGCCGTAGACGCCTTCATGAGTCAAAAACGGCCTGAAATGATGGGCCGGCACACTGACTCGCCTGCCGTCACGACTCTGCACCAGAATGCGGTTGGCCCGCCCCTGATAGACCGCGCGCATGCGCTCGGCCGATAACGCGAGATCCAACAGCAGACTGGCCATGCACACACCTTGGCAAATGAATACGCCAATCTTGCCACAAGCAACCGTCTGGCTCTGCGCAGAACCTGCGATTTTGCCCCGCAAAGCCTGTGCAACCGCCTTGTGGCTCTGCCACACTTGCGCCGGTGTTCTTGGAGTTCGCACTCGGTCATGAGCCTGTTCGATCAACCCTCTTCCCTCAGCTCACGCCTTGCCGGCCTGATCCAGCGCTTGGGCTGGAGCGGCCGTGCGCCGCGCGTGATACTGCAGCGTGCCAGCCACCTGGAGCTACCCTTCAACGCCATGCCCGCGACCCGCGCCAGTATCTGCTGGCTCGAAGGACCACCGCTGCAGCGCCTGGTCGAACTGCCGCGTGGCGCCCTGTCCGGACCGGTGCAGGAAGACAAGGCCCAGGCCCATGCGGTACTGACTCGAGTCGTCGAGGTGCAACAGCAGCAACTGGAATCGTTCGACCTGCGCCAGATCGATGGGCTGAGCAACTGCGATCCCGAGCAGGCCCATTTCGCCAGCTTTGAGGAATACGCCCTCAGCGAAGCCTGCCGCCAGGTGCGCATCATCAGCTACAAAGACTTCGTCAGAGCCATCAGCCTGGCCTTGCCGCGCTTCCTCGCCGGCGAACGCATCAGCCTGCGCCAGGCCAGCTGGCACGGCGAGCGGATATTCTGGGGCGGCGAGCAACACAGCGAAGCCTTGGCCTGCGCCGTCGCCTATGCGCGCCGCCGTCAGCTGGAAATCAATTTACCCGCCGAACTGTCCCGCTACCGCTTGAGCAGCAGCGGCCTGAGCGAACTGCAACAGCGTTATCACGTCCTGGCCATGCCTGGCGCCGCCTGGAGCGACCCGGCGTTCATGAGCCTGCTGCTGGATACCGGCCTGCCTTATGCCCGCCTGTCGCTGCTGCGCAACCCGGGCGCGCCGGAGTTCCTCCTGCTGCCCAAGCACTCCGCCGAGGCCTGCGCCCTGGGTGAAGGCCTGCGCCTGGCCGGGGCACCGGATGTGGTGCTGTATCTGCAAGGGCTTGCCGCGCACAATGCTGCGGCAAGCCCTTGCCAGGATCCAACAGCACCGACCTAGCCGTGTTTATTCCCGGGCCAGGACAGCGGCGCAATCCGCTGCCTCAGACCGAACGGATCAGATGGTCGAAGGCGCTCAGCGATGCCTTGGCGCCCTCGCCCACAGCGATGACAATCTGCTTGTACGGCACCGTGGTTACGTCGCCGGCGGCGAAGATACCGGGCACATTGGTGCCGCCCCTGGCATCGACGATGATCTCGCCACGCGGCGACAACTCGATCACGCCTTTGAGCCAGTCGCTATTGGGCAACAGACCGATCTGCACGAAGATGCCTTCCAGCTCGACGCTGTGCAGCTCGTCAGTGTTGCGATCCTTGTAGACCAGCGCCTTGACCTTCTGCCCATCGCCCTGCACCTCGGTGGTCAGCGCGCTCTTGATGATGGTCACATTGGCCAGACTGTTGAGCTTGTTCTGCAGCACCGCATCGGCACGCAACTGACTGTCGAACTCGATCAGGGTGACATGGGCGACGATGCCGGCCAGGTCGATGGCCGCTTCCACACCGGAGTTGCCGCCACCGATCACCGCCACCCGCTTGCCCTTGAACAACGGGCCATCGCAATGCGGGCAGTAGGCCACGCCCTTGCCACGGTACTCCTGCTCGCCGGGCACGTTCATCTCCCGCCAGCGCGCGCCGGTGGCGAGAATCAGGGTCTTGGCGTGTAGCGACGCACCGCTTTCGAACTTCACTTCATGCAGGCCACCGGCGGGCCGGGCCGGGATGATGGCGCTGGCACGCTGCAGATTCATGATGTCCACGTCGTACTGTTTGACGTGTTCTTCCAGGGCGCGGGCCAGCTTCGGCCCTTCGGTTTCCTGCACCGAGATGAAGTTCTCGATGGCCATGGTATCGAGCACCTGGCCACCGAAACGCTCGGCCGCCACCCCGGTGCGAATGCCTTTGCGCGCGGCATAGATAGCCGCGGCAGCGCCGGCCGGGCCACCGCCGACCACCAGCACGTCGAAGGCCGCCTTGGCGTTGAGCTTGTCGGCATCGCGGGCACCGGCGTTGGTGTCGATCTTGGCGATGATTTCTTCCACGCCCATGCGCCCCTGGCCAAACGGCTCGCCGTTCAGATAGAGGCTCGGCACCGACATGATCTGCCGCGCTTCGACCTCCGCCTGGAACAGCGCGCCGTCGATGGCGACATGGCGGATATTGGGGTTGAGCACCGCCATCAGGTTCAGCGCCTGGACCACGTCCGGGCAGTTCTGGCAGGACAGCGAATAGTAGGTTTCGAAATTGAATTCGCCTTCGATGCCCTTGATCTGTTCGATCACGTCCGCCGCGGTCTTGGATGGATGACCACCGACCTGCAGCAACGCCAGCACCAGCGAGGTGAATTCGTGGCCCATGGGAATACCGGCAAAACGCAGGCCGATGTCCGCCGCGGGGCGATTGAGCGAGAACGACGGCGTGCGACTGTCGCGGCCATCGGTCTTGAGGGTGATCTTGTCAGTCAGGCTGACAATGTCTTGCAGCAGGCCGAGCAGTTCGCGGGATTTGTCGCTGTCATCGAGGGACGCGACTATCTCGAACGGCTGGGTGACCTTCTCGAGGTAGGTCTTCAACTGGGCTTTCAGATTGGCGTCCAACATGATTCAGGTATCCCTTTTTAACGAAATTCAGACACAAAAACGCCCGGACGGATCGCGCCCGGGCGTCGGGCACCAGAAGGGCTGGATTACAGCCCTAGCAGCGCGTTGTTTTGCCAGTAAACCGCGGGTGAAAGCTGCCTTGCCGAAGCGCGGCAGCATTCAGACCCTGGTTAAATTTTACCGACCAGGTCCAGGGAAGGAGCCAGAGTCTTCTCGCCCTCCTTCCACTTGGCTGGGCAGACTTCGCCCGGGTGAGCAGCGGTGTACTGGGCAGCTTTCAGCTTGCGCAGGGTTTCGGAGACGTCGCGAGCGATTTCGTTGGAGTGGATTTCAACGGTCTTGATCACGCCTTCCGGGTTGATCAGGAAGGTGCCACGCAGAGCCAGACCTTCTTCTTCGATGTGCACACCGAAAGCACGGGTCAGCGTGTGAGTCGGATCACCAACCAGCGGGAACTGAGCCTTGCCTACAGCAGGCGAAGTCTCGTGCCAGACCTTGTGCGAGAAATGAGTGTCGGTAGTGACGATGTAAACCTCGGTACCGGCATCACGGAACGCGTCGTAGTTGTTGGCCGCATCTTCGATCTCGGTCGGGCAGTTGAAGGTGAAGGCTGCCGGCATGAAGATCAGAACCGACCACTGACCCTGCAGGGACTGCTCGGTGACTTCGATGAACTTGCCGTTGTGAAAAGCGTTGGCGCTGAAGGGTTGAACCTGGGTGTTGATGAGGGACATTGCTAATTCCTTATACGGGTTTAAAAGCTACAGGGTGCATCTTAGCCACTTCAGCGAATAAAGCTTATTGATTGCCACCATGGCTTCAATTGACTAAGTCAATCGATACCTACCCTTACACCAGGGTCGGGTCTATCACCAGCACCAGCTTGCCATTGACCCGGTTGCTCGCCAGTTCGGCAAAAGCCGTTTGCGCGTCGCCGATCGGGAAACTGCGTGCCAGTTGCGGCTTGAGCCGGCCTTCGGCAAACAACGGCCACACCTGCTGCTGCAGATCGCGCAGCAGGTCGGCCTTGAACTGATCATCGCGGCTGCGCAGGGTCGAACCGATCAATTGAATGCGCTTGCCCAGCAGCAAGCCCAGATCCAGCTCGGCCTTGCGCCCGCCCATCAGACCGATATTCACCCAGCGACCATCGAGCGCCAGCAACTCAAGGTTGAGCGCGGCGTAGTTGCCACCGACCGGATCGAGGATCACATCGAAGGGAGCGAAATCGCGCAAGGCCTGCAGGTTGTCGTCGCCGCGCAACACGCCGCCCTGGGCACCCAGGGCTTCGCAATAGGCCAGGCGCTCGGCCGAGCCGACGCTGACCCAGCACGGGCTGCCAAATGCCTTGCACAACTGGATTGCCGCCGACCCCACACCACTGGCCCCCGCATGTAGCAGAACCTTTTCACCGGGCTTCAAGCCGGCCAACTGGAACAGGTTGAGCCAGGCCGTGGCATACACCTCGGGCAAGGCAGCCGCCTCATGCAGCGAGATGCCTTCGGGCACCGGCAAGGCGTGCCGTGCATCGATCACCACCTCCTCGGCCATGCCGCCGCCACTGAGCAACGCGCACACCCGATCGCCCACTTTGCAGTCGCTGCCAGCACCGACCTCGCTGACCACACCGGCGCATTCCAGGCCCAATATATCGCTGACCCCCGGCGGCGGCGGATACAGACCGGCGCATTGCAACAGGTCGGCCCGGTTCAGCCCGGCGGCCGCCACGCGAATACGAACCTGCCCTACATCACAGGCCGGGGCGGGCTGCTCCGCCCACTCCGCACGCCCTTCAACGCCTTGCAATGCCTTCACGCTGCCTCCATAGTGCATTTATCCGAATCCGACACTCAAGGTCGGCTTTTGCATTGCGCCGATGGAACCTGGCGCCCAGAAAGATGGCCTAATATGCGTTATCAATTGTCATTACGTCGAGTCAGCATGAAGCGATCACTGCTTATTATTAGCACCCTCCTCGCCCTTAGCCTCGGCTTAAGTGCTTTGCCGCTGTCTGCGAAAACCACCAGTGCCGATCCATGGGAATACTTGCAGCCGAATCGCGAACAAGTCATCGCCAGCCTCAACGTCGTAGAGTTGCTCAATCGGCATCACTACAACAAGCCGCCGCTCAACGACGAGCGCTCGGCGAAGATTTATCAGGGTTACCTGAAGATGCTCGACCCCTCGCGCAGTTATTTCACCGCGGGTGACATCGCCGAATTCGACCAATGGCGTAACCAGTTCGACGACCTGCTGAAAAGCGGCAATCTGGAACCCGGTTTCCTTATCTACAAGCGCCACCTGGAGCGCCTGCAAAGCCGTCTGCAGTTTGCCCTGAACATGCTCGAACAAGGCGTCGACAAGATTGACTTCAGTGTCGACGAGAGCCTGCTGATCGACCGTGAGGAGGCCCCCTGGGCCAAGGATCTGGTCGAGCTGGACGACCTGTGGCGCAAACGCGTCAAAGACGAAGTGTTGCGTCTGAAAATCGCCGGCAAGGAACCCAAGGCGATTCAGGAACTGCTGGTCAAACGCTACAAGAATCAACAGGCACGCCTGCGCCAGACCCGCGGCGAGGATATATTCCAGGCCTACATCAACGCCTTTGCCATGTCCTACGACCCGCACACCACCTACCTCTCCCCCGACAGCGCGGAGAATTTCGACATCAATATGAGCCTGTCCCTGGAAGGCATTGGTGCGGTGCTGCAAAGCGACAACGAGCACGTCAAAGTCGTGCGCCTGGTGCCCGCAGGCCCGGCCGACAAGAGCAAGCAGATTGCACCGGCGGACAAGATCATCGGCGTTGCCCAGGGCAAGGACGAAATGGTCGACGTAATCGGCTGGCGCCTGGACGAAGTGGTCAAACTGATCCGCGGCCCGAAAGGCTCGCTGGTGCGCCTGGAGGTGATTCCGGCGAGCAATGCGCCGAATGACGAGACCAGCAAGGTGGTCACCATCACCCGCGAAGCGGTCAAGCTGGAGGAGCAGGCCGCGAAGAAATCCGTGCTGCAACTCACTCACGAAGGGCGCGACTACAAATTGGGCATCATTGAAATCCCCGCGTTCTATCTGGATTTCAAGGCTTTTCGCGCCGGTGATCCGGATTACAAGAGCACAACCCGCGACGTCAAACGCCTGATTACCGAACTGGAACAGGAAAAAGTCGACGGCGTGGTCATCGACCTGCGCAACAACGGCGGCGGCTCCCTGCAGGAAGCCACCGAACTGACCGGGCTGTTTATCGACCAGGGACCGACCGTACTGGTACGCAACAGCGACGGCCGGGTCGATGTACTGACCGATGACAATACCGGCATTTACTACAAAGGCCCCCTGGCCGTACTGGTCAACCGCCTGTCCGCCTCGGCTTCGGAGATTTTCGCCGGCGCCATGCAGGACTATCACCGCGCCCTGATCCTCGGCGGCCAGACCTTCGGCAAAGGCACGGTGCAAACCATTCAGCCGCTCAATCACGGCGAGCTGAAGCTGACCCTGGCCAAGTTCTACCGCGTTTCCGGGCAAAGTACCCAACACCAGGGAGTGATCCCGGACATCCAGTATCCTGACGTAATGGACACCAAGGAAATCGGCGAAAGCGCCCTGCCCGAGGCCTTGCCGTGGGACAGCATCAAGGCAGCGATCACCCCCGAACTGAATCCGATCCAGCCGTTCCTGAAAGAATTGCAGACCCGCTACCAGAGCCGCACGGCGAAGAACCCGGACTTCACCTTCACCCGCGAGCGTCTGGCGCTGGCGCAAAAACTCATGGATGAAACCCGCGTCAGCCTCAACGAAGGCAAACGCCGCGCGCAACAGACCGAGATAGAAGCGCAGCAGCTGGTGATCGAGAACAGCCGGCGCAAAGCCAAGGGTGAAGACCTGCTCAGCGAGCTGAAAAAGGAAGACGAAGATGCCGCTCCGGTCGAACCTGAAAAAACCAAACCGGAAGATGACGCCTTCCTCGCCGAAAGCGGACATATTCTGCTCGATTTTCTGGGGCTGAGTTCGCGGTTGGCCAAACACTGAGGGGCGGTGAAAAAACTCTCGCCTAAGACGCTCGATACTTTCACAACCTCAGAGGGTTAATCGCTCAAGGCCGTCATCAAAGGGTCATCAATCTGTCGTGAAATGCAGGGGCTGATAGCGATATCAGCCCTTCGCTTTCTCTGGATATCGAGACCCTCATGACCGTCACCGAGCAACTGAGTGCGCTGGAGCATATTCTCGCTCACGGCGACCTGCATAGTTTGTTCCAGCCCATCGTCAGTCTTTCCGAACGACGCATTCTCGGTTACGAAGCCCTGACCCGCGGTCCCTCCAACAGCCCATTGCACTCGCCGATCAATCTGTTCGCCGTGGCACGCAATGCCGGGCGGCTGGGCGAACTGGAAGTAGCCTGCCGCAAAAATGCCTGCCGGCGCTTCAGCGAATTGCAACTGCCAGGCAAGCTGTTTCTCAACGTCTCCCCGGATTCACTGCTGGAACCCGGCCATCAGCCCGGCCGCACCCTGCAACTGCTGCAAGCCTATGGCATCCCGCCCAGCCAGGTGGTGATCGAGCTGACCGAGCAATCGCCCACCGAGGATTTCGCCCTCCTCGACACTGCCCTGCATCATTACCGCGCCATGGGCTTCTCGATTGCCCTGGACGATCTGGGCACGGGCTATTCAAGCCTGCGCCTATGGTCGGAACTGCGCCCCGATTACGTGAAAATAGACCGCCACTTCATCGACGGCATTCATCAGGATGCGGTCAAGCGCGAGTTCGTCGGTTCGATCCTGAAGATGGCCAAGGCGTCACGCGCTCAGGTGATCGCCGAAGGCATCGAGCTGGAAGAAGAACTGATGGTGCTGGCGGAGATGGGCATCGATCTGCTGCAAGGCTACTTGCTCAGCCGCCCGCAGGAACAACCGCCGCAGGACGTATACCAGTTCCTGCCGAAGTACAACGACCATGCACCTGCCTTGAGCGAAGAAGGCAGCAACCTCAGCGCCCTGCTCAACGAACAGCCGGCAGTAGCCCGGCACACGCCGATCGCCGAGGTGCTGGAAGCCTTCCGCGCCCAGGCCAACCTCAACTCCCTGGCGGTCGTCGATGAGCGCGGGCAACCGGTCGGCATCGTCAACCGCCATGCGCTGTCCGAAGCGCTGCTCAAGCCCTTTGCCACCGACCTCTTCGCTCGCAAACCGATCAGCCGCCTGATGAGCAATGACTTCCTCGCCGTCGAACTGAAACAGTCGCTGCAGAAGGTCAGCCGCCTGCTCACCAGCCGTGCCCGTCAGCGCATCGAGGAAGACTTCATCATCACCCAGGACGGCAGATATCTGGGGCTGGGGCGGGTGATCGACGTACTCAAGTTGATCACCGAACTGAAGATCCAGCAGGCACGCTACGCCAACCCGCTGACCTTGCTGCCGGGCAATGTCCCTATCCAGCAATGCCTGACGCGCCTGCTGCAGCAAGCCCGCGAAGCGGTGATCTGCTATGTGGATATCGACAATTTCAAACCGTTCAATGATATCTATGGCTATGCCAAAGGCGATGAAGTGCTGCTGAGCCTGGCGCAATGCCTGAGCGAGCGGGTCGACCCTGCCCGCGACTTCGTCGGCCATATTGGCGGCGACGACTTCCTGCTGGTGCTCGGCTCCCACGATTGGCGGGCCCGCCTCAATCGCCTGCTGGAAGACTTTCAAAGCCAATGTCGACGCTTCTACAGCGACGAACACCTGCAAGCGGGTTGCCTGGTCGCCCACAGCCGGCAGGGCCAGCGCCAGGAGTTCGCACTGCTGTCCCTGTCCCTGGGCGTGGTGCAGTTGCACCCGGAACAGTGCGCGCAGCTGGACGCCGGCCAGCTCGCCGGCCTGGCTTCGGAGGCCAAGCGTCACGCCAAGGCGGTGCCCGGTTACAGCCTGCACATCATCGATACGCACAAGCTGTCGGCGTGAGTCGATCGCACACCCGCAAGCTTGAAATTCTGCTCAGTGGATAAAAAGAGCTGCAGGAGATCCCCCCGTCGTTCAGACGCCGCGCTGTCGCGTAGCAAACTGGGGCAATTGCGTCTATCGGCTTCTGGGCACCTGTGGGAGGGGCTTTAGCCGCGATGTTTTTTGCGGGGGCTCCGAAAGCTTTCGCGGCTAAAGCCCCTCCCACAATGAATGTAATAACCAATAAATCAATGACATGCAGGTGGTTGATGCGAGCTTGGCGTGACCCGGCAATCCTGCGGCGCCCTCGGCTCGTCGATCACAGCAACCGGGATAGCCAAGAGAGCAACGTTACGCCCCCGCGGGATCCGCCCCTACCCCGCTACAGCCCCAGCTCCCGGGCCCGCTGGACAAAGCGCGCCGCCCGCTCGGTATCGACTGGCAAGCCCGAGCCACCCTCGCGATACAGGTCGGCCAGACGCCGGGCGGCCAGGGGATGGCCAGCCGCAGCTGCCAGCGTCCACCAGCGCGCAGCCTCAATGCCATCGGCGGCTTGCCGGGTATCGCCCGCCAGGCTCAGCACACCGAGTTGATAGGCAGCCTTGGCATCACCACCAGTGGCGGCCAGGCGCAACAGACGCACGCCTTCTTCACGGGCGCCAAGACCCTGACCACGAAACAGCAGGATATGCCCGTAGAAGCTCTGCGCAGCAACATCGCCGAGGTTGGCCATGCGCGCGAACTGCCCTTCGAGCCAGCGCCAAGCGCGTGGCTGTTTGAGCAACCACGACCAGTGAAACAGTCGCCGGGCCACGCCATAACCTATCCGCGCACGCAGTCGCCAAAGCACCTAGAGCTCCTCGGAGTAATCGAACTCGAACACCCGTACCACTTCGGCCGCATGCCAGGACGCGGCGGCGACGCCGTCCGAAGCACCGTTAAAACGGCCAAGCCGGGTCACGCAGTCGAAGAACCCGGTCCGCGGCAACCGGCTCGCTCCCTGGCTGATCACCAAGGCGCTGCGCAGCGGCCGTTCGGCACGGGCATCCAGGGCCGCCAGATGCTCCAACGCAGCGGTGAGCGTTTGCATCGCCGGGGTCGGCAAGACCAAACGCTCGACCAAGGCCCTATAGGTCAGCAGATGACGCTGACGCCGGGCATCCTCCAGCTCATCGAGCAAGGCTTGCCAATGTTGACGACTGATACTTACGCTCAAAGCTTCTCCTCCCAGCCTGCGACACCCAGCGCCCAGGCCAAGGCCCGTTTGATAGCGGCATCCGGCTGACGCTCGGCGCTTTCGATCATGCCCAGATAATGCGGACTAATCCCCACCGAGCGCGCCAACTCTTGCTGCGACAAGCCCTTTTCTTCACGCAACCGCGTCAGCTCGCTCAGCGCCGGCTTGACCGTAGTCGCAGCCGCTTCCGGCGCTTGCGCAACGTGGCCCGAGGCCTGCAACAAGGCCAGGTAATCGGCCCAGGGCAGTACCGCATATTCGGGCTCGCCATCACGTTTGATTACTTGCACTTTCATTCTCGACTCTCCGTGAAAAGCAGTGCCGGCAGTCTTAGCACTTCACACTTGCAGAGGGCTATGTTAACAGCCCGATACTCTAAAGGGCGTGACCTATACTGCCTTGACACTGTCAGGGCAATGTTGCGGGGGTATTTTGCGAGCACTGGTGATCTTGCTACTGGGCTGCTGGAGTGGTATGAGCGGCGCAGAGGTATTGCGCTGGGGTTTCTCCCCAAGCGACGGCATGCCTTATGTCGAGGTTCACAATCATCACTTGCTTGGTGGTTTCACCCACCGACTAGGCAGCAGGGTTGGCCAACGCCTGAATCTCGAGTTGCACTTCATCGAGACCCCGAACAAGCGCATCGAAGAGTTCATTCAGCGCGGACGCATTCATCTGATCTGCAACGCTAATCCGCAGTGGCTGGCCGAACCACAGCGCTATCATTGGTCGCCCAGGCTTTACCAGGAGGAAGACGTGCTCCTCCTGCATGGCAGCGACGCACCCGTGACAGGGTTGCAAGACCTGCACGGCAAAGTCCTCGGCACCCAACTCGGCTATATCTACAGCCTGCCATTGATGGAAGCCTTCGCCCGCCAGTTGGTGACGCGCCAGAATGTCCGCGACCTCGACAGCGGACTGAACCTGCTGAGCAGGCAACGCCTGGATGCGCTGATCGACATGCGCCGCACCCTGACCTACAAGCTGGCTCAGCGCCCGGAACTGCCACTGTACGTCGGTGACTGGGTGGTGCAGCGTTATGACCTGTACTGCATCTATGGGCAGCAGCTGCCGATCGCGGCCGAGAAACTGGACGAGGTGCTGCTGGAATTGCGCAACTCGGGCGCGATCACCCGGATGCTCGATGGCGCCTCCGAGCCGCCTGCCCAGTAGCCTGCCAGAGCCGGTGAAAAATCGGGCGCAATGCCGCAGCCGGCGTTTTTGGCGATCCGGTGTCACTCGCCGCAGGCAGTGCACCATGGTTCAGCGGCGCGGCATAAAGCTGGCGGGTTGTCGCTGCGCTCCGAACGGACGGCGCCCCGGCCACCCTACGCTCCGAACGGACTACCGATGTTTGAAGCGGTCGCAGTAGGCGAGAGTTTTTTCACAAGCTCTCAGGGCTTCGGTTTATCCAACGCCGGGCTTTGCCCATCCGGCAAGCGCTCGATAACCTCGAGCGCCTCAGGCGCCTGGGCTTCCCGCCAGGCACGAAATGCCGCCAGCTCATCGCGCCAGGTGCGCAGCACCCAGGCCAGCACGGCCAGATCATCGATAAAACCCACCAGCGGCAACCAATCCGGCAGCGCATCCAGTGGCGTGACGAAATACAGCAGCGCCGCCACTACCGCCAGTAACGCCTGCGAGCTGATCGCTCGATACTCCCCCCGCCACCAGGCCATGCAGAGGCCCTGGAGGAGCCGCAAATCTTCTTGCAAAGCACTGAAGCGCGAACCTTGCTTGCCACTCTTGCGTGCCACCGCCAGCAGCAGGGCAGGCAATCGACCGCGACGTAAAAAGGCCGGAGCCAAACGCAGGTAACTGGAAAACTTCCACGACTGTTTCATGAGCATTACTCTTCAACCCGCATGGCTGCTGGGCTGGCTTGGGTTATCCACTAAAGCTGTGGATAACCTTGTGAACAGATTCCCGATGAGCCTATCAAACGCCCAGCCCATGCGGGCTTGCTACAGATCGGACATTTTTTATCCAGCCAGTAAATCTGTTTTAAATCAACAACTTAAATTTTGCAAAGAGTTTCTCAAGAAGCTCCCGTCAACACCGAACTGGAGCCAGGCGAAATGTGCATAACCATGACGCCAGAATCTCATCCAGGCCTTTATTCCGACCTGCCAGTCATCCTTTCGTCATCGACAAAAACGCCAACGCCCCGTCGAAACGGGGCGTTGCCTGCAATCCTGGCGACTTGCCGGGCCGGGTATTGTCCCGGGTCCGGCAAACGCCCGGGGCTTACTCTTCTGTCTTGGCAGCCTTGATTTCCAACAGCTCCAACTCGAACACCAGCACCGAATTGGCCGGGATCGCCGGGGTCGGGCTTTGCTCGCCGTAGGCCAGTTCGCTCGGAATATAGAGCTTGTACTTCTCGCCAACATGCATCAACTGCAGGCCTTCGACCCAGCCCGGAATCACACCGCTGACCGGCAGCTCGATCGGGCTGCCGCGCTCGATCGAACTGTCGAACACGCTGCCATCGGTCAATTTGCCTTCATAGTGCACGCTCACCACGTCGCTGACTTTCGGCTGATCGCCTTCGGCTTTTTTCAGCACTTCGTACTGCAAGCCGGATTCGGTGGTGACCACCCCTTCGCGCTTGCCGTTCTCTTCGAGGAATGTTTTGCCGGCCTTGGCCGACTCCTCGTTCATGGCAGCCATGCGCTCTTCGGCACGCTTCTGCAGGAAGGCGAATGCTTCGACCAGCTCGTCGTCCTTCAGACGCTGCTCTTTCTTGCCGATGGCATCTTCGATACCCAGGGCCACGGCTTTCGGATCCAGGTCATCCATGCCTTCCTGCGCCAGGCTCTTGCCCATGTTCAGGCCAATACCGTAGGAGGCTTTCTGTGCCGGGTTCTCCAGTTTCACTTCGCTGGTTTGCGAATCGCAACCGGCGAGAACTAGACCCACCAGGGCAACCGCCGCTGCTAAACGATGCTGTTTCATACTTATTCCTTGTTCGGTAAGCGGGTCTGTTCCCGTTTCATTCGCGAGCCGTGAATGAAACGGGAACAGACCCTTGGGCAATCGAGTGAAGGTGCGAGCTTAGCAGGCTGCCGCAATCACTGGCTACCAGGATACGAACGGGGAAATGTGTATAAGTTCAGGTATTTAAGCGGATTTTCGAAGGTATACAACGAGTAGTGCGAAAGGGCATAGCGGAGATGGAGCGAGGTAAAAAATGGCGCAGCGGACGGGACTCGAACCCGCGACCCCCGGCGTGACAGGCCGGTATTCTAACCGACTGAACTACCGCTGCGCGTAACTTCAAAAAGCGAATTTGGTGGGTGATGACGGGATCGAACCGCCG
This sequence comes from Pseudomonas sp., assembly GCA_030699825.1. GTDB lineage: Bacteria > Pseudomonadota > Gammaproteobacteria > Pseudomonadales > Pseudomonadaceae > Aquipseudomonas. The sequence goes on along the minus strand of JAUYKV010000034.1, from coordinate 82,963 downwards.
ACCCGCTGCTTGTAAGGCAGCTGCTCTCCCAGCTGAGCTAATCACCCTTCACTCTCGAAGTGGGGCGCATTCTAGACAGCCACTCTCCCCTTGGCAAGCACTGATTTAATAATTTTTTATCGACGGGCCAAAGGCTTACGCAGGGTTGGCCTGAGGCGCCAAGGGGAGAATAATGCGCGCTTTGCGTTAACGGGTAGGCCGCGAGAGGTGCGCCGAAGCAGCCAAAGCATATAGAGCCGCTTGCGACATACCCGCGCCCCTCATCCGTCGCCGCGCGCCTCCCTCTCCCAAGGGGAAGGATGGCGTCGCTTCGCGACTTTCACCTCATATGGAGAAGCACCCCTCATGTGGTTTCGCAACCTGCTGGTTTATCGCCTCACCCAAGAGATCCCCTTCGATGCCGAAGCACTGGAAACCGCACTGGCGGCCAAACCGGCGCGTCCCTGTGCCAGCCAGGAGTTGACCACCTATGGTTTCATCGCCCCCTTCGGCAAGGGCGGCGATGCACCGCTGGTGCATGTCAGCGGCGACTTTCTGCTGATCGCGGCGCGCAAGGAGGAACGCATCCTGCCGGGCAGCGTAGTGCGCGATGCCTTGAAGGAGAAAGTCGACGAGATCGAAGCCGAGCAGATGCGCAAGGTCTACAAGAAGGAACGCGACCAGCTCAAGGACGACATCGTGCAGACCTTCCTGCCGCGCGCCTTTATCCGCAAGTCGGCGACCTTCGCCGCCATCGCGCCGAAACAGGGCCTGATTCTGGTCGACGCCTCCAGCCCGAAACGCGCCGAAGACCTGCTCTCCACCCTGCGTGAAGCCATCGGCTCGCTGCCGGTACGCCCACTGACGGTGAAGATCGCCCCCAGCGCCACCATGACCGAGTGGGTCAAGACGCAAAAAGCCGCCGACGACTTCCATGTGCTCGACGAATGCGAGCTGCGCGACACCCACGAAGATGGCGGTGTGGTGCGCTGCAAACGTCAGGACCTGACCAGCGACGAAATCCAGCTGCACATGACATCGGGCAAACAGGTTACTCAACTGTCGCTGGCCTGGCAGGACAAGCTGTCGTTCATGCTCGACGACAAGCTGGTGGTCAAGCGCCTGCGCTTTGAGGATCTGCTGCAGGATCAGGCTGAACAGGATGGCGGCGACGATGACCTCGGCCAACAGGACGCCAGCTTCACCCTGATGATGCTGACCTTCGTCGACTTCCTCCCGGCGCTGTTCGAGGCATTGGGCGGCGAAGAAACGCCCCAGGGCATCTAAGTTCGCCCAAGAACAGTCCGGTAGCCCGGATCAGCTCCAGCGCAATCCGGGAGCGCTCCCGGATTGCACCAAGGCTTATCCAGGCTACAGCGGAGTCGCACCTGTTCGCACATGCAGGCCGGGCTTTAGCCGCGACTGGACTGGCGCATTGTCGCCCCCCCTTCCGCAGAAAAGCCAGTCGCCGGCAATCACACCTGCAACAGGCGTTCGCGCAGCTTGTGGATCTCGTCACGCAGCTGCGCGGCGGCCTCGAACTCCAGGTCGCGAGCCAGTTGGTACATCTTCTCTTCCAGTTGGCGGATGCGTTTGGCGATTTCGCTCGGCGAACGCAGCTCGCTCTCGTAGCGCGCGCTTTCTTCCGCGGCCCGGGCCATGCCCTTGCGCTTCTTGCTGCGCGAGCCCGGCACTGTGGCGCCTTCGAGGATGTCCTGGACGTCCTTGAATACGCCCTTGGGAGTGATGCCATTGGCGGCGTTGAAGGCGATCTGCTTATTGCGCCGGCGCTCGGTCTCGCCAATGGCGCGTTCCATCGAGCCGGTCATGCGATCGGCATAGAGGATCGCCCGGCCGTTGAGGTTGCGCGCGGCGCGGCCGATGGTCTGGATCAGCGAGCGTTCGCTGCGCAGGAAACCTTCCTTGTCCGCATCGAGAATCGCCACCAGCGACACCTCCGGCATGTCCAGGCCTTCGCGCAGCAGGTTGATGCCGACCAACACGTCGAAGGCACCGATGCGCAGGTCGCGGATGATCTCGACCCGCTCCACCGTGTCGATATCCGAGTGCAGGTAACGCACCTTGGCGCCATGATCGGCCAGGTAGTCGGTCAAATCTTCGGCCATACGCTTGGTCAGGGTGGTGACCAGCACCCGCTCGCCCAGCGCCACGCGCTTGTGAATTTCCGAGAGCAGGTCGTCGACCTGGGTCAGCGCCGGACGCACCTCGATCTGCGGGTCGACCAGCCCGGTGGGGCGCACCACCTGCTCGATCACCCGCCCGGCATGCTCGGCCTCGTAGTTGCCCGGAGTGGCCGAGACGAAGATGGTCTGCGGGCTGGCCGCCTCCCACTCTTCGAAGCGCATCGGCCGGTTGTCCAGCGCCGAGGGCAGGCGGAAGCCGTACTCGACCAGGGTTTCCTTGCGCGAGCGGTCGCCCTTGTACATGGCGCCGACCTGCGGCACGGAGACGTGGGACTCGTCGATCACCAGCAGCGCCTCGTCCGGCAGGTAGTCGTAGAGGGTCGGTGGCGGCTCGCCCGGTCCGCGCCCGGAGAGGTAGCGCGAGTAGTTTTCGATGCCGTTGCAGTAGCCCAACTCGAGAATCATCTCCAGGTCGAAACGGGTGCGCTGCTCCAGGCGCTGAGCCTCGACCAGCTTGTTGTTACTGCGCAGATAGTCCAGGCGTTCGACCAGTTCGACCTTGATCTTGTCCACCGCCTCCAGCAGCACCTCGCGCGGGGTGACGTAGTGGCTCTTGGGGTAGAAGGTGAAACGCGGCAGCTTGCGGATCACCTCGCCGGTCAACGGATCGAATGCCGACAGGCTCTCCACCTCGTCGTCGAACAGCTCGACACGCACGGCCTCCAGGTCCGACTCTGCGGGAAACACATCGATCACGTCGCCGCGCACCCGGAAGCTGGCACGGGCAAAATCCATATCGTTGCGCGTGTACTGCAAATCAGCCAGGCGGCGCAGCAGCTCACGCTGATCCAGCTTGTCGCCACGATCGATGTGCAGCACCATTTTCAGATAGGACTCGGGGCTACCCAGGCCGTAGATGCACGACACGGTGGTGACGATGATCGCATCCGGCCGCTCCAGCAGCGCCTTGGTCGCCGACAGGCGCATCTGCTCGATGTGGTCGTTGATCGAGGCGTCCTTCTCGATAAAGGTGTCGGAAGACGGCACATAGGCTTCCGGCTGGTAGTAGTCGTAATAGGAAACAAAATACTCCACCGCATTGTTCGGGAAGAAACTCTTGAACTCGCCATACAACTGCGCGGCCAGGGTCTTGTTCGGCGCCAGCACCAGGGTCGGCCGCTGGATCTGCGCGATCACGTTGGCGATGCTGAAGGTCTTGCCCGAGCCGGTCACACCGAGCAGGGTCTGGTGCGACAGCCCCGCCTCCAAGCCTTCAACCATCTGCCGAATGGCCTCCGGCTGATCGCCGGCAGGCTGAAAACGGGTGACCAGTTGGAACTTGGACATGACTAACCTCGAAAAACGACTGTGACGCGATCTGAAAGCGTACGTCAAAACAGTTGAAATGCGTGTGCCCGCTGTCGCGACACACGTTATGGGTCGCTATACTACCGGCCCACTTACGCAACCCCTAGCGGGGCATTGCAGACATTCATCCCTTCCCCCGAGCTGCCACATCCATGAGTCTGTTCTCTGCCGTCGAAATGGCGCCGCGCGACCCCATCCTGGGCCTCAACGAAGCCTTCAACGCCGATACCCGCCCCACCAAGGTCAACCTCGGCGTTGGCGTGTACACCAATGAAGATGGGCGAATTCCGCTATTGCGGGCCGTGGCAGAAGCAGAAAATGCGCTGACGGCCACCCATGCGCCCCGTGGCTACCTGCCGATCGAGGGCATCGCCGCCTACGACCAGGCGGTACAGACCCTGCTGTTCGGCGCCGACTCGGCCCTGATGAAGGAAGGCCGGGTGATTACTGCCCAGGCCCTGGGCGGCACCGGCGCCTTGAAAGTCGGTGCGGATTTCCTCAAGCGTCTGCTCCCGGATGCCGCCGTGGCCATCAGCGACCCGAGTTGGGAAAACCACCGTGCCTTGTTCGAAGCCGCCGGCTTCCCGGTGCGCAATTACCGCTATTACGATGCCTTCAGCAACGGTGTGAACCGTGGCGGCCTGCTCGAAGACCTGAAAAACCTGCCCGCCCGCTCGATCGTGGTACTGCACGCCTGCTGCCACAACCCGACTGGCGTCGACCTGAGCATGGACGACTGGCAGGCCATTCTCGAGATCCTCCGCGAGCGCGAGCATGTCCCCTTCCTCGACATCGCCTACCAGGGCTTTGGCGACGGCATCGAGGAAGACGCCGCGGCAGTGCGCCTGTTCGCCGAATCCGGCTTGACCTTCTTCGTCTCCAGCTCCTTCTCCAAGTCGTTCTCGCTATATGGCGAGCGGGTCGGCGCGCTGTCCATCGTCACCGGCTCGCAAGATGAAACCAACCGGGTGCTGTCGCAACTCAAGCGGGTGATTCGCACCAACTACTCGAACCCGCCGACCCACGGCGCCAGCGTCGTCGCGGCAGTGCTCAACACGCCCGAACTGCGGGCCATGTGGGAAGCCGAACTGGGCGAAATGCGTGAACGCATTCGCACCATGCGCCTGGCCATGGTCGAGCAGCTAACCGCCCTGGGCGCCAAGCGCGACTTCAGCTTCGTCGCCCAACAGCGCGGCATGTTCTCCTACTCGGGCCTCACCACCGAGCAGGTGGAACGCCTGAAAAGCGAATTCGGCATCTACGCCGTCGGCACCGGACGCATCTGCGTTGCCGCACTGAATCAGCGCAATCTGCCGGTCGTTACCCAGGCCATCGCCCAGATCCTCTGAACCGGCCAGGGGAAGTCCGAGATACTTGACTTCCCCTTCCTAATCAGTAGGATACGCACCGTTGTTCCGCGATAGCTCAGTCGGTAGAGCAAATGACTGTTAATCATTGGGTCCCAGGTTCGAGTCCTGGTCGCGGAGCCAAATTCAAGAGCCTCGGTTTATGCCGGGGCTTTTTTTCGTCTGCCGGACTCTCACCTGGGACTACGTCCCAGGTTATTCGCTGGTGCTCACCCCTCCGGGGCCGCGCTGAAGCGCGTTCAGCTGCGCTGTCGAGTCCTGGTCGCGGAGCCAAATTCAAGAGCCCGGCCATCCAGCCGGGTTTTTTATTGCCTGCGGACTCTAATCAAACAACCCGTATCTCATTGATTTTATGGGCTATGACGCTGTATGTAGGAGCGACCGGGGCGGCGTTCCGCTTTATTCGCGAAGCTTTTGTTCATTCGAGAGTTTTCGCGGATAAATCCGCTCCTACAGGTGCCTACAATCCGATAGACGCGATTGCCTCCAGCTTGCTGGGCGACAGCGCGGCGTCGAAGTCGAGCGACCGCGCCTGCAGCGTCGTAGCCTGGATAAGCCCAGGCGCAATCCGGGAAGCCCGCCGCGGATCACCCTGGCGCTCATCCGGGCTACGGGACTGCCCCTTACCAATCTGCGCAGGGGACCGACACCGGCTAAACCGCAGAAAACCGTTGCAGCTGCATTTCCCGCAGCCGGCTCAGGGTGCGCCGGAACGGAAAAGCCAGGTAACCCTCGGTATATAACGCCTCCAGCGGCACCTGGGCCTCCAGGTAGAGCGGCACACGGCGGTCGTAGCATTCATCCACCAGAGCAATGAAGCGCCGCACACTGTCGTCATGTGCGGCCAGTGCGGGCAGTTCGCGGTCGCCGGCCGCCACCCGCTCGATACCATCCTCGGTACCACGGGCGATGGTGCCGGGTTTCTGCTGGCCGCTCAGGGCTGGCACCTCGCTGAGCACAATGACCGAGTAACGATCACACAGGGCAATGAAATCCAGGGCCGAGATCGGCTGCTCGCACAGTTCGGCAAAGCGGCACCAGATCACCGCAGCCGCCTGCTGCACCACGCTGATTGATCGCTGCCCGAGCACGACGGGCTCACTGGATGACGGCTCGCCCGCGGTTAACCGACGAAAAACCGCCAGCAGCGCACTGGGTCGATCCAGCTCGCTCTGCCAATAGCGCTGATGCTGTACGCCCGGATGCAGGCGGTGATCCTGCCCGCCATCGACACCGACGACCTGCATGTACTGGTTGATGGCGACAATCGCCGGGACCAGGCGCTCCCGGTTGAAACCATCGGCATACAGCTGCTCCGGCGCCTGGTTGGAGGTGGCAACCAGCACAACGCCCTCCTCGAACATCAGCCGCAACAAGCCGCCGACCAGAATGGCATCGCCAATGTCACTGACGAACAGCTCGTCGAAACACAGCACCCTGACCTCATCGCTCAGCTCACGGGCCAGAGCCCGCAAGGGATCGGCCGTACCGGTCAACTGGAACAGGCGGCGGTGCACCCAGCGCATGAAATGATGGAAATGCTGACGCCGCGCAGGCACCTGCAGGCTTCGATAGAACTGATCCATCAACCAGGTCTTGCCGCGCCCTACCGGGCCCCAGAGATAAACTCCGCTGACTGGTTGCCCACTGTCCCCCGGCCGATGCAGCGCCCGATGGCAACATTCCAGCGCCTGCACCGCCCGCAGCTGAGCGTCATCCGCCTGGAACCCGTGGTGGTCAAGGGCATGCTGGTAAATCGTCTGGGGAGACATCGCATTCATCGAAAAGATAACCGTCCGCTGATCCACACCTGCCGATACCAGACGGCGTCACGGCCGCCCAGAAAACGCGCACTGTATGGCAGGACCCGGCTCGTGGTCACCCCCTAAAATGCAAAAGGCCGGTCAATGACCGGCCTTGATCTTCCAGCGTGTCGGTTAATTGATGCTCAATTTGTCGCGGTTCTTCGCCAGAATGGACTCGCCGATACCCTTGACCTCAAGCAGCTCGTCAACCGAGGCGAATGCGCCATGGGTATCACGGTACGCCACTATTGCCTTGGCCTTGGTCTCGCCGATACCGCTCAGCTCACGTTGCAGCGTGGAAGCATCGGCCGTATTGAGATTGATTTTGCCGACCTCGGCCACTTGCACGGCCGCAGGCTTCGCGGGTGCAGTCTTGGAAGTTTCGGCGGCGGAGACGCTAAGAGCAGCTGCGGTCAGAACAGCACACAACAGGGAAGAGAGGTAGCGCTTATGCATGTTGGAACTCCATTTCAGAAAAGCTCAAGTCAATTGTGAGCAGCGCGGGACTTCCATGCGCCGCGCACTTCAAGTTAGCCGCCAGCATCGCCTTGTCAAACTCCCCCGCGCATTTTATTGAGGATTTCTCGCTGCCTCGCACTGTTCGATAGCTATTTCAATTATCAAATACTATCGACAACATCAAAATGAAACATTTCTTCAATAAGCATCCAGCCGCTAACCTCAACATCAATCGCAAAGACTTCTCATTAGAGGCGCGCCATGCTCAAGACCCTGACCTTCACCCTGATGCACTTCTGCATCGCCTTTGCGGTGACCTATGCGCTGACCGGTAGTGTCGCGGCCAGTGGCCTGGTGGCAGCCATCGAGCCACTGTGCAATTCGGTGGGTTTCTACTTCCACGAGAAGCTCTGGCAACGCCTGGACAACCGTGCACGACCAACAGCAGAGCGGCCGAAGCATGCCTGGTTGCATCATCAGGCTTGAGATACGGTGAAGAAACCTCGCCGCCTGCAAACGCCTGACGCTCCGACCAGTGACTTCAAGCAAGCTGAAGTGGCCTAATGATTCCGGACACAGCTTGCAATATCCCATGGCCACACCGCATGCTCGCTTGACCGGCAACTCAAGGAGCGACCATGCCCCATTTGCATATCCGCAGTGCCCAACCTGACGATATTGGACTGATCATCGGCTTCATCCGCGAACTGGCCGACTATGAGAAGCTCAGCGACCAGGTGGTCGTCGATCCCGCGCAAATGCGCGAACACTTGTTCGGTACGCGCCCCTTCGCCGAGGTGCTGATCGGTGAGGTGGATGGCGCGGCCGCAGGCTTTGCCCTGTTCTTCCACAATTACTCGACCTTTCTCGGCAAACCCGGTATCTATCTCGAAGATCTCTATGTACGCTCCAAAGCCCGCGGCACGGGGCTTGGCACTGCCTTGCTCGGCAAGCTGGCGAGCTTGGCTATAGAGCGCGGCTGCGGACGTCTGGAGTGGTCGGTACTGGACTGGAATGAACCGGCCATCGACTTCTATAAGCGCCTGGGCGCTCAGCCGCTGGATGACTGGACGCAGTATCGCCTGACCGGCCCGGCGCTGCATGAGTTGAGTCAAAGACCGGTTTGACCGGCACTATCTGCAGGTTCAGATGTCTCATTCTTTTCAATTCGATCAATCCTCCCTCTTTTAAAGGGATTTAAGTCATGCCGCTTGTATATCGCCTCGCTGCTCTGCTGTGCGGCATAACCCTCGGTGGGCCACTGTTGGCTGCCGAGATCGATGCGCAGAGCTACGGTTATCCACTGACCAACCCGTTCGAGGCGACCATCGCCACCACGCCGCCAGAGTTGCGCCCGCAACTGCCGGCCGATGCCGACATAGATCAGCAGGACTACCGGGTCAAACTGCGCCCGGAGCGCGAGTTCGAACTGCCGGCTAATTTCTGGCCAGTGACCAGGATGGGTTATCGCCTGGCCCAGCAGAAAGGCGAGGCGCCACTGATTTTCATCATTGCCGGCACGGGTATGCCTTACTCCAGCAGCACGGCGGAATACCTGAAAAAACTGTTCTACGGCGCCGGCTACCATGTGGTGCAGCTATCCTCGCCGACCAGCTACGACTTCATGAGCGCTGCCTCGCGTTTCGCCACACCGGGCCTCACCGGCGAAGATGCCGAGGATCTGTACCGGGCGATGCAGGCCGTGCGCGCCCAGCATCCGCGCCTTAAGGTCAGTGCTTTCCACCTGACCGGCTACAGCCTGGGAGCCCTGCAGGCGGCATTCGTCAGCCAACTCGACGAAACCCGACGCAGCTTCAACTTCAAGCGTGTGCTGCTACTCAACCCGCCGGTCAACCTCTATACCTCGACCAGCAACCTCGACCGTCTGGTACAAACCCGGGTCGAAGGCATCAACAGCAGCACCACCTTCTATGAGACGGTGCTGGCCAAGCTGACCCGTTATTTCCAGGAAAAAGGTTACGTCGACCTCAACGACGCAATGCTCTTCGACTTCCAGCGCTCCAAGGAGCAGCTGTCCGACGAGCAGATGGCTATGCTGATTGGTACGGTGTTCCGCTTCGCCGCGGCCGATATCGCCTTCACCTCCGACCTGATCAACCGGCGCGGCCTGATCACCCCGGCGCGCTACCCGATCAACGACAGCACCAGCCTCACCCCCTTCTTCAAGCGCGCCCTGCAATGTGACTTCGACTGCTACATCACCGAGCAGCTGATCCCGATGTGGCGGGCCCGCCTTGATGGCGGCAGCGTTACCCAGATGGTCAATCAGATCAGTCTTTACGGTGTCGAGGACTACCTGAAAGACTCGAGCAAGATCGCCGTAATGCACAACGCCGACGACCTCATCCTCGGCCCTGGCGACCTGGGCTTTCTGCGCCGAACCCTGGGCGATCGCCTGACCGTCTACCCGTTCGGCGGGCACTGCGGCAACCTCAACTACCGCGTCAACAGCGACGCCATGCTGGAGTTCTTCCGTGGTTAAGCCTCTTGCTACAGCCCTGCTCCTGACCCTGCTGCTGACCAGCGGACTGACTCAGGCCGAGCATCAGGTCGATGAAGACGGTTTCAAGCGACCGCTGCAACACCTGCAGTTCAATCCTGGCCTGGATCAACGCGAGTTCGAACGCTCGACCCTCGGCGCCCTGAATGTCTATGACCCCCTGGAGTCCTGGAACCGCCGGGTCTATCACTTCAACTACCGCTTCGATCAGTGGGTGTTTCTGCCCATCGTCGACGGTTATCGCTATGTCACCCCGACGGTCGTGCAACATGGGGTGAGCAACTTCTTCAGCAACCTCGGCGACGTGCCCAACCTGCTCAACAGCCTGTTGCAGTTCAAGGCCAGGCGCTCGATGGAGACCACCGCCCGCCTGCTGCTCAACACCACCATCGGCGTGGCCGGACTGTGGGATCCGGCGAGCCGCATGGGCCTGCCGAAACAGCGCGAAGACTTCGGCCAGACCCTGGGGTTCTACGGCGCACCATCCGGCCCTTACCTGATGCTGCCGCTGCTCGGCCCCTCCAACCTGCGCGACACTGGCGGGCTGGTGGTGGACTTCAGCGCCAAGAGCCAGGTCAACTGGCTCAACGTGGCCGAAGCCGGCAACAGCCATCCGGAAATATTCTTGCTCGAGACGGTCGATCAGCGCTCCATCGTCAACTTCCGTTACGGCCAGCTCAACTCGCCGTTCGAATACGAGAAGATCCGCTACTTCTACAACGAGTCGCGCAAGCTGCTGATTGCCGAATAGACCGACCATAAGGCCGCCCCAAGGGTTTAACCTGGCGCGGTTCAGCAGTTGTGGAAATATCCAGCGCCGTCGCGAGGCCTCCTCAGGCCTTCGTGGCAAGACTCGCTTATCATCGAATAAATCGATCATTATCCCGCGAATTTCGCAACCATCGATCTGTTTGACAGGCATAGGATGGGCATATTCCAACTTGAGGAGGTGCCCCATGAGCCCACTGCGCAGCGTACTCGCCATCCAGCCCGGCCAACCCGCGTCAGACGGTGCCGGCGTGCGCCTGAATCGGGTGATTGGCGGCAGCGGAATCGAGCGCTTCGACCCTTTTCTGATGCTCGATGAATTCGCCTCGGACGATCCGGACGACTATATCGCCGGCTTCCCGCCGCACCCGCACCGCGGTTTCGAGACCATCACCTATATGCTCGAAGGCCGCATGCGCCATGAAGACCACCTGGGCAATGTCGGCCTGCTGCAAAGCGGTGGCGTGCAGTGGATGACCGCCGCCCGCGGCATCATCCACAGTGAGATGCCCGAGCAGGAACAAGGGCTCATGCGCGGCTTCCAGCTGTGGCTCAACCTGCCGGCCAAGGACAAGCTCGGCGACCCCGGCTACCGCGACATTCCCGCCAGCGAGATACCGCGCCTGACCACGTCCAGCGGCGTCGAGGTGGTGGTGATCGCCGGCCAGTTCGACGACGGCGAGGTGCAGCAAAGCGGCGCCGTGCAACGCCCGCACACCGAGCCGCAACTGTTCGACCTGCACCTGCCGGCCGGCAGCCAGCTCGCCCCGCGCCTGCCGGACGACCATCGCGCCATGCTGTACGTCTACGCAGGCACGCTCGAGTTGCCGGGCGCCAGTGCGCAGGCGGTGCCCGCCGGACGCCTGGTGCGCTTGTCCGATCGCGGCGAACTGCGCCTGAGCAGCCGCGACGGCGCCAGACTGCTGCTGATTGCCGGCAAACCTTTGGCCGAGCCGATCGTGCAATACGGTCCGTTCGTGATGAACACCCGGGAAGAGATCGAGCAGGCGCTGCGCGACTTCCGTGATGGGGTGCTGGCCTGATTGCGGCATATGACCCTAGCCCGGATTCCATCCGGGCTACGCACTGCAAACTCGGCCTGACGCAGAGACAACGCTACTGCGCGTACCGCCGATACAGGCCCGGCGGCACGCCGCTGCTGTCGGTCGGCTGCCACGGCCCTTGCGGGTTGGTCGCCCAACTCCAGCCGCTGTTCCAGCGGTAGTAGGTGCGCTCGCGGTAATACAGGTCACGCGCGCCATCCACCACATAGACACCCAACCCCGCATCCCAGTGGCTGTCCACCCCTGGTGGCGGCGCATAGCGCGGGTGGGACTTGCTCACCACCGGCACTTGGCCGATCGGCGCCGTGCCCTGCACCGCGCAGCCGGCAAGACTCGACAAGCCGATGGCCAGGACGATCGCCAACCATCGGTTCATTGCGCCTGGCCGTCCGCCGTGTCGATGGTCAGCTGCTGCGCCTCGGTGGTGCTGCTGGGCAACGGCTGGCTAAGGCCGATCCATTCGCCGGCGGTGGCATTGCCGCTGCGCGAAATACGCGCCACCAGCTGCACCTGCTCGAACCCGGAAATCTTCAGTTGCGGCATCATTGCGTCGCTGTCCGACAGGCTGACTTCGGCCGGCAGATCGGCCACGGTCAGGCGCTTGACCGCCAGCGGCATCGGCGGACCGGACGCGGCACGGGCGAAGACGAACACACTGTCGCCCGGCTCTACCTTGTCTTTCAATGCCGCTGCCAGGTCGACCTTGACCCTCAGTTGCCCGGTCGCGGCGGCAGCCGGCGGCGCGTCCGTCGGTGTAGCCAGGCGCTCACGGGCACGGGCGATGCCGCCCTGAATGGCCTGGCGCGAGGGATCCTGCTCGGGCAATACGGCGACCAGACGCTCCCAGAAGCCAATGGCCTCCTCGAAACGCCCTTCTTCATAGGCGGCGATGCCGAGCAGGCCGAGACTGGTGACTTCCGCCGGATCGGCCTTCAGCGCTTCATCGGTCAGCGTCTGCAGCTGCTCGGTCCATTGTTTGTCACCGGCGAAATACAAGGCCTGGGCCCACTGGCCGAGCAACTCCGGATCGCGTCCGCCAGTGTCCACCGCACGCTCGAAAGCAGTGGCAGCGTCAGCGGCACGCTCCTGGGCCATATAGGTACGACCGAGGAAGTACCAGCCTTCGGCGGACTTCGGATCGGCCTTCAGCGACGCCTCCAGGCGCGCGGTCATCGCCTCGATGGTCTGCGGCTGCTCGGCGAAGGTCCGCGCCCGCTCGACGTCGTCGATCGCGCCCCAGTACAGGTACAAGCCGTAGCCCAGCAGCGGCATCAGCAAGGCGGCGGTCAACGGCACCTTGCTGCCGAGCACACCGACCCTGGCCTTGCTCTCGGCACCGTCAGTGTCGGCCAACAGTTCACGGGCCGCGTCATCACGACCGTTTTGCCATTGCTCATCGCTGAGCGTACCGGCCTGACGTTGATTCTCCAGCTCCTGCAGGCGCTCCTGATACAGGGTGACATTCAATGCGGTACGGTCTTCTTCGGCCTGGACCTTGCGGCCTCGCAGGACCGGTATCAACAGAAAACCCAGGGCAGCCAGCAACAGCAGGCCGGCGGACAGCCAGAATTCAATCATCGGTCTTTCTTATCCTGAGGCGTTTGATGGGTAGGTCTTTGGCTGAGCAGAGCAGCCAGGCGTTGCTGCTCATCGGCGGAAAGGCCGTTCGAGCCCGCGGACTTTTTCCCACGACGACGCAGCACCACCACGCCAAGCAGCACGAAGCCGCCGAGCAACAGACCGGCCGGGCCGTACCAGAGCAACAGGGTGCGCGCCGTGACCGGAGGCTTGTAGAGAACGAAATCGCCGTAACGCGAAACCAGAAAATCGATGATCTGCTCGTTGCTCTGGCCCTCCTCCAGCATGCGATAGACTTGCGCACGCAGGTCCATGGCAATCGGCGCATCGGAATCGGCGATGTTCTGGTTCTGGCACTTGGGGCAACGCAGTTCCTCGACCAGGCTGCGATAACGCTGGCGCTCGGCCTCGTCGGCGAACTCGTAGGTGTCGATGGCCGCCTGGGCGCCCAGCGACAGGGTCAGGCCCAACAGGCCCGCCGTCAGCAATCGTTTCATCGGCCGGCCTCGTCCATCAGTTCGCGGTACAGCGGCGCCAGCTGCTGGCGCCAGACGCTCTCGTCGATGGCACCGACGTACTTGTGGCGGATGATGCCGTTCTTGTCGACCAGGAAGGTCTCCGGCGCACCGTAGACGCCAAGGTTGATGCCCAGGCTGCCCTGCGGGTCCTCGACGTTGAGGCGGTACGGGTTGCCCAGTTCGATGAGCCAGCGGCGTGCAGCGTCGCCGTTGTCCTTGTAGTTGATCCCGTAGACCGTCACGCCCTGCTCGGCCAGACGGTTGAGCATCTGGTGCTCGGCGCGACAGGTCGGGCACCAGGTCGCCCAGACATTGACCAGCGCCGGCCCCTCGAAATCGGCGGTGCCAAGGGTGCGCGCCGGTTCTTCCAGCGACGCCAGGGCGAACTCGGGAAACGGCTTGCCGATCATCGTCGAGCCAATGTCGCGCGAGTCAAGGAACAGGCCCTTGTAGAGGAAACCGGCCAGCACCAGAAAGCCAGCCAACGGCAATAACAGGATCAGCCGCTTCATGTCTGCGCCCCCGCCATGCCCAGGGCTTCACGCACGCGGGTGGTGACCTTCATCCGGTAGCGCTTGTCGGACGCCGAGAGGAAACCACCCAGGCCCATCAGCAAGGCGCCGAACCAGATCCAGCGCACGAACGGTTTGATGTGCACGCGCACGGCCCAAGCGCCGTCTTCCAGCGGCTCGCCCAGCGCCACGAACAGGTCACGGGTAATGCCGGCGTCGATTCCGGCTTCGGTCATCACCGATTGCTGCACGGTATACAGACGCTTCTCCGGGTGTAGCACGGCGATCTGCTGGCCGTCTTCGAGGATCCGTACGGTGCCTTTGTCCGAGCTGAAATTCGGCCCTTCGAAGTGTTCGGCGCCCTCGAAGATGAACTGGTAGCCACCCATCTCCACCGAGTCGCCCGGCGCCATGCGCATGTCGCGCTCGAAGCTGCCCATGCTGGTCAGGATGACCCCGAGGGCGCACAGGGCCAGGCCGAGGTGCGCCGTCTGCATGCCCCAGTAACTGCGGCCCAGGCTTGGCAGCCCCTTGAGCAGGCCCTTGTGGCGGGTCTTGTCATGAATGTCGCGCACGCCAGCCAACACCACCCAACTGGCCAGCAGACAGACACCCAGCACAGCCCAGCTGAAGTCGCCGTGCAACACGGTCGCCAGCGCGGCCAATGCCACGCTGCCGATCAGCACCGGGATCAGCATGCCCAGCAGCCAGCGCAGCGGCGTGTCCTTCCAGCGCACCAGCACGCCGATCGCGATCATCGCCATCAGCAGGCCCATCAGTGGCACGAACAACGCGTTGAAGTACGGCGGGCCGACCGACAGTTTGGCCCCGGTCATGGCATCCAGCACCAGCGGATAGAGGGTGCCGAGCAGAATCATCGCCGCCGCCACCACCAGGATCAGGTTATTCACGAACAGCAGGGTCTCGCGCGACCACAGGGCGAAACCGACCTGACTCTTGACCACCGGCGCGCGGATGGCGAACAGGGTCAGCGAACCGCCGACCACCAGTAACAGGAAGGCCAGGATGAACACGCCACGCGCAGGATCGGTGGCAAACGCATGCACCGAGGTCAACACCCCGGAACGGACCAGGAAGGTGCCGAGCAGACTCAGGGAGAAGGCGGCAATCGCCAGCAGCACGGTCCAGCTCTTGAACACGCCGCGCTTTTCAGTCACCGCCAGGGAGTGGATCAGTGCGGTGCCGACCAGCCAGGGCATGAAGGAAGCGTTCTCCACCGGATCCCAGAACCACCAGCCGCCCCAGCCGAGTTCGTAATAGGCCCACCAGGAGCCCAGGGCGATGCCGATGCCGAGGAAGGCCCAGGCGACTATGGTCCAGGGCCGCGACCAGCGCGCCCAGGCCGCATCCAGCTTGCCGCCGAGCAAGGCGGCGATGGCGAAAGCGAAGGCCACCGAGAAGCCGACATAACCCATGTAGAGCATCGGCGGATGGATGATCAGGCCGAAGTCCTGCAGCAACGGGTTGAGGTCACGGCCGTCCAGCGGCGTGTTCGGCAGCAAGCGCTCGAACGGGTTGGAGGTGACGATCAGGAACAGCAGGAAGCCGACACTGATCATGCCCATCACCCCGAGCACACGGGCAAGCATCTCCTCGGGCAACTGGCGGGAGAAGATCGACACGGCGAAGGTCCAGCCGGCCAGGATCAACGCCCAGAGCAGCAGCGAGCCTTCATGGGCGCCCCACACCGCACTGAACTTGTAATACCAGGGCAGCGCGCTGTTGGAGTTGTGGGCCACATAGGCAACGGAAAAGTCGTCGACCATGAAGGCGTAGGTCAGGCAGATAAAGGCGAACGCCAGGAAGGCGAACTGGCCCCAGGCCGCAGGAACGGCCAGGCTCATCCACTGCCGATCGCCGCGCCAGGCGCCGATAATCGGCAGGCTGGCCTGCACCAGGGTCAGGCACAGCGCCAGGATCATCGCCAGGTGACCGAGTTCGGGAATCATTGCGCACCCCCTTGGGTGGCCGCGTCATGCTTTTGCTTCATTGCGCTTTGCTCCAATGCCTGCATGACTTCCGGCGGCATGTAGTTTTCATCGTGCTTGGCCAGCACCTGGTCGGCGATCAACACGCCATCGGCATTGACCTTGCCCATGGCCACGATGCCCTGGCCTTCGCGGAACAGATCCGGAAGGATACCGCGGTAGCGAATAGTCACGCTGGCCGCCCCGTCGGTCACCACGAAGTCGGTATCCAGAGTGTCGCTGGAGCGCTTGACCGAGCCCACTTCCACCAACCCGCCGGCGCGAATACGGGTGTCTTGCGGCGCCTCGCCGCTGGCGATCTGGGTCGGGGTATAGAACAGGTTGATGTTCTGTTGCAGCGCATTCAGGGCCAAGGTCACGGCGACACCTACGCCGGCGAGGATCGCCAGGATGATCAACAGACGCTTCTTGCGAACAGGGTTCATTGCAACTCCTCCCGGCGCAAACGACGCGCCTCGTCTTGCAGGTAACGGCGCCGCGCCAACAGCGGCAGCACGACATTCAACGCCAGCACGGCCAGGCTGATGGCAAAGGACGACCAGACGTAGGCACCATGGTTGCCCATGGCGAGAAACTCGGCGAACGAGGCGAAACTCATAGGCTTTTCTCCACTTGAGCTTTGACCTCGGCCTTGGCCCAACTGCTGCGCGCCTCGCGCTTGAGTACCTCGAGGCGCATGCGCAGCAGCAGTACGGCGCCGAAGAAACAGTAGAAGCCAAGCACCATGATCAGCAGTGGCAGCCACATTTCCAGCGGCATCGCCGGTTTCTCGATCACGCTGAAGGTGGCGGGTTGGTGCAGGGTGTTCCACCACTCCACCGAATATTTGATGATCGGAATGTTGATTACCCCGACGATGGCCAGCACCGCACAGGCCTTGGCCGCGCTATCTCGATTGCTGATGGCCTGACCGAGGGCGATCACGCCGAAATACAGGAACAGCAGGATCAGCATCGAGGTCAGGCGCGCGTCCCAGACCCAGTAGGCGCCCCAGGTCGGCTTGCCCCAGATGGCACCGGTCAGCAGAGCAATCACGGTCATCCAGGCGCCAATGGGAGCGGCCTGCTGCACGGCGACATCGGCGAGTTTCATTTTCCACACCAGGCCGACCACACCGGCCACGGCCAGCATGACGTACACCGACTGGGCGAGAAAGGCGGCCGGCACATGGATATAAATGATCCGGAAGCTGTTGCCCTGCTGGTAGTCCGGCGGCGCAAACGCCAGGCTCCAGACCAGCCCGACCGTCAGCAACAATGCAGCAGCCGCGCTCAGCCAGGGCAGCCAGCGCCCGCTGATCTGGTAAAACCACTTGGGCGAGCCCAGCTTGTGAAACCACGTCCAGTTCATCAGATTACTCATCATTCTCCGAGGTAATGACCGCACTGGGTCGTCCTCGGTAGCACGGTTGTAGATCACTCGCCGACGCTAATCGTCAATCCGGCGGCAATGGCAAAAGGTGTCAAGGTCACCGCCAGCGCGGTCAGACTGGCCAGCCACAACAGCTGACCAACCGCCGGCAATCCTTGCAGGCTGGCTTGCAACGCCCCGCTGCCAAGGATCAGCACCGGGATATACAGCGGCAGAATCAGCAGCGCCAGCAACAGGCCGCCACGCTTGAGGCCCACCGTCAGCGCCGCACCGACCGCACCGAGCAGGCTCAGCACCGGCGTGCCGAGCAGCAGCGAGAGCAGCAGCACCGGCAGGCAACGCCCGGGCAAGCCGAGCATCAAGGCCAGCACGGGTGCCAGCAGCACCAGGGCCAGACCGGAAAATAGCCAGTTTGCCAGTACCTTGGCCAATACCAGAAGAGGCAGGGGGTGCGGCGAAAGGACCCACTGCTCCAGCGAGCCATCCTCGAAATCGCTGCGAAACAAGCCATCCAGCGAGAGCAGCACGGCCAATAATGCCGCCACCCACACCAACCCCGGCGACAGGGTCTGCAACAGCTGCGTCTCCGGCCCCACAGCCAACGGAAACAGGGCGATCACGATGGCGAAGAACACCAGCGGATTGGCCAGCTCGGCAGGCCGGCGAAACAACAGGCGCGCCTCGCGCGCGACCAACAAACCGAACACATTACTCATAGGCCAGGCTGCCCCAGGTCCAGTTCGCGGTAACCGGCGGGTTTGACCGTCAGCGTGTGGTGGGTGGTCAGCAGCACCAGACCGCCCATTTCGCAGTGCCAGGCCAGATGGTTTTCCAGTTGCGCCACGGCAAGCTTGTCGAGGGCGGTGAAGGGTTCATCGAGGATCCACAACGGCGGCCCATCGAGATACAAGCGGGCCAGCGCGACACGACGCTGCTGGCCGGCCGACAGGGTATGACAGGGCACATCCTCGAAACCGCGCAGGCCGACGGCCTCCAGCGCCTGCCAGATCGCCGTGCGTTCGGCCGGACGATGCAGCGCGCATAACCAGGCCAGATTCTCTTCGGCGGTGAGCAGACCCTTGATCCCGGCGGCATGGCCAATCCACAACAGATTGCGCGCCAGCTCGCTGCGCTGCGAGCCCAGCGGCAGGCCATTCAGACGGACTTCACCGGCCGTAGGCTGCATCAGCCCGGCGAGCAAACGCAGCAGGCTGGTCTTGCCGCTGCCGTTGGGGCCGGAAATCTGCAACATCTCGCCGGCCGCCAAGCGCAGCTCGAGCCGTTCGAAAAGCATACGCCAATCCCGCTCGCAGGCGAGCGCCACGGCTTCGAGAAGAGGGCTGGTCACGGCATATTTACCTAAAAAGCGGTTCAAGTCGGCAGTGTCCCGGCCGCTATACTGACGCACGTTAACTGCGCAGCCGACCCGGACGGGGCGCGATTATACATGCCATGCCCTGCCCCCCGCAGTGGGCATTTTCGACAGGGTGTAACCCGCCAATGAGTGAAATCAGCAGTTCCCGCCCGATAGCGCCAACACCAACCAGCACCCGCACCAGCGCGCCGGCCAGCGATCTGGCGCTCAAGCTGCTGCAACCGTTGCAAGGCCTGCTGGCCAGCGGCGAGAGCGCCAAGGCCGAGGTGATCGCCCTCAAGGAAACGGCGCAGAGCTTCCAACTGCTGCTCAAGCTGACCCTGGACAATGGTCGCCAGACAACCCTGCAGGCCAACAGCCCGCGGCCCCTGGCCCAAGGCAGCGCCCTGATGGTCACGGCACTGTCGGACAGCCGCCTGGCCGTGGCCCTGCTGGCCGGCGGCGAGAAAGCCCTGACCAGCCTGGATCTCGAGCAACTGCCTATTGGCACACTGCTGCAAGGCAAGGTCGTGACGCGCGAGCAACTGGTCCAGGCGAAATCACAGCAGGTGCTCTACAAGGTGGTAGTGAGCCTGCTCAATACCCCGCTGGCGGGCAGCAAGCTGTCGCTGGAAACCCCCTTGCCCCTGCCCCTCGGCAGCCTGCTCAGCGCGCAGGTGCAAGGCAGCCAGGCCCTGAATTTCCTGCCCCTCAGCGGGCGCCTCGATCAGCTCGAGTTGAGCCAGCAACTGGCCAGCCAGCAAAACCGCCAGGGCTCGTTGGAAGGCTTGTTCAAAGCCCTGCAAGGCGCAGGGGGCAAGGAGACACTGACGGAGGGCCTGCGTGCCAGCATCGACAAACTGTTCAACGCCCTGCCCGATGCCGCCCAGCTGAGTACCGGCAAGGGGCTGAGCCAGGCCCTGGAAAACAGCGGCTTGTTCCTCGAAAGCAAACTGCTCGGTGGTCAGGGCCAGGCCCTGCCGGCGGACATGAAAGCCAACCTGCTGCGTCTGATCAGCCAGCTGCTGCCGACCCTGGCGAGCGGCGCACCGCTGGCCACGGCCAATGCCAGCGCCGCCATGGCCCAGGCCCTGCCGGCATTCGCCCGCGACATCCTCGGCTCCCTCGGCCAAGCCAGCGCTCGCCAACAGGCTTTGCGCTTTCCCCTGCCATCGCGCCTGCTGCAGGCGATGGAGGAAGACGCCGATCTGCAGACCCTGCTGAAACTGGCCGCCGCCGCCGTCTCGCGCCTGCAAACCCACCAACTGTCCAGCCTGGCGCAGAGCCAGGTCGGCCCGGACGGCAACCTGCTGACCACCTGGCAACTGGAGCTGCCCATGCGCGATCAACGGGACCTCGTGCCCTTACAGGTGAAAATCCAGCACGAAGAACCGCAGAAGTCGCCTGGCAACGAACAGCAGGAAGCGCTGTGGAAGATCGAGTTGGCCTTCGACCTGGAACCGCTGGGGCCGCTACAAGTCCAGGCGCAACTGGCGCGCGGCAGCCTGTCCAGCCAGCTATGGGCCGAGCGCCCGCGTACCGCCAGCCTGATCGACGCCGAGCTGAACACCCTGCGTGAACGCCTGATCGCCGCCGGCCTGAGCGTTGGCGAACTGGCGTGCAATCAAGGCACGCCACCCCAGGGACCAAGAACCAGTCTGGAACAACGCTGGGTTGACGAAACCGCATGAAAAAACCAGCACCGCGCCAAGCCATCGCCCTGAGCTATGACGGGCAGAATGCGCCCAGCCTCAGCGCCAAGGGCGACGACGAACTGGCCGAAGCGATCCTGGCAATCGCCCGCGAGTATGAAGTGCCGATCTACGAAAATGCCGATCTGGTGCGCCTGCTGGCACGCCTGGAACTGGGCGAGGCGATCCCCGAGCAACTGTACCGCTGCATTGCCGAGATCATCGCCTTTGCCTGGCACCTGAAGGGCAAGTGCCCGCCGGGCTTCCAGAGCGATAAGCGCGACAACGACATCACCCCGCCGCCAGCGCTGCTCGACGGACCACCGCGCTAGCAGGCAGCGCCTGTAGCCCGGAGGCAATCCGTGTACCGCGATCCCTGTAGGGTGGGTTAGGCGCACGCTGCCGATAGCGATGAACCAGCAAGATCCGTTGCGCCGTAACCCACCATCGGCGCAACGCAGGGCGATCGCCTGGTGGGTTACGCGGCGCGCCACGATGGCGGTGCCTGATCGTTTGGAGGTTGGCGCCGCTAACCCACCCTACAGAGATCCGACATTTCAACGTTGACAAGACACTAACGGTCTCTCGGCTGATTGAGCTTGCTGATTAGCTCCGCCTCGGCCTTGCTCAGCCCGCAGGACTGGGTCAGGTCATCGACACTGGCGCCCAGGCCGACCAGGCGCGCGGCCTGGGTGAACGACAGGCTGCTGGGGTCGCGCTGCTCGATCTGGCTGAGCTTGTCCGGCAGGGGTGCAACGACTTGCCGCAGTTCGTGCAGCTCTTCACCCATATGCACGCTACCGGCCAGATAGATATCCAGGCGTTTACTCAATTCCCTGATCCGCAGATCGCGCGCCGCATCCCGCTCGGCCTGCAGCAACGCCAGATGGCGTTGCTGCATGATCAGCCAGACGCAGGTGCCGACCAACCCCAGGCACACCAGCCCGAGCAGGATCAGCGCGATCTCCAACATGAGTTAGATACTCTCCAGCTCGGACCACTCTTCTTCGCTCATCATCTTGTCCAGCTCGACCAGGATCAGCAGCTCGCCATTCTTGTTGCACACGCCCTGGATGAACTTGGCCGACTCGTCGTTGCCGACATTCGGCGCAGTTTCCACCTCGGACTGGCGCAGATAGACCACTTCGGCCACGCTGTCGACCATGATGCCGACCACTTGCTTGTCCGCCTCGATGATCACGATGCGGGTATTGTCAGTCACCGCCGCCGAGTCCAGGCCGAAGCGCTGGCGGGTGTCGATCACCGTCACCACATTGCCGCGCAGATTGATGATGCCCAGCACATAGCTCGGTGCGCCCGGCACCGGCGCAATCTCGGTGTAGCGCAGCACTTCCTGAACCTGCATCACATTGATGCCATAGGTTTCATTGTCCAGGCGGAAGGTCACCCATTGCAGGATGGGATCTTCAGCGCCCTGTGCAGAATTCTTCTTCATATCCCTAGCCTCGTCGTAAGCCGCACTGTGCGGCGTGGGCGGTTCAAACCGCGGGTCATCATCCGTCAGGTCCGCCGCAAGGGCGAGCCCGCTATCTCTCAATCAGTGCACCTGGCCATTGACCAGGCGCTTGGCCGCGCCGCTGGCGATCAACTCGGCCAGGGCCGTCACATCCAGCAAGGCGCACATGTGTTCGATCACCGTACCTGCCAGCCAAGGTCGCTGCGTGCGCTGGGTGCGCCACTTGATCTCGCTCGGGTCCAGGCGAATCGAGCGGCTGACCTGATGCACAGCCAGGCCCCATTCATAGCCTTCGACCGAAATCACATACTGCAAGCCCTGGCGAAAATCATCGCGATAGCGGTCAGGCATGACCCAGCGCGCAGTGTCCAGGACTTTCAGGTTACCGGCCTGGCACGGCAGTATGCCGAGAAACCAGTCCGGCTGGCCAAATAATGGCGTCAATTCCTGCCCCGCCAGCGCAAAGATCGACCCCAGGCACACCAGCGGCACGGCCAGGGTCAGGCCGGCGACATCGAACAACAGGCATTCGAACGGCTCTTGCGCCCACTCCGGCCGCTCTCCCGGCTGCAAGCCGAGCAGCGGATTCGGCGCTGCGGCGGGCAGATTGATATCGATCACCGACTCGACCGACACCGGCTGAGTCACGACCGCAGGCGCCGGCTCGATCAGCGGCACGACAACCGGCGGCGACTCGGCCAGCGCCTGCACGGGTACTGCGCAGAGCAAACCGGCATCGCGCGCCTGCTCCTCCAGCACCGCGGCCTCGAACTCGTCCAGGCTGCTCTCGAGCAACTCGACTGCAGCCTCCTGCAGCAAGCTGTCCAGATAGGACTGCAAGGCCAGTTGGGGACGCGTGGCAGTGGCGACGGGACGACTCATAGATGGGATCCGCAAAAATAGCCTGTACAACCTATCGGCCGCAGTGGCGGCTTACTTGAACGCTTCGGCTCGACATAGACCCTCATTTCAAGCCACCTGCGCCGCCAACTGCTGCGCCAACAGGTGCTTTAGCAGCGCCCGATAGGCCAGTACACCGCGGCTGTTGGGGTCGAACTGCGAGGGTGTGCGCCCTGCGCGGCTGGCATCACGCAGGCGCGTATCGATCGGAATATAGGCTGGCCACAGGTGCTCGGGATAGCTGTCGCGCAGCAGACGCAAGGTGCTCAGCGAGGCCTGGGTGCGCCGGTCGAACAGGGTCGGCACTATGCTGTAGGGCAACGCCTGCTTGCGCGACCGGTTGATCATCGCCAGGGTGCTGACCATGCGTTCCAGGCCCTTGACCGCGAGAAACTCGGTCTGCACCGGGATCACCAGATGTTGGCTGGCCGCCAGCGCATTGACCATCAGCACGCCCAGCAGCGGCGGACTGTCGATCACCGCATGGTCGTAGCCCTGCCATAGCTGCGCCAGGCTCTTGGCGATGACCAGGCCCAGCCCACTTTGCCCGGGCGATTGACGCTCGAGCGTGGCCAAGGCGGTGCTCGATGGCAACAGGGCGATGCGTTCGTGGCTGGTGGACAACAACAGTTGCTCCGGCAGCCCCTGAGGTACCACGCCCTGATGCAGGAACAGGTCGAAGCAGCTGTGCTCCAGCGCATCCGGATCGTGGCCAAAATAACTGGTCATCGAACCGTGGGGGTCGAGATCGACCACGACCACGCGCTTGCCGGCATCGGCCAGCAGGCCGGCCAGGGCGATGGCGGTGGTGGTCTTGCCCACACCACCCTTTTGATTGGCTACTGCCCAGACTCTCATCTTGTTTGTCCTCCCGGCATGATCCAGATCCTGCCGAGAACAGGCGTCGCCCTAGGGGGCAAACGACGGAGGATTGACGGCACCCGCTGACGGGGCCTGTACTGCAGGTGGTGGTGCAGGTTGCGTGCCAGCCCGCTGCAAGGCGCTATCGGGGCGCGCATTGGAACTGCCTACACCACTCACGCTGCGGCGCACATCGAGGTTACGCGACACCACCAGCACCACCCGCCGGTTGCGTGCCCGGCCATCGGCCGTCGCGTTATCCGCCACCGGCTGAAACTCACCATAGCCCACCGACGCCAAGCGTCCGGGATTGACCCCATCCATGGCGAGCATGCGCACGATGCTGGCCGCCCGGGCTGCCGACAACTCCCAGTTGGTCGGGTACTGCGCGGTCTTAATCGGCAGGTTGTCGGTAAAGCCCTCGACATGCACCGGATTCTCGTAAGGCGCCAGAATTTTGGCAATCTTCTCGATAAGGTCGAATGCTGCATTGTTCGGCAAGGCATCGCCGCTGGGGAACAACAGGCTGGAACTGAGCTCGATCTCGACCCACAACTCGTTGCCGCTCACCTTCAACTGCTTGGAGTCGATCAAGCCGGCAAAGGCCTGACGCATGCTCTCGGTGATGCTCTGCAGCGAGTCCGCAGGCTGACCGCCCGGCTCGTCCTCATCGACCAGCGCGCGATCCGGCTCGGTGGTGCGCGGGCGCAGATCGCCCACCGGAATAG
Source organism: Pseudomonas sp. (assembly GCA_030699825.1). Lineage (GTDB taxonomy): Bacteria > Pseudomonadota > Gammaproteobacteria > Pseudomonadales > Pseudomonadaceae > Aquipseudomonas. The sequence goes on along the minus strand of JAUYKV010000034.1, from coordinate 58,489 downwards.
GCTTGATCGCCCGGTCTGGCTGATTGAATACCCCGGTCAGACTGTCGGAGAGAATCTTGTACTTGCCCTCATTGACCGAGGACATCGAATACATCACCACAAAGAAGGCGAACAACAAGGTAATGAAGTCTGCGTAGGAGACCAGCCAGCGCTCATGGTTTTCATGCTCTTCCTGGTGCCTGCGACGAGCCATGGTTACTCCATGAAGCCTTGCAGCTTCAACTCGATGGAGCGCGGGTTTTCACCTTCGGCGATCGACAGAATGCCCTCCAGTAGCATCTCGCGGTAGCGCGACTGGCGCTGGGCGACGGCCTTGAGCTTGTTGCCAATGGGCAGCAGCAGCAGGTTGGCGAAACCGACCCCGTAGATGGTGGCGACAAAAGCCACGGCAATGCCGCTGCCGAGCTTGCTCGGATCGGCCAGATTGCCCATCACATGGATCAGGCCCATCACCGCACCGATGATGCCGATGGTCGGCGCGTAGCCACCCATGCTTTCGTAGACCTTGGCCGCCTGGATATCGCGGCCCTCCTGGGTGTACAGGTCGACCTCGAGGATGCTGCGCACGGCTTCGGGCTCGGCGCCATCGACCAGCAACTGCAAGCCCTTGCGCGCATAGGGATCGGTCTCGGCATCGGCCACCGTCTCGAGGCCGAGCAGGCCTTCCTTGCGCGCGGTCATGCTCCAGCCGACGACACGCTCGATGCCGCCAACCAGATCGATATGCGGCGGGAAGAATATCCAGCGCAGGATCACCAGAGCCCGCTTGAATACGCTGACCGGTGCCTGCAGGAACGCTGCGCCCAGGGTGCCGCCAATCACGATCAGCGCCGCCGGGCCATTGAGCAGCGCCGCCACATGACCGCCCTCCAGATAGTTGCCACCCAGAATGGCGACGAACGCCAGGATGATCCCTATCAGGCTCAATACATCCATTACACGCAGGCCTCTGCCAGGTGCCGACCGATGTCGTCGAGACCGTAGATGGCGTCCACCAGATTGGCCTTGACCACCGCCATCGGCATGCCGTAGATCACGCAGCTGGCCTCATCCTGCGCCCACACCTGGCTGCCCTCCTGCTTGAGCAAGCGCGCGCCTTCGCGCCCATCGGCGCCCATGCCGGTCAAGACCACAGCCAGCACCTTGTCGTGAAAGGCCTTGGCCGCCGAGCCGAAGGTGATGTCGACACAGGGCTTGTAGTTCAGGCGCTCATCGCCCGGCAGAATCCTCACCGCGCCGCGACCATCGATCATCATCTGTTTGCCGCCCGGGGCCAGCAGCGCCAACCCCGGGCGCAACAGATCGCCGTCCTCGGCCTCCTTGACGTTGATCCGGCACAGCTTGTCCAGGCGCTCGGCAAATGCCTTGGTAAAAGCCGCAGGCATGTGCTGGATCAGCACCAGTGGCGCGGGAAAATTGGCCGGCAACTGGGTCAACACGCGCTGCAAAGCCACAGGACCACCGGTCGAGGTGCCAATGGCCACCAGTTTGTAGGCTTTGCGCTTGGGCGCACTCGTGCGCTCAGTAACCGGTGCGCAGGCGGGCGCCGGCACGGGGGTGCTGACGCCAGGGCGACCGAGACTACTGAGCGCTGCCGGCTTTCCCAGCGTGCTGGCACTCGGCGCTGGCGCCGCGACAATCCCGCGGCGATTGCTGCGGGCGATGGTATGCACCTTCTCGCAGAGCAGTTGCTTGACCTTCTCCGGGTTGCGCGAGATGTCTTCGAAATTCTTCGGCAGGAAATCCACCGCCCCGGCGTCCAGCGCATCCAGGGTGACGCGGGCGCCTTCGTGGGTCAGCGAAGAGAACATAAGAACTGCTGTCGGGCAGCGCTGCATGATGTTTTTTACTGCCGTGATGCCGTCCATCATCGGCATCTCGTAGTCCATGGTGATCACATCGGGCTTGAGCGCCAACGCCTGTTCGATGGCTTCGCGGCCATTGGTCGCCGTACCCACCACCTGGATATTCGGGTCGCTCGAGAGAATTTCCGAAACGCGCCGGCGAAAAAAACCGGAATCGTCCACCACCAACACCTTGACCAGCATAAACACTCCTAAACGGCGCCGCCCCAGCGGCACCGCGAACAATCAGATGCGCCGCGCGTAGCGCTTGAGCATGCTCGGCACGTCGAGAATCAGGGCGATGCGTCCATCGCCGGTGATGGTAGCGCCAGACATACCCGGAGTGCCCTGGAGCATTTTGCCTAACGGCTTGATCACCACTTCCTCCTGACCGACCAGTTGATCGACGACGAAACCGATACGCTGGCTACCAACGGTGAGAATCACCACATGACCCTCACCCTGCTCCTCATGAGCGGCGCTGCGTACCAGCCAGCGCTTGAGGTAGAACAGCGGCAACGCCTTGTCGCGCACTATCACCACTTCCTGGCCATCGACCACGTTGGTGCGCGACAGATCGAGGTGGAAGATCTCGTTGACGTTGACCAACGGGAAAGCGAAGGCCTGGTTGCCCAGCATCACCATCAGCGTCGGCATGATCGCCAGGGTCAGCGGCACCTTGATGACGATCTTCGAGCCCTGGCCCTTGACCGAGAACACGTTGACCGTGCCATTGAGCTGGGAAATCTTGGTCTTCACCACGTCCATGCCGACCCCGCGGCCGGACACGTCGGATATCTCGGTCTTGGTCGAGAAGCCCGGCGCGAAGATCAGGTTGTAGCATTCGAATTCGTTGAGCCGGTCGGCCGCGTCCTTGTCCAGCAGGCCCTTCTCCACGGCCTTGGCGCGCAACTGATCGGCGTCCATACCCTTGCCGTCATCGGAAATCGACAGGAGGATGTGATCGCCTTCCTGCTCGGCCGAGAGTACCACCTTGCCGCCGCGCGACTTGCCCGCGGCTTCACGCTCCTCGGGAGTTTCGATGCCATGGTCGACGGCGTTGCGCACCAGGTGCACCAGCGGATCGGCCAGCGCCTCGACCAGGTTCTTGTCGAGGTCGGTTTCTTCGCCGACCAGTTCCAGATTGATCTCTTTCTTCAGGCTGCGGGCCAGATCGCGGACCAGGCGCGGGAAGCGGCCGAAGACCTTCTTGATCGGCTGCATGCGCGTCTTCATCACCGCCGTTTGCAGGTCGGCGGTGACCACGTCGAGGTTGGAGACGGCCTTGGCCATGGCCTCGTCGCCGCTGTTGGAACCCAGGCGCACCAGGCGGTTACGCACCAACACCAGTTCGCCGACCATGTTCATGATCTCGTCCAGGCGCGCGGTATCCACCCGCACCGTGGTTTCCGCTTCGCTGGGCGCCTGCGCCTTCTCGGCGACGGCGGCAGCCGGCGGCGCTTTCGCCGGAGCAACCCTGGCTTCGGGTTTGCTCTCGGACTTGGCCAGAGGCTGCGCGGCAGCGGCCGGGGCTACTGCGGCGGCGGGCGCGTGGGCGATCGCCGCCGGCTCGACAAACTTGCCCTTGCCATGCAGCTGATCGAGCAGCGCCTCGAACTCGTCGTCAGTGATTTCGTTGCCAGCCGCTGGCGCAACGGCGGCTGCGACCGGCGCCGCCACGGCCGCGGCGGGGGCGGCGAACTGGCCCTTGCCATGCAACTGGTCGAGCAGCGCTTCGAATTCGTCGTCGCTGATCTCGTCGCTGGCAGCGCCCGCGACCGGTTGCAGCGCGACATTGGCGACTACTGGCGGCGGGGCGAACTGCCCTTTGCCATGCAGCTCATCGAGCAGCGACTCGAACTCGTCATCGCTGATTTCGTCACTGCCAGCGCTGCTGCTCGTCACCTGACCAGGCGCCTCGCTCAGCGCATCGAGCAACTGCTCGAATTCGCTGTCGGTGATATCGCCGGAGACCGGCGCCGGCACCTCGGCAACGAGTTCGGCGACGGGCTGCGCGAGCGCAACGGCCGCAGCCGGCTCGGCCAGACGCGCCAGGGCGGCCAGCAATTCCCGGGTGGCCGGCGTCGGCGTGACGCGCTCACGCACCTCGGTGAACATGCCGTTGACCGCATCGAGCGCTTCCAGCACTACATCCATCAACTCGGAGTCGACGCGCCGCTCACCCTTGCGCAGGATGTCGAAGACGTTTTCTGCGATATGGCAGCATTCCACCAGCTCATTGAGCTGGAGAAAACCGGCACCACCTTTGACGGTATGGAAACCGCGAAAAATAGCGTTGAGCAGATTCATGTCGTCCGGGCGGCTTTCAAGCTCCACCATCTGCTCGGACAGTAATTCAAGAATCTCGCCGGCTTCCACCAGGAAGTCCTGGAGGATTTCTTCATCGGCGCCGAAGCTCATAGACGTGCTCCTAAAATCCCAGGCTGGAAAGCAGATCGTCGACGTCATCCTGATTGGATGCGACGTCTTCACGCTTATCGGCATGAATCTGCGGACCTTCACCGTGGGAAGGCTGTTTTTGTTGTTCTTGTTCAGCACGCAGCACGGCGTGGTCATGCTCGATACCGGCAAAACGGTCGACCTGACTGGCCATCAGCACCAGCTTGAGCAGATTGCTTTCCACTTCGGTAACCAGCTGGGTCACCCGCTTGATCACCTGACCGGTCAAATCCTGATAGTCCTGCGCGAGCAAAATATCGTTGAGATGGGCGGAGACCTGGACGCTGTCGCGCTCGCTGTTGGCGAGGAACAGTTCAATCCGCTTGGCCAGGTCGCGGAAACCCTCAGCGCCCATTTCCCGGCGCATGAAGCGGCCCCAGTCGGCGCCCAGGCTCTGCGCCTCAGCGCCGAGGCCATTGACCAGCGGTGAGCTCTGCTCGACCAGATCCATGGTGCGATTGGCCGCTTTCTCGGTCATCGTCACCACATAGTTCAGGCGCTCGGTGGCGTCGGTTATTTGCGACACTTCCTTGGCGTGCGGCACCCGTGGATCGAGCTGGAAATTGACGATAGCGTTATGCAGCTCACGCGTCAGCTTGCCGACTTCGTGATACAGACCACGGTCGCGAACCTTGTTGAGATCGTTGATCAGTTGCACCGCTTCGCCAAAATCGCCGTGTTCCAGGCTATCCACCAATTGGCGCGCGTGCGTTTTCAGGGTCGACTCGAAGTCACCCTTAGCGCAATCATTGTGTTCCATAGTGCCCTCGCGGCAGACATCAGCCGTTGACCCGCTCGAAGATCTTTTCGATCTTTTCTTTCAGCACCTGGGCTGTGAAGGGTTTGACCACATAGCCATTCACCCCGGCTTGTGCGGCCTCGATGATCTGATCGCGCTTGGCTTCGGCGGTCACCATCAACACCGGCAGGTGCTTCAGGCGCTCGTCGGCGCGCACCGCACGCAACAAGTCGATCCCGGTCATGCCTGGCATATTCCAGTCAGTCACCAGAAAATCGAAACTGCCGCTGTGCAGCATCGGCAGTGCAGTGGTGCCATCATCGGCCTCTGCGGTATTGGTAAACCCCAAGTCGCGCAGGAGGTTCTTGATGATCCGGCGCATCGTTGAAAAGTCATCAACGATGAGGATTTTCATGTTTTTGTCCAAGTCGACCTCCGTACAGTCCCAAACGAACCCAGCACCTGGGCCCGCCTTATATCGTGAAACCGGCCTGAGAGGGCGTTTACAAATTACTGCGCTCGGCCATGCTGCGTTGAAATCAGCCTCAAAATGCTCATGTACTACTCGTACACTCCGCTTTTTCGGCTGATTTCGCCTTGCCTGGCCATCGCTCGCTACTTTTGTAAACACCCTCTGACAGGCCGCTGCAAAACTACTTCGCTGGTTTTCCAACGGCCTGCTGATTTAACTGCTTAGCTCGCCCGCCATTCCCCCAGCCGTGCCCGCAGACGTGCGGCACACTGAGTATGTAACTGGCTGACGCGCGATTCGCTAACCCCCAGAACCTCACCAATTTCCTTGAGATTCAGCTCTTCATCGTAATACAGCGCCAACACCAACCGTTCCCGCTCGGGCAAGTGGCTGATGGCATCGGCCAACGCCGCCTGGAAGCGTTCGTCCTCCAGTTCTCGCGAGGGTTCGGGATGGGTGGAGCTGGCGTCTTCGTGCAGCCCGCCATGTTCGCCGTCCTGCAACAAATCGTCGAAACTGAACAGGCGGCTGCCCAAAGTGTCGCCAAGAATGCCGTAGTAATCTTCGAGACTCAATTGGAGTTCGGCCGCAACCTCCTGATCTTTAGCGTCGCGACCGGTTCTGGCCTCAATTACCCGAATGGCATCGCTGACCATGCGGCTGTTGCGGTGCACCGAACGCGGCGCCCAATCGCCTTTACGCACCTCATCGAGCATCGAACCGCGGATGCGGATGCCGGCGAATGTTTCGAAACTGGCACCCTTGCTGGAGTCGTATTTCTTCGAGGCTTCGAGCAGGCCGATCATCCCGGCCTGGATCAAGTCATCCACCTGCACGTTGGCCGGCAAGCGCGCCAACAAGTGGTAGGCAATCCGCTTGACCAGGGGCGCGTGGCGCTCGATCAACTGGTGCTGGGCGTCCTGGGTCTGAGCCTTGCTGTACATACGGAGTCCAGAAGCTGGTGTCATATGGCCTTATCCGCGGCCGGTTGTTGCACCAGGCGCTCGACGAAAAATTCCAGATGGCCGCGCGGATTGGCCGGCAGCGGCCAGGCATCGACTTTCTGGGCAATCGCCTTGAACGCCAGGGAACACTTCGAGCGCGGGAACGCTTCGTAGACCGCACGCTGTTTCTGCACGGCCTTGCGCACCGACTCATCATAAGGCACCGCGCCGACATATTGCAGCGCGACGTCGAGGAAACGATCGGTAACCTTGGTCAGCTTGGCAAACAGGTTGCGGCCTTCCTGTGGGCTGTGCGCCATATTTGCCAGCACGCGGAAACGGCTCATGCCATGGTCGCGGTTGAGCAATTTGATCAGGGCATAGGCGTCCGTGATCGAGGTCGGCTCGTCGCACACCACCACCAGCACTTCCTGGGCGGCGCGGACGAAGCTGACCACCGAGTCGCCGATACCGGCAGCCGTATCGATGATCAGGACATCGAGGTTTTCGCTGATGTCGCTGAAGGCCTGGATCAGGCCGGCATGCTGCATGGGCGAAAGCTGCACCATGCTTTGCGTGCCGGAGGCCGCGGGGACGATACGAATGCCGCCGGGGCCTTGCAGCACCACGTCGCGCAGTTCGCACTCGCCACTGATCACATCGGCCAGCGTGCGTTTGGCCGTCAGGCCCAGCAGCACGTCGATGTTGGCCAGACCCAGGTCGGCGTCCATCACCATCACCCGCCGACCGAGGTCAGCCAGCGCCAGCGCCAGATTCACCGACACATTGGTCTTGCCGACGCCACCCTTGCCGCCGGTCACCGCAATCACCTGTACGGGATGCATACCCATGTTATCTACACACCTTGTCTGACTTCGACTGGAACCATGTGGCTGCGTGTCCTGCGCCAAGTCACTGCCGGGCACCACGCATTGCCGCATATCGCTGAACCACTGCCGCAGTGGCCCGTTAACCGGCGCGCCGCGCCGGATGTTGATAAAGCCCGGCAAACATCTCGGCCATCGTATCTTCGCTCGGATCCTCGGCGTTTTGCAGGCCCACCGCACGGCTCACCAGTTGGTGGCTGCGTGGCACCTGCAAATCATCCGGAATCCGTGGTCCATCGGTCAGATAGGCTACCGGTAGACGCTGGCCAATAGCCAGACCTAAAACTTCGCCCAGGCTGGTGGCCTCATCCAGTTTGGTCAGGATGCAGCCGGAAAGACCGCAGCGCTTGTAGCTGTGGTAGGCCGCCTTGAGCACCTGGCTCTGGCTGGTTGCGGCCAGAACCAGATAATTTTTAGCCTTGATGCCGCGACTGGCCAGGGTCTCCAACTGCATGTGCAGGGCGGGATCGCTGGCCGGCAGGCCGGCGCTATCGATCAAGACCACGCGCTTGCGCGCCAGTGGGGCCAGAGCCTGGGTCAACGACTGCCCCGGGTCGACCAGGGTCACCGGCACATTGAGAATACGCCCCAGGGTTTTCAACTGTTCCTGGGCGCCAATCCGATAACTGTCCAGGCTGACCAGGGCGACATGCTGAGCGCCGTACTTGAGCACGTAACGCGCGGCCAGCTTGGCCAGGGTGGTGGTTTTACCCATGCCGGCCGGACCGACCAGGGCAATCACCCCGCCCTCCTCCAGCGGCTCCTGCTGCGGCGTTTGAATCGCATGGGCCAGGTGAGCGAGCAACATGCCCCAGGCCTGGCGCGGCTCGGCGACATTTGCCACGCGCTCGAGCAACACCCGCGACAACTCGGCGGGCAGGCCCATGCGCTGCAGGCGCCGCCAGAGGTTGGCCTGCTGCGGCCGACGCGTCTGCATCTGGCCCCAGACCATGGAACCGAGCTGTCCTTCGAGCAACTCACGCAGGCCATGCAGCTCGGAGCGCATGGCCTCGAGTGCGCCCTGGTCGCTAGTCGTCATGGCTGCTGGCGCGGCCATGCGCAGCGCGGCATCCAGCGTGTCGAGCGGCGCCGCCGGCTCTTCGCCGAACAGTTGGCGATCCTTGCTGGCGTCGGCTTGGCTGCGCGTGACCAGTTCGGTCTGGGCCGCGGCGATACGGGCCTGGGTCTGAAGCAGCTCGGCTTCCAGTGCCGCGTTCGGCTGGCGGGCAGGTGCGGCGGGAATCTGGTAGTCCAGCGCGGCAGTCAGCTCGACGCCGCCGGCAACCCGGCGGTTACCGATGATCGAGGCGTCCGCGCCGAGCTCGTCGCGAACCAGCTTCATGGCTTGACGCATATCGGCAGCGAAAAAGCGTTTGACCTGCATGGCCTGTTACCTCGGTTAATTCTGCCCCACCGTTGCGACGATGGTGACCTGCTTGTTGTCCGGGATTTCCTGGTAAGCCAGCACGTGCACACTCGGCACTGCCAACCGTGCAAACCGCGAGAGCATCGCCCGAACCGGTCCGGCTACCAGCAGGATCACTGGCTTGCCGAGCATTTCCTGGCGCTGCGCTGCTTCCACCAGGGAACGCTGCAGCTTCTCGGCCATGCCCGGTTCCAGGAGGATGCCCTCCTCGGAGCCTTGACCGGCCTTCTGTAGACTGTTTAGCAATATCTGTTCCAACCTTGGCTCAAGGGTGATCACAGGCAGCTCCAGCTCTAGTCCCACGATGCTTTGCACGATGGCCCGCGCCAGGGCGACCCGCACCGCCGCGACCATCGCGGCGGGATCTTGACTCTTCGGTGCCACGTTGGCGATGGCTTCGGCGATGGTACGGATGTCGCGCACCGGCACCTGTTCCTGCAGCAGCGCCTGCAACACCTTGAGCAGGGTCGACAGCGACACCAGGCCCGGCACCAGCTCCTCGGCCAGCTTCGGCGAGCTTTTCGCCAGCAACTGCATGAGCTGCTGCACTTCCTCGTGCCCCAGCAGCTCATGGGCGTGCTTGTGCAAGACCTGATTGAGGTGGGTGGCGACCACGGTGCTGGCATCGACCACGGTGTAGCCCAGCGATTGCGCCTGATCGCGCTGGCCCGGGTCGATCCAGACCGCCTCCAGGCCGAACGCCGGATCCTTGGCGGCAATGCCGTTAAGGCTGCCGAATACCTGACCCGGATTGATCGCCAACTCACGATCCGGGTAGACCTCGGCCTCGGCCACGCTGACGCCCATCAAGGTCAAGCGGTAGGCGCTGGGCTGCAGGTCGAGGTTGTCGCGGATATGCACCGAGGGCATGAGAAAGCCCATCTCCTGGGAGAGCTTCTTGCGCACGCCCTTGATCCGCGCGAGCAACTGGCCGCCCTGGTTACGGTCGACCAGCGGGATCAGCCGGTAGCCGACCTCCAGGCCGACCATGTCCACTGGCATGACGTCGTCCCAGCCGAGCTCCTTGACCTCCTGGGCACGCTGCGCCGGCAGCAGTTCCTGCTGACGCTGCACCTCTTGCACCTCCTCTGCCTTGACCTTGCGTTGCTTGTTGGCGATCCAGTAGGCGCCGCCCGCAGCGACCAGGCCCAGGCTGATAAAGGAAAAATGCGGCATGCCGGGCACCAGGCCCATGGCGATCATGATCGCCGCCGCCACGGCCAGGGCGCGCGGCGAGGCGAACATCTGCCGGTTGACCTGGGCGCCCATGTCTTCCGAGCTGGAGACCCGGGTGACCATGATCGCCGCGGCAGTCGACAGCAGCAGCGAGGGGATCTGCGCGACCAGGCCGTCGCCGATGGTCAGCAGGGTGTAGACCTTGCCCGCATCGGCGAAGCTCAGGTCGTGCTGGAAGATGCCGATGGCGATGCCACCGATCAGGTTGATGAACAGGATCAGCAGACCGGCGATGGCATCGCCACGGACGAACTTGCTGGCACCGTCCATCGAGCCATAGAAATCGGCCTCTTGGGAGACCTCGGAACGACGCGTCTTGGCTTCCGCCTGATCGATCAGGCCGGCATTCAGGTCGGCGTCGATGGCCATCTGCTTGCCGGGCATGGCGTCCAGGGTGAAGCGCGCGCTGACCTCGGAAATCCGCCCGGCGCCCTTGGTCACCACCACGAAGTTGATGATCATGAGGATGGCGAACACCACGATACCGACCACGTAGTTACCGCCGATCACCACCTCGCCGAAGGCCTGAATCACCTGCCCCGCCGCGCCATGGCCGTCATGCCCGTTGAGCAACACCACGCGGGTGGAGGCGACGTTCAGCGCCAGACGCAGCAAGGTCGCCGCCAGCAGGATGGTCGGGAACACCGCGAAATCCAGCGGGCGCAAGGCGTAGATGCCGACCAGCAGCACCACGATCGACAGGGCGATGCTGAAGGTGAACAACACGTCGAGCAGGAACGGCGGAATCGGCAGCATGACCATGCCGAGCATGACCAGCAGCATCAGGGGAATACCCAGATTGCCCCCGCGCAACCCGGACAGGTTGCTGCGTACGTTACCGACCATTTGCGAGCGATCTACTGCCACATCCCTACCCCAGCCAATTCAATCTTTTGACGCTGACCGCGCCTTTGCCAAGGGATTGCAAGAAGCTGTCCAACTTTGCCTGGGCGGGATGAGGGATGAGCAAGCCAGAGCCAGCCCCGCAGGATGGGTTAGCCGCCGAGCCGATATTCGCTCAAGACCGCTGTTTTGGCGCGGCGTAACCCATCGCGGCGCCGGGCCTGCTGACGCCATGTCGGGTTACGCGGCACTCGAAGGGCTTGGCTGCCTGTAATCCGGCGGCCAGCGCCGCTAACCCAACCAACTCGCTGGGCGGGAGATTAGTCGGCAGGCATCAATCGCTCGATGGGTATCGCTGCGCTCAACACCATCCTACGAACTGTCCCGCCCCCCGTGGATGGGTTAGCCGCTGAGCCAATTTCGGCCAATACCGCTGTTTGGGCGCGGCGTAACCCATCGCGGCGTCGGGCCTGCTGACTCCACCCTAGTCGTCGCGACGTAAATCCGGCGGGATCGGCAGGTCCGGCAGCGGCGCCGGGCGCTTGCCCTTGCCGGCCTGGTACTGGCGGATCTGGTAGACGTAGGCCAGCACCTGGGCCACGGCCAGGTAAAGGCCGGCGGGGATTTCCTGGTCCAGCTCGGTGGAATAGAACACCGCCCGCGCCAGAGCCGGCGATTCCAGCAGCATGACTTTGTGCTCCTGGGCGATCTCGCGAATCTTCAAGGCGGTAAAGTCGCCGCCCTTGGCCAGCAACACCGGCGCGCTGCCTTTGCTCGGGTCGTACTTCAGGGCCACGGCGAAGTGGGTCGGGTTGGTGATCACCACATCCGCCTGCGGCACGGCTTGCATCATGCGCCGCTCGGCCATCTCGCGTTGCAGCTGGCGGATACGCTGCTTGACCTCGGGCTTGCCCTCGCTGTCCTTGTATTCGTCGCGCACTTCCTGCTTGGTCATCATCAGCTTCTGCTTGTTGTCCCAGAGCTGGAACGGCACATCCACCGCCGCAATCAGCACCAGCCCGCAGGCCATCCACAGCGCGCTCCAGCCGACCACCTGGGCGGCATGCAGGATCGCCATCTCCAGCGGCTCATGGGCCATCGCCAGCAGGTCGTCGACGTTGGTCGCCAGCACCGCCAGCGCCACGGCAAGCACCAGAATGAACTTGGCCAGCGCCTTGAGCAATTCAACCAGCGCCTTGGCCGAAAACATCCGTTTGAGGCCTGCAAGCGGATCCATCCGGCTCATTTTGGGCGCCATCGCCTTGGCTGAGAACAGCCAGCCACCCAATGAAATAGGGCCGACAATAGAAGCGATCAGCAAGGCCAGAAATAATGGCGCCACGGCATCCACAGCGACTTTCCCGGAGGCCAGCAGCCAGATCATCATGGAGCGTTCATCCATGATCACCTCGCGCGACAGGGAGAAATTGCCGCTCATGATCGACATCAAATCGCTGCCCAGGCTGCCGCCAAAGACCAGCAGGCCGCCGGCCCCGGCCAGCATGATTGCCAGGGTGTTGAGCTCGCGGGAGCGGGCGATCTGGCCTTTCTCACGGGATTCGCGCTGGCGTTTCTCCGTGGGTTCCTCGCTTTTATCTGCACCGCTTTCCGATTCGGCCATGGTTAGGGTCTGCTGACGTTTCGCTGCGAGCCGCGTTGCTGCGCCAAATTGCGCCAGGCAAGGCGCGGGACGCAGGGAATGGTTATTCCCTTGCCAAGTCCCGCAACGCCGCCTGGCACAATTTGCCGCGCAACCCGAAGGGACGGTGCCCGTTTGGTGCAGCACTGCGTTACTCGTCGTTCATTTGGAACCACCAAACTTCACTCCTCCTGCCTTGTTCTGCACCAAACGGGCCTCCGTCGCGGCCGCAGCGAAACGTCAGCAGACCCTCAACCCGCCCGCGCCATTTCGCGCAACAGTTGCAGGGCTTCGCTGGCGAATACCTGGTACTGCGCGAGAATATCGGCCATGCCAATCCAGAGAATCACCAACCCCACGACCAGGGTCAGCGGAAAACCGATGGAGAAAATATTCAGCTGCGGCGCGGCGCGGGTCATCACCCCGAAGGCCAGGTTGACCACCAGCAGCGCAGTGATCGCCGGCAACACCAGGATCAGCGCCGCGCCTATTACCCAGCCCAGTTTATTGGCCAGTTCCCAGTAGTGTTCGACCAGAAAGCCGCCGCCAACCGGCAGGGTGACGAAACTCTCGGCCAACACCTCGAACACCACCAGGTGGCCGTTCATGGCGAGAAACAGCAAAGTCACCAGCATTAGCAGAAACTGACCGATCACCGCCACCGAGATGCCGTTGGCCGGATCGACCATGGAGGCGAAGCCCAGGCCCATCTGCGTCGCCACTATCTGCCCGGCGATGACGAAGGCATGGAAGAACAGCTGCAGGATAAAACCCAGCATCACCCCGATCAGCACTTCCTGGGCGATCAGGATAAACGTCGACAGGCTCAACGCCTCGACCTGCGGCATCGGCGGCAGGTTGGGCAGCAACAGCAGGCAGATCGCCAGTGCCAGATACAGGCGCACGCGCAGCGGCACCAGCTGCGTGCCAATGATCGGCATCACCATCAACAGCGCGGCAATGCGAAACAGCGGCAAGAGAAAACTGCTCACCCAGCCGCCGATCTGCGCATCGCTCAGTTCCAGCATGTCAAAGCCCAGCGCCGCTATAAGGGCGCTCAGTCGATTTATGCATGGGCGTTCAGCCGATCAGCATAGGAATATTCATAATCAAATTCTGCGTGTACTCGATCATGCGCTGGGCCAGCCAGGGCCCGGCGACGATCAGGGTGACCAGGATCACCAGCAGGCGCGGCAGGAAGCTCAGGGTCTGTTCGTTGATCTGGGTCGCGGCCTGGAACATGGCGACCAGCAGGCCGACCAGCAGGCTGGGCACGACGATGATCGCGACTATGGTGGCGGTCAGCCACAGCGCCTCGCGAAACAGGTCGACGGCTACCTCGGGGGTCATGCTCAGGTTCCTCCGAAGCTGGCGGCGAGGGTGCCCATGATCAGCGCCCAGCCATCGATGAGGACAAACAGCATGATCTTGAACGGCAGGGAAATGATCAGCGGCGAGAGCATCATCATGCCCATGGCCATGAGGATACTGGCCACTACCAGGTCGATCACCAGGAACGGGATGAAGATCATGAAGCCGATCTGGAACGCCGTCTTCAGCTCGGAGGTGACGAACGCCGGGACCAGAATGACCAGGGGCGTGTCTTCCGGGCTGGCGATATCGTTGCGCTTGGACAGGCGCACGAAGAGATCCAGATCGCTTTCGCGGGTCTGCGCCAGCATGAAGTTCTTCAGCGGCACCTCGGCCTTGGCAATCGCCTCCTGGGCCGGCAATTGCTCGCTGAGATAAGGCTGCAAGGCCTCTTTATTGATCTGTTCGAACACCGGCGCCATGATGAACAGGGTCAGAAACAGCGCCAGGCCGACGAGAATCTGGTTGGACGGCGTCTGCTGCAGACCCAGGGCCTGACGCAGGATGGAGAACACGATGATGATGCGGGTGAAACTGGTCATCAGCATGACGAAGGCCGGAATGAAACTCAGCGCTGTCATGATCAGCAGGATCTGCAGGCTGACCGAATACTCCTGCTGGCCTTCGGTATCGGTACTCAGGGTGATCGCCGGGATCGACAACGGATTGTCGGCGGCAAAGACCATTGGCGCGAGCAGGGTAAACAGGACAACCAACAGCAGGCGCAACGCGCTCATCACGATTTGTCCTTCTGATCCTTGCCCGACTGATCCTTGCCCAGCTGATCCTTGGCCAACAAGCCCATCAGGCGCTGGGCGAACTCGGTCGAGGCCGGCTCGCCATCGGGCAAGTGCACCGGTTCTTTCAGCACATGCAAAGGCGCGATGCGTCCCGGCGTCAGGCCGAGGAGAATCTGCTCGCCACCGACCTGTACCAGCACCAGGCGATCGCGCGGCCCCAGGGCCTGGCTGGCGACTATATTGATCACCTGCTGGCTGCCCCGCGGCCCCAGCTGCTGCACCCGGCGCATCAGCCAGGCAAGCAGGAAAATCAGGCCGATCACCAGCAGCAGGCCGAGCAGCAACTGCACCAGTTGCCCGGCGATGCCGCTACTGGCCATGGGCGTGGCCGCTTGCGCGGCCGGCTCGGCGGCCAGGGCAGTGAGTGGCAGGAGCAGGGTGACGCCGAAAAGTCTGTGCATGATCTGGCTCTATCGGCGCATTAGCGCAGTTTCTTGATCCGCTCACTGGGGCTGATCACGTCGGTCAGGCGGATGCCAAACTTCTCGTTGACCACCACCACTTCACCATGGGCAATCAGGGTGCCGTTGACCAGCACATCGAGCGGCTCGCCGGCGAGACGATCGAGTTCGATCACCGAGCCCTGGTTGAGCTGCAGCAGGTTACGGATGGTGATATCGGTGTTGCCGACCTCCATGGAAATCGACACCGGAATATCGAGAATCACATCGAGATTCGGTCCTTCCAGACTGACTGGCAGGTTGCCCTTGGGCACACTGCCGAACTCCTCCATGGGCGCGCGTGGCGGAGCCGGCGCAGCGGCTCCACCGACGGCGAGCATGGCATCGATATCATCCTGATTGGCGTCATCGCCGGACTCGGACAAGGCGGCTGCCCACTCATCGGCCAGCGCCTGCTCCTCGGGGGAGGTGTGTTCATTTTCGTCTGCCATCGTCTGTCCTCGGCTGGCTTGTAGCGGATTGGGCGAGCACTGTGCTGTTCAATGACAGCCTGTCAGCGCTGGCGGTCGATGGGTTCCAGCACTTGCAGCGCCAGATTACCTTTGTGCGCGCCAAGCTTGACCTTGAAGGCCGGTACGCCATTGGCACGCAGGATTACGTTCTCGGGAATATCCACCGGGATCACATCGCCCGGCTGCATATGCAGGATGTCGCGCAGCTTCAACTGGCGCTTGGCCACGGTAGCGCCGAGCGGCACGCTGACATCGAGGATGTCTTCGCGCAGGGACTTGATCCAGCGCTCGTCCTGATCGTCGACGTCGGACTGGAAACCGGCATCGAGCATCTCGCGGATGGGTTCGATCATCGAATAGGGCATGGTGATGTGCAGATCGCCGCCGCCGCCATCCAACTCGATATGGAAGGTCGACACCACAATGACTTCACTGGGGCTGACGATGTTGGCCAGGGCCGGATTGACTTCCGAGTTGACGTACTCGAAGTTGATATCCAGTACCGCGTGCCAGGCTTCCCTCAGGTCGATAAACGCCTGATCGAGCACCATGCGCACCACCCGCAGTTCGGTGGGTGTGAATTCGCGCCCCTCGATTTTGGCGTGACGGCCATCGCCACCGAAAAAGTTGTCGACCAGCTTGAACACCAGCTTGGCATCCAGGATAAACAGCCCGGTGCCACGCAGCGGCTTCATCTTGACCAGATTGAGGCTGGTCGGCACATACAGCGAATGCACGTATTCGCCGAACTTCATCACCTGCACGCCGCCGACTGCCACATCCGCCGAACGCCGCAGCAGATTGAACATGCTGATGCGGGTGTAGCGGGCAAAGCGCTCGTTGATCATTTCCAGGGTTGGCATGCGCCCACGGACGATCCGGTCCTGACTGGTCAGGTCATATTGCTTGACGCTTCCCGGTTCGGCCTCATCCTCGGTATCGACCAGCCCGTCATCGACGCCATGCAGCAGCGCGTCGATTTCATCCTGGGAAAGCAGGTCTTGCACAGCCATGTGGAGCTCCCCTCTAGGGTCTTCTAGGGTCTTGAACGACAGTTCACGCTGGCGTGCTGAACATGCCCTATTGCAGCACCAGGTTGGTGAACAGTACTTGTTCGACGGTCACGTTGCCCGTCTCCTTCTGCGCCAGTTCCTGGACGCTGGCCGTCGCCTGCTGGCGCAGCATTTCCTTGCCCACCGGGGTGATCAACGACTCGAAGTCCTGGCTGGAGAACAGCATCACCAGACGGTTGCGCAGCACCGGCATATGCACCTTGAGCGCATCGAGCGCCGCCTGGTCACGCACCAGCAAGGCAATACTGACCTGCATGTAGCGCGCCCGACCGTTATGGGTGAAATTGACCACGAACGCCGGCATCAACTCTTCGTAGATCGCCACTTGCTTGACGGGCAGCGCAGGGTCCGCGGACGCCACCTCGACTTCACTGTTGGCCGCGCCCTTGTTGAGGAAGAACCAGGTGCCGCCTACCGATAACCCGACAGCCAGGAGCAGGGCCACGACAATCAAGAGGATGAGCTTCAACTTACCAGCCGGTTTCGCCTCGGCGCTTGCCGGGTCTTGCGCCGCGTCTTTCTTAGCCATGCCAATTATCCGTCACTAATCGGGGTTCAATCCGTGTTCAGAGGGTTGAGAGCAAGTGTTATGCCAGCTTGCGAACATCCGCAGTGCGTCGCTCGCCGGGCCTGCGAAACACCCCAACCATAGCGCGACAGCGTGTCGCCAGCGAAGTTCGACTCAACGATGGCCAGCGGGTATACCAGTCTCGCCCCTTGCTGTCACCCGAAAACGCCCACGCCCGCCCCCATTGCGGGGGCTGGCGGCTATCCGTTCGGAGGTAGGGCGGCTTCGGAGCGCAGCGACAACCCGCCAGCTTTTGTGCCGCGACGGTGAATCAGCGGTGCACTGCTTGCGGGTAGGGCGGCCTCGGAGCGAAGCGACAGCCCGCCATTTTTTGCGCCGCGCCGATGAACCCTGGTGCACTGCCTGCGGCGAGTGACACCCTACGGATCGCAGATTACCCCAGATCGGGCGGATTGCTCGAGACCGTAGGGCGGCTCGGGCGGCTATCCGTTCGGAGGTAGGGCGGCTTCGGAGCGCAGCGACAACCCGCCATTTTTTGCGCCGCGCCGACAAACCATCCGAGACGCGAGACTATTCGGCCCGTCAAGCGTAATAGTCGACCATGCCGCGCCCACTGCCGGGCAGGCTGCCCTTGAGTTCCACGCCGAGCGGCGCAAGCTCCTCGTCAAGCCCGCCCAGCAACTCATTACCCGCGGCGCCACGCCCCTTGCCATCGCCGCCCTGCCCCTGCCAGCCGCGGTTGAGCGACTGATCAGAAACGTTCACATCGAGCAGGTTCATGCCTTGCTGGGCGAACATCTCGCGCAGCCGGTGCATCTGCCCTTCGAGAGCCTCACGCACCCCGGCGTTGGCGCTGGCGAAGGTCACCTGGGTCTGTTCCTGATTGACGCTGATGCGCACTTCCAGGCGCCCCAGCTCGGCCGGATCGAGCTGAATTTCGGCAGACTTGAGGTTCTGACTGGAGAGCAACATCACCCGATCTACCACCGCCTCGCTCCAACCGGCCTGGTGCATGGGCACCGGCTGACCGGCCAGCAACCCGGCGCGCGGCGCTTGCGAGGTCTGCTGAGCAACCGCCTGACTCAGCGCACTGAGCTTGGCGACGAAGTTCTCCGGCCGTGTGTCGGCGGCGCTTTCCTTGAGCGCCTCCAGCCCCGGCGCGGTCAGCTCGAGCACCGGCAAATCGACCTCGGGCTCCGCCTGCTGAGCGCCCATGGCTGCAATGGCGCTGGCAAAGCTTTGTCCGGCGCTCTGCGCCGTTTGCGTCGCCACAGCGCCTGGCGCGGCCTGCTCGGCCACTGCCGCCTTGGCTTTGGCGCCCAACTCCAGGGCCATCTGCACAGCCGGCAGTTGCTCCAGCCCATCCAGTTCAGGATCGGCGTTGGCCGCTGGCACCTGAGTCGGCGGCGACCAGACTCCCGGCAGGGCGGTCGTCATCAGCGGCTGCGGCTCGCCGGCGAGTTCGAGGTCGAGGTCTGCCGCCTCGCCATCGAGCGGCTGCTGGCCGAGCATGTCCAGCGCCAGCAACGGATCGAGGGCAGGATCATCTACGCCCGCATCGCTCGGCAAAAGCTTGCCGCTATCGGCAAACTCCGGCTGCTGCGCGACAGTCGTAGCCTCTGGGGCTTGCGAGTTCTGCGCATCCTGGGTCGCGGATTTGCCGGGGCGATCGGCTTTGGCGGACGCATCGCTGCGCTCTGCCGCTTTCGCCTGATGCTCCTTGGCGTACACCTGGGCAAAACTGGAAGCCTCGTTCTTGCGGGACTCCACCGGTCTTTCCGGGGCTTTGGCCGCAGAGATTTTCGGCTTTATTTGCGCTGCCGAGCGGAGGAGCGGATCGGGGGCGACGGCCATGGGCATTCTCCATTCAAATGGGGGTCATGCCATAGGCTTAGCAAAGGCCGGGCCAAGTTGGCGGCAAGCAGGGGAATGGGGAATGGGGAATGGGGAATGGGGAATGGGGATCCTGCCCCGCCATCGAGGCCAATACAACCTCACCCTTCACCCTTCACCCCTCACGTCCGATAACGCTGGCGCTCGGCTTTGAACAGAATGCGCACGATGGCAAATTCACGTTCGATCCGCTCGGTCAGCTCGGGCGCCTCGGCCAGCGCCTCGCGCCGGGCGACTTCTTCCAGTTGCTTGCACAAGCCGGCGAGCGTGGGCGCGCCCATGTTGCTGCAACTGCCTTTGAAGCTGTGCGCCGCCAGACGCAGGCCCTGCGCATCGGCATCACGCAGGGTCTGACGCAACAGGCGCAGGCGTTCTTCGGAATCCGCCAGATAGGTATCCAGCAGCGCCGGATACTCATCCTCCATGACGTCCTGCAGTGCAGCCAGTACCGCGCTGTCGAGATGAATATCGGACATCTGCTCGCTCCCTGATCGTCAGGCGCGGGATTATGCCCCAGCCGACCAGGAAAACTCCACGCTAACCCCCTGCCCATCCTCCGACCAGGTGCAGCGCTCGCTCAACTGACGCACCAGTGCCAGGCCGCGCCCACACAGGCGGTCAACGCGCGGTTGTCGCTGCAGAAGCGCCCGCCCATCGAAACCCGCCCCACTGTCTTCCACTCGCACGGTCAGACGCCCGCCGGCAGATTCGGGAACCAGCTGCAGATGGAAACGCACATAGCCCTCGCGTATCTGAGCCAGGCGGGCGCTGCGCTGCCGGTAATACTCGGCGAAGCCTTCAGCATCGCATTTCAAGTTCGAATCCAGCCCCAGCACCCCGTGCTCCAGGGCATTCGAATAAAGCTCGCCAAGCACGCTGTAGAGCGCGCCAGCCTGGGGGCGCAAGCCCTCAACCTCGAGTAGTAACTGCAACAGGAACGGCAGTGGATTGAAACGGCGCAAGGTCTCGCCACGAAACTCGAAACTCGCCGACCAATCCAGCGGGCTGTTCTGGCCGCTGCCGGTGAAGACCAAGGGGCCACGGTTCAGGCTGCCCTCCTCGACCATGCTGACTTCGACCAGGCTGACATCGTCTTGCAGTTCGCCGCGAAAGTGCAGCAACGCCTGCTGGATCTCAGCGAACAACTGCGCTGGCTGCCGATTGGCGGAGAACACCCGAAGCAGGCGCCTTTCGCCGAACAGTTCGCCCTGCTGATTGCAGGCCTCCAGGACGCCATCGGACAGCAGGAAAACCCGGTCGCCCAACTCCAGCGGGAAGACCTCGTAGTGGTCGTTGAATGCTGTCGGCTCCAACACCCCCAGCGGCAGATGCCGCGATACCAGGGGCACCCGCTCGCCGCCGTTGGCGCGCAGCAGATAGCCGTCCGGCAAGCCGCCGCTCCACACCTCCACGACCCGGCGCTGGAAGCTGATATTGAGCAGGGTGGCACAGCAGAACACGCCCAACGGCAGGATGCGTTTGAGCTTGGCGTTGATCTCGCGGAGGATTTCCGTCAGGGCATAGCCCTTGGCGGTCATGCCATAGAACACCTCGGCCAGCGGCATGGCGCCGATCGCCGCCGGCAGGCCATGGCCAGTAAAGTCGCCGAGCAGCACATGCATGCCGCCGGAAGGCTTGAACGCCGCGAGCAGCAGATCGCCATTGAACAAAGCATAGGGCGATTGCAGGTAGCGGATATTCGGCGCGGCGAGGCAGCCGGAATGCGCCACCTTGTCGAATACTGCCTTGGCCACGCGTTGCTCGTTGAGCAGGTACTCGTTGTGCTGGGCGATCAGGTCGCGCTGCTGCAGCACGGTGTCCTGCAGACGGCGCAGGCGATCCATGGCATTGATCTTGGCCTCGAGGATCACCCGGTTGTAGGGTTTGGCGAGAAAGTCATCGCCGCCCGCCTCCAGGCAGCGCACCAGCGCTTCGCCTTCGGTCAGCGAGGTCAGGAAAATGATCGGCACCAGTTCCTCGCCGGCCATCTGCTTGATCCGCCGTGCCGCCTCGAAACCGTCCATGACCGGCATCAGGGCGTCCATCAGCACCAGCTGCGGACGCTCGTGCTCGAACAAGGCGACCGCCTCCAGACCATTGCTGGCGACCAGGCTGCGATGGCCCTGACGGCTGACGATGGTCGACAACAGCATGCGGTCGGCCGCATTGTCCTCGGCGATCAGAATCGACAGGCGCGCAGGCATGACTCAGACCTAGGTGATCTGGAACAATTGTTCGAAGTTGGAGATGGCGAGGACCTTGCGCACATCAGGGTTGCAGTTGAGCAAGCTGATCTGCGCATGATCGCCACCGGCGTGATCGCGCAACAGCAGCAACATGCCCAGCGCCGAACTGTCGAGATAGGTGGTGTCCTTGAGATCCACCACATAGCGCTTGGGACTGAGGTTGACGCGTTCGTAGGCGTCACGAAATTCCTGGTGCGCACCGAAGTCGAAACGTCCCTGAATCACAATGGTCAACTCTTGCCCATCAGGCGAGGGCAGCGAAGTGATGGCCATACATAACTCCTTAATTCAGCAGAACTGTCGATCACACTCCAGACAAAAGCTGCACATTGCATATCGCAACTGAACGAGCCTGAATGCACGATCCGTGTGGTGAAGATGTAGCACTCGCCAGCGTAAGCGGCAACTGGCAATCAAGCGCAATCGTCGCGACGTATGCGTTGGGCCAACTCGTCGAGGAGTTTTTGCTCGCGCTTGTCCGCGCTCAGGCGGGCCTCCTCCTGATAGCGCTGAACCAGCTTGCGCAGGCCTTCCAGGCGCGCATAGCGCTGTTGCCAGACCAGCCGCAGCTTGTCCAGGTTGTTGCCATGCCAGGCCACGCTCTGGCGCTGCTGGCCGATGGCGGTTTCCAACTGGGAAAGAAAACGCTGATAGTTCATCAGCCATTGCCCGGAAACACCGCGCTGGCCTTCAGTGATCCACTGTTGCTGATAATCGCCGCGGTAATGCTCCAGTTCGCCCAGTTTGACCTGGGCCTGGCTCAGCAGCCCCTGACAGTGACCAAGCTGCATGGCGGCTTCACGCTCGGCACGCTCGGCCATCTCGATAACCGGCGCCAGACGCGCGGCGCGACTGCTCGACACTTAGCCCCCCGGCGCGGCGTTGGGATTGAAGGTCGCCGCCAGCAGCGCACTGCTGCGTTCCAGGCTTTCACTTTCGCCCAGGCTCTGGCGCAGGTATCTGACCATCGCCGGCTGGCGCGCGATGGCCAGGTCGGTATCGGCATCGCCACCGGGCACGTAGGCGCCAACGCTGATCAGGTCGCGGCTCTGCTGATAGCGGGCCCACAGCTGTTTGAAACGCTGCGCGCTGCGCTGGTGTTCGCCGGTCACCACTTGCGGCATGACCCGGCTGATCGAGGCCTCGATGTCGATGGCCGGGTAATGGCCCTCCTCGGCCAGCCGCCGCGACAGCACGATATGGCCGTCGAGCACGCCACGCGCGGCGTCGGCAATCGGATCCTGCTGATCGTCGCCTTCACTCAATACCGTGTAGAACGCCGTGATCGAACCGCCTCCCTCCTCGGCATTACCGGCGCGCTCGACCAGTTTCGGCAGCTTGGCAAACACCGACGGCGGATAGCCCTTGGTTGCCGGCGGCTCGCCAATGGCCAGGGCGATCTCGCGCTGGGCCTGGGCGAAACGGGTCAGCGAATCCATCAGCAACAGGACGTTCTTGCCCTTGTCGCGAAAGTATTCGGCGATGCGCGTGCAATACATCGCCGCGCGCAGACGCATCAGCGGCGCATCGTCCGCTGGCGAGGCGACCACCACGGAACGCTTGATGCCTTCGGCACCGAGGATCTCGTCGATGAATTCCTTGACCTCGCGACCACGTTCGCCGATCAGGCCGACCACGATGATGTCGGCCTCGGTAAAGCGCGTCATCATGCCCAGCAGCACGCTCTTGCCGACCCCGGTACCGGCGAACAGGCCGATGCGCTGGCCGCGCCCGACCGTGAGCAAACCGTTGATGCTGCGGATGCCGACATCCAGCGGCTGGTTGATCGGGTGGCGTTTCAGCGGATTGATCGTCGGCCCATCCAGCGGCACCCAGTCTTCGGCCTTCATCCCACCCTTGCCGTCCAGCGCCCGCCCGGTGCCGTCGAGCACCCGCCCGAGCATATACTTGCCCATCGGCAAACGCCCACTGTCCGGCAGCGGCACCACCCGCGCTCCGGGCGCGATGCCGGCCAGGCTGCCGACCGGCATCAAGAAGCTCTTGCCGTTGGAAAAACCCATCACCTCGGCCTCGACCTGCACCGGGTGATAGCCGTCATCGTTGATCACCAGGCAGCGGCTGCCAAGGGCGGCGCGCAGGCCCTCGGCCTCCAGGGTCAGGCCGACCATGCGCTGCAACCGCCCCTCGACCACCGGCTGGCTGGGCAGTTGCAGCACATCGTTGTAACCGGCCAGGCGCTTGGCGAAACTGGTGCGTTCAAGACGCATGCGGTGGCTCCCCGGCGGCGTCCAGATCGAGCTGAATATCGGCCGGAAGCGGGTGCGTGGCCTGCTCGCGCTGCTGCTCGAACAGCTGCTTGAGCGCCTGGGCGAGGCGGGTTTCGATGCTCGCATCGATGCGGCTGTGCTCGGTTTCGACCCGGCAACCGCCGGGCAACAGGCTGTCGTCTTCGACAATCCGCCAGCTCTCCTCGTGGCGCTCGCGCAGGGCCTTGACCATCTCGAAGTCTTGCGGGTTGAGCTGGATACGCACGTTGCCGGCGCCCATCGGCAGCAACTTGAGGGCTTCGCGCAAGACCTGGCGGATCTGGCTGGAATCGCTGCTCAGCTCGCGCTGGATCACCTCGCGGGCCATGTGGCTGACCAGGTTGACCAGCGCCACCTCCAGCTGCTGATCCTGCTCGGCAATCGGCTCGAACAGCTGTTGCATCAGCTGCTCGACCGCGAGCATTTTGCTTGCCAGCGCGCTATCGGCCTCCTGCTTGGCCTTCAGCTGACCGCTGTGATAACCGTCCTTCTCGCCGGTGCTGAAGCCTTCGTTGTAGGCGTCCTGACGAATCGCCTCCAGCTCGTCCAGCGTCAAGGGCTTGACGTCCTCCAGGGCCACATCCTCGGACTCGGCCGACTGCGCCTGGCCGTCCTCGGCCAGGGCTGCGCCCGCCGCGTGCGCCGGATCAGGGTCGGCAGCCTCGACCTGCGGGTCGAAGCTGGGCAATGCCCAGCGGTCGATGACGCTGATGTCCTGGGCGCGAATCAACTCGCTGGGCGCTTCCTTGGGGGCCATGCCGATCTTCTCCGGTTAAACCATCTCTTCGCCACCCTTGCCACCGAGGACGATTTCCCCGGCTTCGGCCATGCGCCGGGCAATGGTGAGAATTTCCTTCTGCGCCGTTTCCACGTCGCTGACCCGCACCGGGCCCTTGGCTTCCAGGTCATCGCGCAGCAGTTCGGCCGCGCGCTTGGACATGTTCTTGAACACCTTCTCCTTGATCGCCTCGTCCGCGCCCTTGAGCGCCAGCACCAGCACATCGGAGGAGACCTCGCGCAGCAACGCCTGGATACCACGGTCGTCGACCTCGGCGAGGTTGTCGAAGACGAACATCAGGTCTTCGATCTGCGACGACAGGTCTTCGTCGACTTCGCGGATCGAGTCCATCAACTGGCCTTCGATCGAGCTGTCGAGGAAGTTCATGATGTCGGCCGCGCGCTTGATCCCGCCGAGAGCGGCGCGGGTGCTGTTGGAGCTGCCGGAGAACTGCTTCTCGAGAATCTGGTTGAGTTCTTTGAGCGCCGCCGGCTGCACGGTATTCAACGAGGACACGCGCAGGACGATATCCAGGCGCACCTTGTGATCGAAATGGCCGAGCACTTCACCGGCCTGGTCGGGGTCGAGGTAGGCCACCACAATCGCCTGAATCTGCGGGTGCTCGTAGCGGATCACGTCGGCCACGGCGCGCGGCTCCATCCATTTCAGGCTGTCCAGGCCGCTGGTGCTGCCGCCGAGGAGGATGCGGTCGATCAGGTTGCCGGCCTTGTCTTCGCCCAGGGCCTGGGTCAGCATCTTGCGGATATAGCCATCGGCGCCCACGCCCAGGCTGGTCTGGTCGCCGACGATGTCGACGAATTCGCCCATCACCTGCTCGACCTTCTCGCGGTGCACGTTGCGCATGCCGGCCATGGCCACGCCGACGCGCTGCACTTCCTTCGGTCCGAGGTGGCGCAGCACCTGCGCGGCATCGGTTTCACCGAGCGACAGCAGGAGGATCGCGGCCTTCTCGACCTTGCTCAACTTGGGCGCTATACGGTTCTCACTCATCGGCGTTGATCCACTCTTTCACCACCTGGGCGACGCGGCCCGGATCTTCCGCCACCAGGCTCTTGATTGCATTGAGCTGCGCATCATACCCCTCGCTCGGGCTCGGCAGGAGGATGCTTTGCGGGCCGCCGAGGCTGACCCGGTCGGCCGCCAGCTCGCCGTCCAGACCGCCCATGTCACCCAGCTCGGCATCGCCATGGCGACCGCCAGCCGTCAGCCCTCGGCCTTTACCGCCAGCGGTGATGTTGTTCAGCACCGGGCGCAACACGCCGAAGACCAGCACCAGGATGAACAGCACACCGAGTACTTGCTTGACCACGTCCCAGAACCAGGGCTGGGTGTAGAAGGGAATCTCGGCGATTTCTTCGCCGATCACCGCGGAGAACGGCGTATTGATCACGCTGACGCTGTCACCGCGGCTGGCATCGAAGCCGACCGAGTCCTGCACCAGGCGGGTGAAGCGCGCCAGTTCGTCGACGGTCCAGGGCGTGCGGCTGGTTTCGCCGGTGGCCGCATCGACCTTGAGCTGATCGTCGACCACCACCGCCACCGACAGGCGGCGCAGACGGCCCTGTTGCTGCTTGGTGTGGCTGATCGAGCGATCCAGTTCGAAATTGCGCGTCGATTGTTCGCGCTTGTCCGCCGGGAACGGCGCCAGCATCGGCTGACCGGTCAGCGGATCCATGACCTGCTGACCGTTGACGTCCACCAGCGGTTGACCCGCGGCAACCGGCCCGCCTGCGGCTGCCGCCCCACCGGCCTGCTCGGGTGCCGTCGCGGCGCCCGGTGGCTGATTGCTCAGGGCGCCCGGTATGCCTAGCGGCGACTGGCTGCCGCTGCTGCGTTGTTCGTTGACCTGTTGTTCGCTGCGCAATGCCGGCTGATCCGGGTTGAACATTTCCGAGGTGGATTCGACCGCACTGAAATCGACATCGGCCGACACTTCGGCCTTGTAACGCCCGGCCCCCAGCACCGGCTGGAGGATATTGTGCACGCGCTGGGTGAGCATGCTCTCCACGCGCCGACTGTAGTCGAACTGCTTGCCGGCCATGCTCAGCGCGGACATTTCCTGCTGATCGGACAGCAGGTTGCCTTTCTGGTCGACCACCGTGACCTGCGACTTGTCCAGCTCGGGCACGCTGGTGGCCACCAGATTGATGATCGCCATCACCTGGCTCGGCTCCAGGCCACGACCCGAATACAATTCGACCAGCACCGAGGCGCTGGGCTTGCGCTCGTCACGCACGAACACCGAGCTCTTCGGAATGGCCAGGTGTACCCGCGCGGCCTTGACGTTGTTGAGGCTGGACACGGTGCGTGCCAACTCGCCTTCCAGGCCACGGCGATAGCGGGTGGCTTCCATGAACTGACTGGTGCCGAGGCCCTGCTCCTTGTCGAGAATCTCGAAACCGATGTTGTTATCGCTCGGCGCCACACCGGCAGCGGCCAGGCGCATGCGCGCCCGCGCCAGATCATCGGCCTTGACCAGCAGCGCGCCGGAACTGGGCTCGACGGTGTAGCTGATGTCGGCGGCGCTCAGGGTCTGCATGACCTGGGACGCGTCCATCCCCTCCAGGCTGCCATACAGCGGACGATAATCCGGCTGTTGCGACCAGAGCACCACGGCAAAACCGATCGCCACGCTGGCGGCCAGGCCGACCAGCAGGCCGAGCTGGCGCAGCATCGACATATCCGAGAGGTTTTCCAGAAACGCCAGGCCGAACAGCGGCTTGCTCGAATCATTGCCAACAGTGGTGGCGGGAACGTTGGTGGCGAGTGCGTCGGCCATGATCTAGAACCTACCCTTAAACCGGCATCTGCATGATGTCTTGATATGCCTGAACCAGTTTGTTGCGAACCTGGGTCATGGCCTGGAAAGACACGCTGGCTTTCTGCGAAGCAATCATTACATCGCTCAAATCCACGCCACTCTTGCCCATTTCAAAAGCCGTAGCCAGCTGATTGGAGGCCTGCTGGGTTTCGTTGACCTTGTTCACTGCCTGGCCGAGCATGTCCGAGAAACTCGGCGCGCCGACTTCCGGAGCACTGGCGACCGGCTTCTGCCGCGCCATTGCCTCGGTCTGCATGGAACGCATTTCCAGCATCAAGCGATTGAATTCAATACCCTGGCTCATGACCTACCTCCGCTGGCCGCGGTTTTTTGACACTACGCGGCTCGTAGCAGAGGTATTGCAACAAGGGTGCCAGGTAAGGTGGGTATAGGGAGTGGCTATGGCGCGGCGTAAAATTTGGCGGGCTGTCGCTGCGCTCCGAACGGAGCGCAGCCCCTGACCTACAACCTCGAGCAAGCCGCGATCCGTAGGGTGTCACTCGCCGCAGGCAGTGCACCATTGGTTCACTGGCGCGACACAAATCCTGGCGGGTTGTCGCTGCGCTCCGAAGCCGCCCTACGCAATCGCGGATCCCACGAACTGTCAAAAGCCGCTGCCAGCGCTAGCTGGCAAACAGATAAGCCTCCACATCCATGCCGGCATCGCGCATCTGCGCCAGCTTGTAACGCAGGGTGCGTGGGCTGATACCCAGGCGCTCGGCGGCTTCTTTGCGCCGCCCGCGCTCGGCGCGCAGGATATCGATGATCATCTGGAACTCATGTCGGCGCAGGTCTTCACCCAAGGCGCCAGCCTCGGCCGGAACAACCTCCGGCGTCAGCGGCACGCTCGCCGGCACCACCGCCAGCAACGGCTTGGACGCAGGCGCGAGGCTGCCAACAGTGGCCGTCAGGCACAGATCCTGCGGCTGGATCAAGCCACCCTGCTGCAGGATCAGCGCGCGCTGAATGGCGTTATCCAGCTCACGCACGTTACCCGGCCAGGCATGGCTCACCAGGCTCGCCTGGGCCTGCGGCGAAAGCCGAATAGGCGCGTGATTCATTTTTTTGACGTGTTTGGCCAGCAGCCGCTCGGCCAACGGCAGGATGTCGGCCGGGCGCTCGCGCAACGGCTGCCAGGCCAGCGGGAAGACCGACAGGCGATAGTAGAGGTCTTCGCGGAAGCGCCCCGCCGCCACTTCGCCGGCCAGGTCGCGGTTACTGGTGGCCAGTACGCGAATGTCCAGACTGATCGGCTTGCGCCCCCCCACCCGCTCCACTTCACGCTCCTGCAGCACGCGCAACAGCTTGGCTTGCAAACCTTGCGGCATTTCGGAAATTTCATCGAGCAGAATGGTGCCGCCCTCGGCCAACTCGAACTTGCCCGGTGCACTGGCGATGGCGCCGGTGAAAGAACCCTTCTCATGACCGAACAAGGTGGCCTCGAGCATGTTGTCGGGAATCGCCGCGCAGTTGATGGCAATGAAGGGCTTCGCCGCCCGCGGCGACTGCTGGTGAATGAACCGCGCCAGCACCTCCTTGCCGGTGCCGGACTCACCGGTGATCAACACCGTCGAATCGCTCTGCGCCACCCGCGTGGCCAGCTCGAGCAATTGCACGCTGGCCGGTTCCAGCGCCACCGGGCCGTCTTGCTCGGTCGCAGTCACCCACCCGAGGGCATGGCGATCGACCAGCGCCAGCAGGGTTTTTGGCTCGAACGGCTTGACCAGATAATCCGCCGCGCCCTGGCGTATCGCATCCACCGCACGCTCGACCGCCGCGAAGGCGGTCATCAGCAGCACCGGCAGTTGCGGCTGGCGCTGGCGGATCAGGGCCAACAACTGATGGCCGTCCATACCCGGCATGTTCACGTCGCTGATCACCAGACCGAAGGGTTCCTGCGTCAAGGCCACCAACGCCGCTTCGGCACAATCCACCACCCGATAGTCATGACCGCCCAGCGCCAGGGTATCGGCCAGGGCTTCGCGCAGGGAGCGGTCGTCTTCGACCAGCAGAACTTTGGCAGCCATGGTGCTACTCCTGAATCAAGGGTTGCGCCGCGGGAATCAACGGCAAAATCAATAAGGCACAGGTACCGCGCGCAATCCGCGAACGCATCTGCAGTTCGCCCTGATGGGCGCGCGCCACCGCTTTGACCACGGCCAGGCCGAGGCCGGTACCGGTGGTCTTGGTGGTAAAGAAGGGTTCGCCCAGGCGAGCCAGGGTGACGCTGTCGATACCCGGGCCGCTGTCACTGATGCACAGGCGCAAGCTGTTGCCACGCTGATACAGATGAATCTTCAAGCGCGCCTCGCGGCCGGCGGCCTGAATCGAATTTTCGATCAGATTCAGCACGCTACCGACCAGGGTGTCGCGGTTGCACAGCAACTCGCCGTCACGGCTGTCGCATTGCCAGCGCACGGTCATGCCGCGCACATGAGGCTCGGCCGCCGCCTGCAGCGCCTCGAACAATGCCTTGGGCGTCAGGCGATCCGGCAGCGGCAGGTCGCCACGGGCGAAGATCAGCATGTCGCGTACCTGGTGCTCCAGCTCATGCAGGCGCTCTTTCAAACGGCCGGCGAAGCGCTGCTGCTGCTCGACCGGCAACACCTGCTCGGTCAAATGGCTGGCATAGAGCAACGCCGCCGACAGCGGTGTACGAATCTGATGCGCCAGGGAGGCGACCATGCGCCCCAGCGCGGACAAGCGCTCATGCCGCGCCAGCTGATCCTGCAGGCGCCGGGTTTCTGTCAGGTCGGTGAGCAGCACCAACTGGCCCGGCTCGCCTTGCAGCGAGCGGGTGGCAATCGACAGGCGCCGACCGTCTTTCAGGGATATCTCGTGGCCATCGTCCTCACGCGGAGCGAAGTTGCGCGCAATAATCTGCCGCCAGAGCATGCCGAGCAGCGGCAGACCGAGCAGATTGCACGCCACCGGATTGGCCTCACGCACCACACCCTGCCCGTCGATGACGATGACCCCACCGGGC
Organism: Pseudomonas sp.; assembly: GCA_030699825.1. GTDB lineage: Bacteria > Pseudomonadota > Gammaproteobacteria > Pseudomonadales > Pseudomonadaceae > Aquipseudomonas. The sequence continues at coordinate 28,301 of JAUYKV010000034.1, read as the reverse complement.
AGCAGGTCCAGCAGGCTTTGCAGGCGCTGGGCCAGGCGCTCCTTCTCGGCCAGCTCCTGCATGCGCTGGGCGCTGATCAGGGCCAACTGCCCCTTCAACTCGGCGACCCGATCCTCCAGCATGCTGTAGGACTCACTGAATTGAGTCGACATCTGGTTGAAGCGCGCAAACGCCTGCTCCAGGCTCGCGCGACTGCTCAGTTCCTGAGGAGCCGCAGGTTCGAGTTCGGGATTCGGGGAAGGTTGGGCGTTGGGCTTCATCATTCTCTCTCGCCTGGCGAGCCGTCATAAGACAGTCAGTTAGCAGAGAGTTAGCAATACCCGTGCCTAAAAATAATCAGTTGTTTTTCAATGACTTGAAAAACAAGCCCGCCGATTGCGTCAAAGCTCCGGCTGAATTGAATGCAGTGGCGCCAAGACCCTGACTCGCTGACACCGCGGCAGCCGGCTGGTGTCGCGACAACGCGGAACTGTCGGCTCAACTCCGGACTCGCGCGGGAGCGGCCGGGCGGCGTTCCGTTTTAGCCGCGATAGGCCTTGAAGGCGCTGAAAGCCAGGCCCGTAGCCTGGATGAGCTCAAGCGTAATCCGGGGTGGCGGCATACCGGCTGACGCCATGTCGGGTTACGCGGCGGTTCAAGGCCGCATTTGATCCAGGATAGGTGCCCGTCGCTAACCCAACCTACGGACGGCTGGCGCCACCCTGATATATCCATTCGCGGACAAGTCCCCTCCCACAAGAGCACCGCAGAGCCGTAGAGACGGCGCCCCGCTGCAAAGCGCCGCAGACCCGTAGCCTGGATGAGCTCAAGCGTAATCCGGGGTGGCGGCATACCGGCTGACGCCATGTTGGGTTACGCGGCGGTTCAAGGCTGAATTTGATTCAGAATAGGTGCCCGCCGCTAACCCAACCTACGGACGGCTGGCGCCACCCTGATATATCCATTCGCGGACAAGTCCCCTCCCACAAGAGCGCCGCAGAGCCGTAGAGACGGTCTTGCTCTGCCTCTGGCGTCCAAATGACTCTCACGTCTTGCCTGTCGCCTGGGCACGTTTGGCGGCAAATGAAGCCTCAACGTCATCATTCGAACGCCCACGGCCAGCCTGCATCGAGGCCCGAGCAACTTCGACCTTATGGCCTAAGAACTCGTCATACTCCCGCGCCTGGCGCTGCTGCTGAACGAATCCGCGCATCAGCTCGCGCAGTACCTGCGACGCTGGCCGGTGGATGGCCTCGGCCTCGGCCATGAACTCGGCCCGCAGCTCGGACTCCAGCTTCATCGTGAAAACGGCTTCTTTCGACATGATGCGGCCTCTTGCAGTCAAGTACTAACGCAGTATATACGCCTTTAGTACCTTGCTCCCGGTCGCGAAGGGCCCGCAGGACCGTGAAATACTCGAAAGACAAGCCCGCCTTCGCAAGAGCACCACCGCAGCGCAGGAGGGGCCTTGGCCGCTAACCGTGGCTGAGGCGAAGGTCCAGTCGCGGACAAGTCCCCTCCCACAAGAGCGCCGCAAACAAGGCAACGCGACGCTACTCAGAGACTGTGAAAATATCGTGCGCCAGCAGTAGGCGAGGTTTTTCACAAGCTATCAGTCTTCCTGCGCCTCATCCTCGCGCCGGCTCATGCCGTACTTGCGCATCTTCTCGACCAGGGTGGTGCGGCGAATACGCAAGCGTTCTGCCGCCCGTGCCACCACGCCGCTGGCGTCATCGAGCGCCTGCTGGATCAGGCCCTGCTCGAGGTTGCCCAGGTAGTCTTTCAGATCGAGGCCTTCGGCCGGCAGCATGGCTGGGGTATTGACGCCCGGCAACCCGGCGATGATGGCCGCGCGCTCCTCCAGATCCTCACGCAGACTGGTGGTCAGGTCCTCGTCTTCATCGTCGACATGGCGGAATTTCTTCGGCAGCTCGCCCACACCGATCACCCCATAGGGATGCATGATCGCCATGCGTTCGACCAGATTGGCCAGCTCACGCACGTTGCCCGCCCAGTCGTGGCGGCACAGCGACATGATCGCCGCCGAGTTGAAACGGATCGAACCGCGCTTCTCGTGCTCCATGCGCGAGATCAGCTCGTTCATCAACAGGGGTATATCTTCGATACGCTCGCGCAGCGGCGCCATTTCGATGGGGAACACATTGAGCCGGTAGTAAAGATCCTCGCGAAAACTGCCCGCCTCGATCATCTCTTCCAGGTTCTTGTGGGTCGCCGCGATGATGCGCACGTCTGCATTTTGCGTCTTGTTGCTGCCAACCCGCTCGTAGGTGCGCTCTTGCAGCACCCGCAGCAGCTTGACCTGCATCGACAAGGGCATGTCGCCAATTTCATCGAGGAACAGGGTGCCGCCGTTGGCCAACTCGAAACGCCCGGCGCGGCTGGTGATCGCCCCGGTAAAGGCGCCCTTCTCATGGCCGAACAGTTCGCTTTCCAGCAACTCCGCGGGAATCGCGCCACAGTTGATCGGCACGAAAGGCGCTTCACGACGCTTGGAGTGATAGTGCAGGTTGCGCGCCACCACCTCTTTACCGGTGCCCGACTCACCGAGGATCAGCACGCTGGCCTCGGTGTCGGCCACCTGCTGCATCATCTGCCGCACCTGCTGAATGGCACGGCTGGTACCGACCAGGCTGCGGAACAGATTCGGCTCACGCTGACGACCGCGCTCGCGCGCCTGGTCGTACATCTCGCGGTAGACCTGAGCGCGGTGCAAGGAATCGAGCAGTTTGTTGTAGCTAAGCGGCATTTCCAGAGTCGCCAGCACACGGCGGCGCAACTCTTCCGGCCATTCCGCAGCGGCATGTTCGTCGATCAGCAGGATCGGCAGAAACTCGTCCCAGCCAGCCGTTTGCTTGAGGATCTCCAGGACCCCGCCCTTGGCCTGCACATCACCGAGCAATACGCTGAGCACCTCGCGGCTGGAGCTCAATTGAGCCACCGCATCCTGCCAGTCACGGCTGCCACACGCGAGGTGATCTTCGCCGAGGAAATTCAGGATCACCGTCAAATCACGACGTCGCTCACTGTCATCGTCAATCAGCAGAATTTTCGTTTCACGCCACATATTTTTGATTTGATCCTGGGAGCGAACGGAAGCGCACTCTGTCAAACACGACAACTACGCTGGCAATTGGCCGCTAGTAAAGTCAATTTCTCGAGCATAGTCAATTTTATGGCGTGCTTTTTTTGATTTTTACGACCAATTGCCCAAGCGATTGTTTGCAAGAAGGGATAAACAAGACCAGTAGGGCGGCTTCGGAGCGAAGCGACAACCCGCCAGCTTTTGTGTTGCGCCAATTATCCATGGTGCACTGCCTGCGGGTAGGGCGGCCTCGGAGCGAAGCGACAGCCCGCCAGCTCTGCGCCGCACGGATAAACCAATGGTGCACTGCCTGCGGCGAGTGACACCCTACGAATTGTGGATTGCAGCAGACTGGTTAACCGCTAGCCCCATCACCCGAACAACTGATAGACCTTGGCCCCTTGCTGGGCCTGGTTCAGTTGCATCAGCTCGCCCGCCAGGCGCCGTTGCTCCGACTGACAGACATCGACCAGCTCGCGGTACAGATCCAGCAATTCCTGCATGCGCGCGCGCAGCACGTCTTCGTCCTGCACGGACTCGACCATGGCTTCGTCAACGGCCTGGCGACACTGCAGATCCAGCTCGCCGATGGCCGCCCAATCCTGTGCGGCCAGGGCATCGCGCAAAGCGCTTCCGGTCTTTTCCAGACGCTGGACAGATGAACTCATGAACGTGCTCCTTAAAGCGTCAGACGCCATCACTGGCCGATCGCGTCCCAGCCGGACTTCACATTACGCAGCAACCCTGCCACTTCATCGAGCGACGCGGCGTCATTCTTCACATTGGCCTCGAGCAGACGGGAAACCATGTAATGGTAGAGGTTATCCAGGTTGGCCGCCAACTCGCCGCCCTGCTGCAGATCAAGGCCTTCGCGCAGACCACCGATGATAGCGATGGCCTTGCCGATCAGTTCGCCCTTCATCGCCGTCTGCTGGCGCTCCATGGCGCCACGCGCCTGGGCGATACGGGTCAGACCACCTTCCATCAGCATCTGAATCAAACGATGGGGGCTGGCATCCACGGCCTGAGCCTGGGTGTTGACGTTCTGATACTGCTTCATGGCCGTCATCGCGTTCATGCTGAAGATACTCCAGTGTAGTGCGGGAATACTTCATGTATCGGCAGTGCCGGCGGCAGCTTTAGGGCGACAGGAAAATAACACAACTGATTGATTCAACTCGTCAAACAGGAACCGGCACGCCATTGCACAGGCTAATGAATCGCCGCCGTAATCAGGACGCGACAGGCTCGACCTCAGGCCCGATCGCGCTCCAGGCATCGCGGATCCGCACCAGCAAGCCCTGCACCTCTTCCAGGCTCTGCGGGGTCTTGTCCAGCGCCACACCGGCCAGGCGCCGGGTCATGTAGTCGTACAACGAATCCAGATTTTCCGCCAACTCCCCGCCCAACTGCTTGTCCAGGCTGGCCTGGAGAATGCCGATGATGGACAGGGTGCTGCCCACGGCCTCGCCGCGCACATCGGGACTGCCTTGTTGCTGGGCGTGTAAAGCCAGAGAAATGCGTTCCAACGCGCCATCGAGCAACAATTGCACGGCGCGATAGGGGCTGACTTCCTGGCTGGTCTTGACGGTTTTGTAGGTATCGATTGGGCTATTCACGAATCAATTGTCCTGTCTAACTACGCCCGGCAGGCTGCCGAGCGCCTGGGTAAGCCGCGAGCTGGTATCGTTCAGGCGCCCGACCAGCGCATCCATCGCATTGAACTGGGCAAATAAACGGGTCTGTATCTGCTCGACACGCCGGGCCAGGGTTTCTCTCTGCTTGTCGATGCCGCTGATGGTGGACTCAAGACCTTTCATGCGCTGCTCGAGCACGCCGCCGGTCTGGATAAAGCCATCGATACGCTTGTCCACTCGGCTCATCAGACCGCTATCGCCGGTAAAAAAGGTACCGACCGCATCGAAATTATTCTCGAGCGCCTCGCTCAACTTGGCATCGTCGATCTTCAGGGTCCCGTCCCTCTGAGTGGTAATACCCAAATCGGACAAAACTTGCACCCCCGCCTGGCTTGCCGGATCGCCCAGCGCGCTACGCACGCCACTGAGTAGATTACGCACCGAGGCATCGCCGACCAGGCCACCGACGACCGGAGGCTTGCCCTCGCCAACCTGAGTGACACCGGTCAGCTCACTGGTGACGGAGATCAGCTTGTTGTAGGCCTCGACGAATTTCTTGATATTGGCGGTAACGCCTGAGTTGTCTTGGCCGACGGTTAGAGTCAACGGCTTGTCAGCCTCGGTCTTGCCGAGCAGGGAAAAGGTCACATCAGGGATGACGCCTTCAACGCTGTTGCTCGCACTGGCTTGCGCCAAGCCATCGATGGTGAATTGGGCATCCCCCGCCGGCTCGCCCAGATAGCCCGCGGTGGTGGCTCCGGCCAGAACGCTGCTGTCTACCGCCAAATCGCTCAAGGCCGCATCGGCGCTGATAATAATATCCTTGCCTGCCCCCGTTTCCTTGGCATTGAGCACCAGGCGCGAAGTGCCGTCAGCCGGGTTGTTGACGATATTGGCGGTGATGCCCTGGTCTTTCAGGGACGTATTGAGCTTGTCGCGGATCTGCTCAAGCGTATCGCCAGCGGCAATAGCGACCTCGACACCAGCATCGGCAGCACCAAGCTTGACGGTGAGCAAACCATCCGCCGGGGCCGTGTAACTGCTCGCCAAGGCTGCCGTTGCCACCTTGCTGCTGCTGGCCAGGCGCTCTACCGTCAGCTGATAGCTACCCGCCTGCGCGGTCTTGCTGGCTGTAGCTGACAATGCGCTGGTGTTGGAAGAGGTGGCCGTGCGCTTCTCGAACAACGCCAGGCTGTTGAGATCCTTCATGGCAGTTTGAAACTCGCTCAGGGCGCCTTTCAACTGCCCCAGCGCCGAGAACTTGGTGGTGGAGGCCTTTTCCAGGCGCGCCAGCTGCGCCTCCTTGGGGGCTTTCTCCGCATTGACCAAAGCACCGACGATGCTGTTGATGTCGATGCCTGAACCAATACCCGTTATGCCTACCATATTGACCACCTCGTCATGGAGTTGACGTTTACAACTATGAACCCATTCTCTTTCAAGAAACGCGCCAATCAAAAACCGTGCCGCTCAAGCTTCCGCCTTGAACAACAGACTGCGCACCTCATCCAGGCTTTCGGCCAGACGCAGGGCGTCTTCGGAAGGAATCTGCCGGATGACCTCGCCGGATACGCCGTCGGTCACCTTGACCACCACCCGACCAGTCGAGTCGTCCAGGGCGAAATTCAGGTTGCGCTGAATGCTCTGGGCAAACGCCTTGATGCTCGATACCGCCTCTTCCATCGACGCTCTACCTTGTACCTGCGGGCTGGCTGGCTGGGGCTTTTCAGCCTGCACCAAGGTCGCGACACGCACATTGTCGATCTGCTGGTCGCTATCAGGCCGAGCCGGACGAGCCGCTGCGCTTGACTGCGACAAACCGCCTATTGCATTGATATCCATAACCTCACCTCAAATGGCAAAGCGGGGAGTAGTGCCAGGCACTACCCCCCGAGGTTTACACCAACTTGCCGCTGAGCTTAACGCAGCAGGCTGAGTACTGCCTGCGGCAACTGGTTGGCCTGGGCCAGGATCGCGGTGCCGGCCTGTTGCAGGATCTGGTTCTTGCTCAGATTCGCGGTTTCCACGGCGAAGTCGGTGTCCTGAATCCGGCCACGCGCTGCCGATACGTTTTCCGAGATGCTCTGCAGGTTGGTGATGGTGTTCTCGAAGCGGTTTTGCGTAGCACCCAGAGAAGCACGGTTCTTGTCGATACCCGCGATGGCGGCGTCGATTACCGAGATAGCGCTCTGCGCGCCGTTTGCGGTGCTGATATTCACGTCGGCCACTTGGGCCAAGGTGGAAATATTAGTACCGGCAGCTGCAACTGTTGCAGCATTAGCGCCTGCGCTGGTCACCTGGAAAGCACCACTGCTATCCAGGCGGATATTGCCGGAAACCCGCGCACTGTCATTACCCGCACCAGTTACCAGAGTGGCACCAGAACCGACCACGCCGTCATAGTCAATGGCTTTCAAATCAACCTGGCTCGCAGCGTCACCATCGTTAACAAAGCCTTCAATGATAACGTCATCACCCTTTTCGTTGATCAGTTCGATCTTGGAATTATTGCTGGTCAGCGTGGCGGTGACACCCGTCTTCGAGCTCTGGGCGTTAATCGCAGCGGCCAGATCGCTCAGGTTGGTGGGGTCGGCAATCACGGCATTGATCGCGACGGCGCCTCCGGAGGTATCGCCGGTCAGGGTAAATGAAGTATTGCCGGCATGAGACAGACCGGAGATCTCAACACCAGTGCGTGCATCTGCGCTTACGCCCGTGGTACCCGAGGTCAGGTTGACAGCGGAGGCCGCCGCTGCTGCGGAGCCGAGGCCAATGTTAGCGGTAGTCGCACTACCGGATGGGCCGGTGATTGTCAGAGTGGCGGTACCACCAATGCCAGCAACCGGAGCAGTAGTGCCAGCAGCAACCACTCCAACAGCGCTACCGGCAAGGTCTGCGCGGTTGGCGCCAATGTCACGAGCGCTAGCGGAATTGATCTGTACCGCAATGGTTTCGTTGGCATTGGCGCCAACCTGAAATTGCTTGCTTCCGAACTCGCCATTCAGCAGCTTCTGACCACCAAAGGTTGTGGTCTCGGCGATACGGTTCAGCTCTTCTTTGAGCTGGCCCACTTCTTGGTTCAGTGCTTGACGCTCAGTAGTGGAGTTGCTGCCGTTAGCCGATTGCAGGGACAGGTCGCGCATACGCTGCAGGATGTTGGTGGACTGCTGCAGGGCGCCTTCCGCGGTCTGCGACAGGGAAATGCCGTCGTTGGCGTTACGTACTGCCACACCCAGGCCGTTGACCTGGCTGGTCAGGCGGTTGGAGATTTGCAGGCCGGCGGCATCGTCTTTGGCAGAGTTGATGCGGCTACCGGTGGACAGACGCTGCAGGGAAGTGCTCAGCGCATTGGAAGACGCATTCAGGTTGCGCTGGGTATTGAGCGACGCGACGTTGGTATTGACGGTAAGGGCCATGGTGTTTGCCTCCAATGGGCTGGTACTTAAAGGTAGCTGGGTGGTGCGAGCTGTTGGGCGGTTGCCTGGCTCAGGCACCCCAGTTACTTCGCATTCGTAATCTTTATCGGCGCTAAGCCAGGATGCTTTAGGGGCTTTTTGCCATATTCAGCGAAAGTTTTTTCTTGATGGACAACAAGCGGTTAGCTCGGGAAGGAGTGTCATCTGGACATTTTGCCGGGTTTTCGGCGGGTCCTCGGGTGGATGCTGATCGCTCCCAGGTCGAGGCGTCGAACTATCCGCGTGGGCATATAGACAGAGACGCTCCACGTCTAGGTACGACGGATGCAGCGCGTCTTGATCGGGGTTACCACGCAGAGCGTGGGAACCATCTACTTGCCCCTGGGCCTGCGGCGATCGCGGACAAGTCCCCTCCTACAAGAGCACCACTGCACTGCAGTTCGCGGACGAGTCCCGTCTCACAAACGCGCCACCGTACTGTAGCCCGTAGGTTGGGTTAGCGGCGGGCCGCTTTCCTGAATCAAACTCAGCCCTCAAGCGCCGCGTAACCCAACATGGCGTCAGCCGGTACGCCGCAGATGATGGGTTACGCCGCACGCACAACGCTGGCTTGATCGAAGCGCTGTGGCGGCTAACCCATCCGGGTCTGCTACGGTTGCGATGCTTTCAGCGCCTGCAAGGCCCATCGCGGCTAAAACGGAACGCCGCCCGGCCCCTCCCACGGCATGTCAGCGGCGCGCTGCTGCGCAGGCAGCCGGCACATTATGCCGCAGCCTCAAGCCGAACCTGCGGATGCAAGCCCGCGCGGGCCGCCAGCTTGATCAGCAAATCAATGCTCAGCTTACTGATCTTGCCGTTGTTGATATCCGAAACCCGCGCTTGCGTCGTGCGCAGGCGTTCAGCGGCGTCCTGTTGCGTCAACTCGACCCGCACCAACCAGTCTTGCAGGCCGCTCAGCAGGGCCGCACGAATCTCCAGCTCGACCGCCTCCTCGGGGGAGAACAGGTCATAAAAAGCACTAGTGGCCATGATTCACCTCTTGATTGCCTTCAAGCGCGCCCTTGCGATGTAGCCATTCAATCGCCCAGCTCTTTCTGGTGGCGAACGGCCAAGATCGTGACCGTGTCGCCAGCGAGGCGGTAGCGAACCACATAGCCACTGCCCCCGAAGTCAATCAGCCACTCGCGGTACTCGTCGGGCAAGTCCTCGACCGGGCGGCCGATGCGAGGCTGCACCCCGAGCATTCGCACACCCTGCAGGATCGTCTCGCCGGCTCGCCTTGCAGCGTCAGCGTTCTTGGGCCGTAGAAACTCCCGCAGCCGTTGTATGTCCCGGATTGCGGCCGGCGCGAAAATTACTTGTAGCATATGGGCGCAGGCAACTCGCTTTCACTGCCCCAGCTGGAAAGCCACTTATCAACTTCCTCAGCGGTCGCGTGCAGACCGGTCGCCTGAAATTCTTCCCATGCCTTGAGCGTGTCCTGCCGGAACGCTTCACGCTTTTCCTCACGCTCGACGTACTGCGCGACGGCCTCGCGCATGATCCAGTGCGAAGTGCGGCGGCGCGCTTCGGCCAGGTGCTGCACGCGCTTTTTCAGCTCATCATCGAGTTTGATGGATGTTGCCGTTGCCATACTGCAGCCTCCTGAGCAAAAGGTAATACCTAACGCTACGCTAGTTGTTTTCTGTCCGGCCGTCTATCAGTGGCCGCGCTGAAAATTGTTCTGGAGGGTCGCATAAGCAGCTATACACCAAGCCGTTTGATCGATCGCACCCACGTCAAGGCGTCAAACCGTCCGCGCGGGCATTCAGCTCGAGGCTCAGAGCGTCTCGGCACGGCGGACGCAGAGCGTGGGAACCATCGAACCCGCGTCCGCACCAGTCCCAAGACGGGACTAAAGTTCGCCCATAATCGATAGAGTCAGTGCCATTGATTCTTAGCCTCCCGATATTCCGCAGACTTTCTATCGCCTCCTCAGGGGAACAACCCGCCACCCCGCCTTGGCTTCATGGGATAGCGGCGCGGTACGCCGGCCGCTATCCCGGACGCGATCATGGCGCGGCGCGTAACCCACCAAGCAATCGACCGCGTTGCGCCGATGGTGGGTTACGCCGCGCCCCTGGTGGTGTGATGTCGGGTAATGGCTGCATGCGGCTAACCCACGCATTTATGGCACAGCCCCGGTACCATCGAAGCAGCCCTTACACAGTACCAAATCGTGGTACTATTCTATCAAATCTGAGTACCTCACCAATGTCAGAAAGGAAGTACAAGAACAGTGATGTTCTGAGGGTGATATTCGCCAGGCCCGTATCCGGAACCATCAAGTGGTCAAAGATCGAAAAGCTCTTCATCGAGCTGGGCGCAGAAATCACCGAGCGCGAAGGTTCGCGAGTAGCTGTCTTGTGGTGCGGCCAGGTTCAGGTCTTTCACCGACCCCATCCCTCGCCGGACACCGACAAAGGCGCAGTAGCCAGTGTTCGCAAATGGCTTGAAGCAAACGGAGTAACACCATGAACAACGTCATGATCATCGATGGCCACCGCGCCGTGATCCAGTTCGATCCAGAGTTGGGGATGTTCCGGGGTGAGTTCATCAACCTGAACGGCGGAGCCGACTTCTACGCGGATAGCGTGGCAGCCCTTAAGCAGGAGGGCGCGACGTCACTGCGCGTGTTCCTGGAGGTGTGTGCAGAGAAAGGCATCGAACCGCTGAAGCATTACTCCGGCAAGTTTCAACTGCGCCTACCCGAGGACCTGCACGCCGAGGTAGCCGAAACGGCCGCCAGCCTTGGAGTGAGCCTCAACCAGTTCGTCCAGCAAGTCCTGGAGAATGAGGTGAAGATCCTGCACGCTACCGCTTAGTAATCAATAGGATCAGTGTCCTTGATTCTTAGCTTCCCGATATTCCGCAGACTTTCTATCGCCTCCCCAAAGGTACAGCCTGCCGTCCCGTCTTGGCTCCGATTTGGGCCTTGAACCGATCATCGCCCAAAACCCACGCCTTGTTCGTGGCCTAAATCAATTACTGTGACCCCATTGATTCTGCAAGCAAAAGCAACGCGCCCAACCGGCCCTCAAGAGCAACTAAGGCGAACCGTCAGCGCAACTGGTTGAACAGGCTGAGCCCGGCAATCTTGACGTAACTCTGCTGCGACGCCTCCAGCACTATGCTCTGGAACGACAGCCGCGACAGGGCTTCGGCGTAGTCCAGTTCGCGCAGGTCGGCTTGCACGGACTTGTTGACCAGGGTGACGTCTTCGTTATCGGTCTGGGTCGAGTCGATGATGTTCAGGCGTGCGCCGATTTCGCCGCGCACGCTGTCCACAGTGGTCATGCCGTGATCGAGGTTGGTCAGGGCCACAGCCACCGCATCGTTCACCTGCGAACCCGTTGCAGGATTTTCCAGAGCAGTACGTAAATTGGCGATGGTCGACAAGATGCCTTGCTTCTGCTGGCTCTGTCCGGTCAACGGGTCGATCCTCGGCGTGATCTCGATGTTCTCGCCACCCGCCGGAACGCCCTCGAACTTGACCAGCACCCCGGCAAAAACCACTTCGTCCTGGGTGTCCGGATCGTCATCGACCACGCCGCTCGTCAATGCGGGCGCGGGTGCCGTTGCGCCGAGGTCGTATACCTCGTACTGGGTCGCTGAGGTAAAGCGGATGCCGATGCCAGCGCTGGGGAAAGGCATGGCGGCGAAGGCTACCTCGTCCTGCACCAGCGGTGCCGATACTCCCAGCGTCGAGCCCGCCGGGAGCGGGCTGGTAGTCACCGCGCTGGCCAAGCGTCCGGCGTCGATGACGTTCTGGAAGATTTTCTTGCCGCTGTCGCTGATCGCCAGATCCAGCGAACTGGCCACCTGCAATTTGCGCTGGCCCTCATCACCCTGATAGCTGTAGCTGCCATCGCCCTCGCGGACGAAGGGTTGGGTCTTGCCCTGAAAACCGGCGAACAGGTACTCGCCGCGGGCATTGCGGGTGTTCATCAGGCCGAACAGTTCTTCCTCGCGCGCCCCCAGTTCCGCCGCGATGGACTGACGATCCGCCTGGCTGAGCGCGCCATTACCCGCCTGCACCGCCAGCTCGCGCACGCGCTGGAGGATGGTGTTTACCGAGTTGAGGGTGACTTCTTCCTGGGTCAGGCTGTTGTTCGCCGCGGTGAGGTTGTCCTTGTGCTGGGTCAGCACGTTCTGCTGCTGCTCCAGTTGCAGCAGGCGCACCGAGGCGACCGGGTCGTCCGCCGGGGTGAGGATGCGGTTGCCGGTGCTGATCTGCTCCTGGGTGCGGGTGGCATTGGCGTAGTTGCGCTGGATGCCGGCGACTCCGTTGTTGAATGCCTGGATGGTGGAGATGCGCATGCTTGAGCCTCTTGGTGCAATCCGGAGTCTGGCCGCTACTAACAGCCCCTCACCCTAGCCCTCTCCCGGAGGGCGAGGGGATTGTTCTGTGCGCGCCTGATAGCGGCGCACTTTTATCTGAATGTATTGATCAGGGTATCGAACAAAGAGCGCGCAACTTGAATGACCTGGGCCGAGGCGTTGTAGTACTGCTCGAATTTGATCAGGTTGGCGGCCTCTTCGTCGAGGTTGACCGCGGACAACGAGTCGCGGTTGTTGGTCGCCTGCTTGAGGATGGCGCCGGTCGCTTCGCCGTCCTGCCGGGCCTGGGCTGTCAGGGTGCCAACCCGTTCGACCAGATCGCCATAGCCGTCGGTGAAGCTGACGCCGGTGCTGATGCCCACTGACGGGTCCACGCCTACGGTCTGCTTGTTCTGCAGATCGACTAATTTCAGGGCGTTGCGGTTGTCCGATACGCCGTTTTGATTGAAGCCCACAGTGAACTTGTCACCCTCCTGCGGGCGGCCACTGAGCGTCATTCGTACAGTACTGCCATCTGCTAATTGCAGCTTGTAAGTGTTCTGCTGTCCTTCCTGAAACGTGGTGGTCGTTGCGTTTGTACCGTTCGCATTGATTCGGGTGAGCGTAGTACCTGCCGGCACAGTGAATGTACTGTTGACGGCATCGTAGGCCAGCGTCACTGCGGGCGTTAATGCAGTCTTCAGCGCATCCATAGGGGTAGAGGACGCCCCCATCGCCTGCAGATCAGGCTGGCTAATCGTTCCATTACCGCGATTCTGCAACTCGGCTTCGGAGCGCACCGGCGCGGCAAATGCCAACTGATCGGGCTGATCCAACTGGGCGCTAATGGTCGTGGCGCCCCGCCGGGTCGGCTGCAGGAGAAACTTGTCCGCCGCCGCCGGAGCGGAATCGAGAGCCAGCTCGAAGCCTTGGTCGCGACCAGCCGCATCGGTGAAAGCCAGGGTGGCGGGATAAGCGCCAGGCGGGTTCGGACTCACGGTCATCACCGCGCCATCGCTCAAGCGACGCGCCTGGAAGGTTGCCGGCACTGTTGTACCTGTGAGTTCCAGCCGGTAGTCGCTGGTAGTCAGCACGCTACTGTCGGTGATATCCAGCGCCGGCTGGACGTTGCCGGTATTGGTGGAAAACGCCCGCACCCTTAGCTGGGCCAGCGCCGTGTCGTTGTAATCGCCGAACAGCGCGGTGCCCACCTGGCCTTTCAGGTCCAGGCCCTGGCCGAGCTGGGTGTTGACTTGGTCGCTGACCGCCAGGGCCAGTCGCCCCAGGGAGTTGAGGGTCGGGTCCAGGCTCTCGGCGCGGTAGCGAATCAGCCCGCCCAGTTCGCCACCGCTGAGCAGGGAGGTGATGCCCTGGCGCGAGCCGCCGCTGACGAAGTTCACTTCGAAACGGGTCGGATCGCCCTGCCCCGGCCCTACTTCCAGGCGGCTGGTGGTGCTGCCCACCACCAGCGGCTGGCCGGAGCCGACGAACAGGTTGAGCGAGTTGTCATCCTGCGCCACCACGGTCACGCCCACATAGGTGGACAGTTGGCGGATCGCCTCTTCGCGCACATCGAGCAGGTCGTTGGGTTGCTGGCCGTTGGCCGCGGCCTTGGCGATGGCATCGTTGTAGCCGGCGATCGAGGTGGCCAGGCGATTGACCTGGTCGCTGACGGCAACCATCTGCTTGTTGATGAACTCGTTCTGTTCGTTGATCCGGTCGGACACCGTATTGAAGCGCCTGGCCAGGCCTTCCGCTTCGGACAGCACCAGTTGCCGCGCCGGGATGTTGGCCGGGTCTTCGGCGGCCGTCTGCAGGGACGAGAAGAACTTCTGCAGCGAGGGCGTGATGCCGGTGGTGGTGCCGGCCAGCAGCGAGTCGAGCTGCTCGATCTGGCTTCGGTATGCCTCGACGTCGGAGCTGAGGGCGGTGCTGCTGCGCACCTGGGTGGTCAGGAACTCGCTGTAGGTGCGGCGGATATCCGTCAGGGTGGTGCCCGAACCAATGTAGCCGGCACCGCTGAACTGCGGATTGCGCGTGGCCTGCACCGTGTCCTGGCGGGAAAACCCAGGGGTGTTGACGTTGGTGATGTTATGCCCGGTGACCGCCAGCGAGGTCTTGTTGGCGGACAGTCCGGACAGGCCAATGCTCAGTAGATCGGCCATGGCTTAGGTCCTGGTCTGCGGGCTGTCGACGCTGGCGACGGCCTGGTAGGTCTGCATCTGCCGGGCGATCTGGCCGATCTTGCGCGCGTATTGCGGGTCGGTGGCGTAACCGGCCTTCTGCAACTCGCGGGCGAACTGTTCGGGGTTCTGCGTGGCATTGAGGGCTTTTTCGTAGCGGCCGTTGCTCTGCAAGAAGCTCACGTAGTCTTCGAAGCTGTGGGCGTAGGAGTCGTAGGCGCGGAAGGACGCCGCCTCCTTGACCGCTTTGCCGCCCTGGTATTCGGTGGTCAGCACCCGTGCCGACTCGCCGTCCCAGCTGTTGTGGCTCTTGATGCCGAACAGGTTGTGGCTGCTGGTGCCGTCCTGCTGGCGGATGATCGACTTGCCCCAACCGGTTTCCAGCGCGGCCTGGGCCACCAGGTAGCGCGCATCGACGCCGATCTTCTCGGCGGCCTGCTCGGCCATCGGCAGCATGGCGGCGATAAATTCGTCCTTCGAGGCGAACGCCGTCTTGCCCGGTGCCTGGGCCAGACGCCGGCCGCTGATGGCATCCGCGCCATTCAGGCTCAGGGCCTTGTCGGCGGGGGCGGCAAACGCCTTGGCCGGGATCCAGTCGTTTTGCGCCAGTGGCTGTGCATCCGCCACGCCGGCCGTCGGCAGGATGCCCGCCATCAGCCGGTCACCGAGTTTGCTCGGCAGCGACAGGCGCCGCTGGTTGAGCAGGGATGAGTCGTCGCGGCTGCTGTCGACCCTGGCCAAGGGCTTGCTCGGCGCGCTCGGCACCGGCTGGTCGACCTGGGCGAAGGGGTTGGGCCGACTGCCGGCGTCCTTGATCTGCGACATCTGCCGCACCAGTACGTCGGCCAGGCCGATGCCGTTCTGGTTGTTCGACAGGGTCACCGACAGCTGCTGGTCGTGCATGTCCTGGTAGGTCTTGCTCTCGTTGCTGTTCATGAAGTTGCCTTCGGCGAACACTTCGTTGGCCGAGCGCATGGCCTTGAGCATTTCATTGAGAAACAGCGATTCAAACTCTTGCGCCACCTTGCGAATGTTCTTTTCGCTGTCGCCACCGACCTTGAACTGGTTGAGCCGGTTCAGGTCGGTGAAGGCGCCGCTGTCCAGCGGGCTGTTACTGTTGACGCTGCCGAGCAAACCGGCCGAGAGTCGAGAATCCATAACCTATACCTCAAATCACGATCAGGTCGGCCTGCAGGGCGCCGGCTTGCTTGAGCGCCTCCAGGATGGCCATCAGGTCGGAGGGCGATGCGCCCACCTGGTTCACCGCCCGGACGATTTCATCCAGGGTGGTGCCGGGGCCGAACTTGAACATCGGCTTGGCCTCCTGGTCGGCGTTCACCCGCGAGCGCGGCACCACCGCCGTCTGGCCGCCGGAAAGGGCTTCCGGCTGGCTGACGATGGGGTCTTCGGTGATGGTGACCGTGAGGCTGCCATGGGTCACGGCCGCCGGCTGCACTCGCACGTTCTGGCCGATGACGATGGTGCCGGTGCGCGCGTTGATGATGATCTTGGCCACCGCCTGGCCGACCTCGACTTCGAGGTTTTCCAGAATCGACAGGTAGTCCACCCGCTGATTCGGATCGAGCGGCGCACTGACGCGGATCGAGCCGCCGTCGAGCGCCTGGGCGACACCGGGGCCGAGCAGGTCGTTGATCTGGTCGACGATGTTCTTCGCCGTGGTGAAGTCCGGGCGATTGAGGTTGAGGGTCAGGCTGTTGCCCTGGTTGAAACCGCTGGGCACCGAGCGCTCGACCGTAGCACCGCCGGGAATGCGCCCGGCCGAAGGCACGTTGACGGTGATCCGCGAACCGTCGCCGCCTTCGGCATCGAAACCACCGACCACCAGATTGCCCTGGGCGATGGCGTAGACATTGCCGTCGATGCCCTTGAGTGGCGCCATCAGCAGGCTGCCGCCGCGCAGGCTCTTGGCGTTGCCGATGGAGGAAATGGTGATGTCGATGGTCTGCCCCGGCCGGGCGAACGCCGGCAAGTCGGCATGGATGGACACCGCGGCGACGTTCTTCAGCTGCACGTTGCCGCCTTGCGGCACCTTGATGCCGAACTGCGCCATCATGTTGTTGAAGGTCTGCACGGTGAACGGCGTCTGGGTGGTCTGGTCGCCGCTGCCATTGAGGCCAACCACCAGGCCGTAGCCGATCAACTGGTTGCTGCGCACGCCCTGGATGCTGGCCAGGTCCTTGAGCCGCTCGGCTTGCGCCGGCAGGCACAGCAGCACGCCCAGCAGCAGTATGCAGGCGCGGGCCATACCGGCGATCTTGCTACACGTCACGCTGTCGCGGGCATCGCTGGTCATCGGCGTCATCCTGTTCAAAACGGCCACAGCGGGCTGACGAAGAAACGATCGAGCCAACCCGGCTGGCTGGCATCGGCGAAGGCGCCGGTGCCCGAGTAGGTGATGCGCGCATCGGCGATACGGGTCGAGGCGACGGTGTTGTCCGTGGCGATATCGTCGGCGCGTACCAGGCCGGCAATGCGCACCAGTTCATCGCCGGTGTTGAGGGTCATCCACTTCTCGCCGCGGATCGACAGAATGCCGTTGGGCAATACCTCGGCCACGGTCACGGTGATCGAACCGCTCAGGCTGTTGCCTTGGGCCGCCTTGCTATCGCCCTTGGTGTCGCGGTTGGCGCCGTACTCGGCACTCAGCGACAACGGCTGATTGTTGGTAAACGGGTTGGCCGCCGATACCGCACCACCGAACAGCGAAGTCAGGCCGATCTCGGCGCTGCTGTCCTTCTGGATCTGCGAACCGGCATTCTTGCTGGCCTGGGTGCGCTCGTTGAGGGTGATGGTGATGATGTCGCCGACGCGGTAGGCCTTGCGGTCGTCGAACAGGTTGTTCTCGAAGCCGGCCTGATAAATCGAGCCGTTGTTCTGCTCCGCCGGCAACGGCGTGCGCGGCAGTACCGGCGCGTAATAGGGGTCGTTGGGCTTCGCCGCCGGCGCGACGCAGCCGCTCAGGGCGGCAAGACCCAGCATCGAGAGCACTATTACCAGCCGGTTCATAATCACTACCTCACGGCGTTTTGTATCGAGCCAGGGGCGGGCTAATGCCCGTCCTCAGCGATTAAAGATTCTGCGAAACGAAGGCCAGCATCTGGTCGGCGGTGGAGATGACTTTCGAGTTCATCTCGTAGGCGCGCTGGGTGGTGATCATGTTGACCAACTCCTCGACCACGCTGACGTTGGAGTTTTCCAGGGTGTTCTGCAGGGTGGTGCCCAGGCCGTTGAGGCCCGGGGTGCCGACCTGCGGTGCACCGCTGGCGGCGGTTTCCAGGAACAGGTTGCTGCCGATCGCTTCCAGCCCCGCCGGGTTGATGAAGTCGGCGGTCTGCAGGTTGCCGACGACCTGTGGCTGCGGATTGCCGGTAGTGGTCACCGACACCGTGCCGTCCTCGCCGACGGTGAAGGTGCGCACTTCGTTGGGCAGGACGATCGCCGGCTCCAGGGCATAACCGTTGGAGGTGACGACCTGGCCGTCCGAATTGAGGTGAAAGCTGCCATCACGGGTATAGGACACCGTGCCATCGGGCATCAGCACCTGGAAGAAACCGCGACCGTTGACCGCCATGTCCAGGGGCTGCTCGGTGGTTTGCAGGCTGCCGGCGGTGAAGATTTTCTGCGTGCCGACAACGCGCACACCAGTACCCAGCTGCAAACCGGACGGCAGCTGACTGTCCTGGCTGGACTGGCCGCCTGGCTGGCGACGGATCTGGTACAGCAGGTCTTCGAACTCGGCCCGGTCGCGCTTGAAACCGGTGGTCGAGACGTTGGCCAGGTTGTTGGAAATGGTGGTCAGGTTCATGTCCTGGGCGGACAGACCGGTCTTGCTGACCCACAGTGCCGGAAGCATATAGATTCTCCTCGAGCGCCATTTTAAAGGCGCTGCGTGCTGGTAATTAGCTAATTTGCAAAACCCGCGCCACAGCGGCCGCATTGTCTTCGGCGGTGCGCATCATCTTCACTTGCAGTTCGAACTGGCGAGACAGGGAGAGGATCGCAGTCATCTCCTCCACCGCATTGACGTTGCTCGATTCGAGAAAGCCGGAGGTCACCTGCACCGTGGCATCGGCCTGCACCGGCCCTGCACCCTTGTAGCGGATCAGGCCGTCGCTGCCCTTCTCCATCTGTTTCAGGTCGGGATTGACCAGCTTCAGCCGGTCGACTTCGGCCAACACGCTGGGGCCTTCGCCGAGGGCGCGAATGCTGATGGTGCCGTCCTGGCCGATCTCGATCTTCTGCTCCGGCGGTACGGCAATCGGCCCACCATTGCCCATCACCGGCAAACCGTTGCCGGTACGCAACACCCCAAGGGCGTCAATATTCAGGCTCGCGGTGCGCACATAGGCCTCGCTGCCGTCGGCGGCCTGCACCGCCAGCCAACCGCGCCCGCCGATCGCCACATCCAGGTCGCGACCGGTTTCCTGCAGAGTGCCGGGGGTGAAGTCGGTACCGGGGCGCTCGGTCATGGCATAGACCCGCGCCGGCAGCGTGTCGCCGAAGACCTGCATCGAGCGCGCCTGCTCGAAGTCGCGACGAAAGCCGTTGGTCGAGATGTTCGCCAGGTTATTGGCGTGGGCACTCTGGGCCAGGCTGTTGTTGTGGGCTCCAGTCATGGAGACGTACAGCATCTTGTCCATGGTCATCCTCCGAGGTGGGCGTGACGCCCGCTGCTCTATGACAAGTAACAGAGCAAGCGGCGTGCCAGTCTCGAGCAACAATCATAAGACATTGAAAAATATTAGATTTTAGAATGCAGAAAAGGCCCCACAAGGAGCCCTTCAAAATGAGGTCGGCGAACTATTGCCGCCGACGGCAAAGCCATTGCCTATCGCCGACTCCTACAGGTCGCGGACATTCAGCAGAACTTCCCGCAACAGCCAGCGCAGCTTCGTAGCCTGGATAAGCCTTGGCGCAATCCGGGAATGCACTTCCCTGATCACGCTAGAGCTCATCCGGGCTACGGTATTGATATCGCCACGACCTGGGTAAACCCTGAACACTCCAGCGCCTGCGCAACCGCGCCCCGGATTGCGCCGGGGCAGGCTACGTCACCCAGCTTCGTAGCCTGGATAAGCCTTGGCGCAATCCGGGAATGCACTTCCCTGATCACGCTAGAGCTCATCCGGGCTACGGTATTGATATCGCCACGACCTGGGTAAACCCTGAACACCCCTGCACCTGCACAACCACGCCCCGGATTGCGCCGGGGCAGGCTACATCACCCAGCTTCGTAGCCTGGATAAGCCTTGGCGCAATCCGGGAATGCACTTCCCGGATCACGCTAGAGCTCATCCAGGCTACGGTATTGATATCGCCGCGACCTGGGTAAACCCTGAACACTCCAGCACCTGCGCAACCGCGCCCCGGATTGCGCCGGGGCTTATTCGGGCTACACCGATAAATCGGTGATGCTCGGGCGCTACGCGCTATCAGCGCAGGTTGATGATGGTCTGGGTAATCGAACTTTCGGTTTCGATGGTCTTGGCGTTGGCCTGGTAGTTGCGCTGGGCGACGATCAGGTTGACCAACTGGTCGGACAGCTCGACGTTGGAGTCTTCCAGGGCGCCGGACTGCAAGGCGCCGAGGGTGCCGCTGCGCGGCGTTCCCACCACCGGTTCGCCGGAGGCGAAGGACTGCACCCAGGCGGTCTTACCCACCGGAGTCAGGCCCTGCACGTTGGCGAAGCTGGCCAGAATCACCTGCCCCTGCACATTGGATTGGCCGTTGGTGTAGCGGGCGAAAATCACCCCGGTGTCGTCGATTTCCAGCCCCGCCAGTTGGCCGGTGGTGTAGCCATCCTGGCTGACGGCGTTGACCGCGAAGGAGCTGGAGAACTGGGTGGAACTGCGAAGGTCGACCACAATGCCACTTGGGTTACTTTCGGCGCCGTTCTGCGACCATCCCGATGCCGATGCTGCATCTGGAGCTGCTGGATTCCAACCGCTGAGCGTGAATTTCCCGGCCGGACTGGTCAGCGCTCCCAAGGTAGGTGGTGAAGTAGTTATATCGGTGATGGGCGCTAGCTGGCTGAGCTGACCAGATGCATTGAAATTCACCTGATAACGCAAAGGCTCGGTGCCTGTTGAGTCCGCCGCGTCAGGTGTCAAAGGGCTGCGACCGTCGACCAGCACGTTCATCTGCCACTCGTTCGACTCACTCTTAACAAAATACTGGGTCAGCACATGGGCATTGCCCTGAGTGTCGTAAATATTGGTCGAGGTGGAGGAGTTGTAGGTGGTCGGATCGCTCGGATCAAACGGCGTATTGGTCGGCACCGTATTGGTCGAGTTCAGATTGAACGTCTGATTCAGCGTCGTGGTCGCCTTCGGGGCCTGGCTCGCGGTCTCGATACGCAGATCGCTGATCACGCCATTCTGCAGGTTGCCGTTGCCATCGACGGCATAGCCCTGCAGCTTGTAGCCGAAGTTATTGACCATAAAGCCATCGCGATCGGTCCCGAAATAGCCTGCACGGGTGTAGCTGACCTCGCCGTTGTTGCTGGTCTGGAAGAAGCCGTTACCGTTGATCGCCAGATCCAGGGAGTTTTGCGTGGAGTTGACATTGCCCTGGTTGAACAGCTGCGACACATTGCTCAGCAGCACACCGCTACCCTGCGGGTTCTTGCCGGAACCGTTCACCGAAGCCGCATAGACATCGGAAAACTCGGCACGCGACTGCTTGAAGCCAGCCGTACCGGCGTTGGCGATGTTGTTGCCGGTCACGTTGAGATCGCTGGTCGCAGCGCGCAGGCCGCTAAGACCGATATTGAACGCCATGGAAGTCTCCTTTGCCGGTTTGGCCGGCGATTAAAACTCTGAAATTACTCACCGATGACCTGCACCTGGGAGAGCGGCACACTGCCGAGCCCCGCCAGGTTGAGCATCAACTCGCTGCCGCCCAGTACCACGCTGTCGACGTTGGCCGGGAGCATGGTGCCAAGCGCTTGGGTCTCGCCTTCGTAGGTGGCCTGCGCCTCGAACTTGTAGGTGCCGGGCGGCAACAAATTGCCGCTGGCGTCTTTGCCGTCCCAGATAAAGCTGACATTGCCGGCAGCCTGCTCGCCCATGTTGATCCGGCTCACCGCGGTCCCGGCCTTGTCGTAGACGTTGACGTAGACGTTGCTGCTGCTGGTTGGTAGCAGCAGGCTGGCCTTGAAGCTTTCGCTGGTATCGACCAGCGCCTTGTCGGTCGGAATGATGACCTTACTGCCGACCAGGGATGAGGCCTGCAACGCCTGGGAGGACTGGTAGCCGGACAGCAGCGAACCCATGCTGGTATTGAGTTTCTCGATGCCTTCGACCTGGCTGAACTGCGCCAGCTGGGCAATGAACTCGCCATTGCTCTGCGGCTCCAGAGGGTTCTGGTTATTCAGTTGCGCCACCAGCAAGTTGAGAAACTCGTTCTTGCCCAATTCTTTATTGGCCGTGGTGTCGCTCTTGATCTGGTATTGATCGAGTGCCGAACTGACGCCATTTACCGTGCTCATGCCGTATCCCCTTCGTGCGATTTACTGACCCAGGGTCAGTACGCGCTGCAACATTTGTTTGGCCGTGTTCATCATCTCGACGTTGGTCTGGAATGCCCGGCTGGCGGAAATCATGTCGGCCATTTCCTCGACCACGTTGACGTTGGGGTAGTACACATAGCCGCCCTCATCGGCCGCCGGGTGGTTCGGCTCGTAGCGCGGCACCAGGCTGCTCTGATCCTCGACGATGCCCAGCACCTGCACGCCGCTGCCGGCCTGACCCTGCTCGGCGAACAGCGAACCGCTGCCATCGCCCACGGACTGCTGGAACACGGTAGCGAATACCGGATGGCGTGCGCGGTAGGTCTGATCGACGCTCGACGACACCGTTTCGGCGTTGGCGATGTTGCTGGAAATGGTATTCAGACGAGTGCTCTGGGCACTCATGCCGGTTCCGGCGATATTGAAAACACTGGCGAGTGACATGGCATCAGGCTCCTTTATTCGCCGCGCAGGGCGCTGACCAGCCCTTTGAACTTGCTGTTGAGGAAGGTGAAGCTGGCTTGGAAATTCACCGCGTTTTCCGCGTAAGTGGACTGCTCGACTTGCACGTCGACGGTGTTCTGATCGATCGACGGGTGCGAGGGGATGCGGTAGGCCAGGCTGGCACTGCCCATGGCCACGCCCTCTGCGGCGATATGCCGGCTGTTGGTGCGGGCCAGACCGGCCGAACCACGCTGGGTATTGGCGCTCTGCTCGGCCAGCACCGCGGCGAAGTCCAGATCGCGCGCCTTGTAGTTGGGCGTATCGGCGTTGGCGATGTTGTTGGCCAACACCTCGGCACGCTGGGCGCGAAAGCCGAGAGCCTTTTCATGGATGCCGAGTGCGCTATCGAAGCTGATGCTCATGGTCAGGAACCTTTGCCGTTGGGCTTGCCTGTTTTGCGTACAAGACATTAAGCAAAGGTCGTGCCGTTTATATTTTTATCTTATATTTCAATAAGTTGATAAAATTTATTGCCCCTAAAGCAAGTCGAGCGGCAAGGATTTTCCGCTCCATGGCAAACAATCCGGCAAGCCGGTCGGGACCTTGCCGCCGCGCCTGACGAAAAACGGGAGGCCACTGGCCTCCCGTTTCATGTTCGGACCCCGCGCAGCGGGCGATTCACTTGACCTTGTAGATGATCCCCGGGCTGCATTGCACCATCTGATAACGATCCGGCAGGCCGTTGAGCGCCTCCGATGCGCCGAGGAACAGATAACCGCCCGGCTTCAACATGGCATGGATGCGCGTGAGGATGTCTTTCTTCATATCGGCGGAAAAATAGATCAGCACGTTGCGGCAAAACACGATGTCGAACTTGCCCAGGCTGGCATAGCTGTCCATCAGGTTCAGCGGACGAAACTCGACGCGGCTTTTGATCGCCGGCTTGACCACCCAGCGGCCCGGTGCCTTCGGATCGAAATAACGCTGCAAGCGCTCTTGCGACAGGCCCCGCCCCATGGCCAGGCTGTCGTACTCACCGGATTTGCAATTGGCCAGCATCGACGGAGACAGATCGGTGGCGACAATTTGCACCCCCGCCTTGAGCTGACCGATATTGATTTTCTCGAACTCGTCGATGCTCATCGACAGGGAATATGGTTCCTGTCCCGACGAGCAGGCCGCCGACCAGATGCGCAGGCGCTGGCCCGGATTGGCTTTGATCAACTCGGGCAGGACCCGCTTTTTCAGCACTTCGAAGGGGTAGGTGTCACGAAACCACAGGGTTTCATTGGTGGTCATGGCGTCCACCACCAACTCGCGCAAACCGCTGCGCGGCTGGCTTTGCATGCGCTGCACCAATTCCCCCAGGGTCTTGATCCCGTGCTGTTCCTGCAACTTGTTCAGTCGGCTGGACACCAGGTACTGCTTATTACTGCCCAGCAAAATGCCACAGGCTTTTTCCAGGAAGGTCCGGAACTGCTCAAAATCCAAATTACCTGAAGACACTAGCCAGGCCTCGCCAATCAAAGTGTTGCACTGAAAGATGCCCTCTGCGCCCTATCATCAAACCGAAGCAAAAACGGCTGCATTCGGCGATGCAGCGTTAAAAACAGACTCGACGATTCATTTTGTCCGCTAATTTTGCCTGTTAAAAAGGCCAGGCGCGGTGAGCGCCATAACCTTCGATTATTGTTGCGCGACGCAACGACGGTGCCCGCCCCCTGCGTTCACTAGCTCTGATCGACCTCGTTGATACGTGCGACCACCCGCGATGCCAGGTCATCGGGGCGAAACTTGGGAAGAAAGTCATCGGCGCCGACCTTCTTCACCATAGCCTGATTGAACACCCCGGAAAGCGAAGTATGCAGGAGGATGTGTAACTTCTGCATGCGCGCATCGCTGCGGATCTCTGCGGTCAGGGTATAGCCGTCCATTTCCGGCATCTCGATGTCGGAAATCAACATCAGCAGCTCCTGGCTTGGATGCCTGCCCTCGTCCGCCATATTGCGCAGGTAATCCAGGGCTTGCCGACCATCGTTCAACGCCGTGACCTCGACCCCCACGGTTTGCAGGCAGCGAATCACCTGCTTGCGCGCCACCGATGAGTCATCAACGATCAGGACGTGCTTGCTCAGCGCCTTGCTCTGGGTTTCGGCATTTATCACACCGGCAGAAATCACCTCGGACGTCGGCGCCACCTCGGCGAGAATTTTCTCTACATCGAGGATTTCCACCAACTGATTGTCCAGGCGGGTCACTGCAGTCAGGTAGTGATCACGCCCCGCACCCTTGGGTGGCGGGTGGATTTCATCCCAGTTCATGTTGACGATGCGCTCGACCGCATGCACCAGAAAGCCCTGAACCTTGGTGTTGTACTCGGTAATGATGACGAAGCTGTTGCTCAGATCCTGCAGCGGTGGCCGCCCGGTCGCCATGGACAGATCGAGAATGGGGATAGTGCCACCGCGAATGCTCGCCACACCCCGCACGACAGGGCTGGATTTGGGCATGATGGTGAGCTTGGGGCATTGCAGCACCTCCTTCACCTTGAATACGTTGATGCCATAAAGCTGCCCGCCATCGAGACGGAACAGCAGCAGTTCCAAACGATTCTGTCCAACCAGCTGTGTGCGCTGGTTAACCGAATCCATTACACCGGCCATGCCCAAACCCCTCTGTTTGAGTCGCGCACATTGTGCTTGGCGTAGCAAGCGGCACGCGCCTTGCTTTCCACTCTGCATGAACGCAGAAACGACAACTTCTCGACACTTTTATCGGCACAGGCATCAATACCTGCCGGCAAAAAGCCGCCATTGGCTGGCAGTTTTACCTGCTTTGCTCGCGCTCGGCTACAGCTCAGTGACACCTGCCGCTGCGACTTTGCCTGAAGAGCTTATCGGCGCGACCCACCGCTTTCTTGAGCTGACGGTCACCGATTACCTGCAGCGCAGCGAAATTCAGGGTCGCTATGAGGTTGAAATCAACCGTCTCGATCCGCGCTTACGCTTACCGCTGTGCGACAAGGAATTGACGACCAGCCTGGAAAGCCCTGCCCAACCGATTGGCCGCGTCACCATGCGGGTACGCTGTGATGGCAGCTCACCCTGGACGGTTTTCGTCCCAGGGCAGGTCAGGCTATACCGTGACGTGGTCACCGCGATCCGTCCGATCAAGCGCGAGGCCGTGCTGACAGATATGGATGTGAGCCTGGTGGAACGCGATGTAGGCCTGCTCAATCAAGGCTATCTGACCAGCCTCAAACAGGCGGTCGGCAAGAAACTGACGCGGCCACTGCAGCCCGATCAGGTGGTGGCGCCGACGCACGTCGAGCAAGCCGAGGCCATCCGTAAAGGTGATCAGGTGGTGATCAGCGCGCGCAGCGGCAACATGAGCGTGCGCATGCCAGGCGAAGCCCTGTCGGACGGGGTCATCGGCAAACAAATCAGGGTGCGCAACCAGCGCTCGAAACGGGTCGTCAGAGCGCGGGTGATTGGACCCGGTCAGGTTGAAGTGGCCATGTAGCCGCGGTTCTCGCCTCTTGTTCTCAGCTAAATGAGCTTGAAACAGGCGTTTACCGGGAAGGTTGGCTGACGATGTTTCAGACTGTGGTTAAACTGTTGCTTGAAACAGCGGATATTTCTCTAAAGTTTCTGCGGAATCGGCCGAGAAACCAGGTAAGCGTCCAAATACTGTTCGAGGTTTTGCATCATGGTCATCGACTTCAACCGGCTAAACAATGCCACCACCCCTGCTAACTCAGGGCGTGCGGGCGGTGCTCAGTCTGGTGGCCGAAATGAAGCCATCAGCGATAAAGCGGCCAGCCCGTCAGCAACTCCGACCCAGCCGGCAGACGCCAGCAAGAGCGGGGAGTCGGTGCAATTCAGTCGCGAAGCGCAACAGCTGCAAAAAATCAGCGAAAAACTGGCCGAGCAACCAACCGTCAATAAAGAGCGGGTTGCCCAGCTCAAACAAGCGATCCTTGACGGCAGTTACCAGGTCGACAGCCAGCGCGTTGCCGGCAAACTGCTCGACTTCGAATCCCAGCGCTAGTCCCAGAGCAGCGCCGGGGTGTTAGCCTAACAGCACAGTAGCGCTGCCACGGCCCGCTGACATCCGAGAGCCTGCGATGCACGACATGACCCTGCTTGAGCTTTTCAACGACGATATCGGCAGTGCCGAGCAACTGCTCGAACTGGTCGATGAGGAATACCAGGCCCTTGGCGAACGCGACCTGGCCCGCCTGCAAAGCATCCTGGAGAAGAAGCAACCACTGCTGGCGCAACTCGATCAACACGGCCGGGCACGCAGCCAATTGCTGCTCAGCCTGCAGCTGAGCGCCGACCGCGCCGGCCTGCAAGCCCTCGCCGAACGCTCCAGCCAAGGCGCTGAACTGCTCGAGCGCGGCGATCAACTGCACAGGCTGCTCGAACGCTGCCAAGCGGCCAATCTGCGTAACGGCCGCTTGATTCGTTCCAGCCAGGCCTCGACCAGCAGCATGCTCGGCATTCTCCGCGGCGCAGAAACCCCCAGCCTCTATGACAGCCGTGGCGGTACCGCTAGAATCGGCCAGCAGCGCCCGCTCAGTCAGGCCTGAACACTAAATAACAAGGCACAGAAGAAAATGCTGTCACAATGCCAGCATTCTAGTGTCCCCGTATTTGCCTGGAGAGTTCTGGACCGTGTCCAACCCCTTTATCGAGGACGATGGCCCGCAACCACCGATGGTGCTTAAAGCCCCGGTGGAAATCGTGGCCAATCTGCGTCAACTGCAACAGCACCACGACCCTCTGATTATCACCTTCCACGAACGCAACCAACGCTTTCAGAGTTACCTGATCGAAGTCGATCGCGACAAGAATCGCCTGATTCTCGACGAGATGATCCCCAACGATGCCGAGCGCTTTCTGCAGAACGGCGAATCTTTTCGCATCGAAGCCTTCCATGAAGGCGTGCGTGTTGCCTGGGAGTGTCTGCAGCCGGTACAGGTAGCCGAACACCAGGGGGCACGCTGCTATTTCAGTCCGATGCCTGAAGAGGTGCATTACCACCAGCGCCGAAATGCCTACAGAGCACAACTCAAGCGAACCGACCAGGTCAAGATCGAACTGGCTGGCGCCAAGTTGCGCAGCTCCATCGCGGGACAACTGCTGGATATCTCCGCCACCGGCTGCAAAGTGCGCCTGCCGGGCAACGTCGTCAGCAGCCTGCACTCTGGCCAGGTTTATGAGAGTTTTACCGCTCAACTGCCCTTCGGCGAGATGACCACTGCCGTGGAAATGCGCCATGTGCAGTATGAAGAGAAACTCGACACGACCTTCGCCGGCGTACGCTTCCACCGCATGAACGGCCTGGAACAACGCCAGGTCGAGCGCTTCGTTTACCAACTGCAGCGCGAGGCTCGCCGCTTCGAAAGCGATGGTTTGTTCTAGCCGCCCCTCTCATCAAACAACAAATAACTCATTGTTTTATATATAAAAATTTTACGAAATATTGTCGGAGCCAATAACTGTAGGATGGCGTTGAGCGCAGCGATACCCATCGAGCGTTTTATACCTGTATCCGATTGTAGTGGCTGAAATCCATGATGGGTTACGGCGCGGTTATTCTGCTGGCAGCAGGTCAATTTGTGGGCGCCTAACCCATCCTACG